>JADKCG010000020.1 GCA_016714745.1 Elusimicrobiota bacterium | reverse complement strand
TTGGCGAGACCTTGCACATCTTTGCGAGAAAACCGCCGGTGGCCGGACCCTCGTCGGGCGGGCCGAACCACGCCGATGGCCGACTCCCAATAACGCAGAACGTGCGGTTTAATTCCCGTCAGCCGGCTCACCTCGCCGATGGAGAAAAACTCTTTGTCCGTCGGAATGGTCAAGAGCATGAGAATGATGAATATACCACAAGGCGACCCGGAAATCAACGACGGAGAAACGCGAGGGTTTGTTTTCTCCGCGCCCGATAACGCGCCCGAGCGGCGCGGGGAACCGTTCGATCGCGTAACGCAACATGGTCCGAGGCATGGCGGCGGCATGACGGTCGAGGAAGGCTCGCTCGGCCCGCACGGAACACCGTTTCCCCACCTCTCGTAACATCCACCCGACCGCCTTTGTGAATGAGATCGTGCGGGTCGCCCACCAGTCGTTCCGCCACGAAAAGAGTGGGTCCCGGGTTTCCCTGTCGAATAAAATGAAACGTCGCCACGATGGCCATTCGCCGTTCCCATACGTTGGAGGAACGCGCCAACCGTTCCAGAAGAAGGGGACAGACCGGGTCCGTATGGGGACCCAAAAGAAAATAGGCCGAAAGATCCACCAGATCCCAATTGTTGATCCCGCGAATGTTGGCAAGAGTGAACCGGTGCAACCGGTCTTTGATTTCGTGAGAGCCCCGGGAGTGTTGGTCGACCAAAATCAGAAGCGACGTTCCGCGTTCTTCGTGCCAAGGACTCCGTAAGAGCCGCGCGATGTCCCCCAGAGGCAGGTCACGAAACTCCCTCGCCACACGACGCTGTTGGGGAACAACAACGCCCAGGAATTTATCCCCTCCCCCATATTTCTCCAAAACCTGTTTTAAAAAAGGGGAAAGAAACTGCCGCTTTCCTGGGGCGTATCCAGGCGAAGAGCCCGAAGACCGCGGCCGAGTTCGGGCTGAAGAGTCAAAGGAGCCCTTGGCCATCTTAAATTTAACCGCCGCCGCGGGGGATCATCACCGGCGTCCGGTGCGCGGGGTTGCGGGCCGGCTTGCTTTTGCGCATCACCACGAAAACTGCCAAACCCTTGAACGACGACTTTGTCGCCTTCTTTAAGGGCTTGCCCCATCTTTTCAAAAATGACGGCCACGGCCGCTTTGGCCTCCCCCTGTGTGCCGACGACGTTTGACACCAACCGAACCAGATCCGCTTTGTTCATGGTTTCTCCTTAGGGCGATTGTTGAATGAAAGATTGGATGTGCATCATCTCGGGCACCGGGGGACGAGACAGAAGGTCCCGCATGGCGTTCCGCGCGGGTTTCCCTTCATAGAGAATTCGGTAGAGTTCCGCGATGATGGGAAGGTCAAGTTTGTGACGGTCCGCCAATTGCTGTGCGCTTTTGGAGGTGGGATAGCCTTCGGCCACCATGGTCATTTCGGCCAACGCTTGAACCGTTGTTTTTCCCTGCCCCAACTTTTCGCCCAAGGAGCGGTTCCGGCGAATGGCGAGGTGCACGTCACGATCAAATCCCCCAACCCCGCCAAACCCAAGAAAGTGATCACCCGGGCTCCCTCGGACACGCCGAGACGCACCATCTCGTTGAGGCCCCGCGTCATGAGAGCGGCTTTGGTGTTGTCGCCGAACCCCAACCCGTCCGAAACGCCGCACGCCACGGCAAACACATTTTTCAACGCCCCACACAACTCAACCCCGACGAAGTCGGGGTTCGTGTAGACGCGCAAATGATCGGCGTTAAAGACTTCCACCAGCTTATCCTGCAACGCCATCGGGCCCCGCGGCCACCACCGCGGTGGGAGAGAGCGGGCCACCTCTTCCGCGTGGGACGGGCCGGGCCAACACGGTCACCCGCCCGGCCAGTTTTCGGGTTCCGCCTCGCCGATCACCTCGCTCATCCGTTTCAGCGTGTTGTTTTCGATCCCTTTCGAAACGCGCTCACCACCCAGGCCCTGCATCCAACGCGCCGGTCGCGTGCACCGACTGAAAGGTCTCCCGCACATGGGAAGAAGGACCGCGTTCAAGATCATCGGCCGCCCCGCCAACGCCGCCGTAAATCGTTCGTCACCTGAACCGCTTCGTGCAAAACCAGATGGGGCAGTGTGGAAGCCGCCGCGTGCGCTTTAAACGATCCGCGTCGGCCGCCACGAACTCCCAAAGGAAGACGTCATGCCCATTTTTGGCCAGATGGTCGGCCAAGGTGGCGCCCCAACTCCCGCCGCCCAATACCGCGATTTCGCTCTCTTTCCCCAAAAGGTCCTTTTAATCGATTTAAAAGCGGTGGTTCCTCGCCGCGAAGGACGCCGAATGTTAGGAATATGACGGACAATCACCACCAGGCTCAAGAGAACGGCCAACATCACCCGATCGAGGGACGGGCTCGCTAAAAAAAGGCGGCAGAGGGCAAAGCCCCGCCGCCAGAATCGACCCCACCGACACCTGACGGGAAACCCCAACCCTACGGCAAAACAAGAAGAGCCAGCCCCATGGGGCCTGGGAAAGCGCAAGGAAAACCCCGCCGACGTGGCGACGCCTTTCCCCCGCGAAAGTTGACCCACAGAGACCAACTGTGCCCCGCCACAACGGCCACACCGGCCACCAGCGGCCAAAAATCTCCCCCCCGATAAATGAGCGCCAATTCCACCGCCAAGAGGCCCTTGGCCATGTCAATCAAAAGGGTGGCCACCCCCGCTCTTTTTCCGATGGTGCGAAAGACGTTGGTGGCCCCAACGTTTCCAGATCCGACCGTCCGAATATCGATTCCCCGAAGCGCCCATCCCATGAGATACGCCGTCGGAATGGACCCCAGAAAATAGGCGCCCGCCACCATGAATAGATTCCCGATCACCGTTTGCCTTTCTGAATTTCAGAACCAACGGAACCCCCGCCATGCCATACATTTTCGAAAAACGCCTTCGAGATGCCGTTCAAAAGAAAAGTGAACTTCCACCGGCTCCAAGTTCGAACGCAGAATAAAAACGGGGGGGCAAGAGCCGCCTGAACCGCGCCGTAGAAAACCATTTTCCGTCCCGGTAAGAGTAGGGCCGCTCCTGCACCGCCTTCCAAAAGAAAGCGGTTAATTCCTCGTTGTCAAACCGATGGTGGAATTCGTGTTTGGTCTTCTCCAGAGCGGAGAGAAGTTCCTCCACATGGTGGCCGGTTTTGGCTGAGATAAAAACGACGGGGCTGTGGGCCAAAAAGGGCATGCCTTCCGGCGTGCGATCTCGGAAATAGGCGGCATTGGGGGCGCGGTCCGTCACCAGATCCCATTTGTTGACGCCCACCACACAGGCGCGCCGTTTTTCGTCGATCAACCGGCCCACCGCCACGTCGCCTTCGGTCAACCCCTCGGCGGCGTCCACCAAAAGAAGCGCCACCTCGCACCGTTCCAACGCCCGTTCCGTCATGAGCCGGGTGAGCCCTTCCAAATCGTCGGCCTTGGACTTTTTGGCTCGAAGGCCCGCCGTATCGATCAAGAGGAATTTTTTGTCCTTCCAAATCAAACGGGTGTCAATGGTGTCCCGCGTGGTCCCGGGCACGGGGGAAACGATCATCCGTTCCTCTCCCACCAACCGGTTCGTCAAGGAAGACTTCCCCACGTTCGGCCGCCCAACAATGGAAACGCGGACCTTCTTCTTCCGCCGACTTCGCGTTGTCCCTGCGGAAGGCCGCCCGCCAGTGCTCTTCAGGGCGTCCAACAACTGGGAGGTGCGCCGACCGTGAGACGCCGACAGGGTCATCATGCTGGAAAAACCCAATTCCGCAAAATCGCCCAGCACCGCGTCGTGCCGTTGGGCGTCCGCTTTGTTCACCACCAAAATCACCCGCTTTGAAATGGGCCGCAAAAGACGGGCAAATTCCTGATCCCCAGCGGTCAGGCCCTTCGCCCGCATCCACAGCCCAAATAACAGCGTCCGCGCGGTCAATCCAACGTTTCACTTGAGCCCGAACCGACGCCATAATGTCGGCCCCCGGCGCGTAGCCCCCGGTGTCGATCATTTGATACACCGCCCGTTCCATGGCAAAACCCTCGATCCAGTCCCGGTGGTCCCCGCAATGGGGAGGTGATGGCGCGCCGGCTTTCGCAGAGCCGGTTAAAAAGGGTGGATTTCCCCACGTTCGGGCGACCGACGATCACCGCGGTGACCATCATCGGTTTCGTCATGCCAGATCCCCCAAGGTTTTAGACCCCACCCACATAGTCGGCCATGGACAACAGGGTGATAATGACCATGGGCCAAACCAAAAAGGTCGGCCAGGCTTGGCCCGGAAAGGCCAAGATCGCCATGACGGTAGACATTTGAACCAAAGTGGACGCTTTGCCCAACAAACGCGGATGCACTTCAGATTTTCCCGACAAGATCGTGATCACGTTCCATCCCAAAAGGATCAAGAGATCGCGCGAAAAGACCACAATGAAAACCCACATCGGATACCGCCCCAGATGAGCCAACACCAAGAAAGAAGAAGACAAAAGGAGTTTGTCAGCGATGGGATCCAAAAACTTTCCAAGGTTCGTCTGCTCCCCTCGCCAACGGGCCACAGCGCCATCCAAAACATCGGAAAAGGCGGCCAAAATAAAAATGTAGAGAGGCCACAACCGTCCCCCGTTGAGGAGCAAAATCACCAATAACGGCGTCAATAAAAGACGAACGATCGTGATCCGGTTGGCCCAGGTCATGGGATGAACAGGACCCCCTGTTTTAATTTTCTCCATATTCCAACTCCTTATTCTAAACCTCTGAGAGCGAGACCGCCCGCCCTCCTTTTTTCATCAACGAGGTGTTACGAAGAAGACGTAAAAAGCGACAATTCCTTTTGAATCGCGCCCCAATTTTTTCGTCGAGTTTCAAGCGAAATCGGGTTCCGCCGGGGGCCGGTTTTTCCGATAGGATCCGTCCCACTCCATAGATCATGGGCAGAAGATCCCGTCGATTGTGGGGAAGAACAAAAACCCGTTGAGCAAGCCCCACTTCCAAACGGGTTTCAATCAAAGAAAGAAATCGCGCCAGCCCATCGCCTGACCGAGCCGAAACCAACAAACGTCCTTCCCGCCGGGCCAGAGCTCTTTGGGCGGGGGTCAAGACATCCGATTTGTTGAACACATCCAAGCGGGGCAAAGTGTCCGCCCCCAACGTTTTCAGAACCTCTTCCACCACCCGTTTCTGATCCGGCCACGCCGGATTGGCGGAATCTATGACGTGAACCATAAAATCCGAATCCCGAGCTTCTTCCAACGTCGCATGAAACGCCGCCACCAAATGGTGCGGCAAACGCTGAATGAACCCCACCGTGTCCACAAAGAGAGCCAATCGCCCTCCGGGCAGTTTCACCCGCCGCGTGGTGGGGTCCAGCGTGGCAAAAAGTTTGTCGTCAGCCAGCACGTCCAGGGCCCGACTTGTGCGAAGGGCGTTCAAGAGAGTGGATTTCCCCGCGTTGGTGTAACCGACAATGGACACCAAAGGAAGAGAGGTCCGGCGACGGTTGCCCCGCTGAAGACTCCGCTGATGGCGCACACCCTCAATTTCTCGTTTTAATCGAACGATCCGGTCCCGCAGTCGCCGTTGCGAAATTTCCAGTTTACGTTCGCCGGGGCCCCGAGTTCCAATGCCGCCGGTCTGCTGCTCAAACCGGCCAAAACGCTCGGTCACGCGGGGCAAGAGGTAGTTCATCTGAGCCAGTTCCACTTGAAGTTTGCCTTCCCGGGTGCGCGCCCGCTGGGCAAAAATATCCAAAATGAGACGGGTCCGATCGATGATCTTGGCGGGAATCAATTCCTGCAAATTCATCTGCTGGCTGGGAGACAGTTCCTCGTCAAAAACAACAGAAGACAATTTTTCCCGCCGAACAATGTCAGCGATTTCCTCCACCTTCCCCACCCCCACCACAGTCGCCACATCCCGCCGAACCCGTTCTTGAACCACGGTGGCCACCGCCAGACCGCCCGCTGTTTCCAGAAGCCGTTTCAATTCTTCCAGCGAGGCAAGCTCCGCCCGTTCATCTCCGCCTTTCAGGCGAACCCCAACAATGACAGTGCGTTCCATGGCGGACATTCTAGCGCTTGTTGAAAACCATGGGAAGACAAACATTTTAGTGAAAGACATTCTCTATCGAACTTAAGGAGGGATTCCAGGGGAAGTTATTAAAATCGTCGCGACCCATTCCCAACGAAACGGCGAATTCAATAGGTCGGTTCAACCGAAGGGGAAAGTCACATAGAAGCCCCTACAAGAGAGGGAGGCCAGGGCTGATTCTACACAGGCAGGCCGCTCCTTCGGAGCCGGGGCCTGTTCGGGCCCGTCGCAAACGGTGGCCCCTGGCCACCGCGACCCTCGCGGCACTTTCGCTCGCGCGGTCGGACGCAAGCGCATGAAATTCTCGATTTCACCGAATGGGTGAAAACAATCGGACAGAGAACGGTCCTTATCGAAGGTAATGGGTTTTAACGAGATTCCTTAATGAGCGCCCTGGTTGAGAACCACCATCGCCTTCTGGTTGTCGGAACTGGAAAACACCACCACACACTTGGTTTGATCACTGGCCGCGGAAGCGTATAAATGGTGAATGTCTATTTGGGCATCTCTCAATAATTCCGTCATGTGTTTCAGCATGCCGGGTTTGTGTGGAACATGAACCATGACCACGGTGCCTTCGCGAACCTCGTGATTTTTGGCGCGAAGCGCGTCGGCCGCGCGCAGTTCATCGTCCACAGTGAGCCGGATGACCCCGTCCCGCCCTTCCACCCAGGCACTGACAGCCAAAATACTCACACCCTTTTCCGCCACCGTCTTGGCAATATCCGACAACACCCCGATTTCGTTTAACCGCTTGATGACGATTTCTTTAGCGAGCGTGGCCGTGAGCATGGGAGCCCCCTTTTCGCAATCGATGGTCCGCTGTTTTGGGTTGAATCTCCTGGAGAGGATCCGGCGCGCCGGGATTTTCGAAAAAATAAGTATGAACCCGATCGAACAAGGCGCGCAGATCTCCCCGCTTTTCCAAGTAGTCCGAGAGGTCCGCCCCCGGCAAAAAGACCCCGGGCGGAACAGTCGAGGGTTTCGATTTCGTTTTGCTCATACCACCTCCCTAAGAATTTGGTTTGTGCCGGAGCTGAGCTTCCACCCCGCGGAGCGTGGTGGCAGGCGATCACGTCGGGCGCCGGTCTCCGTGTTCCACACCATGTCGTACAACAACGGATCGTTAATGTCCCGGTGGAAATAGGACTCCACCAGGGCCGCCCGGGAACGGTCGCGCTCGGCCACGGCCCGCCGGGCCTCTTTTTCCGACAAATCCTTCACCGCCATCATCCGCCTCACGCGCGCCGGGAGAGAGGACACCAAGCGCAAATGCAACCCGCCGGGAAGATGCCGGGTGAGGCACGCCCCCGCCCGCCCGACGATAATCACCTTTCCCCCCGCCGCCAACGCCCGAATCACTTTAAAGAGGTGCCCCACCACTGCCGATTGGGGAGAGAGACCTCCAATCCAAGACGACACCATGTCCTGTATCCCAGAGGCAAATTCCTCATCGGCCAATCCCCGAAGGGACACCTTGAGAGACGGATTTTCCGCCACCAGTTCGCTCAACCGTTCATCGAACAAGCTCCATCCGCCAAAAATCGTCGCCGGACGGGTCCCTCGGGTTTTTTCCAACAGAGCACGGGCGACCGCATATCCGCCCGACCCGGACTGACGTGAAATTGTGATAAAGGGACGCACGTCTCTGCCCCCGTCCGACCGTTCCGGGAGGAGTTTCGCCGCCGCCGCAAGAAACCTGAATAAATGGTCCGCTGGAACAACCATGGTCGCCTCCCCTCCCTACATCGAATTCCGCGATCCCCCATGAACGATCAACACCGCACAGGGCGCATAAGAAGACACTTTTTGTGACACGCTCCCCATGAAAAACCGATCCAGTCGAGAATGGCCGCGCCGCCCCAACACGACGAGGTTGGCGCGAGTGCTTTTCACCGCGCGCAAGATTTCCCCCGATGGATATCCTTCCCGAACCAAGGTGCGAAGCGAACGAAACCGCCCTCCCCACTCTTTTTTGGCGTCGGCCAAAATACGATCTCCCCGCAGACGCAACGCCTTCAACGATTCTTCAAAAGCGGCCACATTCCCATACCCCCCGGGGAACCCCGTTTCGGGAATCCAAAACACAAGAGGTTCCGCCACCACATGCAGGAGCGTCACCCCGGCCGTGGGCGAGACGCCCACCTGATCGAGGAAAGTCATGGCCCGCTGGCTAGCGGGAGACCCATCCAGGGCGGCCAATACGTTTAAGGCTCGCCCGGGTTTTCGATGGGCCACCAAGACGGAACACTCGGCGTGACGCGTGATCTTGTGCGACACGCTCCCTAAGAAAAAGGTTTTGAGCGGGCTTAATCCCCGAGCGCCTAAAACAATGAGGTCCGCTCTGATTTTTTTGGCCCGATCCAAAACCGTTCCCGCGATGTCGTGCGATTCAAGCACCGTGGTGGAGGTCTTAAACTTTTTCGCTAACCCCTTCGCCACGGCGCGAACCATTTTTTCACCACATTCCCGCAGGGCCTCCGTGAGGGACGGTTCCCCCGCCGAATTCCCCCTCACTACCATGGGCGTCACGTAAAGGACTTCCACGCTGTGACCCCGCCCCCCATCTGCCCCAACACCCCCTCCGCCCATTGGGAATGTTTCGATCCATCCACGGCCAGTAAGATTTTCATGGGATCACGCCTCCTCCACTTCCTCCAACACCGGGACATCTTCCGGGAGAATCCCGCGAATCCCTCCCCAAGGAGATTCCAACACATCCCGCACCCAAATCCGGCGATCCCCCAACGTCTCCCGCGCAGGACAGAGACGGCACGCATCGCTCATATAAAAATGCTGTTTAAGAGCCTCCACCATGCTTTCTTGGAGGAGCTGATTGACCGGTTTGTCCCCCACGCTGGAACGAACGCCTTTCAACCGAAGCCGCCGCGCCACCGCCGCCGAAACCGCCTTCAAAAACCGCGGCAACGGACGGCGGGTTTCCAAAAGGTATATTTTTTTAAGGGCCGGATGCGTGTGGGGCTCCCGGCCGCAAAGAACACAGGGCATAGACAAACAAGAAGCTCGATGGCCACAGAGAGGGTTGTACGAAAGGCGATTTTGAAAAGCATGTCGAAACGTATGAAATATTTCAGGCCAGAGGTGAGGATCCAGAGAATTTTCGCCCTGGCGTTTGTCGAAAGTCTGCCACACCCGATGGGTGAGCCGGGTTAAAATTTCGTTGGGATCATCTCCCATCCCCGACCGCATCTGATAAATATAAAAATTACCCCCCGCCGTCCCGGTCGTTTTCATGGCCATGGCCTCCACGCCAAAAGCAGGCAACCTTGCCCGCGCCGCCCTGCTGGCTATATTGTCTCACACATAGACGAATAGCACCATGACCCAGGTCATATTAGGAAAAACGCCAGAATTTTACGTCGAATCCCGCGATCCAACTGGGAATTTCGGGCTAGAATTCCCCCCTTTGAAAAAGGGGGGCGCGGGGGGATTTGCCGGAGAATTTGTTTCCCCCTGCTTGATTCCCGCTTGTCCGTGTTATGAGAGGATCAGGAAGATCATCGATCTCCGACGTAGGGGGCAGATTCTTGGGAGGAGGTGCGGCCCACTTCTGCGTTGCGTTTATATCGGTCCCGCACAGCGAGATCAAAACGCATGAGAAGATCCGCCTGTAACGATTGAAATTCTTCGGCTCGTTTGATCTTTCGTTCCCGGCTATCGAACGCTAGAAACGCAATCACGCGTTTGGCCTCCTCGCCTGAGAGCAGAAGACCGCCGTGCCTGACCTGGTTTTTCCCGTGCATGCGTCGGACATAACGGCCCCAGGTCGACGCGTCCACCAGGGGAGAATTGATCGGCCGCGCCAAGGTATGGCAGAGAGAACATTTTTCAACGAAAAGCCTGTAGTTTTCTTGCTGGGGCGCGGGGTAAGCCGTCACGTCGATTGTGTCGGGCCCCATGTCCGCAGGAAACAAAGCCTCGCGTTCCTCCGTCGTCGGAACGGATGAGTCCCTTGGCCCGGAAGCGGCGCCCCCCTTCCCACAAGAACCGGCCCCCCACCAAAGGCCCACGGCTGTCCCCACCGCAAGTCCCGCCGCTAGAGCGCGTCGCATGAAGAACTCACATTAAACCCCGGGGGCACATAGATGCAGTGGGGTTCTTCCGCCTGTTCATCGCCGTGGGCATAATAGGCCCGCGCTCGGCAACCTCCGCACACATATTTAAAAGAACAGGCCCCGCATTTCCCTTCAAGCTTATCGGGGTTCCGCAATTTTTCAAAAACCGGCGAGGTGTCCCACAGGGTTTTAAACGGCGTCGCCCGAATATTTCCGACCGAAAGGGGGAGATATCCGCAGGGAAACACCTCCCCGGTGTGAGAGACAAAGCACACCCCTTGCCCCGCCAAACATCCCTTGGTGGTTTGATGGAGGGATTGGTTCGGATGCGTGGCGCCTTTGGCTTCCTGCCGGTGGTGGCTGGGGGGAAGGCCGCCGATTTCTTTCGAGCGTTGGCGAACGATGCGGAAATAGTGGGGCGCGCAGGTGGCCTTGAGTTCGATTTTTCGTTCAATGTCCCGCTCGTAAAACCAATTCAGCCACTTCTCGTATTCTTCCGACGGCAACATGTCCGTCTCGGCGATTTGCACCCCGCACCCCACCGGAACCAGCATAAAAAGATGCAGGGCGGAGGCCCCGCGGGCCAGAACCATCTCATACAATTGAGGAAGTTCTTCCGCGTTGAAACGGGTCACCGTCATATTAATTTGGAGGGAGACGCCCTCCCGTTTCAGATGATCAAACCCCGCCAAGGCCCGGTCAAAGTTCCCCGCCCCACGAAACCGATCGTGGGTCGCCGCACACACACCGTCCAAAGAAATACTGACCCGCGCCACCCCGGCCTCGCGAATGCCTTTGGCTTTCTCCGCGGTCACGAGGGTCCCGTTGGTGGCCAACGCCACGCGCAGGCCCCGGTCCCGGGCAAAAGAGGCCAACTCCAAAATGTCCGGCCGGACCAACGGTTCCCCGCCCGACAAAACCAAAATGGGTTTGAAGTTTTGAGCGATGTCGGCGATCATCGCCTGGGCGGCGTCGGTCGAAAGGTCCGTGTCGGACACCTGGTCCAACACGTCCAACCGCCGGCAATGGACACATCTCAAATTACATCCGGCGGTGGTCTCCCAAAAAATAAGGCGCGGCGGCGCCGGGGAGGGAGACAGGAGAGGACTGACTTCAGGGACCGCGTTGTGTGCCATCATTTTAAACGATAATAAGATAAAATGACCCTCGACCGCTACCGTTTCATCCGATGAATCGAACAACTGATTAGGCTCTGTAACAAAGTAACTGCGCCATTTGGCCGGGTGCTTTTGCCCAAGGGCCGCGTTGCTCATCGCTTACATACTCGTCGAGTATGCGCGCTCTTCGCGCCTTGCCCTGAGCCAAAATCCCCTCGGCCAAAAAGCACATTTTTTTTGTTACAGAGCCTTACTCTCACTTTGCGGGGGCCTTTCTCTTGACCACAGCCGTCCACTCCATCGACTCGCTCCTCATGGGCGAAACCGCGGGGAGTTTTTCCCTCGTGATTTCTCCCCTCGCGACCCTCACGTTTGACCGGGCCGGACGTCCGACGGGTCTATACGAGAACGGGATGTACACCGCCCGCGGACTTGACGGACGATGTGTGGAGAAAAATGGGTCTGGACCCAGGGAAAAGAGGCGCGTCGACACCTTCGAACGCTTTCCCCTCCCGAGCAGGAAACCCTCAAACATCGATTTTTGGAACTCATCTCCCTCTGCCGAGGCCATCTCCCCGCCCTCCTGAAACGAAAGGACCTGCGAAACTCCATGCGCGGACGCGACATCCCTGCCACTCTCTCCGCCAGTGAAGATTTATTAGACTTTTTAACCGCGGGCGTCCTCAAAGCCTGGGCCACCGATCCGGCGAGTTTCGCCCGGGTCTGGCGTCCCATTGGCATTCTCCCCCCGGACCAATACCTGGCCTTGGTGCTCCAAGTGGCGGAAGGGTGCGCCTGGAACCAGTGCGCTTTTTGTGACTTCTACAAGGGTCGGCCGTCCCGCGTTCGATCGCTGGACGAAATCCGTCGACACGCCGACGATGCCGAACGTTTTTTTGGCCCCGCCCTCGCGGGCCGTTGCTCGATTTTTCTGGGAGACGCGAACGCCTTTCAAGCCCCTCCCAATCTTTTGATCCCCATCGCGGAAGAGCTCTCTGTGCGATTTCCCCAACTGGCGGAACCTCAAGGGGACGGCGTGGGAGGCCTCTACTCTTTCGCCGAAGCCACCCGCCTTTCCGCTTGGACGCAAGCCGACCTTCAAGCGCTCGCCCGAACCGGATATCGACGCGCTTACCTCGGAGTGGAAACCGGCTCGAAGGATCTGCGCCGCCAACTCAAGAAACCCGGAACGGCCGATACCGTTGCTGAAAGCGTTCTGAAACTGAAAACCGCCGGCATCGCCGTGGGACTGATTGTCCTGCTTGGCGCGGGAGGGAAAGAAAACGCCGATGACCATGTGCGGGGAACAACGGACCTCCTCCGCAATTCCAACCTGGGTCCCGGCGACCTCTTGTATTTTTCCCCCCTCGTCGCCGGGCCAGAATCGCCCTACGCCCATACGTCCGCGCGCGGGGGATGGACGTCTTTGAGCGAAGAACAGGTTCTCGCCCAGAAAGCTGAAATAGAATCCCATCTCCCGCCGCGCGGCGAACGGCGCGCGCTCTATGACATCCGCGAATTTGTTTACTAAGGACCCGCGTCAAAATAACTTGCGCAATTTTTCCGGAGGTTTTTGTCTCATGGCTTCGTTGCTCCTCGGTTACATACCTCAGAGGGTAGGAGCCCTCGTCGCGCCTTGCCCTGAGCCAAAATCCCCTCGGCCAAATCACGCAATTTATTTTGGCGAGGGTCCTAAGGTCCGTTTCAGACGACCCTTGCCCCAAACCCTCTTGGCTGGAGAAGCGACACCCGGTCGATGAAATCGAGACTTTGACGCACGATCCTCCGATAGACTGAAATCCCATGGCTGTTTCTAATCGGACCTTCTGGGCATGAAATTGCTATAATGCCCCCTTTGACGTTAGAACGAGGGCAGGAGGGCCACCATGAGTTCCCCCTTGCACAAGAGAGGCCTAAAACACTCACATGGACATCCTCATTCATTTCCTCCATCTTGCCGCCGCCATGATTTGGGTGGGCGGCCAACTCTTTTTGGCGTTGGTCTTAGGCCCGACCCTAAGAAAAAGTCTCCCCCCCAAAGAACGGATGCCCCTGTCGTTGTCCATCGCCCAACGGTTTAAACGCATCAGCCACGGAGCGCTTGGCGTCCTTCTTTTAACTGGACTCTGGCAAGTGCGCTATGTGTTTTTGGCCTCTCTTGGCTCTTTTACCCACACCGCGTATGGCCAACTCTTTGTTCTTAAAATGGGGTTGCTTGTTCTGACCTTGGTCCTCGGAATTTTACACGATAAGCGTTGGGGCCCCACCATGGCGAAATGGAGCCAGTCCCCCGAATCTCCGGAATTTAAGACGGCGACTCAACGAATGATCTTTTGGGCACGTTTGAACGTCCTCGTCACGCTGGGCATCGTTGCCTGCGCGGCGGCTCTCCGACACTCAAATTTCTAACATCCATAACAAAGGATAGATCTTATGTCCCTGTTCACAACTTTATTGGATCCGGCTTCTGTTCCCCACACGATTGTCGTCCTTAGCCTTGTGGCCAGCCTCGGACTGGCCTTAGGACATCTGAAGTTTTTTGGCGTTCATATTGGCATCACCGGCGTGCTTTTTACCGGCCTTTTGTTTGGCCATTTCGGCGTGACCATTGATGAGCATGTGCTGGAATTCGTGCGGGAGTTCGGGTTGATCCTTTTCGTCTACGCCATTGGTCTTCAAGTGGGGCCCGGATTTTTTGCTTCCCTTCGCAAGGGCGGTTTGCCGTTTAACCTGATGGCCGCCGGCGTGGTGTTTTTAGGCGTCGGCATGACCCTCATCGCCCATTTCGTTGGAAACGTGCCAATCGAATCCGCTGTCGGCGTTCTTTCCGGCGCCACCACGAACACGCCCAGCCTCGGCGCCGCCCAGCAAGCGCTGAGAGACATTGTCGGGCCCGCCTCGGATGTGGTAAAAATCCCCGGCCTGGGATACGCCGTGGCCTATCCCTTCGGCGTGATTGGAATCATTCTAGCCATGTTGTCCATTTAAGCGATATTCCGCATCAACCCAGAAAAAGAGCTCGAGGTGTTCTCCTCTCTCTCAAAGGAGCCCGCTCCCCCCCTTCACTCGATGAACCTAGAAGTCACGAACCGGGACATCGTGGGTTTGCCGATCGGGCGCGTTTCGGGGTTATTGAGCGCGGCGGTGGTGGTTTCTCGGATCATGCACAACGGTCAAGTGACGGTCGCCCATCCTACCACCACCGCGGCCTTGGGGGACGTTCTCCTGGCGGTGGGCCCCAAAGAAAGGCTCGAGGATTTAAAAAAAATTGTCGGAAAGAAATCCGACCTGGATCTGCGGGAAGTGGAAAGCGATCTCTCCACCCAACGCATTAGCGTCACACGAAAAAGAATCCTTGGCAAAACCATCGGCGACCTGGCCTTGCCCCATCGGTTCGGCGTGAGCGTGACCCGCTTGTCACGAATGGGCTTGGAATTTGCCGCCCACCCCAACCATGTGCTCAAATTCGGCGACACGCTCCTGGTGGTGGGTTCCCCCGAAGACATTAAAGAGGTCTCCACCGAACTGGGAAATTCCCCCAAAGATCTGAATGACCCCCAAATCGTTCCCCTGCTCGTGGGCATCACGGTGGGAGTCATTTTCGGAAGTCTGCCGATCGCCATCCCAGGCCTCCCCGCGCCGGTCCGTTTGGGGTTAGCGGGCGGTCCGCTCATCATCGCCATCATTTTGTCTCGCATTGGCCAATCGGGCCCCCTCATGTGGCACACGCCTGTTTCGGCCAACTTGATGATCCGAGAATTGGGCATTTCTCTCTTTTTGACCTGCGTGGGGTTACGGTCCGGGGGAAAATTCGTTTCCACGCTCATGTCCGGCGATGGTGTTGTGTGGGTCCTCTGGGGCGCGGCGATCACGTTGATCCCCCTGCTCGTCGTTGGCATTGTCGTGAGATCTATCTATAAAACCAATTACACGGCCCTCTGCGGCGTTTTGGCCGGCGCCATGACCGACCCCCCCGCCCTGGCCTTCGCCAACACCTACCTGGGATCAGAACTCCCCGCGCTCTCCTATGCGACCGTCTATCCCCTCACGATGATCCTGCGCGTGCTCTCCACGCAAGCGCTGGTTCTCTTTCTTCTGCGATAACACTAAGTGACCGATTTCCTCCTCTTTTTCCCCTCCCGCCCCGCACTCCACGCCCTTTTAAACGGTTCTACCGCCGTGACTCTGATCATTGGATTTTGGGCTGTTCGGAGGAAACGGATCGGCCTCCATCGCCTCGCCATGGGAACCGCCTTCCTGCTCTCAACCCTCTTCTTGGGTTCGTACTTGGATTACCACGCGAGAGTCGGCGCCACCCGCTTTCACGGAACGCCCCTCCTCCGCCACATTTATCTCACTGTTCTCGTTTCCCACACTGTTCTGGCCCTGGCCGTTGTCCCGATGGTCCTCACAACGATGGGATTGGCGCTCAGAGGAAAAATTGACCCGCACCGCCGATGGGCCCGTTGGACCTGGCCGATTTGGTTGTATGTTTGCACCACAGGGGTGGGGATTTACTTCTTCCTCAAATATGGACAATCTTGACGAACCGACAGGCCACCCGGCCTGGCGTTTCCGGGGATTCCAAACCTGGCCCGTCCGCATTGAAACCCAGCGTGATTTTCTCACCATCGCCGCCAGTTTATCCGCGCGGTCAAAACACCCCTGCGCCCAAGACCTTCATCGCGTGGCGCTCTGGAACAGCCAAGGAACCCAAGAGGTCATGGGTTTCCAAGATGACGGCGAACAGGGTTTTAGCGGCGCCGTCCGCCTCCCCGGCGAAGAAACTTCCCGGGCCGCAATCATAGGAACGAAACAATTCATAGAGGAATCCGGGCAAGAAATCCCTGAAATATTAAAGAACGTCGCTCTCCCCTGGGAAGAAGAAGGGTCCCCCGTCTTCTATTGCGCCTGGGACGGCACCGTCAAAGCCGCCCTCCGCTTCGGCGGGTCTTAAAGTTTATTTTACACCCGCCCGCCCTCATTTCAAGCTCCGAACCGTTCTAATTAAATTGCCCAGGAACCGGAAAAGATCGGGCACCCCCGACTGCCTCCCTGCGCCAAGAGGGGTTTCGCCCAGACTCCATCAATACCCCTCAGCCTGCCCCCCCAGGGCATTAGGCCGCTTCCGCCAGCGCACGCATCACAGCCAAAACATCGGCCCACCGAAATCCTTCCGCTGAGAATGCCCGCATGGATTCTAAAATAATCACAAGCGCGTTCTTTTTCGCTTGAAGAATTTCGGATCCCGCGGTAAGGTTCTCGTAATTAAGTTTCAAGTAAGGCGTTTGCAACAACTGCACAGGCCCGCTCCTCACTTCCGCTGGCAGGCGAGATTCAACTTTTTCCAAAGCGACATCAAAAAGCGAATTCCCACTTTTATCCATGGCCCCAAAAGCATCGGGAACCACAAGGGATCGACCCTCCGGCAAACCCGACACGTTCCCTGGAACCACAAGCAAAACGTCTTGGTCGTTTTTCAAGAGTTGATATAATTTATCAACATAAGAGGAATTCGCTAAAGAAAGCGCATCCACTAAAAACAATTTATTTCCCCCCCCCAGCGACCCCGCCGGCACCGCCAGATCCACCACCCTCCCCCCCTCCCGCTGAGAATAGTAATCCGCCACCCGCAAAACCGACGCCCGAAAATCTTCCACGCCCAACAAAATAGGCCGCCCCTCCAGGGCGTTCAAAACCTCATGGGCCACCAAACGTTGACCTGCGGTCAAATCGATTAAGCGGTCCTCACTGCCCGGTGTGTCCATAACCTCTTCAAGCACCATAGGTTGACGACTTAAGCGAAGAGTGTCAGACCTTTGAAAAAAAGTCTTTTTTCGCTGGACAATGGTTTTTGTTTTTCCATCCGGCAACTGAACAATCTGATCCTGGTGGCGAAGTATAAATTCCTTCCTGTTCTCTCCATCCCCTGTCATAATGGATAGGGGTGGCCCTATGACGTCGGAATTTTTATCTTCCTCCATCGGAACGATCGACGTTATTTCCTTGACTCCGTATTCGCTTTCAAGAATTGGATTCAGCAGTGCCATCCGGGTGTTCAGGGTAAACCCCATATAAATTCGCATCGCTTGTTTTATTGTCATCCACTTATGATCGAGGGATTCCTCATTCAGTTTAACACTAGGAGAAAACCCTTTATGCTCGACCTGGACAACACTAACGGCTCTGTAACTATTGTTTTTCCCTGGGGTAATAATTCCATGAACAAATTGGGCCTCCATTTCCAAACCCTGGGTTTGAGATATTCTTAAGACGCTTGCAAAATTTGGGCCCAATTCTTCTTTGGTCTCCCGTTCTGCCGTTTCAGAGATCGATTCCCCCTCTTGCGCTCCTCCTCCAGGGAACTCCCATATCCTATCCTGATTTTGAACGAATAAAAATTTATTAACTTTCTTAAATAATCGTTCTTCAACAATTTTTATGATGACGCGAACAGACTCAACGTTCGCATCCTTCGCATTAATTTCTTTCGGCAAAGCTGCCAAAAGTTTGATCGTTCGTCCCTTTTTGGTTTTTTCTTCAGCGGACAAAATCCTCTTTGATTCCAGGTCTGGACTAACCAACGCCGAAATATTATAAGCGAAATAAACATAAGCTCCGATTCCCAGCCCGACGAAAGGGGGAAGCAACAGCAAGAAAACAGAAAAAGGGACCCCCAAATGTTTGAGTGAAGGACGATTCTTTCCCTCCCCCTCGGCCACCTTGGACATCCCGTATAAGTTAGCCCAGAAAAAATAAAAGAGGCCCATAATGAACAGAGGCCCTAAGAAAGGATCCAACCCTAAAAGAGGGAACAATCCCGTACCCGTCGGCGAAATATTGTCGCCAATAAACCTTAACCAAACCAGGGAAACGAATTGAATCAATATCTCAATCCCTCCCACAATGCGAGCGAGGGGTTCCTCTAACCCCAAGTATCGTGATGCCCAATAGCTGAGGGAAAGTGGTTTGATTTCCACTTCTTTACGCTCTGTGGGTTTTACCGTTCGCCCTGGGGGATCAAAATACCGATGCAGTCCATAGGCGCCATGCCACCCCACACCCATGAGCAGGAGATTAACCAAGTTCTGACGCGTTCCAGAGTGAACAAAATCCATCAGAATATCTGGGGAGAAAGCAATAAGCACCCCATAAATGACCGCCATAATGCCAACATTCACCCGACTGACCTGAACATCTGTTTTAAGTTCAAAAGGTTTTGTATGAGAAACCACAAACCACACAAAAAACACTCCCACCACCCACAAACTCCCCGCCCAAAACACATTTAGCCCCATGGCAGTCATTGCGAGAGCAAGCTCATAACGCGGCGCATTGCGTTTGTAATGCAATCCAAACCGCTTTTCGTAATTCAAACCATCGTTTAATTTCTTGCCCATCCTCGACCTCAGCCCATCCACCGACGCCCCGGCCAACTCAAACAATTTCGTCATCCATAGGCTGGTAGCGCTACCGGCGTCCTCCTTCGCGGGGGGAACCTCCTTCGCCTGCACGTTCGTTGATAAACCCAGAACGCGACGTCCCAAGAGCGTGTTCGCTAGGCGACAGCCCTTTTGGCAAGACGCTAATGGATTTTTCCAAAGGAAGCGGCGACGCTCCAGCAAGGATTCCGCTCCCTGGGAAACGGGACCCAGATCCCCCTCTTGTCGACTGAGGACCGAACAACACGGATAAAATTTACCATCGGCCCCCACAAGAACATAATGTTCCGACATCCAACATCGGTGCGCCGGTTGAACGGAGTGGGTCATCAAACGGCCCGTTGTTATTTCAGGAGGAAGTTTCATATTCGAAACGAGGTGCCCATCTGCCATTTCCTGAAGGAAACGGCCAAACGGAGTATCCTTCCGACGGGCCGACGCACACAGGCGCGCCCAGGTCTCTTGATCAGCGGGGGTCGGTTCAGACCCAACAAAGGGATTCTCTGGAAATGCATCGTTCGCGCTGTAGAGGAGTTTAAGTCCGATTTCTTTTTTTTCAAGCTCCGGATGATCGTGACATTCCTTTTGCCAGCGGTTAAAGAAGAGTTCCGCCAAGGAAAGAGCATCGCCATACGTTCGACGATCGAATTGGAACGTCATCCATATTTCGCCCACGGGCCCGTTAAAATATTGCCAAAAATGATCCCAGGATTTCCGGGTCGCCCGGGGCAATCCCATTCGAAAATCACGCGGCCTGAAATCATGGAATCCGATCCTCAACATATCCACATGGCGTTGCCAGTCGCCCGCGGAAAGTGTTGAAACCGCGTTTGTGCCCAACAAAATCGTTGTCGCGGGAAGCCGTTGGTGGAGGGCGAGGACCAAGTCCTCCATTCGTTTTCGTCCATCACCCCCTGTGTCGTCTCGGTATAAACTGGGCTCTCCCCCTCCGGTGATGTAAATCGTTTTGGGTTGTAACTCCGCGACATGTTCCACCAGCGTCAGGGGAAAAACCTCTCGACCGGCATGGTGAACCGTGTAGGTGCACTCAGCGCATGTGAGGTTGCAGAGATTGGTGGCATGAAGTTCAACTGTCCCGACCGCCGTTCCCTCTGGAAAGGTTCCCAAAAGAAGGGGCGTGGGCGTTTCCCCTTTCTCAAAACGTGTTAATAAATCCAACACCTGCGCTTGCGTTAAGGATAATATTTCAGAGGGCGATCCGAGCCATCCCGCGCTGGTCAACCTTTGACCAGCGGTCAATAAGAATTTATAGACGCGATGTTGAAGACGGTGTTGCCAGTGTCGTTCGTTGTCCACTTGCGCCGCCTGACGCTCGGACAACACAACGCTTCGGAGAAATTGATCAAACGGGAAGGCGGGGTCCAACGCCAAGATCTCCTTGCGCGTCTTCTTTAATTCGCGCTCTAACGCTTCCACGGAACGGATGGTAAGAGGGGGCAGAGGCTTCGCCGCCTCTCCGGACCGAAGGTCTTCGCGCAATCGAACCGCCAATAACCGAAAAGGGAGCGGGGCATTCCAGTCGTCAATTTGAAACCGCTCCAATTTATAATCTTGCAGAATGCTTCGGGCGTCCTGGGCCCAGGGACCGGGATCGGAAGCGATCCAGCGGGCCAATGTTTCGAAATCCTCATTTAAAATTCGTGCCCGATCTTCATCCTTCAATGATCGCAACAAACCGGCGTAGCGTTGATCTCTCAATTGAGTTTCCGTGAGTTCGAAGGGAGCGAACAAAGACAGTTTGAATAAGATGCGATCGCGCAGAGATTTCGGAAGACGGGCTAAAAATTCTTCGCGGTATCGCATCACGGCCCCACGCCGGAACCCCGCGCGCATATGGAAATACATCAACATCTCCCCCATCGCGTCAAAAAGCTCCGCCATGGAAACGGCGGTGGGTTCGAGGTTCGTAGCGCTCCCCTGGAATCGTTGAACGGACGTGACCCGGCTCGTATAAAAATCCTCCAACCAGGAAAGTCCCTTTTCATACAGGGCGGTGGAAAAATCAAGCCATTCGTTGTAATTCACGTAAAGGGTGTTGTTTCGCACTTTCATTTCCAAGGGCAAACGCGGGAAAAGGGCGCGGGCGCGATTCATCCCGTCCAGATAAAGGTCCAATTGGAGTGTGTCGAGGGCATGGACTGGTTTTTTGACATAGGCCACGCCTTTCGAATCAAGGAAATGGTATGGTTCGCGGCGTTGCCGTGGATCCCCCTCTGCGGCTTCCCGCCAAAAAAGATTTTCCATGGATCCGGACACCAAGGGTCGCGCCCCTTGAAGAATGGCTCGATTCGTCGAATCGAGTGTCACGGTTTTTTTCGTTCCACGATTTCAATCGTCGGCACGCGTCCCGAGCCCCCACGATGGAGGGAAACCCCCGTTCCCGAGAAAGTGCCGCGGAGTGGGACGTCATCCCGCCCCGCTCGACGATGAGTCCCCTCTTCGGGCCCCAACCGATCCAAGACGGGGTCCATCCGATGTTGACCGTTGGGGTGACCAGAATATCCCCGGCCGAACACGTTTGAACGCTTCCGGTAAATTATCTCGGTCCGGGCCCGCCGGGGTATCGATGACAACAAGCCGGCCCACCACCGCGCCCGGAAAACCTGTCCACCCCCTCCAACAGTTCTGTCGCTCCCCGTCCTCAGCGCTTGGCTTGGGGTCGCTTTAACGCGGAGACCGTCTCCCCCCATCCTCCCCGGGAGGGATTCCCGTCACCGGCCTTGCCTGCAAACAAAACAAATCCCCGTTTTCATCGAATGCAAATTCCCAATCCACGGGGAGCGTAATCCCACGTCGCCTCCACGCGTCCTTAATGAGCCGCGTTTGTTCAGCCACTTTCCGCGCTTGCGCATCATTCACCGCCGCCTTCCAAACGGGCTGTCCGGCCTCAGATATTTTTGGCCATATCGTCTTTTCTAGCAACGGAACGCCTTTCGATTCGGGGTCAAAGATCCACCGGTCCGGTTGCGAATAACCTTCCACCATATTTTTTCCGTCCCCCTCGTGCGCCTCCACGATGACATGGGACTGCCCGGTCCCGGGATCGACGCTGTAAGCCACGCCCGACGCGACCGATGACACTTGCCGTTGAATCACAATGGCCATCGATTCTTTTGGGTTCGTTCCCGAGGGGCCCCTTATTTGGAGACGCCGATATTGGATGGCTTCTTCGCTGTACAAAGAAGCCCACACGGCTCGAACTGCCCTCTCAAGCTCCTCCAGGCTTGAGACATCCGAAATGGTTTCGTAACGTCCGGCATAGGACGCCTCCGCCGAGTCTTCTCCTATGGCGGAACTTCTCACCTTGAGCCGCGTTCCCGGCGGAAATGACGCATGAATCTGCCGAAGGGCTTCTTGAACGGCCGCAGGGAGTGATCCCGTCATCATTTTTTCCCGGATTTCGCTGGCCAACCGGTATGACATAAGGGGAGATCCCAGACTCTCCCGCCACTCTGAGATTAATTTTGACAAGGAGGCATCCCTATTAATAAACGCATCCATCGCTTCTGTCGTCAGGCTGACCCACTCCGGGATGGAAACGCCACTCTCTTCCAAGAGGGCCAGGCCGCGCGCTTTGTTGCCCACAACAGCCTCCTCTTTTGCAAGAGGATCCTTCGATGAAACCCAAAACGGCCGATGATTCACACCCAGACCCAGTTTTTGGGAAACGATTTCACGATAGGTTTTGCGAAGGGAACCGTAGGCGGCGCGCCAAGAGCGCCCCGCCACTTGAGCGCCTATCATCCCCCGTTGCTCGGGGGTCGACGGTTTTTTTAGAAGTTCAAGAACGGCGTTTCCCAACCGAGTGGAATAAGCCATTCCATCGGGGGTGGCCGGTGAAACGTGTTCGGATACCGTTAGTGGATCCACGAGATGAGCCTGGCCCTCTTCCTCCATAGCGGGAGGAACCATTCGGGCGGGCCCCCCGGTACGGGCGGCAACAACACGGCATCCACTGGCCATGGCCTCAAGAAGGAGTAGCCCAAAAGGCTCGCGAACAGAAGGGAGAACGAAGACGTCCGTGGCCGCCATCAAATTCGCTACGTCTTTCAGGTCCTCCCAGGGAATGTATCGTGTCGGGAACCCGCGGCGATTAAGATCGTCCACCTGCGCCCGAACAACCGCGTTGGTTTCCGGATCCCCTCCCCCCTCAATGATCGTTAAAACTGTCCCTGGTTTTTCCCCTTGATAAAGAGGAACCGCTTGAAGAAAATAGTCCAAACCCTTCCACGCGCTGAACTTTCCAGCAAACGCGACAATTCGCTCGATCCCCTCTGGGGCCCCGTATTGGCGAAGAAACGCGGCCCGGTCCGTGGACCGCGGCCGAAACCGATCTTCATCGAACCCATGTTCAATCGTTTGAACCGTCTTATCGGAAACCTTAAAGATTTCTTTGGTTTCCTCCCGCATGTCTTCGGTTGGAATGATAATCGCATCGGCGGCCTGTGCGGCCTCGATGATCCCGGGCGTGGGGGGACCCCTGTCGCGCAAGACTTTCTGCTCGGTGCCATGACTGCTCACCACGATGGGAATCCAGGGAGCGGCCAACTTAGCCAACGCGTTCAATGTAAAAACGTGGTGGCTGTGAATAATATGGGGGGAGTATTTTGTAATCGATCGCGCGATCTGCTCGTAATTCACCTCAAGGTATTCGACCCATTCCAGCGGACTGAGATTTTGAAACCGCGTATGTGAAAACGGAAGATCACTGGAATACGTGGGCGTCGGAAACCCGATGTCCGGGGGCCCTCGACTGAATTCCCCCCGGGAAGGATCGGCATGCCAAATTCTTTCAGTGGCCGTTCCTTCCGGGAATGCGGGATCTCGTTCGGCTCCTCGTTGGCCTGTCAACGCGACGATGGGGACATCCCCATAACGTTTTTCTTCCCGCACGATATTTTTTAATACCGTTCCGCTGCCCACCCACTCCGGGTCGTACCCAAACACATTCAAAATTCTGAACGTGTCTGTGCCGAGTGCCAGACGCGCGGAACGTTCCCATTCCCTCCTTTCGACTGAATGCGCCTCCCTCTGTTTCTCAACGCTGACATCAAAACGATTCAGCCTTTTCCAAACATTATTTTCGACTCGCGATTTAACCCCGCTTTTGATGGCCGCTTCGATTGTTTTAGGATCCAGCAAAGACCACGCCGCCCAGAACGCGCGCTCGTTTTGGTTGAACAATACGATGAGGCGGTAGATCGCCTGTCGACGAACAAAGGCATTCTCCCCCTCCAACGACATGGAAACTTCCGCTGAAACAATGGGGGACAGGATGGACGTGTTGACTTGCCGGTCAAATTGCCGATCCAACCCAAGAGCCAGGCCCCACCCGATAAGCGGGAACCCGAAACCCAGCCCCGTGAATTCCAGCAGAGGGAACGGAGTCAGAGCGATAAGCCCCCCGTAGATCGCCACCAAGGCAAATAGGTCAAGCCGATTCCAATAAACATGGCGATCGAATGCAGAACGCATTTTTTCCCACATTCCCTGCATCTGCAGGCGAGATAACCGTCTGAGGTATGGGGCCACAGATTCCATTGCCATCCAGCCCAGGAGGAACGAAAGATCGCGTGGAGTGTTGACCGTGTGATGACGGGCAAACCAAAAAAAGTTGGCTGGGGTCCAGGAGGAAAGGCTCGCCCACGAAACAGCCGCTGTTGAAGGGGAAACCCTTTTGGCATAAGTCCTTAACTTTTGATGAATCCAGATCACCGCTTCAAAAAACCAGGCTGAGGGAGGCCGATCCTCGTGATCAACGATGCCAAAAGATTCAATGTCGAATTTGCCATTTGTAACAAGCGAAAATTTCCTTGCCTCTTCCCCCTCTTGCACTTGGACCGTCACGACCCAACCACCGTCTTTCTTTTGTTTAGGGACCCCAATGGTCAATTTCGCTTCCGGAGAGAATTTTTTTATATATTCGTCTATTTTTGCCATATCCTTTTCGGACATTACGCTCAAGGAACTGTTTTCCACCCGAGCAACCGCGGGGACCAGCACAGCCGCCTCTGGCACCCCAGCCAATGGGTTCATTCCCAAGAACAATTTCTGCCCAGCGAACAATTTTTCTAGCGGGGTTTTTTCTTGGGTAAACACGCTGAGGTAAGCGGACCCCTGGGCGGTATCGATCTTTTCGATTTTCGGAACATACGAAACGACAACGACGCCCTGCTGAACCAGCCGCTGGGTCATTCCTTCGGCATGATAGCCGCCTGTGACGAGAACCGCCGTTCGTGGGGGAGCGGAACCATGGGGTCCGATGGCCCTCAACACATTCTCCGCCATGGCTCCGTCCCGCGCCTGAGCCTCATGGTAGAACGCTTCATAAGAAGCCCGTTCCTCTTTTGTGCCAGCGATCCCTGTCGCCTGATATTCTTTCCAATCCGCAGGCGTCAGCGAAAAATCCACTAATTTTTCACTCAACCACGCCTGACGGGATTGCGCCACCAAAGCCTTTTCTTCTTTTGATTTTGCCAACCGATCATAACCGCGCTTTTCCAGATCAGAGAGGTTTTCCAACAGACCTTCCGCATCAATCCCGTCCGCCGTCAGCACATAGCGCACATAGGCCTCCATGCTCGGGAATCGGGACAACGGCAGGCCCTTTGACTGGCACGTATCTTTCAGGCGGGAATAAAATTCAGCATAAGGCAATTGGCCGGATCGGTAGGCAAGGCTTTGGGCCAAGAAATCCTTGGTTTCAAGCTCGTTCAACCGTTGGGTGAGGGCGGCAATCAGGAAGGCACGTTCTACTTCCACTTGTTTAAAGTCCAACGTCCGTTCCAACGCCAACGCTTCTTTAAAAGAATGAATGGCAGGGGCCTCGTTGTTCGGCACTTTCTGCGTGAGATTCAGGACATGGTCCCCAAGCGATATTTCCCCTTTATGGTAAGACCGCACCCCCTCGTCGAACGCTAATAATTCTTGGGAATAAACCGCTTTCTTCCCCCCCTCAATTCTGTCTTGCAAACCCTTCACGTCCTGCCGCGTTTTTTCCAATCGCACGGAAGAATCCGTGTAAGCCCGAACATTGGCCGCGTAATGGGTAGGATCGTCGATGCCGATGATTTTGGGAAGCGTCCCCGTGGCGGTGAACGCCGCGTGGATTGGACCGGTGATTTTATTTTGCTTGAGCAAATAATTTGCCGTAACCTCCACAGCGTGACGGTGAGGGAAATCCACAAAAGGTTGAAGGTGGATCTCCTCTGTGGCTCCTTCCAACGCTACCAGATCCACCTGCCCCGATTGCATTAAAGACCGCACAGCCCCACGGATATTCCATTGAGCCTCTTGGTTCATGTGAACGTCTTGGATGTGGATCACGACAGGAGATTGAGAAACCAGGTGTGTGGGAAGCGACACTTTTCGAACCATCCCATAGACAGGAGAGAGGGCGGCCCAAAGAGCCGTGTGGTCTTTTATAAACTCTTTCGGGACAGAGCGAGCGATTGTTTGAGAGAGAGAGGCCCCCACGCGTTGAACAGGAGGAAATGGGTCCGCGAGCGAGTATGACCCAAGCGGTTGGCCCCCTATAGTCGAAGACGCAAAAAGGGGCGAAGCCCCCCGCCGGGTCGCCCGCCGCCGTTCCGCCCAAAACTCATTTTCCGGTTGATAAGCAAAAAGACACTGGGTCCCAAGGAATACACCCCCCAGAGCGACAGCAACACATTTTCTGAAAATGATAGATTCCGAGCTCACAGCCATAAGCATACATCACAACCCCAGAAGATCCCATTAAGAAGTTGTAACAAAATTGTAAACCCCGACTTTCATTCGGGGGAAAAACCACGCATAGAGGGAAATAAAGCCCCAACATGGTCCATGTCCCCAACAAGAGTTACCCTCTCCCCTTGTGGGAGAGGGCAGGGCGAGGGGATGATTTGTCTTTGACGGAAAATCGCCTCTCATCCGGCCCTTCGGGCCACATTCTCCCACGGAGGGGAGAAGGACATTCACCGTTTTCCCTGAACAGGTGTGTAGCTGTCCAGAGAATAAATGCATACCATTCGTCATTCCCGAATGACTTTTTCCGGAATTCAGTTTTAATGCTGGATTCCGAATCAGCGGCTCTGACGCCCCAGGTGCACGTCGCTCTGCGACGGGCCGAATCAGCGGCTCTGACGCCCCAGGTGCACGTCGCTCTGCGACGGGCCGAATCAGCGGCTCTGACGCCCCAGGTGCACGTCGCTCTGCGACGGGCCGAATCAGCGGCTCTGACGCCCCAGGTGCACGTCGCTCTGCGACGGGCCGAATCAGCGGCTCTGACGCCCCAAATACAAGAAACGAGGAGACGGGCCGGCAACCCCATGCCGGAATGACTGGAGGAGGGGTGGTTTTCGTCGACCTTTTACCGGACAGCTGTGTTAGCCGGGATTCCCTCTCATCCTACAAACTGAGACGGTATCTAGCGACACCGCGGTTGGCACAGGGCTTCTGTCAACAGGTCCGGAACATTTTTTTCAGCCCTCCCGGACGGAAAGACTCCGTCAACTGGGATTTTCAGGCTAAAGGAACCGGGCGCGTTTCGGGCAGAGGTGGAGGGAGCGTTGCCCCCCTCGGGCATTTTGACCGTTTTTGTCGATGAGATCCAACGGTTGCCGGATCTATTGAATGAAGTTCACTCTTTATTGGAATCCGTTCCGGGGCGTGTGCGATGTCTACGGTTGAGCGTTTTGAGGAGGAAAATGTCCCGGATTCTTCGTCGAATGCCGTGTCCTATTTCAGAATCCGGGTTTTATAAGGACCGCCGCGGGGTCGAGGCCGAGGGTGCCGATGAGCGAAGCGAGGTAAGCGGGGCTTTGAACTTCCACTAAATTCTTTCGAGCATCGGCCAGGCGTTTGTCGATGGCCAATTTGGGAAATTCAGCGGCGGGGAACGATTTCAACGCTTCTTCCAAATGGGCCACGTGCTCCGTCCAAAGGTGAATGTCCTTCTTTTGCTGGGCCGCCAGGCGCGCTTGATACCAATCGCTCTTCAATAATTTTTCCCGGTTGAAAAGAGCGCGGACGTCGGGATGGGCGGGACCTTTGCCTTCATAACTGCCCTTCGCCATGATGTGCAGAAGCGCTCGAAGCGGCGGACAGGCCTGCGCCACACTCCCGTCCGAGAAATAATCCTCGGCCACATGCTTTTGCGCTTCAACGATGGCCTCCACCCCCTGAACGAAAACGTCCAGGTCTTGAATCTCTGGCCGCAACATTTCTTGCGTGAACACGACGTTGGGATTGTTGAACACCCGCCCCAAAAATCCCCGCACAAATTTTTCGGTGATGCGATAGCCCAGCCGGCTGGCGGGAATTTCCCGGCCTTCGTGCTCTAAATCCTTCACCGGTTCCAAATAGCCTTCCTGGATCAGGAACGCCGGATCCAACTCGTCAGCGTTCAGGCGGGCCCAAATTTCGGGAGCCAACAAGCTGACGTCGTGATCCACGCGCAGATGGGGTCCAATATACCCCGCGGCCGTCGTGAACCCATGATAGCCGGTCAAGATATACGATACCAGCGCGTTGTTCAAATCGATGACGGGTGGCATGGCATTAAAGGGGCCTTTCGTTAACGCTCCCTCGGACCCGAACCCTGTGGTGGAAGGTGATTTTCCCGTGAGACTGCAGATGAAATCCATAAAGAGTTCAGGGAGTTCCTGAAAATGGATGGGGTTGTAAACGCAGAGAGGTGGGGCCGCCGGCCCCTTTTTAGCCGGTTCCGGAGGATTGTTGCGCCGCGCCGGAAGAACCGCGTCCACCACCCAAGGGACGGGTTGGTCAGCGGGAATCTTTCGAAACAATCGCGTGCCCATTTCGGCAATCACCACAGATCGCGGGTCCGTTAAGTCGGGGCGTTCCTGCAAATATCGCGGGTTCTTCGACGGTTTTCCGTCGACCATGCGGGGACGGGAAGACGACACGATGTGGGCCGGCGTTCCGTCTGAGAGAAATCTCTTGAACAGGTCCTGTACCGGCGCGGTGAACTGTTCGAACGTGATCGCGTCTTCCACCAAAAACTCGGCATCCTTCCTCCCCAAGGGTTCCCAGTTGGAGAGAAAAACGTTCGACCCAGACATGTCGGCCTCGGCTTGTTTGTCGTAGCCAGGAATGATCGCGTCGTCGGGGCGTTGAAACAAAAGCTTTTCACAGTTGGTCACAATTTTAACGCTGGGATGGGTTCCGTCTAAGCGGAGACCCGGCAGAATCGACCGGGGACAACAACGGACGCCGTGATATCGTCTTCCATCTGGACTTTGTCGGTGGGAACAAAATCCTGCCGAACCCGACAAATCCGCCGCGATCCGTCCCGCTCAAACCCCACCCGCAAATAGGTGGCCCGCAACCGCCGCCCGTCCAGTTTCAATTCGTGGCCAGGGGCGCCGTTGACCATATCCACACTAAAATGTTTGCGCCATTCTGCGCCCCATTCGGGCCGGTAAAATCGTTTAAGCACAAAGACAAGATCTTTGATATGGGCCGGGATAGAACGAAGCCATTCATTGAAATCGTCATTGTAGGCGGGCGCGGGCGTCAACAATTTAATGACGGACCCCAACGATCGATCCGGTCCGAGGATCGTCCGCGAGGGGTGCTTGTCCATGTGCGGATCCTTAAACCGTCCGGTGTACGGCCGATCAATGATTGAATCCACCAAGTCCATGTCTTTTTGGAAATCGGCCACAAAAACCGGCCCTTGAACCATGGCGTCTTCAATGGATTTTGAAATTTCGGACTTCCCCCCCCCGCTCACGGTGCTGGGTTTATGACAAAGCGTCCCCTCAGCAGAGGATCCGGTGAGATGCCATCCCTGGCCGCCCACTGTGTGAGAAAGACCAACTTTATATCCGTTCGGCAAAAGGTACGTATTTCGTGCCAAGAGACGAATGGCTCGGTTTTTGCCGTCCCAGTCCCAGGAGACGGTTTTGGCGTTCATGTCAAAGACGGCATCCTCAGGAACGTACAAAACATCAGAGAACCGTCGATCAATGCCATACCCTTCGGGTTGGATTTCCATGAAGGAACCATATTCTTTGACGATGTCGGCGAAAGTCAGTCCGTTCTGGGGGATCAATCGGACTTCCTGGGCAAATCGGACCCCGAGGTCGTAGCTGGCGAAAGCGATCGCGCCCCCCGCATGTTCCTCTTCCGCTAAACCATAAAGGTTGGCGGAATAACTGATTTGGGTTTTAACTTCTTTCTTGCAATAGCCAAAATAGTTGTCGGCGATCAAGGTGACCATGACGCCCCGCGCGTCGCGGGCGGCGACTTTAAACGCCTGTCCCTCGTTGTAAAGTTCGTCGGGTTTGTCCCAGCACATGCCGTCCCGTTTCTGCCGGTCGGTGGCCTGGGCGCGGGGAGGAAGCCCAAGATCTTTTTTCTTCAACGTGACCAAGTGCGGAGCCAAAATCACGCACCCCGTGTGACCTGTCCAGCCATCGGGATCGAGGGCCGCATCGTTGGCGGGAAGAGAAGGATCCCCGGCGTTCCCAAAAATCCGTTCCAGAAAATCCAAATTCCCCACCATGGACCCCGGTGCGAAAAACCGTATTTCCATGCGTTTCTCTGTCCGATGCCCAGGAACCGCCGGGCACACCAACGGACGCAAAAGCAGAGATACCCACACCCGCGCCTTTTCCGCTTGACCCGCGGTAAAGGGCAAAAGCTTGTAATCTTCCGGAGGAACAACAGCGGCCCCTAATAAATTTCGAAAAACGTTTTTTGGCACGGCTTTTTTGTCCCAGGGAATCGGAAAGCCCCCCTCGGCCACATGAAAAACCCCGGCCGTGGTCCGCCGATCGCTTTTGGGGTTATGAAGGATGCCCTGCTTAACACGGTAGGTGGTCACGATTTCAGAAGAAAAAAGATCCTTGTCCGGAGGAAGGAAAGCATCTTGGCCAAACCCGGCCGATCTAGCGTAAACGTCAAATTCGGCAGAGCGACGGGAGTTCGCCCCTCTGTTTCATGGAAATAAGCGTGAAGGAAATTCTGAATCCGCCGATCGGCAGGGCAGAGATGTCCAGCCAAAAGCCGGCTTTTTTCTTGATGGTTCTGCAAAAGCGGCCACGCCACCTCAAGAAGATCGCCCGAAACACCGCGAAACGTGGGTTGCCCCCGTCCGGCCAGCTTAAGGTTGATGTATTGAATCTCATGAGCTTCTTGGTCGTTGTCTTTCATGGTAGGTTGTCCTCCAAGACTATATCGGCAAAAACCAGAAAAACCTAACCTACACATTTCAGCTGACGGAACATTTCCGTCCGCACCCTATCGATGGAAGCCCCGTGCCAGCCGGGGAATCCTGGCCAATGCCGTTTGTTGATGCCCAATTGATCAGTCGCATTGTTTTTTACGTTCCAGAAAATCGCCCCCTCAATGGGGCAACGACAAACCGGATTTTATTCGCTCCAGCGCCTCATCCACCGTCCCGCACACGTGAACAGGTTTCCCTTCACCCACCAAACCGGCTTGGCGAAGAAGACGAAGGGGTTGAGTCCCGGCCCCCACCAACACCACCTGACGCCGGGTCCGAAGAATATCCAACAGCGCGCTTTCCAATGAAACCAACGCCGTCACGTCCAAATGGGACACATCTTCCATCAGGAGGACCACGGACTTAATGTTTTGTCCCAACGCCCGCAGGGATCCAACCGCGTTTTCCACCGCGCCAAAAAAGAGCGGCCCCGTGATTTCGTAAACGAAAACGTCTTTGGGAATCGGCCGCCCAATGGCCGCATGGCCTTCCGCCACCACCCGGCCACGCGTATGGCCTGCCATCCGACGCAAAAAAAGCAAAGCCGCCAAGACGATTCCCACGGAAACGCCAATCACCATGTCGAAACACACCGTCAATAGGAAGCACACGATCAGAACCAAAATGTCACTTCGGGGCGCAATGCGGAGAAGTTGGCGCACCCGATGGATTTCCGACATATGGTAGGCCACCACCAGGAGAAGCGCCGCCATGGCCGCCATGGGCACTTTCGAGATGATCGGCCCAAAGAAGATAACAGCCAAAAGAATGAACAACGCGTGGACCATGGCTGAAATCGGCGACCGCGCGCCGGCCCGGATATTGGCCGCTGTGCGGGCAAAAGCCCCCGTGGCGGGGATCCCTCCGAAAAAAGCACCCAACATGTTCCCCTGGCCCAACGCCACCAGTTCCGCGTCCGGATCATGTCGGGTGCGGGTCATCCCGTCGGCCACCACAGCAGAGAGCAGGGATTCAATGGCGCCCAAGAGGGCAATAGCGAACGCCGCGGGGAGAAGACTCTCAATGTAGCGAATTGAAATAACGGGCGGCACGCCGTTTGGCCCGACCCAATTCCAGGGCCAAACAAACGGCGGCGGCCCCGCCGGGATTCCGCCTCCCGTGGAGGAAGGAAATCGAGTCTGAATGGTGGCCACCTCCAACCCCGGCCAAAAGTGCTGGGCCATGGCCACCCCCACCGTCACGATGCCAAGCCCCGCCAATAAAGCGGGAACCCGCCGCGAAACTTTTGGCCAGAGGATCAGGATCCCCAGGGTGATTAGACCCACGGACATTTCCGTTAACGAAACCGTGTCCAGCGCCGCCCAAAGGGTTCTCACGCGCTCGATGTAGTGGTCGGGAAGCGGGCCGGGCTTCAACCCAAAAAAGTCTTTCATTTGCAACGTGCCGATCACCAAGGCGATCCCAGCGGTAAACCCCGTTGTCACGGGATAGGGCACAAACTCGATCACTTGACCCATTCGGGCCAGGCCCATGACCAATAAAATAACACCCGCCATAAACCCGGCCATCAATAGACCCGGAAGACCAAACCGAGAAGCAATCGGCGAGAGGATGACGACAAAAGCGGCGGTGGGCCCCGTCACCTGAGTTCGAGAACCGCCAAAGAGTGGCACAACAAACCCAGCAATGATGGCCGTGTACAACCCCTGTTGCGGCGGGACCCCGCTGGCCACCGCCAGAGCCATGGTAAGGGGCAGTGCCACAAGTCCCACCGTCACCCCGGCCAGGAGGTCCGCGCGAAAATCCAAAACCCCATATCCTTCTTTAAACCGTTGCCGGAGCGCAAAAAACGGCCGCAACCGTATCTGCCGAAACAGAACCTGAACCGGGTTAGAGGAACGAGTCATTTTGTCCGTGAACGGGCCCCGGGTCGTTTTTTTTTTTCCCCCCTTTGCCGGCCCTTTTTCCATCGAAATCAACGGCCATGCTCTTCATTTATTTAACGTTCTTAACGCGGCCAGCGCCCGATCAATCTGTTTTGACGTCACAAACGGCCCAAACGAAAACCGAAATGTCCCTTGGGGAAACGTCCCGATCTGTTTGTGCGCCCAAGGAGCGCAGTGAAGCCCCGCCCGCACCATCACCCGCCCCCGTTCCCACAACCGCGCCGCCGTACGCCGAGGATCCTCCTCCCCCCAGCGGAGCGACACCACCGCCGCCCGATGAGCGCTGTGGGACGGCCCAAAAATCCGAACCGAAGACAGGGACGAAAGCCCCTCCATAAATTGGTCCAACAACGCGCGCTCATGTCTCCGGATGGCCCCCACTCCCCGCTTGGAAACAAAATTTACTCCTTCCCAGAGCCCCAAAAGACCCGGGGCGTTGTGACTGCCCGTTTCCAGCCGGTCCGGATAAAAATCCGGTTGAACTTCAATTTCAGAAAGGCTCCCGGTTCCTCCCTGGCGCAGAGGATCAAGATCAATCTCTTTGCCTAAAACAAGCGCCCCGGTGCCCAAAGGACCCAAAAGGCTCTTGTGTCCCGGGAACGCCAACAGATCAATTTTCATGGCCTGCATGTCGATCGGGATCGCCCCAGCGGATTGGGCCGCATCCACCAAAAAGAGAATTCCTTTCCGTCGAGAAAACGTCCCTACCTCGGCCACGGGCTGAATAACGCCTGTCACATTGGACGCATGGACGCACGCGATCAACCGGGTCCGAGCCTTGAGAGCGCCGGGCAACTTTTCCACTAGAACCCGCCCGTCCGCGTCCACGGGCATAACGTCAATGCCGATCCCGCGCCGGACTTTCAGCGCATGCAAAGGACGCAAAACAGAGTTGTGTTCAAACGGCGTCACCAACACCCGGTCGCCACGACGCCAAGGCAGTCCGTGGATCGCCAGGTTTAATGCGTCGGAACAGTTAAGCGTAAAAATCACACGCCGCGGGTCGGGAGCGTTCATCAGCCGCGCCAGTGCCGTTCGGCACCCCGCAAGAATTTCGCCCGACGCCTGAGCTCGAGGATACGCCCCTCGCCCGGCGCTCGCGCCGACCTCCCGATCGTAAACCTCCAAGCTTTTAACCACGGCGGGAGGTTTCGGCCAAGAGGTGGCCGCGTTATCGAAATAAAGTTCGGGGGATTTCATCACAGGGTTTTCATGTCCAACACAAATCGGTAGCGCACGTCTCCGCGCAAAACCCGCTCATACGCTTCGTTCACGCGGGAAACGGGGATGACTTCCACATCCGCCTGAACATCCCTTTTGGCACAATAGTCGAGCATTTCCTGGGTTTCCTTAATGCCCCCGATCAGCGACCCCGCCATGGTTCGTCTTCCCATAATGAGCGAAAACGTGGAAAGCGAAAGGGGGTCGCCCGGGGCGCCAACAAGGATGAGCGTCCCTTCCCGACGAAGAAGCGCCAGCAGAGAATCCACGTCATGGGTGGCCGAAACGGTGTCAATAATGAAATCGAAACTGTTTAAAAGACCGTCCATGGTCTTTTTCTCTTTCGTGAGAACAAAGTTATGAGCTCCCAAATGGCTGGACTCTTCTCGTTTGTGGGCAGACGAGCTGAACACTGTCACCTTGGCCCCAAGGGAAGCGCCGAACTTCACCGCCATGTGGCCCAGTCCCCCCAACCCCACCACACCCAACGAATGCCCCCGTCCCACCTTCCAGTGTTTTAACGGCGAATAGGTGGTGATTCCCGCGCAAAGGAGCGGCGCCGCCCGGTTCGGGGACAAACCGTCCGGGATCCGCAGAACATAATTCTCATCCACTACAATGTGGGAAGAATAGCCTCCCCGTGTGGCGTTCCCTTCTTTGTCATGACTGTTATACGTGAACAGCGCGCCCTTTTCGCAATAATTTTCCTGCCCGCTCTTGCAGGCAGAACAGCCCCGGCAAGAATCCACAAAACATCCCACGCCCACCAAGTTCCCCGGCTTAAAGCGGGTCACCCCAGCCCCCGTCCGACTCACCCGCCCCACAATTTCGTGGCCAGGCACCATGGGATAATTCCCACGGCCCCATTCGTCCCGCACCGAATGAATATCGCTGTGGCAAATACCGCAATACAGAATTTCAATCACCACATCCTCAGATCCAGGATCCCGGCGATCAAATTGAAACGGGCCCAACGGTTGACCAGCGGCCGGGGCGGCGTATCCGCGCGCGGATATCACGGTTGGGAGCGCGGGCGTCCAGCCCGCTCTTTTTGGATAGTGAATTTTCTGTGGGCAAGGCTCCCGCGCTCCCACCTCATCATAATTCCAGGTGCACGCGCACCGTGCCGTCCGTGCAGGTGGTCTGCCGGAACCCGAGCCGTTCGGAGACGTGAAGCATTTCCTTGTTCTCCTGGCGGATCTCCGCCCAAATTGTTGTTACGCCTTCCGCCCGGGCAACCGCGATCATATTTTTGAGAAATTCCGTCCCGACGCCCCGTTTTTGGTAGGGGTCGGCCACCAACATGGTCCATTGGGCTTTTTTGTCCCAGGCCGTCGGGACAACCGGCCCACCGCCCAGAGGCACGCCGGATGATCCTTGGACGCGCGCTGTTCAGCGACAAAAACAGTCTGACGGTCGTAATCCACAAAACACACCCGTCGAAGGCGATCGTGAGCCACCCGATCGGTGTATTCGAAAGATCCGTACCGGCTGATGACGCTTTTTTCCGAGACCTTCGCATGAAAATCGACGAACAGCGGTTCGTCTTCCGGTCGGACCGGCCGAAACCGAAGGTCGGTCCCGTCTTTGGCCTTGACCATTTTTTCGTAATTGATCGGATAGGGCCGAATGGCGAAACGGGCTTTTGTTTTTTCCTCCGCCGCCGTATAAAGAGCCACCCGGGCATCCATAGCGATCACGCCCTCGGGGGAAACCAAAAGCGGATTGATGTCCACTTCTTTGACCGCCGCTTGCTCAAGCACCAACCAACTGAACCGGATCATCACCTTCTCCAACGCCGCTAAGTCCGAAATCTTTTGCCCCCGCACGCCCTGGAGCGCTTTCCAAATTTTCGTTTTCGCCATCATGCGACGGGCCAAGGTGCTCGTCAGGGGCGGAAGCCCCAAGGCTTTGTCTTGATAAATTTCCACCAGTTTCCCCCCGTGCCGAAGAGGAGCATGGGGCCGAATTGAGGATCAGGGCTCGCGCCCAGGATCACCTCGTGGCCTTCCCAGCGAATCATGTGTTGGACCGTGACACCCTCAAAATGGCCCGACCCCTTAAGTTCCTGCACATTGGTGCGAATCGATTCAAACGCCCGGCGCACCGACGCGGCGTCCGCTAAGTTGAGGATTACCCCTCCCACATCGGATTTGTGCGTGATGGTTTTGGAATGAAGTTTGAGGACGATGGGGAACCCCAGGGACTCGGCCTCACGGGCCGCGTCCTCCGCCGTGGCCGCGAGGCGTGTCTCGACGGTGGGGATGCCATAAAGAGCCAGCAACCGTTTGGACTCTTCTTCCGTCAACACCGTCCGGCCGGTGGCCCGGGCGTTTTGCACGAGCGCCTCGGCGCTTTTCAAATCAACGCCTTCCTCGTGGACCCCGATGGAAAGTCGCGGCGTTTCGTAGAGGGATTGCAGATTAGCGTTGTAGGAATACATCGTGCAAAAGATTTTCGCCGCGGTATCGGGATAATTAAAGACAGGAACTTTGGCCTCATGCAAGATGGTTCGTCCGGCCTCCACTGTTTCACCCCCCATCCAACTGGTGAGAATAGGCTTCCCTCCCATTGTGGAAGCCTTGAGCGCCAGTTGTTGGGCCGACCCCGTGGCGTCGGTCATGTCTTGGGGCGTCAAGATCATAAGGATCCCATCGGAGTTGGGATCTTTAGCCGCGGCCTCAAAAGCATGGCCATAGCGTGCCGCGTCCGCATCCCCCAAAACATCCACAGGGTTGCCGTGGCTCCAGGGGCCTGGAAGAAATCCGTTCAACTCTTTCATGGTCTCGGCGCTAAGGTCCGCCAACTGCCCCCATTTTCAATCAACGCGTCCGCCGCCAACACACCCGGTCCGCCCGCGTTGGTGACAATGGTGAGACGGGGCCCTTTGGGACGAGGCTGTTTGGCCAAAACGTCGGCCATTTGAAAAAGATCGGAAATAGCGTCCACTCGTATCACGCCGCACCGTTCAAACGCCGCATCCAAAACGTCGTCCCTCCCCACGAGAGACCCCGTGTGGCTGACCGCGGCTTTGGCGGCGGCTTCGGTGCGCCCGGCCTTAATGACGATGATGGGCTTCGAAAGGGACACTTCCCGGGCCGCCGACATAAACGATCGGGCGTCGCCCACGGATTCCATGTAGATCACGATGCTTTCGGTTTTGGGATCGTTGCCCAAATAATCGATCAGGTCGCCCCAACCGATGTCCAACATGGACCCGAGCGAGACGAACGCGGAGAACCCAATTTTTTCCTTAAAACTCCAATCCAACACCGCCGTGCATAAAGCGCCCGACTGGCTTAAAAAACCCACATTCCCCTTGGCCGCGATCCCCTTGGCAAAGGTCGCATTGAACCCCGACGGCGGGCACATAAAGCCGAGACAGTTGGGCCCCAAAATCCGCATTTTCCCCTGGGCCAGTTCCCTCACGCGCTTTTCCAGCGCGGCGCCTTCCGCCCCGTTCTCTTTAAATCCCGCCGAAATAATAATAGCCCCCGGAACCCCCAAGGACACACACTCCGAGATAATGTCCGGCACCGAAGCCGCCGGAGTGGCGATCACAGCCAAATCCACGGCCTCCGGAATATCAGAGATGCGTGGATACGCTTTAATCCCAAGCACGCTGGGACGTTTCGGGTTGACAGGGTAGACCGTCCCGCCAAAAGAAGACGAAATCAAATTCCAAAGCAGTGTGCGTCCAACGGTCCCCGCATGTTCCGTCGCCCCCACCACCGCCACGGACTTCGGTTGGAAGAAGACATCCAACGACCCCTTGTCCCCCCGAAACACGTCATGGGCGGGATCTCCCCCGGGGAAAGAGGAAGGAAGGCTTTCGCTGTTCAACGGTTTAATCTGGCTCATGGCGCATTGACCTCGTCAGGAAAAAGGATTGCCTGTATTCTACAATTTAGCGAACCAAGATGGCCGCCGAGAAAAAGTCTTTCTCTCCTTTGTTGCCATGAGCTCTTCACGGTGTCATTTTTCCCCCTTTTGCCGTTCACAGTGAAAAGCCCGACCGCTGAACAGACATCAATTGCTTTGTGTCTTCCCGGCGCGAAGAGACATTCGGAGAAACCGAAAAACGCAGTGGCCGACAGCGTTGGGTTGTCAGTACTCGAGGATTTCGATTCTCTCCTGCTTGAGGGCAACGGCCTTGGTCCAGCCGGGAACGATCTGCCTTTCCAGCGTGAGGTTGATGGAAACGTGGGTTAAATCGAGCAAATCGGGAAAAACAAAACACACGTGGTGAAGGTCTGAAGTCAGGTCGCGCGTATTTCCATTGACAGACATCACGAGACGCCGGTCCCGTTGAAAAAAAGCAACAGCCTGTCCACTTCCGTTGGTAAATTCGATACTGGAATAAAGCGGCTGGCCGGCAGGGGTGGTGATACGGATGGACGTCGCACGCCCGTTACGCACGAAATCCCCCATGGCCCGCATGGCCGTCCGCCCGTCCCGTGAAAGTTCCAAACGAGTCAGGTTGAGCCGAAACCCCAGCCACATCGTTCGAAACGCGCCAACGCTCGCCACGAGCAAAGAGCCCACCACGGCCGAAACGACCAGCAACTCCACCAGCGTGAACCCACGACGGGCGCGGATCACCACGCGCCGGCCCCCTCTTGCACGGACACCCGCTCCGGCGGACTGTTTAACCGGACATTTTGGGCGGTTGCCGGATTGTAATATACATTAACAAATGGGAGCTTCGGGGAGGTCAGACTTGGGCGGGCGCAGTGAACAGCGCCATAAACGGTAATCGGCATTAATCCGGACATGTTTTGGTTGGTGTCACAAAACAAATAACCGCTCATGTGCGCTTTAAACGACCAAGGAATGCCGGCAACAAACGCCTGGTTCATGCTTCTTCCATTTATAGGGTCAACACTGTTCCAAACATTCATTCCTACCGCGCTTTGGTATTCCCGATTCGCTTCCGGCGGAATGGGGGCGATAACGGGGAGAGAGGCGGCCCCAAAATTAACCAAGTGAAAGCCCCCGGCGTTACTCGAACTTGCCCCCGCCCAGCGAACAATAAGAGCTTGAATGTTCAGTTGAATGGCATTGAGGGACACGCTCGCTTCCCATCCGGCGATGCCCGTACCCAGCGAAGAGAGTGAATCATTTTCAAAAAACAAGACAGCGTTGGGGTCATTAACAGCAAAGGGAGGCGCCCCTGGATTGCCCGGACAAGAATTCGAATACCGCGTGGGATTACAGGCCCCGATCTGGAATCCGTTGGGCGGGCTCATATTCATTGATCGGGGGAAATACCCACTGCCTGCCGGGGAGGCCACAGCCACCGTATTCGAAATCTTTTGAATGGCGCCAAATCCCGTTGTCGAAACCATAACACCCCTTGTTGTGGCGTCGGGGGTGTTCGAAATGACGCTGGCCATGGCCGTTTCCCTGTAAAAATCGAAATCGGGGACGGGGTTTACGGGAGCCGAACTTGACCAGCTCCACCATTCGGTGTTGTCCGTGTTCGGCGGCGCCGCTAAATTATTGTCAAAATCAACGTCACCTGGGGGAACAACATTTCGGGCACAATTTGTTCTCGACAGTTTCCGCGGAAAGCCGGGGTTTGGGGCCAGAGTAGCAAAACTGAGGTCATTTCCGACGATCGGACCCCAATGAACGATCGGCCATTCGGGGAAAGTACCGGTCACCGTGACGGGAGCGGAAAGGCGGGCGGCGCGAAATAACGCCCGGAGGGACCGGGTCTCGGCCTGGGATTTATCACGACCCGTCACCCGCACCGTGACGATGTCCTGACCGGGTCCGGAAGACATCCAAATCTTGTAAGAGCCATTGACACTGTCCTGATAAACCGTATTTCCATCGAACCCCGCTGGAAAAGTCCCTGCCAACGCGTTTTGCCAGGTCAATCGAGATTCCGCCAAGACCGATTCCGCCTGAACCAGCCCCATGTTGGCCGCATGCCGCGCTTGAGAAACGCGAACATCTTTAACCGCGCCCAAGGATTCCTCACGCGTCAAACGGAGCAGGAGCGGCACAAGGAGAGTGAACACCAATAGCAAACAAAGCGTGAGCACGAAAATAGATCCGGACTCCCCCCTTTGCTCACCTTTATTACGGAATGTCGATGTCCACATGGAAGGTTCCTGGAGTGTCGTCGCTCACCGGCGCGGAGGCGGCATAAAGAAAAGGCGGATTGACATCCGACTGGAACAGATAAGCGTGAATAATATGTTTGCCCGGGCCGCATGAAATTTGAAACCTGTATCGCCCGTTTGCATCGCTCATGGTCATCTGCCTCGTCATGGGGTCTACGGAAAAGAAATCCGTCGGCAAGTCCGGCGGGGCTTGCGGCGTCCCCATAGCCCCGATATTCCAATTCTCCTCCCCCGCCACGAGAGTAACCCCCGTCACAACGGGATTCCCATTCCTTCGAACTGTTCCGGTCACCGTATAGGTAAGGAATCCGAACCCGGGCGCCTGAATACCGCCGGCGTCCACGATGGGAGCTAATCCGTCCACCGTGACGGTTTTTCCCTTAACGAAATTATGCGCATTGGATTGCTTTTTCAAACTGCGGGTGTCATACCAATGCGCAAGAATATTCCACACGCCCGTGGCCACAAACGCTTCAAAATTTCCGCTTGAGTCCGTCCACACCTCTTGAGGATTTACGCGTTTATTTGAAACGTTCGTCAAGAGAATGGGGACATTGGGAACTCCGTATGTTTTAAGGGGTGGACCGATGCTTGTCGTCTTTTCCAATCGCCCCTTCAGGCGGACCATGGGAGACAACCGGACGTCCACCCCGGCCAAAAAAACGCTCGGGGAAGGGACGAGGACAAGAACCTCTCCCTCCCCACGAAGACCGTCGCCAGGGGTGGGATTTACGGTGATATTCACTTGATTTACGGACGGGGTGACAAACAAATAATAGCCCGCGCCGTCCGTCACGGCCGGCGAAGAAATGCCGTCCCTCGGCAAAACGGTGATCCCACCCAGGGCCACTCCTGTCAAACTGTCCGTCACCCGGCCCGAAACAACGCCGGCTGTCGCGGGGGAGTCCAGATGCAGATCCAGGACCGTCACACCATTGGCGACAACCGAGGCGGCGGCGCCCCCCTCGCGGTCCCCTTGAACCGCCCGGGCCCGCCACGACCCCGTTGCCACATCGAGTAGACCAAAAGAGGCGATGCGCCGAATCCCTGAAAAGTTTGCCCATGACACCGTGGAGATGGAGAGCCCGTCGTCCACCATCACCGGAACTCCCACAGCGGGCCGGCCGGCCCGCACCGAACCAACGGGAAGCTGGTCTCCGCTATTGCGTGGGCGCCTATCGCTGCCGTTGATATTTTGCCAATCCGCTTGATTGATCCCCGAATCATAACAAGGAGCCAAGGTGTCGTCATACCCCAGCGTGCCGGCAATCCGCGCCAGGGCACTGTTTTTAACCAAGCCTTTGTTTAATAGTTCCGCTGAAGGGGAACCACGAAAAACCACCGGGGGCTTCCCGACCGCATTATGTTTGCCGCCGGACCACCCCACCTCGTCCAACACCACATTCCCCAGAAGAAGACGTAGCCCTCCGGCCCCTTCCCCGCTCCTTTCTCCCGCGGCGGGACCGATTTCGTTATCATCCTCCCAAACGGGAATGACGTTAAGGTTGACGGCTGTAAATGCGGCATTGTTCTTCCGGTGGAGAGCGCCAAAGGCGTCAAGGTTATTTGGATCCGCACGCCAAACCGCGTCCGCGGCTTTCGCACCCGCCCCCACATGAACCGTTCCCACATTGGCGAAAAGAAAGAAACTTCTGGGAGGAATATCGGTGTTCACAAATTGAATGGATATTGTGGAAGCCTCCACGTCGCACCAGGGACCGTTGACTCCATTGCATTGTTGGCGGCCAAAAGCGAGGACCAACGACGCCGCGTTCCAAGTGAACGTACTGGGGTTAAAAAGCTCAACAAACTCCTGATCGAAACCGGCGTCCGGAATGGCTCCAGCCACGCGGCTGATGACAGGATGGTCATTTACCCAGACAGCCCCTTGAATCTCGCCGAAACTCCGTGGACTCAAAACAAAGTCCACCTGTCTTTGTTGTGCCCCCAACGCTGTCACGCTTTGGCCTGTAATAAGCTCCTCAAAGTAGCCCCGCCCGGTGGCACGGAGGGTATACGTCCCTGGGAACACAAAAAACCGGTAATCGCCCACGAAATTAGCGGAACCATAACGGGAAGAGTCCTCCACCAGTTCCACGATGGCACCAGGAATGGGTTGCATGAATGTGTCCCGAACAGTCCCAAAAAACGCCACGTTGGCGGAGAGGTCCAGCAGATTGGAAATGGACGACATTTTTGCGTGTTTAAGGACACCTTTTTCGTTCCAAACGCTGGTGATGGTGATCCGCTTGACGCGAGTGTCCGGGACGGCCGGCGCAACGGGAACATATTCTCCCTTCTCCTGTCGAACCCGTTCCACCAAGGCGTAAACAGTCAGATTGTGCTGGCCGCCAACAACTTCCGGCGGATAAGTGATCGGGTCATGAAATCCATTTGTCACCCCCGGTATCGCCACAGGAGCATCCGACGGGATGAGAACTTGGTAAGGCATCGCTTTCAGTTTCCGGAGCCTGTCTCCCCCGGCGGATTCAGCAACGCCCCGGGCCTTGGTGATCAAGAGCAGATTGGCTTGCCCAAGCATGATTTTGGCCGCCAAAAGACCAATGACCGATAGAATGACCCCAGCAATCATCACTTCAACCAAGGTTAGCCCGCTGGAATTTGATTTCACCGATCCCCCCTTATCCCCGTCCCACACTTCCATGCAACAACCCAGCCAGAGACGACTAGGGACGTTCCTAGTTAAATAGTTTATTCGGATTTTCCGAGACCAATTCCCTCCCGCGCCAGCGCGCAACGCTGGCGGAGGGGCCTGACATTCTTGTCAGCTCGGCCATTTCTCGAACCGGCAGGCCCATACGGGCCACTCCCAGACGAATGAGCACCGCCTTGTCCCGGGCAAGATAACGCACCGCTCAATCCCCCGGGCCATCACATGGCGCAAAAGCCCGGGAGCGTCCAATCGCGCGAGCCGTGGCGTTCCCCTACGTCACTGCATTTCCTCGCTCTTGGCAATTAAACTACTTATCTACCAACGTCCCCCAATTTCTCAATTTCTCATCCGCAATGGACGTGCGGGCGTTGGTGCCTTTAACCGCTTTTAAAGTTCCCCGCATTACTATTTCAGGTTTCATAGGCGGTCTCCTATTTCTTTAAAAGAATCGGGGCTTCTTTTGCTGTCGGTTGAACACTGGGCAGAATCACCGTTTCCCAGGGGGAACGCATCTCGTATTGTATCCCCCGCCAGGTGATCCGGTTGGTGAACAAGGAATTGATGGTGTTGGTCAAGCTGAGGAACGGGGCCAAGGACGGGTTTCATAGGCGGTCTCCTATTTCTTTAAAAGAATCGGGGCTTCTTTTGCTGTCGGTTGAACACTGGGCAGAATCACCGTTTCCCAGGGGGAACGCATCTCGTATTGTATCCCCCGCCAGGTGATCCGGTTGGTGAACAAGGAATTGATGGTGTTGGTCAAGCTGAGGAACGGGGCCAAGGACGCGGCGAACATGTAGTGCCACTTCAGCCTCGCAAGGGGATCGGACAGTTGAGGCAACATCTCCCGCACCGCGCCCAGCAACCACAGGGCGTTCACCCATTGGAGCGGAACCATCAACAGGCACGCAGAACCCAAGAGAGATGCGGCGCCACCATGAACACACCACATCAACAGATTTGTCAGACCCACCAGCATAAAGAAACACCCTATAGAGTGGCCAATCGCCGCACTCCACCACAGGGAAGGCATGTACACCCGAGAAATCACCGATTGGCGGTTCGTGTATTCCACTGTTTGGGCCAAGGTCGACGATTCGTGGGTCACACACACACAACTGGGGACGAACATCGTTTCCATCCCCAGCGCGCGCACTTCCAGCGTTAACGTCAGATCGTCCGACAGGGTGCGGTCCCACGCTTGAGCTATATGGGCGCGTTCGAAGACGCCGCGGCGCAGAGCAGTGGCCGCGCCGGAACAGAAATTCCGGCGGCTATCCGCAATAAAGGTCAACGCCCCGGCGTTCCACACGCTTCGAAGCATCGAGCCGAGGGTGGGGGTGGGAGGCGCATACCACTGGTATCCCGTGGTCGCGCCCACCTGGGAGTAAACCAGCGGGGCCACCAGCCGTCGCACAAATCCCGAGTCCGGCCGCAAGTCCGAGTCCGCAAACACCAAAATGTCCGCAGATTTCCCCACAAATTCCACCGCCCGCAACAAATTCGTGATCTTTTGCGCCCGCACATTTTCAATCCCCGCCACAATGCGATACGCTTTCACCCGCCCGGCATTCTCCTCAATTGCGGCATCTATTTCCGGACAGGCGGGATCGTCCGCCGTGGCCACGGAAAACACCAGTTCGAGGGACGGGTAATCCTGATCAAAGAACGCCCGCAGGTTGTCGCGAAATCCCGGATCAATGCCCTTGCACGGCAAGATCACCGCCACCCGTCCTCGGGGCCGGGGATACAGGATATTGCCCAACACCTTCACCTGTTTGCGAAACCGCGCAGTCAAAAACAGCGGGATCAGCCCAAACGCCACCGACAGCGCCACCAAGATCACAGCGGGAGTGAGGTTCATGATCGGCCTCCAAACACCATCGTCATGTGCTGCCATTTTTTGCGATAAAGAAACCCAAAAAAGAATTTAATAATAAGGGAAGGATTTGTTATAAACAACCTAATCTTGGGCGGTTCGAACCCTGCGTCGATTTCGTTTCCTCCAAGCATTAAGAGAGTTTCGATGAACGACCAAGATGTTCCAGGCTTCCAGGAATCCATGTAAGTTGTTGCTCGCAAATAACTGGGTTCAAGCCCTTCTTGCAACCCCATCTTTGTCAGAGATTTTTGAGACAATACGTTTGTGTGATAAGGCACATGAAGGCTGTGGAGGTATTCTTCCTGTTTGCCCAAGTCAATTCCTTCCGCACGAGGAGTCGTAATGCATAGTCGTCCCCCTTTTTTTCTAAATTCGTTTAAACGATGGAAAAACTGCCGTGGGTCTTCATCGTGTTCAATGGTGTCCATGCTGATTACCCAATCGTATTGGCGTTGAAGTGTGGCGGGGTCGTTATAAACCGGGACGTAGGGGTCAAACCCGGTGCTGTGCACATATCCCCGTCCCCGCAAGAAGTCGAGAAACAATCCCTGGTTACAGCCATAATCGAGAATGCTGTGTTCTTTTTGTAGTCCGGCCCGAACCAGTTCTTTCAGGAGAACCCCATACCAGGCTCTTAAAAAATAATCGAGCGTTTGGTTTCGGATGGGATAGTTCTTGTAGTATGTGGACAGATTATTTATCCGTTCCGTTTGGAGGGATTGGCAGTGGGCACACCGTTCCACACGAAAGTGTTCCTGGCGATACCGGCGCACATTGCATCGAACCATTCGTGCCTCGACCGATTCGCCGATTTCCCCGCAAACCGCGCAGGTCAGCTTCTTAGGGCCTTTAAACAAGTCAGGTGCTTGATTCAGAATGGTGATCATGATTTTTCTCCTGTGACAGCCATTTCAACTCCCCGCTTATCAAACGAATTTGTTGTTGGGGTTTTTGGCCAGGTCCGGTTCTGCGTATGAAATGGTTCCCAGACAAATCTGATTCCATAGGAAGCGAAGGGGCCCAACTGGCGACCGATTAAACCCTCCCAGCTCGTTTTGAAACCCACTGTTGTGGCAAGGCGAAACCATGGATCGCGAGTCCATTCAAGATTAGGAAGTGAAAATCCCTGGGGCCAACGAAGAAACCGATGAAATTTACGAAAGATGATACGGTCAGTCACACTCTCGTTGCGATCTTCAAAAACAATGACCGCGCAGCGCGCCACACGATGAGCTTCGGACAATACCGCCACGGGATCTTTCGCGTGGTGCAAGACCGAAAGGAGCAAGACAACATCAACGCTTTGATCGGAGAAAGGCGGTGTTTTACCGTCGTAGAAGGTGACGGGGAGCGTCATCTCATTATGGTTATCCACGTCTACCGCAATGAGTTTACAGCCCATTCGATTCTTTAACCCGGACTTTGCATTAGCCGCGAGCACCGAGACGAAGGAGGACGCGGCGTTTTCAACGAAAAAAGTGAGGTTGATGCGGGGACATCGGACGGACTTTTTGAGGAAGAAAAAGTCCGGCCTTCTTCGTCGAATGCCGCGTCCTAATGCAAAATCCGGGTTTAATAGGAGATCCAGCCGACAATCTCCCGCGCCCAAGTGAAGCACCCGCTCGCCCGGTCGAACCCATTGAACCAACTTTTCGTAACTCCATTCCGCCCGATGGTCATGCACCCACTGGTCCGCTCTTTTCATTTGATGCCTCCCTTGCACCGCTGTGTGGAACTCCGCTTTCCACACCCAGTGTAATGGACACACTTTTCCCCAACGTTTCCGCTGTGTTTCCTCTGGGTGACATTATTTGGATACTGACTGGGGAATGCGGGAGAAACGGTCCCCCTTGAATAATTTGTATTTAGGGTTATACTGAGTTTTATGGGCCTACAAATTTATCTAGGGGGATTAAGGAAAATCGGGGTTTGGCTTTTCCTTTGTCCTTTAGGCCTTGGGGCCATTCAATGGGATCTCTCAGATGCCGATGCTGAATTGGATTATGAAACAGACCTATTTTCCATTTTAGAAATAAACGTCAGCGGTGATTTTGACGGGGACACCAAAAACGAGATTGCCTATTCTTTCGGGACTTCGGGCCGGGCCATCTATGGATCCCATTTCCCAGCCTATTCAAAACTCTCCTCCATTCGGACAACGAAACTTCTGAACTCCGACTTGAGTTTTAAGATAAAAGGTACCGCTGATTTAGATGGCGATTCGCTGGACGATTGGGTGATCAGTATTAATGCGGGAGAAATTGAGGTGGTTTGGGGGCGGTCTTACCCCCCGGCACAATTGGAATTGAGTTCACCCCAGAATCTGATCATTAAATTACCAGGGCCTGAACATTATTTTTATTATTATACCGTAGGCGATTTTAATGGCGATGGGCGAGAGGATTTGGTCATCGGATCTCCGGAGATCGACCCCAACCCTGGGCGCGTTTATATCTTTCGAGGTCGATCGCGAGCAGAAATGTCCGGTGCGACGTTCAGAACCGATGATCCATCTTTGGGTTGACGCTGATCGGAGCGGGTCGAATAAGGTTCGGTGGCCATGTCGCCGTAGGCGACGTGAATGGGGACGGTTATGACGAGTTGGTCCTCTCAGACGATTCCCGAACATCCATGGGACGGAGCTCCGCCGGTGAAGTGTACATCGTTCGCGGAAGCTCGGTCTTTCCGACGGGAACCGCTTCAGTGACGGATCGAGCGTTCCGAACAATAGTGGGGCCTGCTCCGAGTCCCAGGGCCGCGAATATTCATGCGGATATGGTTTCTGACTTCTCCGGTGATGGGATGGCCGATGTGGGCCTTATTGTTAACGACACCCCTGTGTTGGTGAATGGGGCGGATATTTGGGCTTTCGGCCCCACCATCGATCTTCAGCCCGGACAATCCAACGAGGTGCACAAGATGGTTTTTCAGGATCCTTTGGGAAGGTCCGGAACATGGGCCGGGTCAGGGGACTTTGACGGAGATGGGCGGGCTGATTTATCTCTTCAGTGGTATAAATATACCACTCCCACGTCCAAGGTTTCTCTTTATCTGAGCCATTCTTTCTCCATTGGAAATCCTTGGCCGACGACAATTTCAACAGCTTCCATAGACATCGAGTATCTCACAATGATCGACCATGTTTCAGGCTTGGGGGATATCAATGGGGATGGAAAAAGCGATCTCGTGATGACCGCCAGTGGAGTGCCTGATGATATTAGAATTTTTTATGGGTTTACCCCTTTGGAGAACCCTTCGATTCGCGTGGCGGATCGAGCGCCGGACCAAGCGCGGGTTCACCTTTCTTTGAGCGTGGATGGGGACCCCACGGAGATGAAACTCTCCGGTAATTTCTTGGATGCGATAAAGGACCAGTGGGTTCCTTTTCAGGGGGATGTGGATCTGACGCTTTCTCCATCAGAGGAAAACAAAACAATCACGGTTGTATTTCGCAATTCCCTCTTACGGGAGAGCGAGCCTGTGTCGGCGTCCCTGTCGCTTGCCGCGGGATCCACGGGAACGAGCGTCGTCACGAACCTTCTGCGCGAGGGTGGAACCGCCCTGTTTGAAATCCGGTTGGAAGCCCCCAGCCACCTAAAGGCGGCGGTGTATTCTCGCGAGGCCCGGCTTCTGAGAACCTTGATCAACGAAACCAAGTCCGCCGGGGTGCATGTGGTTGAATGGGACGGCGCGAACAATGAAGGGCAGCGGGTCGCCCCTGGGGTTTACACGGTGGTCGTGGACAGGGATGGTCAAATTGATCCGCGCCGAGTTCTGGTAAAATAATGTTGGGGCGTTCTGGATTTTTTTTTCTTATTCTCGTGTGGGGTATCTCCTCTTCTCTTCACGCCGAATGGTTTTCTGATCAACACCACGGGCGGCGGGGGCCCATGGTCTTAACGTTGGATCCGTCGGTTCGGTCCCAGGCGTTGGGGGGCACGTACGTGGCGCCGGCGAACGATGGGGGAGCGTTATTCTGGAACCCGGCGGGGTTGCAGAAGGTGCCTCGCCAAGAACTTGGGTTTTCCCCGCGGCCCTCTTCGGCGAGCAAACCCAGGACAGCGCCGTCTACGTTCGACCGGCCTGGCGGTTTGGCGAGCGGAAACCTGGGCTTTGGGTGTGACCCACCTGGCCGATGCCCCCTTGGCGATAACGGAAGAGGGATCCGATCTGGGAACAGCTCATCCCAGCGAAAGTGTGGTCAGTGTCGGATACGCCCGACCGCTCGGTTTTGGCTCATTTGGGGTGAGCGGGAAATACGTTCGGCAAGTGACCTTTGAGGAGGTCGGAACCGCCTATGCGGTGGATGCGGGGGTGCAAGGTCCCGTCGGACGGCTCGGCGAGTGGGGGGTCTCCCTGGCCAACGCGGGAACGGAACTATCGTTGGGGTCGTCGAACACAAAGTTACCGCTGGTGATTCGGTCGGGGGTCGCGGGAAGTTTTTCGCTCCGGCGCAATGGAATCATCCTGGGGTCCGGACAAATCGATATTCCGGCCGACGATCACCTTCGACTCCGGGCCGGGGTGGAATACGGACAAACGATGGGGAACGACTGGAAAATGTTTTTAAGAACGGGGTATGCTTCCGAGACGGCCGCTCGATTTACCTTGGGCGCCGGAATCGAACGGAAAGGGTTGGCCGTGAATTACTCTTTTTCCCCCTCCGAGGATCTGGGCGCGGCCAACCGCATCGATCTGCGCTGGCGGTTCGGGACGCCCCTGGCTCAGGAAGCCCGACGGACCGCTCTTTTTAGTCAAGCGCGCGCGGCCCTGGCGACGGGACAGGTGACCGAAGCGGAAGATCTTCTGGCGGAGGCCCGCGCGCTGTCTCCCCGTTCCCTCGAAGGGCACCGCCTCCAACAGGAAACGGCCCTTCAATTGGCCGAAACCATGGACCCGGCGGCTCTCCTGGAGCAGGCCCGGCGAGCGATGGCGAAAGGCGACATGGCAGGAGCGGAATTGGCCTACCGAAAGGTTTTGTTGGTCCGTCCCGATAACACCGACGCGCAAAAGGGATTGCAGAAGATTTCCGCTCTTTTATCCGCCCAGCGCACCCAAGAGGCGCGCGCGGCCATGATCCGGGCCAAGGACCGAAAAATACAGGCGACGGAGGGGCGCGCCCGCGACGCCATGAAACGGGGAGAATGGGAGCCGGCTTTGGGCCATTGGCGGGAACTATTGGCACTCGACCCGGAGAATGCGACCGCCGGGACTGAAATCATTCGTTGCCAAAAAGCCCTGGTCCAAGAAACCCAATCTCGGACCTTGGAAACGGAAGCCCGGCGGGCGGAGGGGTTAAAAAAATACGAGGAAGGCCGAACCGTCTATCGGGAAGGAAATTTATCGAAAGCGAAGGCTCTTTTTGAAGAAGCCGTTCGGTTGGACCCGACCAACAAAACCTATCGCCGCGCCCTGGATCGCGCACGGCAGGAAGCGGCCCCCCGGGCGCCATGAAGATCCGCACGAAGATGGGGATGTTGGCGGTGGGTCTTTCCGTGGCGGTGGCGGGAACCGCGGCGGTGGGGTTTTATCTAACGGAACGAAGCAGTCTTCTGCGAAAAACGGCGGGAGCCCGCTCCGCCCTGGCGGATCATCTGGCCCAAGCCTGTCGGGACGCGCTGGTGGTCAACGACGAGTTGGCCGCTCTGAACGCGGCGGCCAATGTGCGGGACCGGACCGGAGTCTTGGACGCCTATTGCTTGGATGGGAAAGGGCGCGTGGTGGCCCATGCCGACACGGCGCTGTTGGGCCGATGGCCCCCCCCACTGAAAGGAACGGACGGCGTGCCGATGACGGTCCCCGTCACGAAAGGACCGGCACGAAAAGCGGTGGTGATTTTTTCCAGAACCGCCATGGAACGGGAAGTGGAGCAAGCCCTGCGGGACATTTCACACCGCATTTATCCGACCCTGGGAGTCGCTCTGGGGCTGGGTTTATTGGGGGCGTGGTGGTTGGCCTTGCATTTAACCCGGCCCATCCGACGGATCGCCCAGGGCACCCACCGACTGGCGGCGGGGGAGTTGGACCACCGACTCCAGGAAAAACGCGCCGACGAGTTGGGCGATTTGGCCCGGGATTTTAATCGCATGGCGGAACGATTGGGGGAGCTCGATCAGATGAAACGGGATTTCGTGGCCATGGTCACACACGAACTTCGGTCGCCTTTGTCCGCCATTGAATCCTATGCCAACTTCATGATGGAAGGTGTTCCATCCGGCGAGGCGTCCCGATTTATCGACAACCTCTCCATCATTCGCAACAACGCGACCCGGCTGGGACGATTCGTCAACGATATTTTGGACCTTTCCAAAATCGAGTCCCGGGCCATGGACGTTCGGAAGGAAAGGTTTGACGTGGCCGGGTTGATAACCGAATTGACGGACCTGTTTGGACCCGTGGCCCGGGAACGAGGCGTGCGTTTGGAAATCGATGTTCCCCCCGGCTTGACGGTGAACGCCGACCGGGATAAGATTCATCAAGCCATGACCAACCTGATGGGAAACGCGCTTAAATTCACCCCGAGCGGCGGAAAAGTTGTTTTGTCGGCGGGGTCCCCCCCCCCCGCGGCCAACGGCGGGCGGGCCCACGTGCGATTGACGGTGGCAGACACGGGGCCGGGAATCCCGCCAAAGGATCAGCCGCGGATTTTCGACAAATTCGAGCAGGTCCGCGGAATACGGGCCGCCCACGACGGCGTCAAAGGAACCGGGCTGGGATTGGCCATCGTGAAAGGACTCGTGGAAACCCAGGGGGGCGCGGTCCGACTGGAGAGCGTCGTCGGCCAGGGAAGCCGTTTTTCCCTCCATTTACCCGAATGACGACATCCAGAGTTTTAATTATTGACGATGAGACCGACTTTCGTCGGCTGATCGAACAAATCCTGGAAAAGGAAGGTTTTTTGGTTTTAAACGCCGGCGACGCGCAAAGCGGAATAAAAACAGCTACCCAATCCCACCCGGACCTGATCCTTTTGGACTGGAATCTGCCGGACAAGGACGGGGTTCAGGTTTGCCGCGCGCTTAAAAGCGACGCCGCCACGAAAGATATTCCCATCCTCATGCTCACCGTTCGCGGTCGGGAAACCGACGTGGTGGTGGGTTTGGAAGTGGGAGCGGCGGATTTCATATCGAAACGCGCCTTGCGTCCGCGGGAACTGGTGGCCCGGGTTCGGGCCGCGCTTCGGCGCGGCGTCGAATCCAAAACGGCCGGGGAAACGCTTCGGTCCGGGGCTCTCTCCCTTGACACCGGACAGCACCGGGTGTTCGTTGGGAAAGAGGAGGTGGAACTGCGCGCCAAGGAATTTGACCTTTTGTATGTGTTCTTGAAAAACAAGGGGCGTCTGCTTTCCCGAAATTTTCTGGAAGAATCCGTTTGGGGCACCGAATACTACGCGACGAGCCGGGCCATCGACACCACGATCGCCCGCCTGAGGGCCAAGATCAACAAAGAGGGCGCCAAAATTCAGGGGATCAAAGGGCTCGGCTACCGGTTTGACGAGGAGGCGCCCTAATTCCGCCCCGCGAACCCCACTACCGGGCGGTCATTTTGTCGCCTCATCTGGACGACGCGGTCTTTTCCTGCGGGGCCGAAATCTCCCGTTGGCGTCGGGAAGGGCCCGTTTTGGTGATCAATGTTTTTACGGATTTTTCCAATCCCCCCCCAAAAACCCTCGCGCCCCTGGGGAGAGAAAGCCGACTCCAAGAAGAAAGGCGCGCCTCCAAGCGTTTGAGTTTTGAATCCCTGTTATTAAATTTCACCGAATCGGTGTGTCGAAACTGGGATTACGGTTCCCCCAGTCGGTTGTTTTGGGGCGAACCCTTCGGATCGGACCGCCCCCTATTGGCCAAGCTCCGCACTCTGTTGGAGGAAATGATTCAGGCGATTTCTTTCGATCTGCTGGTTTTACCTCTCGCCGTGGGCTGGCACGTGGACCACCTTCTGTGCCATAACGCCTCCGAGAGCTTCCATCGACATCCCCAAACCCTTTTTTACGAAGACAGGCCCTACGCCCTGATCCCCCACGCGGTTTCCCACCGAATTCGAGAATTGGGTGGGTCCCCTGACTCGGCCCCGTTCTTGGGCGCCTGGGCGGCCGGATGGGACGCCGCCCGGACCGTCAACCGGTGGGCTCCGATCCAGAAGGGCTCTCCGGCGTTCTTCCGCTGGGTCGCCCAGGGGGTCACGCCGATCTTTTTCACGCGACTGTTTCGAAAATCCCGGACCCGTTGGCGCACGGAACCGCCGGCCTGGGTCCCTCTGCCGGAAGAGCCTATGGCTGACCTGGAGTTGTGGCTGGACGCGATCATGGATTACCGGTCCCAGGCGGATGCCTTTTTCCCGGACCGAGACTCCTTAAGACAAGCTTTCAAAATCCCTTGCCGTTATTGGAAAGCAGTCCCCTCCGCAAAATAACCCGCACATAAGGAAAATTAACCGGGGAATCCCGGCTAATTCTTGGACAAAAACAGTTAGAATAAGGGCCCATGCTAAAGAAATCCGACATTGAGAACGCTTTGAATCGACTGAACGACGCCCTTGCCAAAAAAGACATGAAAGGGGAGGTGTGCCTTTATGGAGGGGCGGTCATGTGTTTGGTGTATGATGCTCGCCCAAGCACGAAAGATGTCGATGCCATTTTTTTCCCAACGGAAGAACTGCGAAAACTGATTTCCCAGGTAGGCGAAGAATTGAAATTAGGCGACCACTGGCTGAACGATGGCGTCAAAGGATTTGTTGTGGACCATCCGCGACGAGTTTTGTTTCAGAAATCGAACCTTCACGTGCTGGTTCCGGAACCCGACTACCTTCTGGCCATGAAAGTCCTTGCCGCTCGGGCGGACACGTCCGATGCGGAAGATGTGCGTTTTTTGATCAAAAAACTTGGGTTAACAAAACCCGCTGAGGTTTTTAGAATTTTGGAACAATACTACCCCAAAAGCCGCGTACGACCCGCCACACAATTTTTTGTGGAAGAGATTCTTGGGTCATGATCACCCTGAAAGAAACCCATATCGCCGTGATGCAAAACCCCGCGCAATGGCGCATCCCGCTCATGGATTTTGTGGATGACTTTCGACACCACCGGGATGTCCAAGCGATCCAAGAACCCTTTCAGCCGGGGGACCCGGCCATGGATGCAATTCTCGCCTCGACGGCCGAATCCCTCTGCCGTGAATTGAGCCTTCCTTCCCCAGACTGGATAGAAAAGGTTCCCGCGCCGACCAAAGCCTGGTTCGTCTCGGGCTTCGACAGCTTGCGCGCCATCGCCCTGGCGGAAAGTCCCCTGGCTTTTCGATTAAGAAAGATCTTCGTGCTCGAGAATTTCCTTTCAAGAGCATAACCCAGACAACCAAGCCACACAATTAGCCGGGATTCCCCGGTTGGCACAGGGCTACCGTCGACAGGGACCGGAACAGTATTTTCCAACCCTCCCGGACGGAAATGCTCAGTCAACTAAATTTTTTAGGTTAATGAAAAAAAAGGATACTAAAAGTGACTCTCCTGCCCGCCAAACGACTTGATAACGAAACGGAGATTCTTTCACATGCGAGCTATTCGACTTGGAGGAACCGGATCCCTTGCTTAGAGAGCCCTCTATCAAAGGAGTAAACGGTCAAGTTTCCCCTCTCGTGCGCTGAGGCCACCAAATAAGCGTCCACCAGCCCTATGGGTTTTTGCTGCAGAAGGCGGAGACAGAACTTGATGAGCGGTTTGTCCCGCATCAGAAGACCCCGATAGGACAAAAGCTGGGCCAATCGACGGGCGGTCTCTGTGGGTGGGACATGATACAGTTTGGTCAAAACGAAAAATACTTCAAACAAGACCAATTCAGGAAGTTCCACGCTGATTTCCCCCGCCTCAACCCGAGGGAAAAAAGAAAAAACCCCTTTAAACTTTTCATCCACGCGATTCGGATCTTCCACCAGATAACGAACGATGACGTTGGTGTCAATGAGCGACGGCTTATTTTTCACTGGCCAGCCCTCGGGCAAGCGCGTCATGCATTTCGTCGCGGCTGGGGAAACTTTCGCGCTGAGCTCCGTATCGAGAAAAAACCCCCGCCAGGGCCAAACTTTTCGGTTTTCTGGGTTTCCCCAGTTTTAACTTTCGGGCGCGGGACCCCACATGGATGTCCACGTAATCGCCGATTTTAATATGGAGAAGGTGGCGGATCTGGCTTGGAATAACCACTTGGCCTTTGTTATGGACCTTCATCAACATAAGAACCTCCCGCACGAATAAGTTATACGCTTTGTATAACATAACTCCTGAAATAAAACAACCCCAGTTGGGGCAAGGTTCGGTTTAGTGTTTTGGGGCTCGAACGACGGAGAGGGTGATCGACGCGGCCAGAATGCCGACCACCACGCCGAGGGACACGCCTGTGGAGATGTGAACCCAATGGACGATGAGCATCTTGACACCCACGAACGCGAGGATCAGGGCGACCCCTGGCTTGAGGTAGGCAAACATCTGAACCAGCCCGCTGACCAGGAAATACAAGGCGCGCAGGCCCAAGATCGCGAAGATGTTCGAGGTGAAAACGATCAAGGGGTCTGTGGTGATCGAGAAAATGGCTGGGATCGAGTCAAGGGCAAACACCAAATCGCTGAATTCCACCACGGCCACCGTTAGGAACAACGGCGTCGCGTGCCATTTCCCGTCAATTTTGGCCAAAAATCGATTTCCGTACAGCCCCGTCATCGGGAGAACCCTTCTCAGTCCGCGAAACAGAATGTTCTCGTTTGGGTTAAAGTCTTTCTCAACATCGAAGGCCATCTTGTAGGCGGAATACAACAGGATGAGTCCAAAAAGAAAGAACACCCATTGAAACCGACTGACCAAATAAGTTCCCAGGAGGATCAAAACAAACCGCATGACAATGGCCCCCAAAATCCCCCACTTCAAAACACGCGGTTGATGGGCCGGTTCAACGTTGAAATACGAAAAGATCATGATAAAGACAAAAAGGTTATCGACGCTCAGCGATTTTTCAATCAGGTATCCCGTCAGAAACTCCGCGGCTTTGGCGGGAGTCAAAAACCAATAGATGGCGCCGCAATACAACAGGGCCGCTAACACCCACTCCAGCGAACGAAGTCCCGCTTCCCGAAGAGTGATGGCTTTTTCTGATTTTGACTGGAACAGGTCGACATAGAGCATACCGAACAACGCCACAAAAAAAATCAACCAGAGGAGGACGTGCGGGGTCACGGTCGCGGGGAAACCGGAGCGATCTCCCGGCGCGGATACACGCCCTGGCGCGCTTGGCGGCAAATCTCTACGAAGTCGGGAGCGAAATCGGCTTTTTCAACAATCCACCGAACATAGTCGGGATCTTCCTTCACCACATCCGCCAGTTTGTGATATCGGTGTTTTCCAAAATTAAAGTACGCCTCCCCGTCTCGCCAGAGAAGCCGACCATCCACATCCACCTGGGACGGTCCCGGCTTGGTGCAGAACGCGTGGAGCCCGGCCATGTCTTTCGGCAAATCCTCGTAACGATCCAATTGAGCCAAGAGCACGTCGAGGCTCGCTTCCGCATCGGCTTCGGCAGAATGGGCATCCACCAATTCTTTCCCGCAATAAAAACGGTAAGCCGCGCTCAAGTCCCGCCGTTCCTTCTCGCGAAAAATAACGGACGCGTCAGCGATCCGACGCCCTTCCATTAAAAAGGTGAACCCGGCCCGTTCAAACTCTTTGGTCAACATCGGAATATCCAACCGCCGCAAAGAGAATCCCCCAATGTCTGACCCTTCAAAAATCTCAAAAAGACGCGGAGCCCATTCGCGAAACGCCGGTTTATCTTTCAGCACGTCGTTGGTGATCCCGTGGACCGCGATGGATTCAGCGGGAATTTTCATGAAGGGGTTGAACCGCTGGACCAGCCGCTCTCTCCGCCCGTCTGGAAAAATTTTAATCAGACCAATCTCAATGATTCGGTCCAGTTCCACCAAAAGACCGGTGGTCTCCAAATCGAATACCACGAGAGGGCGAGCGAGCGGGGCCAGGGGCATAAGGATAGACGACAGTTTACGACATTTCGGGCAGTTCTGCCCGGCGAACGAAAATGCGCGCGGCGATCGAAGACTCCAATGCCAACTGGCTTTCCCCCACCTCCACGACAAACGCCGGAAAGGTCTGATGAAGATGCAACGGAGTTCCCGGGATAACCCCCAGGGCTAAAAGACGGTGGAGTTCCGGGTGGTCCTTCAATTGAAGGTAAGCCACACGCCCGGATTCCCCCGCCGCCATGCGAGAAAGCGGTTTGACGATGGGAGAGAGCAGAGCGTCGTTTTTTTGGCAACAGGCCCCCGGCGGAATCGCATGCCCGTGGGGGCATTCGCCCGGGTGACCTAACAGAGTGCAAATGGATTCAGTGACTTCCGGAGAAATCGTATGTTCCAACACACAGGCGTTGGGATCCACGGCGGTGTGGTCAAGGCTCAGGACATCGGTTAAAAGTCGCTCGGCCAACCGCAGGCGCCGAGTCACGTCCCGGGCCAGTTCTTCCCCTGTCGGCGTCAACCACACCTGGCCCAACTCTTCTTTTATGAACCCAAGATGAATCAACCGATCAAATCCTTCCGGAGATCCCGCGGTGCTGAGCGATCGTCGAAGCATAGCGCCTTCGGTGAACCCCAACTCCCGTTGATGCCAAAGAAGGCCCAAAGCCTCCTCCACATCTTCCCGCTCCGCCGTGGGCAGAGGATACTTTTGCATTTCAGTCATTGGATATTTTCCTTTCGCTCATTTCATCCCACCAACCCAGGAACCTTGAGGAGCACCTGGTTCAATACCCCCGAAATCCCCAACGCCACAACCAGCACAGCGACCGTAATGGTGAGCGCACCTTTCCACCCGCGTTCTTTGAACATCATGAGCCATTGCGCCAGACAGGGCATGAACAGTGTAATAAGAACCAAGCTCACCGTCACTTGTCGCAGGTCCAAAAGCCCCGCTTTCTGAAGAGTGTAAAGCCCCGCCGCCCCGTAATCGCGCCGCAAAAATCCGATCAGGAAGGCTTCTGTGGCCTGGGCCGGAAGGCCCAGCCATCCCTGCACGATAGGAGAAAAGCCGCGCTCCGCCATTTTCAAAAGACCCCATCGGTCCAAGAAAAAGAGAGCCAGCGTGCCATAGACGAAAAGCGGCACGACCTCCTTGAGATACCACGCTAATCGAACCTGCATTTTCATCCAGATGTTGCGGAACAGCGGTCGACGAATGGGCGGAATTTCCATCAAAAAGGTCGACCGCGAGCCAGGAAGAATTTTCGAAGCGCCCCATCCCGTGACCAACGTCGTGCCCACCAGCACAAAAAGCCAAACCCCAAGCACTTTGGGAGAAAGCCCCGCCGCCATTCCCAGAATCACCGCCAACTGGGCCGAACAGGGCACCGTCAACGCCAAAAGAAGCGTCACGATCATTCGTTCTTTTTTCGTGTCCAAAATCCGCGTGGTCATGGTGGCCATGGTGTCACACCCAAGCCCCAAAATCATGGGAAGAACGGCGCGCCCGTTCAACCCCATCAGACGGAAAACCCTGTCCAAAAGAACCGAAAGTCGGGGCAAATACCCCGAATCTTCCAGCAAGCCAAACGCCAGAAAAAAAGTCGCCACGATGGGAAGGATGAGCGCAAAGGCGTAGGAGAACGCCATGCTGATCACACCATAGGGCCCCACCAAGATGTCCCGCGTGAACGCCCAGGGGAGAATTTTGTCCACCAACCACGCGGCCCCGGGCGTAATCCATTTTCCAAAAACAGTGTTTTCTAAAAAGTTAACAGCCGTCCCCGCGCCAAAGATTCCCACGAACTCATAAACTCCAAAAAGGACAACGGCCGCAATCAGAAACCCCGGCCAAGGCCGAAGGGACCACACCCCCAACCGTTGGGAAAGCCGTGGCGCCAGCCGCCCCCGAACAGAAAGAACCTCGGCGCAAATCCCCCGAAGACGCGCCTCCCTCGACTCGAAAAGGATTTGCCGCGGAGGCCGGGCAAACCGGAGCCTCGCCCGTTCCCCAGCCGCGAACAGATCGGCCTCCATCCCCCCCGCCTCTCCCCTCGCGCGGGCCCAGGTGAGAACCGTGTCGTCCCCTGCCAACAAAGCCAACCGAACCGCGCGACTTGAGGGGATTTCTTTAGGAAAATGAGCCTCCAGGGAATGGAGAGCGTCAACGATTTCCGGTGGGTCCGACGTCACCACCGGGACCACCGAGGCGTGTTCCACCGCGCGTTTCAATTCGGCCAAGCCTTCCCCGGTCGTGGCCACGGTGGGGACAACCGGACAACCAAGGATCCGCGAAAGAGCCAACGCGTCCACCGCGATCCCCCGATCCAAAGCCTCGTCGGCCAGGTTCAACACAACAACCAAAGGAAACCCGAACTCAGCCAACTCCAACAGGGTCATCAGCCCGCGTTGAAGATTTTTTGAATCCATCACGCTCAACACCACATCGGGCCGCTCTTTCAAAAGGAAATCCCGAGTCACCCGCTCGTCCTCGGAAGACGGCCAAAGGGAATTCACCCCCGGCGTGTCCACCACACGCCACTTCTGCCCCGCCAACCAGGTCAGCCCCGAAGAGACTTCCACCGTGGTTCCCGGATAGTTCGACACGGTGGCGTATTTCCCCGTCAACCGCCCAAAAATCACCGACTTCCCAACATTGGGATTGCCCACCAACACCAGGGTCGGGACCTTCGCGGGGTCCAACGTCGCGCTCATGCCGCCGCCTTTTTTCTGGCACACCGGGAACAAAGACCGAACATCTCATGCCGATGCCAGCGGACCGAAAACCCCCGTGCCCGTGCCACACGATTTTGCAAACGCTCAATGGCGGGACTGGAAAACTCCAACGCCTCCCCGCATTCCATACAGATCATATGATCGTGATGTTGTCGTTCGTGCGCATATTCGTAACGATGTTGGCCGTCGGCAAACGTCACCCGGCTCACCAGTCCAATTTCCTCCAACAGTTTAACTGTGCGAAACACCGTCGCCCGCCCAATCCCCGCCTGCTGAGAGCGAAGTCCTTCAAATATCTCTTCCTGAGAAAGATGCCCTTTGGCCTGGGCCAAAAATCGTAAAACCCACTCCCGCTGAGAGGTTTCCCGAAGGCCCCGGGTTTTAATCGATTGACGTAAAAGAAGGAGTGGGTCCATATTGAAATTGGATCTCAATAACGATTATACCCCCCTTCCCCATCCCTGTCAACCGTCCGCATTGCGCGGATTTTAAGGCAAGCCAAAAGGCGAGGCCTTTCGCAGAGATCAATACACCAGGGCCAGCAGAACCGATCCAAAAGGAAGAACCTTTGAACCCGTGCTTTGTTTTTCCCCCCTTTTCAAAGGGGGGTGGGGGGGGGATTTGCCGTTGCCGCAACGCACTTGTCCCCGGCTCGCCACAACCATTCTTCCCCTAATACCCCAGTTTCCCGACACGAACGCATTTCAATGCAGAAGCCATGCGTGCGTTAACTAATAACCTAAGTACGTCCCCTAATCTCATGCCGACCTGAAAGAAGCGCTGAAACAACTGGGCGAGCTCCCCTGACTTTCCATCCGCGTTAATGAAAGTCCAAAGGTCGGCGGTTTCAAAGGTCCGGGACTCCTACCAGTTCTTCCGGCAATAAAATTGGTTTTTCCTTCCGTTGTGTTTTCCTTCGAAGAAGGAGCCCATACAGATAGGCTTTCAGCTTCTGGCCCCACCCTCGGTTGCCCCAGCGCAATTTCCCCGCCACCAATTTCCCTTTGTAGACGTCGAACTGATGGTAGTGCGGCGCGGCCTTGACCGTGCCGCGCTTCAGGATCAGTTTCACCACTTCCGCGGCGGCCACTCCGGCACAGAGTTGCACGGCCAGGGCCAGGGAGGGCCCACGGTGCGCGTCCAGGTCGACATAGTTTCGGTCGAGGTAGGACATTTGCGTGGCGCGGGGGGTCAGGCCCAGGGCGAAGAGCAGGTATTTGCCGGAAGTGTCGGGGGCCAGGTCAAAGGCGAAATAGTCCCTCCAGGACATGCTCCCCGGCCGAAAGATCAGCCAGGCCACGCTCATGCCGATGGGGCCGGCGGTGATGAGGGGAATGCCTCGTCGTTCGGCCTCATCAAACAACATTTCCCGAGCTTCCACGGCGAAGAAGTCCAACCCGTCGACCACGACATCGACGCCGTCCAGGAAAGCGGCAATGTTTTGGCGGGAAATGCCCGAACCGAAGCGGCGGAGATGGACGGTGGGGTTAATGTCCATCACCTGTTCGGCCATGACGTCGATTTTGGGGCGGCCGAGGGTGGAAACGGTGGCGCCGGTTTGGCGGTTAAAGTTTTGGACCTCAAAGGAGTCAAAGTCGGCGATATGAAACCCGCCGATGCCGAGCCGGGCCAGCGTGGTGAGATGGACCCCGCCGACGCCGCCCAGTCCGGCGATGGCGACGACGCTGTGTTTGAGCCGGTTTTGTTCAAGGGAGTCAACAAGGCCCAGGTTGCGGGAGAAGGCCTTTGAATAATCAAACAGTTCCTGCGGGTCGGCCCTTTGTTCCTCGGTTACAGACGACGGTGCGAAGCGATCGAAAGTTTTCATGGGTTATCTCCTTAAGATATCCGACGGCTTATTCATCGGCTCGGAACACTTTCTCAATGGATTGCCGTTGCTCACCCCGTCCAAGAAGCGCGGGAACCCCCGCTGGATTCCCTCCCCCTTTTCTGAGAAACCTCCCCGGCAAAGTCCCCAGGCTTCCACCGTTCGTTTCTTCAGTTTCCACCAACAGTATAAGAGACAGCCTTTTCCCCGCCGTTTCCCCTGGGTTTCCTCTGTGTGACATTTTGAGGAAGCGGTTTTGAGGGGAGTAAGAGGCTTGCAGTGTTGGGCGTATATCGTGCTAAGTTTTTTTGCGACGCTGGCGGCGGTTTCGACCTGGAACCGGTCGTGGCCGGTTTGGCCCATTTGTTTGCGGCGGGTGGGGTTGTCATAAAAGAAGGTCAGTTTGTCGGCCAGGTCTTCCACAGAATCCGCGTCAACGATAAACCCGTTCACGCCGGGGTCCACCAATTCCTGGGCGGAAACAATTTTGTCGGTGACGATGACCGGCTTGCGAAACCGCATGGCTTCCAAAACCACCATCCCTTGCGTGTCCAATACCGAGGGGAGAACAAACAAGTCACAGGACGCGTAAAGCGCTGGCAGTTGGTCGTGGGGGACATGGCCCAGGAAGGTTACTTTGTCAATTAGGTTCGCGTTGATCACTTGGCGACGAAGGTCCTGTTCTTCGGTGCCGGTCCCCGCGATGACCAGCTCCACATTCGGCCGCTGTGCGGCCAATAGTTGAAAAGCCTTAATGAGATAACCCAGATTCTTTTTAGGCTCGAGCCGGCCCACATACAGGACCTTGAATTGATCGGGCCGGGTGGTATCCGAGGCTTCGTCGCCCTTGAAATCGATGGGGTTGGAAATGAAACGGACTTCGGCTTTAAATGGTTTGAATTCGGCCATTTGGTTGCGGGAGACGCACACGATGCGGTCGACCCTTCGCATGAGCCAGTTGTAGCCCCAAGTTAGAAACCGATGGAAGGGCTTCATGAAAAGGGGTTGTATCAGGTAATCCACCGTCATGTGGGCCGTGTAAACGGTGGGCAGTTGAATGCTTTGAGCCGCCTGCATTGCTTTAAAAACCAGGTAACTCAAATAATGGAAATGGACGACATCGACCTGGTAGTTCCGTAACAGCACAAGGATGTCTTTCAGTGAAGGAAGGGCCTGATAAAAACCCGCTAGGGGTATGCTATAAAACCGATGAATGTGCACCCCGTTCCAGGTTTCATAGGCGGGCTGGCCGGGGCGACGGCTGGTTAACACCAGAACAGTGTGGCCCTTCTTGACCAGCTCCGGTGCGATTTGTTGAACGTGGACGCCCACGCCGGTTTTGGCCGGAAAAAAATCGTCGGTTACCAGGGCGATAGTGAGAGCCGTTTGAATAGGGTGTTGTGCTTGGTTTCTTTTCCCGTGGTTTAGTGGCTGTTGGGTCACATCGAGAGCCGGCATAATCCCTCCCTCACCGCGTTTGGCACGATCGATACTCTGCTTGCTTTAAGATTACCACGGGTCGGGGAAAAGGGCGTCACTCCCTTTGTGGGGGGCGTTGGGTCAAACGGGCCGAACCGTCTACTACTTTTTGTGTGGTTTTATAGCGAAGAACTGTCTGCGGGGGATGCGTCTTGGGCGGTGATAATGCCTGTTTTAATGGCCAGAGCGATGGCGTGGGCCTGGTTGCGGGCGCCCAGTTTTTCGTAGATGTGGGTCAGATGTTTGCGGATGGTGTTTTCCGAAAGCGACCTCTGTTTTCCGCCCAGGGACTGGGCGATTTCTTTCATGGAATACCCATGGTTGGCGGCCAGTTTAAGGACTTCCAACTCGGCACCTGTCAACGGGGTGATTCCGACCAACTGGTCCGGTTCGGCCCCGCGGATGGCGGTGAACAGGCGGTTTTGAAGAGTGTTGGGAGCGGGCGCGGACCCGCCCACGGCGCGCAATATGTTTCCCACCACCTGGGCCGCGCTCGCGTCTTTCTTGAAAATGTAGTCGTCCGCACCGGCCCGAATCGCGCTGACCACGTGGGCCTGATCCTCAAAAGTGGAAAAGACCACCACAATGAGGGAAGGATGAATTTTTTTCATTTCGCGGATGGCGGTGATGCCGTCCATGAGCGGAAGGCCTATGTCCACGAGAGCCACGGTGGGACGATGTTTTCTCACCGCCTCGATGGCGGCGACCCCGTCTCCCGCCTGGGCCACCACGGTCAGTTGCCCTTTGCAGTGGTCCTCAACATAGGTGATTAAGGATTCCCGCATGAGGCGATGATCGTCAACCAACAGGAGTTTGTCGATATGTTTGTTTTTCACCTTCCCATTATTGATCAAGAAAAGGATTATTTCAACCCAAATTTGTGCCCGAAATGGAGTGGCCGCCCAGGAAAATTTCTTTTCAGCGATAAGGAGGCACAGGGGCCGGTTATTCCTGAAAGCGGGTGGAAATAGAAGAAGATTGGGGCTATACTCAAAGAGCCATGGACACGTTCCGCAAAAATATCATCCCTCGGGTGTCGGTTGCTGTTTGGGTGTTGTTGGCCCTGGGTCTCTCGCTGGGGGCAAGCCAAGAGCAGTGGTATCAGACCACCGTGGACAATCAGGTCACTGACATCTGTTGGTCGGATATGGTCATGGACAGGCAAGGTGTGCCGGTCATCGCCTTTCTGCGCAACGGCGCTTGTCCGGGCCCTTACGTGGCCAATTGGGAGACGGACCATTGGGCGGTTGAAGCCCTACTGCCCGAATGTCTTGACTCTTTTGACTGTGCCCGACCGGTTTCCGTGCCCATTGACCTGGCGGTGGACTCCCAAAACAATCCCCATGTGGTGTTCGGAACAAACAGGCCGGGGGCCCAGTATTTTCGCCGTGAAAACCAGCAATGGGTGGGGAATACAATTTCGCTTTCTGCTTATCCGGTGGCCCTGGCGATCGACACGGATGATACCCCGACCGTTGTTTTGCTGTCTTCGTTGTTCGACGAGGGCGTCGGCCAAGATCATTGGATCGCGAGAAAGACCGCAGAGACATGGACCATCGAGGGTGTGGGTACTTTTGAAGAGGCGGGATCCCATCAACTTCGGATTGGACCCGCCGGCGACATCTTTATTGGTTTTCAAAAAGGCAGAAGCTTAACTCTTCTAAAAAAAAACGGGGCCGTTTTTCAGGAAATTTTTCTGTGACGGGAGATTCCAGCAATAATCTCGCATTTGATGTGGACAACAGCAACAAAGTTCACCTGGCTCTGCTCAAACCGCAAATTGGGTTCGATCCACGTCTTTGGGCTTACGGAACCAGCCCCTCTTTTTCCCTCACCACGTTTCCAAGATCCAACGTGAACGGAGTCATTGATCTGGCCCTGTCAACGGATGGGCATCCCCGGGTGGCGTTTACAGACTTCTTCGTCGATGTTTATGCGGAATGGAACGGAGTGGGGTTTTCAACCGAAACTCTTAAATTCAGTTTCTTAGGTAATACGTTTCAACTTAGGCGAAAATTGAACCTAACATTGTCGCGGGAAAACCACCCTTACCGGCTGGCCCCGACGTTGGTGGGGACCACCCTCACATTAGGCCTCAGCGCAAAACTTCCTGTTCCCCCTCGATTGGAACAGACCGACCAATCTCCCTCGTCCATCCAATGGTCCTGGTCCGGAGCGCCCTCTCCCGCTGTCAGCGGGTACCGCGTGCGACGGGCCGACGACAACGCGGATGTTTCCGGTATACTGACCCCAACAACCACGTCATGGACGTTGACCGGAACCAACGCCAACGAAGCAGTGTCCGCCGCGCTTGAAACAATTTACCCGGGTTTCGTTCTCGTTTCCAGCTCGGTCACCTCTTTTAGCGCTGCGGTGGCGCCCCGCGATGTGGGGTTGTCTCGGTCCGGCGAGGGGCCCCTTTCTGTCAACTGGTCGGCAAACGGGAACTCTCCAGAAACATCTTACCGGCTGGATTTTCGCGGGGCGGACGGATCCGCTCTTTCGGAGACGGTGCAATCGGCTTCCACCGTTTATCCATTTCTTAACCCGCGGGTCCCCTACGGGTTGACCGTCACGACCCTTGGCCGGGACGGCACGGAACGATCCCTGTCCACGGTGGAATCAGTGATCGCGACGGCCCAGGAAACAAGGCTCTCATTTTCCCTGGACGGGCTGATTGTTGAGGCCCGTCTCTTTCCCGTGGAAGGGCGACCCTCGCCGGTTGTGGCGGCGTCGCCTGTGGAAAGATATCCGGCGTTGACGGACGCCCTCTGGGCGGGGTCTGACCGGGGGTTTCAGTTGGTCATGGACCGTCCCTTGCCCGACGACCAGGGCGCCACGGTGTCGGTCCAATTTCCCAGCGGGTGGTTGGACACGTTGCCCGCGGGGGTGAAAGTGTTGGCCCGCTACGACAGCGCTCACGCCCGATGGGTTCCCCTGCCCACCCGCGAGGGATCGAGGCAGTTGATCGCCCAGGTGGACGGCTGGGGGGTGTTTCAGGTGTTGGTGAAAACACCAACAAGCGGTGGAACGCCCCCGCGAACCGCCTATCCAAACCCCTTTCGTCCCACGGATGGAAGGACGATGATCTGGCGGGACGTGTCCCCCGGGGGACAGGTGAAAGTGAACGCTTTGGACGGGCGGTTGGTTTGTACTCTTTTGGGCAACGAGACCGGCCTTGTCGAGTGGGACGGACGAGACGCGGATGGGGCCGCGGTCAAAAGCGGGGTTTACCTGCTCTCTTTTGAGGATCAGGGAGCTACGACAAACGTGAAAGTGATCGTGGAACGCTAATGAAGACGCGATTGCGTCGCCTCCTGTTAACCTTTCTGGCCCTTGGGACCTTCCTGCGCCTCGCGGCCACAGAGCGCCAATGGTACACAACGGGGGCGTCATCAATTTTCAGGCCGGTTGATTTAACGTTGGATGGGGAGGGAAACCCGGTTTTGCTGGGATACGGCAATAGTGGTTCTTTGTTGGTGAGGTGGGTTGAGGATCATTGGGAAGAGGAGATGGTCCCAGGACCCATTCTTTATTCAAGCGGACTGTCAGTGGATTCTTTATCCCAACCACATGCTTTAATAGCAGAGCCTAATCGGGGGGTGACCCACATTTTCAAGTCGGGAGGAATTTGGTACGAGGAACCTTTCCCATTCGGACCGGTGTATTTTAATTTCACGGATGCAAAGGCGTTGCAAATCGTTAAGGGGATACCTACCGTAGGCAACCTTGAAATCGAACGGGCCTTCAAAGATTCCAGCGGTTGGCACCGTTTGCCGATCTCCACGGTTGCGGTTAACAGTCAGAGCCCACGATTGGGAATCGTTAACCCCGACGGCACATTCTATCTCCTGGCGATAGACTCAAACCGCCTCAAAATTATCAAACTTGTGGGACAGGTAACGGATACGCTTTTAGATATTCCTTCCATGGAGAGCCGTCTATTGGGATTTGCCATGGATACGGACAGTCGGTTCCAAATCTTGACCTCTTCCCGGACCATCAGTTACCCGCCCTTATCAACACTGGAACATGGGGTGGCTGGCGACGGGCCCTTATACAGATCTTTTTTTTACAGAGATGGAAAATGGCAACGACTCGCTTTAGAGTCTGTCGCAGCTCCGGTTTTTAGACCCGTGATACATACACTCACCGGGGCCGATCTCAACGTTGAACCACTTCAGGTCTTAACAATTTTAGAACCACTGATGAGTTTCTCTGGATTTGTAATGGGCCAAGACGAAACTCCTTTCCTGTTTTTGTTTGTTTGGAGAACAGAAGAGGACCAACAGCAGGTCATCACGGCAAAACTCCCTCCGCCCGCCTCAGCGACCGTGTCGGAACGGACCCCTTCGTCGGTCCTATGGTCGTGGCCGCCCCGCACGTCGGAGATTGTCACGGGCTATCGACTTCGGCGGGTGGGAGACAACGCCGATCTGTCCGGGTTGTTGGCCCCCACCGTTGACGGGTGGACACAAACGGGGTTGGGTCCCAACACCGGGGTGTCCGCTTACCTGGAAACGATTTACCCGGGTTTTGTTTTACCTTCCACGCCTGTGGTGGCGGCCAGCGCGGGCGTTGTGGCCCATTCCGTTCAACTTCGGCGCGATTCGTCCGGCCGGTTGAGCTCGAGCTGGGCCGGCGAAAGCAATCCGGCGGGCACGTTGTATCGAGTGGATTTGGTCGGGTCGGACGGAAGGATTTTTACGGTCACGGTCGCAAACCCCGCCCATGTGGTTCCGTTTTTGACAACCGAAGTGGCGTATGGGATGAACGTCACGGTTCTTTCCAGCGACGGGAGCGGCGTTCCCATGGCCACGGTGGAATCAGTGATCAGCGATGGGCAACGGACCCGGGTCAGGTTTGGACTCGGGTCGATGACGGTGGAGGCGGACCTTTTTCCCGAGCGAGGGTTTGCCCGGGGGGTTTTCGCGGCGGCGCCGGTCACCGCGTTTCCCGGCAACGCCCAGCCCGAGTTGACGCCCACCGGGCGGGGGTTTCAACTGGAAATGGACCACCCTCTCCCACGCGACCAATCGGCCACCGTGTCCGTGGTTTTTTCATCCGACGGGTTGAGCGGGACGCCCGGCGGCCCGTGGGTATTGGCTCGTTATGACAAAGACCGCGCGGTTTGGGTGGCGCTTCCCACCCGATCGGAGTCCGAAACGTTAACGGCCACGGTGGACGGGTTTGGGACTTTCCAAGTGATGGGCCGCGCGGTGGACAAAACGGCGCTTAACGACATGGAGGTTTACCCCAACCCGTTTCGGCCATCGGAGGGGGCGCCCTTGGTGGTCCGGGATGTGCCCGCCGACGCGCGGGTGGTGGTGTTCACGTTCGACGGACGGCGGGTTCGGACTCTGCCGGGCAACGAGACGGGGTTGGCGGTCTGGGACGGGAGTGACGAGAGCGGCGCGGGGGCTAAAAGCGGGGTCTATGTGATTTCGTTGGAACGCAACGGCCAGACAAAAAAAATGAAGGTGATTGTGGAACGGTGAGGTCATTGACTGTGATTGGAAAAAGAACGCAAGCCTTTTTGTTGGTTCTGGCGTCCCTGGGGACCGCCTTCGCCGATTCGTCCGAAACGGCGCCGTTTCTGGTTTATCCGGTGGGAGCGCGGGCGGTGGGGGTGGGCGACGCGGTGGCGGCTTATTCGGACGACGCGGCGGCGTTGTTTTCGAATCCCGCGGGGTTGTCGCGTTTGGCGCCCTTTTCCGCGGTGTTGGGCCACGCCCCCTACCTCGACACGGCGGCCCATGACCACTGGGCGGTTTCCTACAATAGCGGAACGCGGGGCGCCTTGGGGGTGGGGATGTCCTTCTTTTCCGTGGGTCGTGTGGACACCATGGACCGGTCGGGGTTTCCCCTGGCCAGCGCGTCTCCCTCTGATTGGCAAGGGATTGTAGGGTACGGCAAAACGTTGGCGGGACCCGCGTGGGTGAACGGGCACAGTGTGGGGGCTTCCCTGAAATACGTGTCCTCGACCCTCGTTCAAACGGCGGACACCTACAGCGGCGATATCGGTGTTCTGTCACCGCGTTACTGGAAAGGGCGGTGGGGGTGGGGATTGGCGGTCAACAACGTCGGCGGGTCGCTGACCTACTACAAAGAGTCCGAGCCGTTACCGCGCCTGGTCCGATGGGGCATGGTATGGCGTCCGATTCCCTCGCTGGCGGTTCTGTCGGACATCGACTGGCTAAAGGGGGACTCGGCTTTTTTGGCCCTGGGAAGCGAATATCACAAGTCGTTTCGAAAACAGCGGGGGTTGACTTTTCGCGCTGGGTACAACGGGCGCCAGGGGGAGGTCGCGGCGGGGGATGGGGTCAACCTGGGCATGGGATTTTTCTGGTCCAGTTGGCGGATTGATTATTCCTATCGTGGTCTCACGTTGCAAGAGCCGACCCAGTCGTTGTCGCTGTCGATTTCGTTTAAGCCGAAAGGCCGGGTGCTGTCACCGCCTCTTCAGGCTCTGGTAGACGAAGGGAACCGGCTGATAGAGGCCGGACAATATCCGGAATCGGTGTTGGTGTTCGACCAGGCTCTCGACTTAAGCCCCGACTGCCGGGAAGCCCTGGCGGGAATGGAGCGGGCGAACAGCCTGATGAGCGGACGATGAAGAAAACGGCCCTCTCGTTTCTTTTTCTGGTCGCCGGTTCGGGTTGGGCAACCCCGGACAACGCGGAAATGAGAAACCGGGCGGTGACCCAGGCACAGGAAGTGTTGAGCGTTCGCCAAAGTCTTTTGACACACATCCAGTCCCGTTATCCCCAAATTAAAATTGACCAACGTCCGGGGGCCCTCTCCTTTTTTATTCCCCCCTCCCTTTTGTTTGATAACGAGGGGACGGTTTGTCCTCGTCCGGAGAAGTGGTCATGGGTGTTTTGCGCGATCTGGCAACCACCTACCGTTCGTTGTATGTGAGCCTTCGTTATGAAAAAGGGCAGGCCACGGGCGGCGCCTTGAAAAACAACACGAGGCGAACGGTGGGGTTGGGGGCGGTGGTGTTTCGCCGATGGGGAGTGCCCCCGGCGAATATCTACCTGAGAGTTGTTCCTTCCGAACGCGAAGGGTTCCAGGTGGAGTTTCGAACCCAAAAACCCGATCCGGCCCCGGCTGAACAGGAACTGCCTTCGGTCATGGTCCATTTGCGCGAACCCGTGTTTAAATTTGGTGTCAATCCCCTGTTCCCCATCGACGTGTCGTTGTTGGCGCGGGCGGGAATCCGCAAATGGTCCTTGCGGTTGATCAATGTGAACACCGGCGTCGCGGTGAAAGAGTATTCGGGCACGTCGGACCCGTGGGTGTCATTGCAATGGGACGGTCGCAACAAAAACGGCGCGCCCGTTCCGGCGGGGGAATACCAGGCCTTTCTGACGGCCCTGGGATACGGCCGAGAACCCATGACGGACAGTGCGGGATTTATCATCAAGGATCCTCCCACGCGGCTTGCGCCTTCTTCTCCGGCAATAGCCAAGTCCCCGCCGGTTAGCCGGCCGATGGCCGTTCCAACGCCGGTGTCTCGGCCAAAGGACGAAGAGGCGTCGGAAACCCGCCGGTGGGCGTTTGTGGTGCGGTTTGGGCGCGATCGGGCGGACCTAGCCGGGTCGGCCGCGTTGGAAATCCGCCAATTGGCGGCCACTCTTAAAGCGTTTCCGAACGAAAAAGTGGTGGTGGAAGGATTTTCTGATTTGAGCGAAAAAGAGGCCCGCACCTTGGCCGGCCAGCGGGCCCGGTTGATCAAAGATCAACTGGTGGAAACCCACGACATCGAAAGCGATCGACTGATTGTTCGTATCCAGGAACCCCGGCCGGCATTGGAAGGAGAAAATATGCAAAAAACAGTGACTTTTTTTGTGGGAATTGAAGGAAAATAGTCGAGATTTCTCGACGATAAGAGGGGGGAAAACACATCATGCGCTTGGCGCCGAAATTTATTTTGGTTTCTCTGGGGATCGCGCTTCTTCCGTTGGGGTGGGCGGGGGTTCAGCTCACCCGGTCCATGGACCGGTCGCTTCGGTCCGCAACGGAAAAGCTCCAACAAACGTTGGCTCAACGGGCGGCGGACTCGCTCCAACGCCGGATGGACAATGTGGTGGACTTGATGACGTTTGCCCGGGGAATGATCGTTTTTTCAGGTAAAAAGGTCCCGGTTTCCATTTTGGAAACGGTCATGAACAATACCCCCCTCGTGACCAACCTGTGGGTTTATCAACTTTCCGGAAAAGAACAAGCGGCGGTTCACCGGTTTGGTTCGGCGCCGGGCGTCGGGGCCAAGGAATGGGCCAAAGCTAAAACCGCCATAGGTCAACGGGGATTTTATCTGAGCCCTGTGACGGGAGGTTCCGGGGGCTCTCCCCACATACTGGGGGTGGTCCCCCTCAATGACGAAATGGGATACCTGGCGGCGCGGGTGAGCTTAAGTATGTTGGGCGAAACGCTTCGCGCCTTGGATTTGGGTGTTAACGGCCGGGCGTATCTGTTGGACAAAAAAAATGAGGTTTTGGCCAGTTCGCTTTCCGACAGGGTCCTTCTAACAAGGGTGGGTCTGCCGAGGGTCTGGTCGGACCCTCAATGGACCCAGGGAGACTACGTGGGGTTCGACGGCCAGCGGGTCTTTGGGGCCCAGGCCCCGTTGCTGGAGTTCGGGTGGCGGGTGATTTTTGAACAGCCGGCGGCGCAGGCCCTGAACATGGTGGCCCAGGCGCGGCGCGGGATATTGGTGACGGTGGTGGGCGCTGCGGGGTTTGCTATCGTGCTGGCGGGAATTTTGAGTGTGTGGGTTGTTCGGCCGTTGCGGTTGTTTGTGAACGTGGTTCGGAAAATGAAAAGCGGCGAGTTTGATTCGTTGATCGAGGTTCAATCGCGCGACGAGGTGGGCGACATTGCTCAAGCCTTGCGGGAAGCCCAACCGGAACTGGAAAAACGGGTGCGCGATTCTCTGTTGGGGCGCATGTCCCGCATGATCGGGCACGATTTGCGGACCCCCGTGGAGGCTCTCCGCAACTCTCTTGATGCGATTGTCCCCCATGTGAAAGGGGCGGACGAAACGGCGGTGCGGCATTTTAAGCTGAGTTACAGCACCTTGGACTGGATCAGCGATTACGTGGAAGACATGTTAACGGTGGGCCGGGATCGGGCCTTGGCCCTGCGGCCGGTGTCGCTCAATGACGTTGTCCGTCACGTGTTGGCCCGTTGTTCCGTGGTGGAAGGAGTCCAACTGGTTCAGGCGTTTGCGGCTGATTTGCCGCCGGTGGCGCTGGACGAACGGGAAGCCAAGCGGGCCATCGCCAACGTGGTCAAAAACGCTTTGGAAGCCGTGAGCGTCAAGGGAACGGTGACGGTCACAACCTTTGGGGCCGATGGCGCGGCCGTGATGCGTGTGAAAGACACGGGACCGGGTTTTTCGGAGGAGAAAAAACGGCGTTTGTTCGACGAGTTCACCACCAAAGAGTCCGGTAACGGTTTGGGCTTGTTGGTGATCAAGCGCGTGATGGACAAACACAAAGGCCGCGTGGCCATCGAAAGCGCGGTCGGCAAAGGCACGACCGTAGACCTAATATTTCCGAATCAACCATAAATCAAAGCATGGATAGGGCCACCCCTTTTCTCTACCGAGTGTTTTGTCAATGACGCTCGCCCAAAAGCTCACGTAACTTTTTCCCTCACCCTCCCCTCGCATCAGCGCCTCTGGCGCCCCAGGTGCCCCGATCTCTGAGAGGGGCCTCCCAAGCAGAGAGGGAAAACCGTTGATTCCCTTCCCCTCTTGGGGGAAGGGTCGCGTGTGCCGGTGGCACACGTTTGCGACGGGCCGAAGAGGCCCCGGGTCCGAAGGACCCCGGAGGGCCGGATGAGGGGAATGGGCGCTCGTATTGTCGGAAAAACGTTTCCCTCACCCTGCCCTCTCCCAAGAGGAGAGGGAAAGGCACCCGAACGGTTACGTTTGGCCAACGGTGTTGTTTCCCAGTATGGGGTCAACGAAAGAAGTGGGGATCTGGGGAGATTTGTTGGCGAGGAGGCGTTTGAAGAGAAAGGCTTTAAGTCGTTGACCCCACCCGCGGTTGCCCCAGCGGAGTTGGCTGGTGGCCAGGCGACCTTTGTAGACGTCAAATTGGTGGTAGTGGGGGGCGGCTTTGACGTCACCGCGTTTGAGGACAAGTTTTAAGACTTCCGCGGCGGCGGTTCCGGCGCAGAGTTGGACCGCCAGGGACAGGGACGGGCCACGGTGGGCATCGATGTCCACGCTGGACCGGTCCAGATACGAGAGGTGGGTGGCGGCGGGGGTTAAACCCAGGGCGAACAGAAGGATCTTGTCGGTGGTGGAGCGTGCCAAATCGAAGGCGAAATAGTCGCGCCAGGGCATGCTGCCCGGTTTAAAAACAAGCCAGGCGACGCTCATGCCAATGGGGCCGGCGGTGACGAGGGGGATGCCGCGCCGTTCGGCCTCGTCGTAGAGGAGTTCGCGGGCTTCGACGGCAAAGAAGTCGATGCCGTCGACCACCACATCGACGCCGTCCAAAAACGCCTCGATGTTGCCGCGGTTGATGCCGGTTTCGAACCGGCGCAACTTGGCGTGGGGGTTGATTTGAAGAAGTTGGTCGGCCATGACGTCGACTTTGGGCCGGCCGAGGGTATCGAGGGTCGCGCCGGCTTGACGGTTAAAATTGTGGATTTCAAAGGAGTCGAAATCGGCGATGTGAAACCCGCCCACGCCCAGCCGTGCGAGAGTAGTGAGGTGAACCCCGCCCACCCCGCCTAATCCGGCAATGGCCACGACGGTTCGTTTTAATCGAAGTTGTTCGTCCGGCTGGACCAACCCCAAATTCCGGGAAAAAGCGGCGGCATAATCAAAAGGGTCCCGGGAATCCGTAGGGGATGGATGTTCTGTCTGCAAGGGGGAAACCCGCTCTGTCGTTTGCATGGCCATCTTCTTTGTGCAACCTCGTCGTTTGTTTAGGCGCCCAATCAAAGCCTTCCGAATCGTGATGACCGGGCTGTGATCCGGATTTGATTTCCGTGCGATTTCTTTTAGCGTTGCCAGACTCCAACCTTGGCCCCCCCTGTTCGCTCCGCGATTCGACCCTGTTCCCCTTGTGATCCATTTATTGCCTGGGGACCCACGCTCAGGGGCGAGTTTTACGGGAGGGGGTATACACCCTCATTTCATTGGCAAATCCCCACTCATTTGAGATGGTGGAAGAGGTCAATTCGTCCCATCCGGCTTTTTCAATCCCATTCCAAATCTTTCGGGCCAAATAGGTTCGAAACATGCAAACGATAACGATCCCATTTTTTCTAAAAATGGTTTATATTTTTCAAGAATGGCCAAAGGATTTTTCATGTAATAAAGAGATTCGTTAAAGACGATGACATCAAACGTTCTCTTTGGCTTGAACCGGTCGGCGGGAGATAAAACGAATTCCGTGTTTTCATTTCCCCTGGTGTTCGCCAAGGAGATTCCACGCTCGTTTGTGTCAACACCCACGTAATGATCATACGTCATTCGCTTTTGCAATATTCCTTCGCCACAACCCACGTCAAGAACGGTGCGAATTTCGGGTTTCAAGAAGTCGCAAATACCTATGATGGCGTTGTAGCGATGGGATTCTTCGATCCCGTTCATGTAATTCCAACGGCCGTTCATGTAGCGATGCTCAGAATCTTTGACCAAGAGTTTCCGGTACCATTCTCCGGGAAGAGGAACGTAGGGCATTATAGAAAGGCAAATTCTCGTTAAGAGGGCCTTGGTTTTTAGTAAACGTGTTTTTCTGCGCGGGGCCAATATCTGGATTCTCGTTTTATTGGATGTTTCGGTTGATGTCTGGGCAGGTTTATTGCTTTTATAGAGGCTGTCCAGTTTTTCGGCCACGGTCGCGGCGGTTTCGACCGGGAACCGGTCGTGGCCGGTTTGACCCATTTGTTTGCGGCGGGTGGGGTTGTCATAAAAGAAGGTCAGTTTGTCGGCCAGGTCTTCCACAGAATCCGCGTCAACGATAAAACCGTTCACGCCGGGTCCACCAATTTTGGCGGAAACAATTTTGTCGGTGACGATGACCGGCTTGCGAAACCGCATGGCTTCCAGGACGACCAGGGGTTGGGCCTCCAGGATCGAGGGGAGAACGAACACATGGCATCCCCCGTAAAGCGCGGGCAGTTGGTCGTGGGGGACGTGGCCCAGGAAGGTCACTTTGTCCCAAAGGTCCGCGTTGATCACTTGTCGACGAAGGCCCTGTTCTTCGGTGCCGGTCCCCGCGATGACCAGCTCCACATTCGGCCGCTGTGCGGCCAATAGTTGAAAAGCCTTAATGAGATAACCCAGATTCTTTTTAGGCTCGAGCCGGCCCACATACAGGACCTTGAATTGATCGGGCCGGGTGGTATCCGAGGCTTCGTCCCCCTTGAGATCGATGGGATTGGAAATGAAACGGACTTCGGCTCTAAAGGTTGAACATCATGAAGCTGAGGTAGTGAAAGTGGACCCGGTCGACACGGTTGTCTTTAAGAATTTTGGCAATGTCCGACTTTGAAGGGAGGGCCTGGTAGAACCCCACAACGGGAAGACTGAAGAATCGATAAATTTGCACACCGTTCCAGGTTTCGTGGGCGGGTTGGCCGGGGCAACGGCTGGTTAAGACCAAGATGGTGTGGCCCAATTCAACCAGTTCGGGAGCGATTTGTTGAACATGGAACCCCACGCCGGTTTTGGCCGGCAAAAAGTCGTCGGTTACCATGCAGATGGAAAGATTCGAATTTGAACCAGGGCTATTTTTTCTCTCAATCCGGATCGCGTTTGAAAGGTGCATGGGGCCTCCTCGGTTCGTTTCTTCAGCTACCACCAACAGTGTAGGAGATAGCCTTTTCCCCACCGTTTCCCCTGTGTTTCCTCTGTGTTACATCTTTGGCCGGTTTTTCCCTTGTTTTTTTTCGTAATCCGCCATACACTTGGGGGGATGAGTCTTTTCCGCCTAGATCGGATCGGGTTTGCGTTAATGCCGTGCCTTTTGTCCCTGGGGACAGGTTTACGGGCGTTCACCTTTACTGAATCGGACGCAGATGTCTTTTTGGATTGCGGGACCTACCCCGACTACTTGGCCTGCGGTCATGAAGATTTTTTTCTGGGCGATTTTGACGGGGATGGATATTCGGATATCGGTTTTGACGATTGGGGACCTGGAACCAGTCTAGGGCGTCTCATTTTCGGGGGATCATTCTCTTCGGGAAGTTTGTTGACAAATTTTCGGCGCACGGGTTTTCAGGGATACAGAAGGTATCTCTTTCCCCTTGGAACTCGAATTTCCATGGGCGACGTCCTTGGGGACGAAAAAGAGGACATGGTTTTATTCTCGGGCGACTCGGACCCCCCCAAGGTCATTGTCGTTTCGGGGAGATCCGCTCCTCCGATCGACATTCCCCCACCGGCAGACCTGACCATTCAGGGGAAACCCGGCCTTGGTCAAAATTTCGGCCATTCTCTCGCTGTGGGCGACGTCAACGGGGACGGCAGGAAAGACATTATCATTGGGGCTTCGGTCGCTGGAGGACGGGGCGAAGTGTATGTGATATTTGGCCGTTCTTCTTTTCCATCCTCCACCGTCAGCGTCACGGAAACCGCTCACTGCATGACGGTTCTGGGAGTCGGTGGCGGTCAATTGGGGGAAAGCGTTGCCTCGGGGGACGTTGACGGGGACGGGATTGACGACATTGTCATGGCAGACCCATACAAGGATGTGGGGACAAGGACCTACGCGGGAGAAATCTATGTGATTCACGGAAGCACGAGCCTTCCCCCCTCCTGGAACCTTCAATTCACGCCGGCGCAGTGGACAATCATTGGTTCCACCTCTTCCTTTTTAAAAGTTGCTTTTGCCACAGATTTTACCGGCGATGGTAAAGCTGAGTTAGGTCTCTCAAAGGGTAATCAGTCCATCCTGCTGAGCGGCGCGGACCTCCTGTCAAAAGGGCCAACCATTGACCTTGTTCCCGGCCAACCGAATTCGTTGGCCCCGACCACGTTCATGGATCCCCTGGGGCGCTATGGAGACTGGGGTAGCCCTGGAGATTTTGACGGCGATGGTCGACCGGATCTACCTATTCGCTGGAACACGAACGCCCTGTCCGACCAAGAAATATCCCTTTACTTAAGTCATTCCTATTCCAGAGGGGCCTCCTTGCCGTTGACCATCTCTTCCGCCTCCATTCGAATCACGCGGAAGTCCTTTTTCCCCTATGACGATGCGGCCCTGGGTGACTTCAATGGAGACGGTAAGAGCGATCTCGTTTTCGCATCGCCTCAACAGGACGGGGTTGGGGTGTTTTATGGATTTTGGCCCCTCGAAAACCCCCGAATGGACGTTCAACCCCGGGATTCCAATCAAGCGAGGGTACATCTTTCCGTCAACGTCGACGGGGAGCCGGCGGAGATGAAATTCACTGGGGATATCTTGGACCCGGTTCCCGGGGATTGGATTTCTTTTCGATCAAAGGTCGGTGTGACCCTCACGCCCACCTTGGGAGACAAAACGGTGACCGCCGTTTTTCGCACCAGCAATCGGCGCGAAAGTCCCAGCGTTTCCAAACAAATTCCACTGGGTATGGGGGAAGGAGGTTCATCGTCGGTTACTAATTTGTTGCGGGCAGGGGGAATGGCCCGGGTTGAGGCGCGGATGGAGACAGGCGGGCGTTTGAAGGCCTCGGTGTATTCTCGGGAAGGGCGGCTGTTGCGCGTCATAATAGATGAGGAAAAGGCGCCGGGCGTTTATGTGTTTGATTGGGACGGTGGGAACAGCGATGGGGTCCGGGTCGCACCGGGGGTGTATACGATGGTCATCGACATGGGCGGGCGTCTGGACCGGCGCCGGGTCTTGGTGAAATAAATTGCGTCCTCGGTGGACGGGGCTCCTCGGCGTCGTTCTCGGGTTCACCTGTTCTGTTCGAGCGGGATGGTTTTCTGATCAACACCACGGGCGGCGGGGGCCCATGGTCTTAACGTTGGATCCGTCGGTTCGGTCCCAGGCGTTGGGGGGCGCGTACGTGGCGCCGGCGAACGATGGGGGAGCGTTATTCTGGAACCCGGCGGGGTTGCAGAAGGTGCCTCGCCAAGAACTTGGGTTTTCCCACGCGGCCCTCTTCGGCGAGCAAACCCAGGACAGCGCCGTCTACGTTCGACCGGCCTGGCGGTTTGGCGAGCGGGAAACCTGGGCTTTGGGTGTGACCCACCTGGCCGATGCCCCCTTGGCGATAACGGAAGAGGGATCCGATCTGGGGACGGCCCATCCCAGCGAAAGTGTGGTCAGTGTCGGATACGCCCGACCGCTCGGTTTTGGCTCATTTGGGGTGAGCGGGAAATACGTTCGGCAAGTGACCTTTGAGGAGGTCGGAACCGCCTATGCGGTGGATGCGGGGGTGCAAGGTCCCGTCGGACGGCTCGGCGAGTGGGGGGTCTCCCTGGCCAACGCGGGAACGGAACTATCCTTGGGATCATCGAACACAAAGTTACCGCTGGTGATTCGGTCGGGGGTCGCGGGAGGATTTTCGCTCCGGCGCAATGGAATCATCCTGGGGTCCGGACAAATCGATACATCCTCGATTTGTTGCCGGAACGCTGGCGTCCCGCCGGCTACAGCGCTTCGCCGTGAATTTTCTCGATATGGGCCCGCCGCAGTTTAAGCGTGCGCGTCAGTTCCCCCCGTTCCAGACTGAACAAACGGTCCAAAACCACACAGCGGCGGACCCGCTCGTAGTCCGCTAACCCTTCGTTCATCTTGGCCAGGTTCTTCTCAAACGACTCTTTCTGCTCCGCTGTCATCCCCCCCGCGTAACACACAATCGCCACCAAATACGGCCGGTCTTCCCCCACCACCATCGGCTGTTCCGCTCCCAAGTATTTCATCAATTTCTGCTCAATCGCCGCCGGGGCGATCTTTCGGCCCGTGGACGTTTTGATCAGATCCCCCTTGCGGCCCACCAATCGCAAATAGCCCTCTTCGTCCAGTTTCCCCACGTCCCCCGTGCTCAAGTATTTTCCCGACGTCAGGTTCGTCTGCGTCGACTGGTTTTCATACCCCTTGAACACCGCCGGGCCGTCCACCTCGATTTCGCCTCCCTCCACGTTCAGATTGTTCGACGCCAGCGGACGGCCCACCGTGCCGATCTTGAAGTCATTCGGGCGGTTCAGGCTGAGCGGCACCGCGCACTCGCTGACACCGTAGGCTTCCAACAGCGGGATTCCCAACGCATGGAAGAAAAGTAAAACATCTTCCCGGCACGGCGCTGAGCCCGTCACCATAAACCGCATCCGTCCCCCCAACAGGTTCACCACCGGCCGAAACAGCCGACGCAACAACTTCAGTCCCGCCCGGCGGGGCCACGACAGACGATCCCGTTCTTTCGAACTTCGCGGCGCCAGGGCCATGGCTCCGTTCAACAGGGCTTTCATGATCCACCTCATTCCCAGGGGCAGTCGGCCCAACTTTTCCAGTACACCCAGGTATATCTTCTCATACACCCTCGGCACCCCGATCAACAGGGTCGGGCGGACCTCTTTGATGGTTTGCAGGAGCTGTTTGGGATCGCTTTGGAAATACAGGGGAATCCCCGCCAACAGCGCCGCCAGGTTCATGTTCCGCTGAAACGGGCTCGCCATGGGAAGCCACGCCAGCGTTCGATCGTCCTTTTTAAAGGGCCCCATGGCCGCCAGAATGGATTGGGCCGCCAACAACAACTGACCCTGGGTGTAGACGATGCCTTCGGAGCCCCGTGGTGCCGGAAGTCAGAATGTAGCTCGCCGGGCTGTCTGCGGTAACTGGGAATGGGTTTTGCGCGTTCGTTTGGCCGGCCATTTCCCGTTCCAACGTGGCCCAGTCCATGAAGGGTTCATAAAGATCGTAACACCGTTCCAAGCACACGGCCAATTTGATGGATGAAAGTAACTCCCTCACCTGTCCCTCCGGGACATCCTCTCCCAAGGGGAGAGGAACGCCTTGTCCTGTTCCGCTCAGCTTGACCGCCATCGCTTGATCCGCCACAAACAGCGCACGGGGGCGGGTCTCCTCGATCACACGCACCATATATTCCCAGGCCATGTGCGGTTCGATCCCCACCACCACAAGCCCCCGGCACAGTGCCGCCTTGTCGATCAGTTCCCATTCCACGGACGTGGGCAAGATCACCGCCACCTTGTCCCCTGGCTCCAAGCCATACCGCCCCATCGCTTCCGCCAACCAGGTCACTTGATCCCAATACTCTTTCCAACACAGGGCCACCCATTCGCCCTCTCCGTCTTTGTGCCACAGGGCGGGCCTATCGGGTTTCTCTCGACTTCGCTGGGCCAACACCTCCGGAATGGAGGCGCACCCTACGTCGACTTTGAAAACTTTCGAATGTCCATGCATTTCCATTTTGTGTTTCATGGGCGTCCTCCTATTAAGTCAAAAAAACGATTAGGCATGAGTAGCCATCGTCATAGTCTCTCCCGCACATTTGTGAATGTAGCCACTGTGGTAATTCCGAGCTCATTGTTGATTGTGACGCGAGTGAGTTCTATCATTCCGCTGGCCCGAATATGTTTCCAAACGAGCCGTGCAGGGCTGACGTGAAACATCGACACAATGACTACCCCGCCTCTGGCCAGGAAGGTGAGGTATTTATCGAACACCCCTGTCGGATTGGGAATGTAGTGGAGTGATTCGTTGAACACGATGACATCGAACTGGTCGAGCGGCTCAAACGATTCGGCGTTCGCCTGCACAAACACGGTATCTTCTTTCGCTTGGTTGGCGGCCATAGCAATTGCCGTGGCGTTCATATCCACCCCAACGTACGAACCGTATTGGGCTAACCGCGCGGTCAAAATTCCTTCACCGCACCCAATATCCAACACCCGCCGATGGGGAGGGGTGTATAGCTGGCAACAACCGACAATGAGGCTGTAACGATGGGACTCGGAAGCCTCACGAAGGTAGTTCCACCGCCCTTGGGCATACCGTTTTTCAGAGTCATTCACCATAAATTTTCGGTAGGCTTCACTCGGCAGGATAAATGAAAAGAGCTGAATCCCCAAACGGAGAAACCAATTAAAAACTCTCCTCCTCAGTAGATTTTCTGATATTTTATTCGCGGGGGATTTATGCACGCGACATGAAGGGTCCATATCGGCGTTTTTTAAGACCTGCAAACAATTACTCGAATTGGTGCATTCGATTATTCCTATTTCAGGTTTCATGGGCGGTCTCCTATTTATTTAATTTGCACACTATCCTTTGTAAGGATCGGGGTTTCTTTTGCTGTTGATCGAGTACTGGGCAGAATCACCGTTTCCCAGGGGGAACGCATCTCATACCGTATCCCTCGCCAGGTAATTTTGTTTGTGAACAAGGAATTGATGGTGTTGATCAAGCTCAAGAACGGGGCCAAAGACGCGGCGAACATGTAGTGCCACTTCAGCCGAGCAAGGGAATCGGACAGTTGGGGTAACATCTCCCGCACCGCTCCCAACAACCACAGGGCGTTCACCCATTGGAGCGGAACCATCGCCAGACACGCGGCACCGATGAGGGCCGCCGTCCCCCCCACCGTTAACCACAACAACAGATTCACCAACCCATAAATCATGAAGAAGCAACCCAACGAATGCCCGATTGCCGCGCTCCACCACAGGGAAGGCATGTACACCCGCGAAATCACCGATTGGCGATTCGTGTATTCCACTGTTTGGGCCAAGGTTGACGATTCGTGGGTCACACCCACACAACTGGGGACGAACATTGTTTCCAACCCCAGGGCGCGAACTTCCAGCGTTAACGTCAGGTCGTCCGACAGGGTGCGGTCCCAAGCCTCAGCCATGTGCGCCCGTTCAAAAACAGACTTCCGGATGGCAGTGGCCGCGCCGGAACAGAAATTCCGGCGGCTATCCGCAATAAAAGTCAACGCCCCGGCGTTCCAGATGCTTCGAAGCATCGAGCCGAGTGTGGGGCTGGGAGGAGCATACCACTGGTAACCCGTCGTCGCCCCCGCTTTCGGAAGGACCAACGGGCCCACCAGCCGCCGCACAAAGCCCGGGTCCGGCCGCAGATCTGAATCCGCAAACACCAAAATGTCCGCGGATTTCCCCACAAATTCCATCGCCCGCAACAAATTCGTGATCTTTTGCGCCCGCACATTTTCAATTCCCGCCACAATGCGATACGCTTTCACCCGCCCGGCATTTTCTTCAATTGCGGCGTCTATCTCCGGACAGGCGGGATCGTCCGCCGTGGCCACGGAAAACACCAGTTCGAAAGACGGATAATCCTGATCAAAGAACGCCCGCAGATTGTCGCGAAATCCAGGATCGATACCCTTGCAGGGCAAAATCAGCGCCACCCGGCCCCGGGGCCGTGGATAGAGAACATTCCCCAAATTCTTCACCTGTTTGCGAAACCGACCGGTCAAGAACAACGGGATCAGCCCAAACACCACTGCCAACGCCACCAATATCCCGGCGGTTGTGAGGTTCATGATTGGCTTCCTTGTTTTATTTTCCAAAATCGTTCAACGGAACCCAGTGCGGCGGACTCGAATTGGGCGTTCCAATCTTCCCGCCCACGAAAATATTCTCCCACTTGGGAGGTGTATCGAAACGCCGCCTCCCGTTTGCGGAGTGCCGTATCAGAAACGTGTTCCACCACGGGGTCCCAGCAATGTCCCCGGCTGATCCATCGCCGCCGGTGTTTCGCCAACTGCCTGGCCAGGAAAAGGCCCGCCACCAAACCGGCCCCCCATCGCGTCGCGATATTCCTGTTTTGGATCGGAGCCAATCCCGCGAACCCCCGCGCGGCTTGAAACGCCGCACTCCATATGTTTCCCCCCATCCCAGGCAATATCCCCAATTCCCGAAGTCGGTAAATGGTCAAATGGGGCACCAGGGCATAGGGCATATCTTCGAAAAAAAGCGTTCGGGCATCGTCCCACCAATCCTGGGCGGCCAAGTGGGTCAACTGATGGTCCACATGCCAGCCGACAGCCAAGGGGATATACAGGGACTCAAACTTAATTTGGGAGAGAACGGCTTTTAACCGAGCCCTCAATTCCGGCAATCGGGCCAAGTCGGCGGGCACGGGATCCCCAAAAAGTTTGCCTGGCGAGCGGTAAGCCAAGTCTCGACACACCGCATCTCTTTCACCCAGAGTGAGAGATTCAAAACCCAGCGCATTGGTGGCGGCACGTCTTCAGCGGCGCGGTCATTCTGTGCCACAACCCCCAAGACTTCACATATTCGGGGTAATCCGTGAATAGGTTCAACACCAAAACCTGTCCTTCCTCTTGGAGATGTGCCAAGTGGCCGCCAGCAGAGAAAACGGCGTCATCCCAATGGGGGGAAAGAATAACAGCGCGGTAAAAACTTGTACATGTTTGAGGTCGGTGGCCGACTGCCACACCGGATTGAACATTTTTCATGATCGTGCCCTCCCTTGAACCGTTGTGTTCATCTCGGCTTTCCACCAACAGTCTAGTGGATAGGATCCACACCCTCGTCCCACCTATGTCACACCTGTGTCAAATTTATTTCTCTTGCGTGGAAGCGAATTAGGGCTATACTTGGGGGGCCATGTCTTTTAACAAAATCCGATGGGTATTTTTTGGTTTATGGATGGTTTGCGCAATAAGCCGACCTGTCCTTCCAGGCGATTTATACCCGCTTGGGAAGGACAGCGACTTCATTGTTTTTAACGACCGATCACCTATCGAACATATTTTTCGATCGTCAGAACCTGGGTGGGAGATTTTAATGGGGACGAAATCATGGACCTGGCCATTAACACGAGCCCCGGTGAAACGAATGTGATATTTGGCCCTTTAAAAAAGAGCAATCTGTTGAGCGTGGACGCTGATTTTAGGGTGACACCCCAGATCTGGTCGGTTGGGGACTTTGATAACAACAACATTGACGACTTTTTAATCGTTGAATCGACCCGGACATCTATCGTGTTTGGGAAGATTGGCTTAACCGGGTCGGTAGACCTCGCCCAAACAAATGCGGACGTCGTGCTCAACATTTCACCGACTTCAGCCATATTCAATGTCTCGGTTGGAAACTTCAATGGGGATAATTTTTCGGATCTGGCCATTACTATTAGTGGGTATCAAATTAATCAATGTCATCTCCTTTTTGGGCCATCCCCATTTGTGAAAGGAACCTATGACATTTCATCTATCTCCGATCAAACCATCATCCGGTTTCCTAATTTATTATTGAATAAATTGGGATTTGGCCTGTACTCCAAGGACATGGACGGTGATGGAAAAGACGAAATAGTTATGAATACCGATTATAGGACCACGACAGAGGACTTGGAGGCGGGGGCGTTACAAATCTTCAAAGGACGAAGCGAATGGGATGAGGAATGGGACATGGGAACAACCCCCGCGGACTTCACCATTTACGGGATTCCAGAATCGCAATTAGGTATCTTAACCAGAAACAATTATGGCATTGGGGATTTTACTGGCGATGGTTTTAATGAAATGTTTCTGTTCTATGCAAGGCCTTACCCAAAATTCGAGCATTTCTTTATGTTGGACGGGTCTTTTATCACCTCGTCAACACCCGCCTTCATCAATATTCATGAGGGGCAACCGGGGGCAAGCCTCACCTCGCCTATTCTGCCCTCTAACAATTTTACTTTTCCGCTCGCGACAGGAGACTTCGATGGGGACGGGCGGGTAGACCTATTCTTTAATCCATCCCCTCTAAGTGCCCTGATCAGTTCCGACTACCCCACGGGTTTCCCCGTTGACCTAAGCACTTCGTCGTTTAAGATTTATGCCGGTAAGGAAATTTCTTTGGGAGATCTGAACCGGGACGGCCGGGCGGATTTGCTGGTTTCAGAGGTCGGCCTTTTCGAAACTCCCAACGGATTTGCATCGAGCGCTGTGTTTGGCTATTACGGGTTTCGGCCCCTGCGGCATCCGCAGGCCGTGGTGACCAAGGGGGTGGACGCACGCTGGGTGGACGTCAGCCTCTCGGTGGACGGGGACCCCACGGAGATGCGGTTTACCAGCGACGTGGACGCGTCCCTCAACGGACAATGGGTTCCTTTCCGTCCGGACTATCGCGTTCCTCTCAGTTCCTCGGCGGGCCCCAAAACGGTTCAGGTAACGTTTCGCAACGAGTATAAGCGGACAAGCGATGCCGTCACCTTCCAGGCCGCGGTGGACACCCCGTCCGCCGGAATCACCCCGGTCACCAACCGGATTCGACCCGGAGAAACCGCCCAGTGGGACCTGCGTGCGCCCCAACCGACCCACGTCCGAGCGCGGATCCTATTGACCACCGGAGAACCCCTGGTCGAGATCTTTAACGGCGACGGAGGCCCCGGCGTTGTGCCGTTGGCCTGGAACGGCCGAAACAACGCGGGCCAGCCCGTTGCGCCGGGCGTTTATGTGTTGGTGGTCGACATGGACAACCAACAATTCAAGACCACCGTTCTGGTCCGATGACTTATTCTCGCCAGACCCTCGTTTTTATCCTGGCCCTTGACGCGGCGATTTACGCGTCGGCGGCGCCTTTTACTGAGCAAGCCCTGGGAACCCGGGGCCCCGCCGTGCTTCGCCAGGAACCCGGCGTGCGGGCCGCGGCCATGGGCGGCGCTTACGTGGCCTTGGCGGACGACGCCACCGGCGCCTATTGGAACCCCGGGGCTCTGCAAGAAACGTCCGGCCAAGACATCGTCCTCTCTCGCTCGGACTCCTTTAGCCAGACCTACAATTACTTGAGCTACACCCGGCCGGTGTGGTGGGCCAGGGACCGACGCACCGTGGGGCTCAGCGTGGGGAACGTGAGTTACGCCCCCGTGGACGTGGTCGAAAACCTGGAGCCCAGGGGCACCGTGCGTCCCCAGGAAACCGTGGTCGGGTTCACCTACGCCCAACCCCTGGCGTCCCTGTCCATCGGCGGAACGGCCAAATGGGTTAACCAACAAGGCGACGGGAACGCTCAATCCTTTGCCCTGGACGCCGGTCTTTTTGGAAAGATGCGCTCCGGGCGCGGGAGGTGGGGCGTCGCCATGCAAAATGTGGGGCCGGGAATTAACCAATCGGGAACGAACACGGGGTTTCCTTTCGTGGTGAGATCAGGAATGGCCTGGCGCGTATTCCCGTCCGTACCGGGAGGAAAGCGGGGTCTATTGTTGGCGGGCGAGCTGGACCTGCCGGTGGACGACACCGTCAGACCCCGGGCCGGGGTGGAATACGAGCTCCGGTTGACAGAATCGATGGGGGCTAGTTTCCGTGGCGGATGGCGGTCCACCTCGGGCAATATCGAAGAGGGCGAACTGGCCCTGGGCCTTGGCTTGACCGCCGGGTCGGCCCGGATCAATTACGCTTATGTGCCCAACCAGGCGTTGGGCGCGACACAATGGGTGGACGTGGGGTTTCGTTTTGGCGGTGTTCCACCCCAACAAACCCAGCGGGCCCGTAAAATGGCCGAGGCCGAGATCCTTGTAACGGAAGGTCGACTGACCGCCGCGGAAGAAAAACTTGAGGAATTGCTCCACCTGTCGCCCCGCTATCCGCCCGCCCGCCAAAAGATTCAGGAGGTTCGACGTCGGTTTGACCAAAGTGTCCACCCGGAAACGTTGTTCATCTTGGGCCAACGGGCTTTTGCCCAGGGGAACTACGCGGAAGCCGTGGACTATTTGAGCAAGCTGATGATCACCGATCCCGACCACCGAACCGGAAAAGAGATGCTGGACAAAGCCGAGGAACAAGTCACTCGCGCTCGCGTGGAACGCGTCAAGAAAGAAATGGCGGCTGAAAAACAAAAAGAACGATCCGCCCTTGTTCGGCAAGCGGAAACCTTATCCCGCCAAACCCAGTGGCTGTCGGCTTTGCCCGCCTGGCGCCACATCCTGGCGAAAGACCCGGCCAACACCCACGCGCGGGCCGAGGCGGCCCGGGCGCAAACCGCCCTCTACGATCAGGCACGGTCCTTGAAACATCCGGGCAGTTTGAAAAGCCACGGATCTCTATCGATTCCTGGACAAAGAGGACCCCGGGTATAAAGATTGCGCTGAAAAAGCGGAACGGTTGGCGAACCAAACCCGGGCGATAAATCTGCGACGCGCCCAAGAAAAATACGAAAGCGGCTTGCGCTCATTGAAAGAAAACAATGTGGCCGAAGCCCGGCGTCTTTTCCAGGAAGCCGTGGATTTGGCCCCCGGCAACAAAACGTTTCAAAAAGCCCTCGAGCGAACCCAATGACCTTGCGAACGCGTTTCACACTATTGATTGGCCTTCTCCTGTTGTTTGGGGTGGGTTTAACGGGGACCACCATTTACCTGGGGGAGCGCCGGGTCCTGTTGCGGGAACGGGCCGACAGTCGCCAGGCCCTGTTGACCGCTTTTGCCCAATCCTGCCGTGACGCCTTAAAGACCCACGACCATCTGCAGGCCATGAACGCGGCGGAATCGTTGGTGCGCGGGGCGGGGGTCCTTTCCGCTTACGGCACGGACGAACAGGGACGGGTTTTTGCCCACAACGATGTGACCCGTGGGCCGGCCTCCACCGACCCTGCCGGCCGGTGAACTTGTGTTGAAGGAGGCCCTTTCCAAAAAATCCCAGGAAAAGGCCCACGCGGTTATTGTTTTTTCGCGCAAGAACATTGAACGCGCCGAACAGGAAGCGATTCGGCTCACGGGCCGGCGGATCGCGGGGGCCACAGCGGTGATCCTCATTCTCGGGCTGTTGTTTTCCGCGGCCTTGGCCCGAAGCATTTCCCGGCCCATTCAACGCATGGCCAGGGCCACCAAAGAATTGGCCCAAAACAACCTGGATCACCGAATTCCCGTGAACCGGTCGGACGAGCTGGGCCGGCTGGCCGGGGACTTCAACCACATGGCCGAACGATTAGGCGAATTGGACAAATTAAAAAACGATTTTGTATCCATGGTCACCCACGAACTGCGCTCGCCCCTGTCGGCCATCGAGACCTATGCCAGTTTGATAACGGAAGAGTGGCGAAACGGCGACAGCGCCGACCTGGTGGACCATCTCACCACCATCCGCAACAACGCCACCCGATTGGGCCGATTTGTGAACAACATTTTGGACGTCGCTAAAATTGAGTCCAAGGCCTTGGATGTCCGAAAAGAAAAGATTTCTGTCGCGCTGGCGTTTAAGGACCAGCTGGACCTCTTTTACGCCCGCGCCAAAGAAAAGAATATCACCCTTTCCGCAGACCCCGCCGTTGCCGATGTCACCGTCTTTGCGGACCCAGACAAACTGGCCCAAATCCTCACCAACCTGGTGGGCAACGCCCTTAAATTTACGCCCCCCGACGGTCAGGTTCGGCTCTCATCCAAAGCCGGGGTGTTTCGGGGCCGTGCCGCCCACGTGCGGTTGAGCGTGGCGGACACGGGGCCCGGCATTGCGGCCAAAGATCAAGAACGTATTTTTAACCGTTTTGAACAGGTGGCGGAAATCCGCGATAAAATGAAAGGCCAGAAAGGAACCGGGTTGGGACTGGCCATCACCAAAGGGTTGGTGGAAGTCCAGGGCGGGACCATCACGGTGGAAAGCGAGCCGGGACGAGGAAGCGTCTTTTCGGTTTATTTGCCGGAGGAATAATACGATGGCACGAATTTTGGTGGTGGAAGACGAACCCGACTTCGCCCGTTTCATGGCGGGGGTGTTAAAAAAAGAAGGGTTTGTTGTGAGCGAAGCCGACGACGGGCTTCAAGCCTTGAAAATGGTCAAAGAGTCGCCCCCGGATCTTATGTTGTTGGATTGGAACCTTCCCGGCAAAAACGGGATTGACGTCTGCCGCCTGTTAAAAACCGATCCCGCCACACGGGATATCCCCATCATTATGCTGACGGTTCGGGGAGCCGAAACAGACGCCGTGCTCGGGCTTGAAATGGGCGCGGACGACTATGTGGTTAAACGGGTCTTGCGCCCAAAAGAACTGGTGGCCCGGGTCCGGGCCGCCCTGCGAAAAACGACGGTTCAGACCTCCGACGAAAAAACACTCCGGTCCGGCGAGTTGGTGGTGGATGTGGCGCGGCGGGAAGTCCGTCAATCGGGAAAGTTCATTGACCTGCGAATGAAAGAATTCGACTTGCTCTGCGCGTTCATACGAAGTCATGGCCGGGTTCTCACCCGGGCGTTTCTCACCGAATCGGTGTGGGGAGGCGAATATTTTGGCACCAGCCGCACCATTGACACCACCATCGGGCGATTGCGCGAAAAACTCGGCCGCGAAGGCGACCGAATCCAGTCGATCAAAGGCCTCGGCTACAAATTTGAAGACCGAAGCTGAATCAAAATATCTCGTAAAGGGTGATGTTTTTTCCGGAAGGCAAGCTGTTGTCGTGGCCAAATTTGGGTTCACCGGAAAACTGGTTTTTATCACCGTCTATCGGAAATAGTGAAGGGAGACCCTTATGGTATGCGAACTTTGCGGTAAGCGTGGCGTTAAATCCCGAGAAGTGACCCGTAGCTACGGGGCGGGATCGAACTTGCTGATTATTGAAAATGTCCCCGTAAAGAGTTGCCCCCATTGCGGGGAGACCTATTTGACAGCCGAGACTCTTCATGAGATTGAGCGGATCAAGTTGCATCGAAAAAGTATGTCAACCAAAAGAGCTGTGTCCGTCATGGCATACGCATAGAGGGACCGGCTCTTCGGGGCCCTCCGTACCCGGGGCCTGTTTTGGCAGGGTTCGCGCCGTCGCTCACCCGCACCAAACTTTGCAACCTGTCCCCCTCAGCGGCGCCTTCCGCAAACGTTTAAGGCTGGCACACGCGACTCCCGAAATGGCGAATATTGTTAATAATTCAAACCCCTTAAAAACTCCGATTACTTACCGTTCTAATGCCGGCCTCCCGCCGGCTACAGCACTTCACCGTGAATTTTCTCGATTTGAGCGCGACGAAGTTTAAGCGTCCGCGTCAGTTCCCCCCGTTCCAGGCTGAACAAGCGGTCCAACACCACACAGCGGCGCACACGCTCGTGGTCCGCTAACCCCTCGTTCATCTTGGCCAGGTTCTTCTCAAACGACGCCTTTTGCTCCGCCCTCATTCCCCCGTCGTAGCACACGATCGCCACCAGATACGGCCGGCCTTCCCCCACCACCATCGCCTGTTCCGCTCCCAAGTATTTCATCAGTTTCTGTTCGATCGCCGCCGGGGCGATCTTTCGGCCCATGGACGTCTTGATCAGGTCTCCTTTTCGACCGAGCAATTGCAAATAGCCCTCTTCGTCTAGTTTCCCCACGTCTCCCGTGCTCAGGTATTTGCCTGACGTCAGGTTCGTCTGCGTCGACTGGTTTTCATACCCCTTGAACACCGCCGGACCGTCCACCTCGATCTCCCCTCCATCCACGTTCAGGTTGTTCGACGTCAGCGGTCGCCCCACCGTGCCGATCTTGTAGTCATTCGGGCGGTTCAGGCTGAGCGGCACCGCGCATTCGCTGACACCATAGGCTTCCAACAGTGGGAAGCCCAGCGCATGAAAGAACAGTAAAACATCTTCCCGGCACGGCGCTGAGCCCGTCACCATAAACCGCATCCGTCCTCCCAACAGCTTCACCACCGGTCGAAACAGCCGACGCAACAACTTCAGTCCGGCCCGGCGGGGCCACGACAGACGATCCCGTTCTTTCGAACTTCGCGGCGCAAGCGCCATCGCTCCGTTCAACAAGGCTTTCATTATCCGTCCCATTCCCAGGGGGATTCGACCCAGCCTTTCCAGCACCCCCAGATAAATCTTCTCATACACCTGCGGCACCCCGATCAACAGGGTCGGGCGGACCTCTTTGATGGTTTGCAGGAGCTGTTTGGGATCGCTTTGGAAATACAGGGGAATCCCCGCCAACAGCGCCGCCAGGTTCATGTTCCGCTGAAACGGGCTCGCCATGGGGAGCCACGCGAGCGTTCGTTCACCTTTTTCAAAGGGCCCCATGGCCGCCAGAATGGATTGGGCCGCCAACAACAACTGGCCCTGCGTGTAGACGATGCCTTTCGGATCCCCCGTGGTGCCGGAGGTGAGAATGTAGCTGGCCGGGCTGTCTGCGGTGACTGGGAATGGGGTTTGCACACCCGATTGGCCGGCCATTTCCCGTTCCAACGTGGCCCAGTCCATGAAGGGTTCATAAAGATCGTAACACCGTTCCAAGCACACGGCCAATTTGATGGATGAAAGTAACCCCCTCACCTGTCCCTCCGGGACATCCTCTCCCAAGGGGAGAGGAACGCCTTGTCCTATTCCACTCAGCTTGCTCACCATCTCCCGATCCGCCACAAACACCGCCCGGGGGCGGGTCTCCTCGATCACCCGCACCATATCTTCCCAGGCCATATGCGGTTCAATCCCCACCACCACAAGCCCCCGGCACAGCGCCGCCTTGTCGACCAGTTCCCATTCCACGGACGTGGGCAATATCACCGCCACCTTGTCCCCTGGCTCCAAGCCATACCGCCCCATCACTTCCGCCAACCGGGTCACCCGACCCCAATAATCTTTCCAGCTGAGGGACATCCAGTGTCCTTCGCCGTTTTTGTACCAGAGAACCG
>JADKCG010000019.1 GCA_016714745.1 Elusimicrobiota bacterium | reverse complement strand
GTCTAACCGGAAGGAAGGAAGCCGGGGGACCCACCCCGCCGTGACCCGTCCGCTCAAAAATTCCATCAGGTGATAGAACACCTGAAAATGAAGGGTTCGCCCGTCTCGGGAATCGCCCACCACCATGCTGGGGCGGTGGATCGTGACGGGGAGGCCTTTCCCATGGCGTCCACACAGATCTTCCGCTTCCGCTTTGGACGATTCGTAGGTGTTGTGGAACGATCGAAATTCGATGACCCGCCGTTCCGCAATGGCGCCCTCCATGGTCCCGGCGACACCCACAGTGCTAAGGTACTCCAATTTTTCCAACCCCCGAACTTCCTGGGCCAACCGCAGAGCAGGGCAGGTGGTGGCAGAACTCTCGTGGGGCCCTGGGTTCCCGGGCATGCGTTTCAATTCACCTCCGCGGCGCCGTGGACAATGTGTTTCGTCGGCTACTTTCTTGGCTAAGGTCCGGAAGGTCTCCAATGACAACCCCAACCGTTCTTGAGCCACATCCCCCGTCAATACGTCGACCCGCCGCCAAACCGAATCGTCCAGCCGATACCCGGCCCAATACTTTTTTAGTATTTCGAACCGTTCCTCCACAGAACATCCGGGCGCTGGACGAAGAAGAAGGATCAACCGGAGGGCGGGATCGCCCAAGAGCACAGGGACAATCGCGCTCCCCACCGCGCCGGAAACCGCCAAGCAAAAGAACGGTTTTCATTGAGCCGGATCAATCCCGTATTTTCCAGGGGCCAAAATATTATGGGGATCCAGCAGGCCCTTTATTCGGCAGGCAAAATCTTTAAACTCGGATGCGTTGGAAAAAATACGGTCCATAAACGCCGTGCTGGTTCGGTATTGCTGATACCCTTGGGCCTGGGTGGTTTCAGCGATCTCGTTGTAAAGGGCGAGCACCCGAGCCGTTTCGTCGGCGTCGGTCTTGTCATAGAAAAGCGACGTGAGGACAATCACAGACCGCGCGGTGGCGACCATGAGCGCAAAGTTGATATCCAATTTTTTGCGCGCCGATAACGCCCGGCAATGTTGAACCACCTTTTCCACTTCTTGTCCGTCCATCGACACCACAATGCCGGCCCAAATCCCGCCGCATTGGTCACGGGCCGGGTCGATGTCGTGGTCCGGAGGTTTGGTTCCCCGCCGTTTCATGTAGGAGTGTTTGACGAAATAATCGCTGGGATATCCTTTCTCAATGGCGTGCATATGGGGCAAAGCCTCCGCGCAGGGAAGGGGTTTGCGCAGAAGGAGCATGGACAACCGATCCGACCATACCCGGCCCCCGGGCCATGCGCGCATTTTCCTTAAGAGTTTCGCCACACGATCAATCCACCGACAACTGCGTTCCCCCAAAAACCAAAGGGATCCGTAAGGCCCCAGCCGCTTTTTGATGAGGGCCCGGGCGGCACGAACCTGTGCGGTCGTCCCATAAAGGCCCGCCCCAAACGTCCAGGGGGCGATATTGAATTTGCGCCGCCATTTCGCCCGATGGTCGTCGGAGAGGCAGGGAGCGCCCTCCAACAATTCTCTCGGGTCGTCCGCCACGATGCCAAACGTTGTCACGTCATTAATGAGATGGATCTTACTTCGCAGGGCCCCCGCGAACGCCAACGTCCGGATTTCGTTAATGAGCGCCGGGAAGTCTTCTTCCCGTTTCAACTCAAAGAGACAAGACTCGAAATGCTCGGGTTCCGGCATGAGCCAAAGTCCGATCTTCGTGACAATCCCATAGTTGGATTGACTGAAAAGTCCTTCGAGGTACGGCCCCACGCCCCACTTGAAGGTATTCCATGTTTTGTAATTTTCAAAGGGGCCCCGCCGGTGCGCAAAAGTTTCCCGTCGGGAAGCAAAACTTCCATCCCGCAGATGTTCTCAAAATGATCGCCGTAGGGGGTTTCGCCGATCCCGCGTTCCAAGGCGTTTCCCATCACGCTCCCGTCGGCAGGCCCATCCGTGCAGTCCAGCCACAATTGAATGCCCCGTTTCTGAAGATGTTCGTGGAGTTGGCGGTAGGTAACGCCCGGCTCCACCACAGCGTAAGCCAGGGTCTCGTTGACCTCAAGAATTCGGTTCATGCGCTCCAACACAACAACCACCGCCCCTTCCTTCGCCGGCGTCGCAGACCCATACCCCCAATTCTTGCCCTTCCCGCAGGGCCACAGGGGGATTCGATGGTCCGTGGCGATACGGAGAACTTTTTGGAGCTGATCGACGTCCGCGGGATAAACAAAGGCCGCGGCCCGTTGGACAGAGGGGATAATGCACCGCGCCCGTTTTTCTACATCTTCGGAATCGACCACCACGTAAGAGTCCCCACCGCCTGGCGAAAAGCTGAAACCCTGCCTCCAATGATCAGGAGGGTGAGGGTTAGGCATTTTTATGTCGGTCATGGGAACGCTCCTTTTATTCTTCCGGCATGGAAAACTGATAGCCAATTCCTTTAATCGATTGAAACGCCTGGCCGAATTCCCCCAGTTTTGTTCGGAGACGGGCCAACGTGCTGTCGATGGTTCGGCTGGCGCCGTAGTCGTCGATGCCCCAAACATTTTCCATGAGGAATTGGCGCGTCAACACTCGCCCCGGTCGGGTCAGGAAGGTATGGAGAAGATCGAACTCCTTGGCCCGAAGGTCCACCGGTTGCCCCGCCAAAGTGACCCGGCGGTGAGACGTGTCCAGGTCCAGGGGGCCCACATGGAGAACCTTTCCGTCCGAATCGGGGGCCTGGCTTTTGCGCAACACCGAATGGACGCGGGCCACCAGTTCCCTCGGCCGAAGCGCCCGTTTGGAAATATAATCATCGGCGCCCATTTCCAGAGCCAAAACCGTGTCCAGCTCTTTTCCCCGAACGGTCAACATGATCACTGGGATCCCGCGGGTTTTCGGTTCGCCCTTCAACTCTTTAAGCACAGCCAAGCCGTCCTTGACAGGAAGGTTCCAGTCCAGGAGAATAACGTCCGGATGCAAATCTTGGGCCATTTTTAAACCGGTCATGCCGTCCTTGGCGGAGGTCACGAGGAAATTCTCCGCCATAAGCAGGCGCTGGACCAACCGAACGAAATCCGGCTCATCTTCAATTATGAGGATTTGCATAGGCCCTCGTTGTTCACCGGCAACGACACACAAAAAACGCTTCCGCGCCCGATTTCGCTGTGCACATCAATCTTTCCTCCATGGGCTTCCACCAACCCTTTCGCAATCGCCAACCCCAGTCCCGTCCCCTTTGGCCCCTCCAGCTGTTCCACACGCTCCCGGACCTGCTCGAACCGGTTAAAGATCCGGCCCACATCTTTAGGAGCAATGCCGGGGCCCGTGTCTTCCACTTTTAAAAGAACCCGGTCCCCTTCCTGCACGGCCGAAAGAGTAATCCGTCCCCCTTCGGGCGTAAATTTGAACGCATTGCTCACCAGATTGGTCAGCACCTGCTGAAGTTTATCAGGGTCAACCCACAATTCAAGGCGAGGGTCCCCCTGGGCCTCCAACCAAATCCCCTTCTCCCGCGCTTTGGCGGCGAAAAACGATTGGGTCTCCTGAACCAACGTCAGGCCTCGAACCCGCTCCCGGCGAAGTCCGTCTGTTCTCGTCTCGATTTTAGCAAGATCCAAAATATTATTAATAAATCGGCTCAAGCGCGTCGTGTTGTTGCGAACGACATTGACGGATTCCATCACCTCCGCAAGATTCCCCGCCCGCGCGTCTTCGGCGATCATATTGGCGTAACTCTCGATGGCCCCCAGCGGCGAACGCAATTCGTGGGTGACGTTTGAGACAAAATCGTCCTTCATCTTATCCACCTCCCCGAGTTTCACCGCCATCGCATCAAACCCCTCGGCCAACTGACCCAGCTCGTCCCGCCGGCGCATTTGGATCCTGTGATCCAAACGTCCTTCGGCCAGGGCCTGGGTCCCCTTAAGAATTCGCAGGATGGGCCGCGCGAGGCTTTGAGCCAAAACGATCGACCCCATAATTCCAAGGATGAGCGCCCCTGACAACACGAGGCTGAGCCGTTTCATGAGCCCCTGCAAGCTCTCACGTATTCCGGCCGCCAAAACATCTTCGGAAAAAACGATCGTGGCCTTCGCTCCAGCCACTCCTTCCACCGAACGGGTCAGGCGTGACAACCGCTCTCCCCGACTCCCCCTGTTAGGCACGGCCTCTTTAGAACCTTCCGATAATTTACCGCGAATTCCGTCGGAATGGGCAATCACGCGGTTGTTTTTATCGAGGCAATAGGCTCCTCGAACACCGCTGACCTTCGCCACCGCCACAGCGGCATTGACCGCGGCCATCTCGTCTTGAACCAAAATAGCGTCGCGGCAACTTTGGGCAAAGCTGGCCAACAACGCCGATCGCCCCCGCTCCGCCTCCCGCACGAGATGAGCCCCTTCGCTCACGTAAACGGCAAAAGCGGCCGCCCCCAACGTCCCCATCACGAGCGAAACGCTCAAAAGCCCAAGTCGAACACGCAATGTCATAAACCGCGCCCCCCTCTTTTGATTCCCATCATTCGGCCGGACAATCATTTCTCCTTCCGGACCCAGCCCCCCCCTCAACCACAGCCCACCTCAAGGACTTTGGCCCCCTCCACGCGCCCTCCCAAACGAAGGAGAAGAGGGGCCTCTACCCATCGATGAAACGCCGCCCGAAAGGGACTGTTCATCAGAACTTTTTCCAACCGGTTCATTTTCATGCCTTCCCCCTCGGGCGGCGCAAAATCAATGCCGGTTCTTCCGCGCTCGGAAACCAATAGCCGAAAAAAGCAAAAAAGAGGAGTAGGGGGTTTTTAATAAAAATCCAGGGGGACCGATGGGCAATGACCGCGTTGAGGTTGTGTCCCAGGGCTCGGCTGAATTCGTCGAACCCACGATAATTGCAGAAGGGGACAACCGTGTCCAAATAGGACCGTCGATACCGGGCGACACGATCAAACCCGGTTTCCTCCCCCAGACGGTCCAATCCCGCTCCGGTCAAAAGTGCCGGTGAAATGGCTGGTGAAGGGCGGTCATGGAGCGGTCCAGTCGATCGACCTCGATCGGCGCGGAATCAGGAGTTCCGATATATAAAAGGCCGCCCGGTTTCACAAAAGAAATGGCGCGCCGAAGAACCGCGCGTGGATCGGGAACATGCTCAATGGCATCATTAAACACCACACAGTCAAAAAGTCCCTCGGGTTCGGTGGCGAACGCGGGAAGGTAAGGGTCGTATCCGACGGGGGCGCCCCACCCTTTCAATTTCAGGTAGTCCAGAAATCGGCCGTTTCCGCAACCGTAGTCCAAGACACGGTGTTCCTTTTTCAACCCAGCCCGACGAAGGCGCCATAACAGATTCCCCATACTGACCCGGGCAAACCCGTCGAGGGAAAGGCCGTTCAACGGATAATCGCGGTAAATATCGGCAAAATCCACCGGGTCGATGCTGTGAACCGTTCCACAAGACGGGCACTTCCATATTCGGAACCAGGTCTCCTTAAATCGTTCGGTATTGCCCCTGACGCGACCGAGTTGATTCGCCGGAGGAGGGTCCGCGCTGAACCCACAGAGGGAACACTCCAACGCCCCTGCGGGAGGGCTCTCCTCACCGGATCTTTCGGCGGCCGTTGGGGTGAAAATTTTTGTGCCGACGCGAACCAGAAATTGGACCGACACTAAGGCCGCTAATCGGCTTATCCAAACATCTTTCCATCGGGTATAAACCAGGGGCGCCCCGCGGGCCAAACCCTGCAGGGAAACAGCCACAACGGTTTCCGGTTTTTGACGGGGATTTCCTTTCTCAGTATTGGCCAAGACGCGCGTGGGAAGCCCCGCCCGCGCGTTCATGTTTGTTTCAATGACCCCCGGCAGAAGAGTTTGCACCAAAATTCCTTGGGACTTCCACTCGCTGTACAAACCCAATCCAAAACTCTTGAGAAAAGCCTTGCTGGCGGTATAATTGACCATAAAAGGAGTTACGAAGTGGGCCCCCATGGAGGTCACATTGACGATCGCGCTCGTTGGAAATGACGAAAGGTCTTTATGAAGGAGGTAACAGAGTTGAACGATGGTCGTGACATTAAGTTGAACGGTGCCCAGGAGGGTTTCTGGAGAGGTCCGCTCCAGCGGTCCCCATTGAACACGGGCCGCGTTATTGATTAAAAGACGAACGCGAATGTCACGGGATCTGATGGCGCCAACCAGTTCCTCGGCCGCCCCCGCGATGGAGAGGTCCCGGGCCAAGACCAGGGTCTTGATTCCCGCGCTCTGTTCGAGTTCCGTCGCCAAGGAAAGAAGGCGCGCTTCGTTCCGAGCCACGAGGACCAGAGACAGGCCCTCCATCGCCAACCGTCGAGCAAAGGCCTTGCCCAAACCCTCCGAGGCCCCCGTCACCAAAGCCCAGTCCCCGCGCCACGTCCCCACGTCGACACCCCGGGATCTTCGCTTTTTAATCATGGTCGGTGTCCCTCCCTCTCTTCCTTCAACCGTTCCAACGCTTTGATTGTTTTTTTGTCGTTGGGGTTCGCCCGGAGCGCCTGCTCAAAAAACGATTGGGCTTTTTCATAATGTTTAAGAGAGTAGGCCGCCATGCCTTTCTCATACAACCCCTTGGACTCCTCTTGCCGTCGCTCAGTCCTAGCGGCCTCCTCGGCCGCCACCCGGGGCCCCAGAGCGGCCAACCGCTCGGCACTGTTTTTGAACGTCTTATCCTTTGACTGGGCCGCGCGATACAAATCGATGGCCGTCGCCCAGTCGCCCTTGCGCTCGGCCGCCCCAGCCCCCGTGTATAACTCTTCCCGGCATCGTTGAATCCCCGATTCCGCCACGCGATCGTTGGGGAAAAGGGCCAATACGTTCTCCCAGGCCGTCCACGCGGCCGTCCAGTTTTTTTGCGACATCAGCCGTTCGGCGCGGACGCGGCGGGACTGGCCCTCCCGACGGCGCTCCTCTTTCAAACGAGATTCCGCCACGCGCAATCGTTCGGCCCCGGCCCTCTCCTCCGCCTTTTCCCACCGTTCGCGTCCGCCCGGATAACCGGGGGACACCTCCACCAGCCGCTTGAAAAAGTCCGCCGCCTGGTCGTATCGATTTTCTTCGAAGGCCCGATCCCCCAAAATAAACAGCGTTTCCGGGTCCAAACTGGTGGCGATGCGGGATTCTATTTGTTTTTGCAACGTTCGCGCTTGGGCGTTCTTCGGCGAAATCGTCAACACTTCCTCCACCGCCGAGCGCGCACGCACCATTCGCTTTTCGGCATACAGGGTTTCCGCCTGGCGCAACAACATGTTTCGCCGCGTCTCCGGCTCCAGGGGAGCCCCAAACCGCAATAGGACTTCAAACCGGTGAGTGCCTCCCAACTCCTCCTGGGGCAAATACGCGTAGTTGACGCCAAGCGCCTCACGGACAAATCCTAAACCGAAGGTCATCTTCTCCAGCATCGTCAGGTCTCCGCTCGACGAACGATACCCCATCCGGGCCGAAACCGCGATCCGGTTCGCCCAGTTCCGGGTCACTTCAATCCCCATCTGGGTCCCCACCGTGTCATTCATCGGGGCATCGAGTTGGACCACCGCCAACACCGAGTCACGCCCCCCGTCCACCGAAATGTCCTGCCGAATCCCTTTGAGGGTTCCCCCCACAAAGACGGGTCCCAACGGCTGTTCGTACGACGCCCCCAACACAAAATCCTGCGGATGCACCGTGCCCGCGGCGGACCCGTTTTCGGTCAGCTCAAACGGTTTCACGGACGAATAGGCCAGGCGAACACCCCACGTTCGCCGTTCTTGACCCCACCAGACCGGGCGGACAAACCGAAGGTCTCCCCGGGTCTGTTCACCAAACTCCTCCGCATAGCCCAAAGCCAATTCCGTCCGCGCAACCTGACCCAACCCCGCCGGGTTCCAGTACAACGCCCCCCCATCGTCGGCCACCCCACAAACGCCCCCCCCATCCCTTCCGCCCGAACGCTGGGGTCCCATTCCAACAGAGCGGGACCCCGGGCATGCCGGTCCCCTTTCGAGAAAACGCCCCCCGCGCCGGAGGCGGCCAGCAACGTCAACAAACACGCGGGCAAACCAATTTTTTTATAGGAAGAGGGGTGGTTACTCAACGAGAATTTCCCTTTTTATTCTTTCTTCACCCATCTCGATCACAAGGTAGTATACCCCCCGTGCCACACGATTTCCATGGGAATTTGTCCCGTTCCATTGAACGGGATATATCCCGCTTTCCACCCAACGGTTCTCTAATTCCACAACCTCTTCTCCCCGGGGCCCATACACTATGCCCCGCAACACCCCCGGCGAATGCCGGTGACAATCAAACGAGACCCTCCCGCCCACGCGCAACCGGTTCGTCTCCGTGACAACCTGGGTTTCTTTCACTTCCACACCCCTTTGGGTGTCCACCGTTTCACTTTCCCGTCCCACCGAATTGCGAAACCGGGCGCTGATCGTTTTCGTCCCGCCCCCCGGGCTCAAGACAACCTCTTGGGTCGAGCGAAAGGGAATCCATTGATCCTTAAAGTCCGAGGTGATATCCCCGGACAACCGCATTTCCGTGGGCGCCCCATCCACAGAAAGCGAAACGGTGACCCGCCGGCTGTCTCCCTCAATGTCCGGAACGGTGATCCGAGGGTTCTTTAAGGGACGGAACCCAAATAAAAATCGGAGCGCCCCATACGGGGGATAGATGGAATTGAAATTTTCGTAGGCGACCAAATCGCGAAACCCGTCCCCATTAAAATCGCCCACATTAAACACGTTAAAATCCCCCACCCAACCCAAGGAAGAAACGGACCCAAGATCGTTCAACATAATACCCCCCGGGTGAATATCTGTTGTCAAGATCCCCCCAATTCCCACCTGCTGGGAGGATAATAGGTCATCCGCCCCGTCCGCGTCGAAATCGGCCAGAATCGTTTTCCAATTGGATACTTCTGTCTCGCTAGGAACTGGATAAAAAATAACGCTTTCCGGAGTGCCTGTTTGTTGACGTAAAACCGGTTTCCCCGAGGCGATGTCTGAACCGCTCACAACCCATTGGGGATCTCCATTGGCATAATTAAAAATGACGAGTTCATCCAGATGATCACCCGTGAGGTCTCCGGCTGAAACGGGCCCAATATCATTTTGATTGCCCGTCCTGTCAAAATAATGTCCGAGGATCTGAACATCCCTGACAAGGGGGGACCCTCCCGCCGCGGGGAAAGGGGACTGCCCATAATAAACAGAGATTTGAGTATCGGTGTTTGGATATTGCGCTCCGACGGCCAAGTCCTCATTTCCATCCTGATTAAAGTGTCCGGGCACCAAGTCCGTTCCCCATCCGGGAACCTCCAGTTCGACAAAGGGATTCTGAATAGAGAGATCCACCGTCCCGGAGGAGAGACCGATCTCTCCCAACACGAGATAGACGATCGATGGAAGAGTGGAATAAAGGACGGCGTAGTCGTCCACCGTATCCCCGTTAAAATCGCCCGCCGCTATTTTTTCTCCAAACCGGGTCCCGGGAAGACCAAGGATTTTAAAGGCGGAGTCCCCTGGGTCGAGGTTCTTAATGGCCGAGGGCTTTTCTTCGCCGAAAACAATTTGGATTTGGGGAATAGGGGTATCGGCGTCGTTTCGGTAGACCGCCAGATCGTCCCGCCCGTCCCCGTTGAGATCCGCCATTTTTTTCGAGGGAAGATCGAGATCTCGTCCCGAACCTTCCAGGAACAGCGTGCAGTGGGGGATCGTTAAAAAACCCGCCTCTTTTTCATAAGGACCAAAAAATAGTTCAATGGACCGTCTGGTGGAAGACACCTCCATCAAGATCGCCACGTCGTCGCGCCCATCGCCGTTAAAGTCTCCCACGGACAGGGCCTCCCCACGGCTCGCGACGGCTTCGTTGCGAAAGGAGTCATTGAAGAGGGTGCCGTTGGCTTCGTTCGGTTGAATATAAATCACCGCCATGCCCGAAACCGGCCAAAACAAAAGGGCAAAGAAAACAAAACGGTTCGCCATGGAATATTTATTCAACGAGTATTTCCTTTTTCAATCGTCCGCCGTTGGCCTCAATCACCAGGAAATAAACACCTCGCCCCACGGGGGACCCGAAGGCATTTCGTCCATCCCAAAACAGGGGGTAGATCCCGGGTTCCACCCAACGGTTCTCCATTTCCAACACCTCTTTCCCCGCTGAGTTATAAATTCCGGCCCGGAGGGAGCCTGACGCGGTGACATGACAATCAAAGGCCACCTTTCCCCCCGGCCGGAGTCGGTTGGTCCCGATGATCACGGACGAATTCTCCGCCCGAATCTCCACCGTTGTGGAAATCGGATCGCTGGTCCGCCCCACCGCGTTTCGGAACATCCCGGTCACCGTTTTGGTTCCCTCGGTTGGGGAAAGAACAACCTCCTGAAGGGCTTTGAACGGGATCCACGTCTCCTTGAAGTTGTCCGTGATGTCACCGGATAGGAGCATCTCTGTGGGGTTCCCGTCAACGCCGAGAGCCAATGGAACGCGGGGACTGACGTTCTCGGCCATGGCGCGGATCGAGGGATTTGTTAGGGGGCGGAACCCATACAGCACCCGGAGGGCCCCGTGGGGTGGATAAATGGAATTAAAATTCTCATAGACGACCAGATCTTTAAACCCATCCCCGTTGGTGTCGCCGGCCCCCGCACACTCCAAATAAAGCCCCCATTCCATGGCCGGTGGCCCCACCCCGGACAGGGGCACCCCTCCGGGGTGAACAGAGCTGGTCAAAAATCCAGTAAATCCACCTTGAAGACCGGGAAAAATATCGGCGGCGCCATCCCCATCAAAATCCCCGACGACGAGCGCCGTGCCCTGAACATCCGCAGGAGTCACTAAGTGGAAACTGACGCTGTTCGGTTGACCCGGCAATTGGACCAAAACAGGCTTTCCCACACTGATGTCCTTGCCCTCAATGGCCCAGAGATAGCCCCCTTGCTGAAAAAGAAACAGATCGGCCTTCCCGTCCCCTGTCATATCCCCCACCCCCAGGCCAATGAAAATACCCGCCCCATTTCCGAGGATTCGAACATCCACCGCGAGGCCACCGGGGGAAGGCAGGGTCGGCAGTGAGTCTTTTCCAAAAACGATGTCCACCTCCTCCCAAGAACCATGAAACAAATCATTCGGGGGAGAAAAAGCGAAATCTGTTTTTTTGTCCCCATTAAAATCACCGCTCAGGATATTCCTGAGATTTCCACCCAGCGAAACTCGATGAAACGGATTTGACACCGACAGGTTGATCACACCTGAAAATTTTCCAGCCCCCCCCAGCCCGATGTATCCCACCGCCGACCCCGCCTTGTTCAAGGCCAGATCGGCCGCCCCATCCCCGTTAAAATCACCCGCGGCCACCTGGGAGACCCCGATGATTCGGCCGTCGGCGCCTGGACCGTCCAGATCAATGACTCCGGTCGGATTTTTTTTTCCGAACACGATGGCCACTTCCGCGAGACCTGTCGTAAAATCCTGCCGCCCCACGATCAAATCGGCTTTCCCGTCGCCATCAAGGTCCGCCATGTCCAGCGAGGGATTGACGAAGAGGGTATGGCTATCTCCGGAAAGAGCGTAGCGAATTTCCATTGTTTTTTTCGTCGAATAAGACCCGTCGGGGTCAAAGGGGGCCAGGAACAGATCCACCGTCCGAACCCCGCCGTAGCGTTTCGCGCAAACCGCCACATCGTCCAACCCGTCGCCGTCAAAATCCCCCGTCGTTAAGGTCGTATAACCGGTGACAAGCGCCGTTGAGCGACGGACGTCATTGAGTAGGCGCACATTTCCATCGTTGGGTTGAAAGGTCATGAGGGCCCACCCGCTCCCCCCCAAGGGGATCAAGAGAACCAATAAACACCAAAAAAAATATTGCGTCGCTCGATGGAGAAGGGGCGTAGATGTCATCCCCATCAGTCTAATATAAATTCGTATATTTTCAAGGCCTATTTCCACATCCGCGTTTCGTCATTCCAACACGTTTTTGCCCGGAAATCATGAAATTTTGATACAGTGGTCAATCTCTGTTCTGGCTAAAACCATGCCGGAACGACGGAAAGAGGGGTGGTTGCCGTAGATTTTGAACAGGCTACTTGTGAATCTAACTAACTAATAATGGAAGGTCCCTTTGAAACCATGGAATGAAATACTGAAAGACCGCCGTTTTTATCTTGGATTGATGTCTCTCGGGCTGGCGACGGCCCTCTATTTCTTTCTTCCCGCCGATTGCCCGGAAGCGGCCAGACGGACAGCCTTCGTTTTTGCCCTGGCGGCTTTTTTCTGGGCCCTTGAAATTTTTCCCCTCTGGGTGACGTCTCTGTTGGTGGTTTTGCTCTTGATCTTTACCCTGGGCCGCCCGGGGGGCGTTTTGGACATGAAACGCGAAGGATACACTGTTTTCCTTGTGCCTTTCTCCAGCCCCATCATCATGCTCTTCTTCAGCGGGTTCATGCTTTCCGCCGCCATGGAAAAGTACCACATTGACAAAGAGCTTGTGGACCGCCTTCTCCGCCGGTTGGGCACCAAGCCCGCGGCCATCCTGGCCGGGTTTATGATTTCAACGGCTTTCGTCTCCATGTGGATGTCCAACACCGCGGCCACGGCCATCATGCTGGCCATCTGCCGGCCGGTTTTGGGCCTCCTGGACTCCGACGACCGGTTCAAAACCGCCCTCATTCTCTCCATTCCGTTCGCCGCCAACATCGGCGGTATCGGCACCCCGATCGGCACTCCACCCAACGCCATTGCCGTCGGTCTTTTGGCCGACAAGGGGATCCATCTCCCCTTTCTCTCGTGGATGATGATGGCCGTCCCCTTGGTCGTTTTGACCTTGGCCATCAGCGGGTTTGTCCTGATGAAACTTTTTCCGCCGAAACACAACAATGTGAACCTGATGCTTGAGAAAAAACATAAGTTGGACCACAACTCCCGGCTGGTGGTCGGCATCTTCGCGGTGACGGTCCTTCTCTGGGTGACCTCCGAATGGCACAAAATCCCCGAAGCCTTGGTTGCCCTGTTGGCAGTGGGGCTCTTGGTAGGGTTTCACCTACTGGATAAAAAGGATTTGCGTGAGGTGGAATGGGACGTGCTGGTGTTGATGTGGGGCGGCCTGGCCATCGGCAAAGCGATGGAAATCAGCGGGCTGGCCAAATGGATTGTGGGAATGCCCGTCTTTCAACAGACGGGGAACATGCTTATTGTGGTCATGATGGTGTTGGGGTTCCTGCTGGCGACGCTCATGAGCCATACGGCCGTGGCTAACCTCATTTTGCCAATCGCCCTGTCTCTTCCCTCGGACAACCCCATCGCGTTGGCCGTGGTCACGACCTTGGCCACAAGTTTCGCCATGGCGCTTCCGATTTCAACTCCGCCGAACGCCATGGCGTTTGCCGAAGGAAACATTACCAGTCGGCAAATGCTGATTTCGGGCGGGTTAATCGGTTTGATTGCACTCGTCATCCTCGGGGGCGGTTTCAGCTTTGTTCTCCCCTTGGCGTTTCGTTGACCGGAAAAATTTAGTCCGAAGAGAGAGGAAAAGGTCGAGCCGCCCGGAGGATTGTCCCCTGAGCCCGCCAAGATCCATAAGGATCTTCCTGTCCCCACTTCAATGATGCCGTTGCGTCTCGTTGTTAGCCCCAATGCGGTTGAGATAAGGAGTCGTTTCCCGTTTTATCGGGCGATTTGTATTTTAACCAAGTCAAAAGAGCCCCATAAATGGGACAACTGCAATAATGTGGGCCTAATCTAAACCGCATTGTTGTTAAGCCGAATTCCCCAGTTGGATCGCGGGATTCGACGTAAAATTCGGGCCTTCCCCTTCGGGGCCAGGGCCTGCCCGGCCCGTGCCAAACGTGTGCCACTGGCACACGGCACCCTTCACAAAAAAGTTTGTCCGTAGTTCCCCGCGACGACCTGCACTTTTTTGTCCGTAAAAATACCCGCCCATTCCGTCTCATCAGCGGCTCTGTGACCGCGCTAGCGGAAATGTCTCGTGGGAGAGACCCGCCCCAGGTGTCCCGCGCTCTGCGCGGGGCCGGTCTTCGCGCCCAAATGAAAGTACCGGGCTAACCCGATAATCATCTAGAGGTCCCCTCCCACAGGTAAAATAATGTTTGGTTACCAGACCAACATTCTCTACCTGAGGAGGAGACGATGAAATTATACAGTGCGATTGACTTACATTCAAACAACAATGTGCTGGTGATATTGAACGAAGACGATCGTGTGGTGTATGAATGGCGGCTACCAAATGATCTGACGAAGGTGTTGGCGGCGTTGTCACCGTACAGGAAAGAAGTTCAAGGGATAGCGGTGGAATCGACCTACAACTGGTATTGGCTTGTGGACGGGCTGATGGAGGCGGGGTACACGGTGAAGCTAGTGAACACGGTCGCGGTGAAGACCTACGATGGGATGAAGTATACGGGGGACGAGCACGATGCGCGGCACTTAGCGCACCTGTTAAGGCTGGGCATTCTTCCGACAGGGCACATTTATCCTAAAGAGGAACGAACGGCGCGGGATCTGCTCCGCAAACGGGGCCAGCTTGTTCGGCAAAGGAACTGTTTGCCGGACCCATCGTGATCGGTGGAGCGGCGGTCGGGATCAACGGTCGGGAAATGTTGGATTTTTTCGACCTGGAGTTGGCCGTCTGTGGGGACGGCGAAACCGCCATGGTGGACCTGCTTGATCGATGGGAACGAGGACTTGCTCTTTCGGGGGTGTCCGGCCTGGTGATCCGGCGAGAGGGGCGAATTATTGAAGAGAATCCCCCTTTGGGGATCAAAGAATTGGACCGTTTTCCCCGTTCGAGAGTGCACCGCTACATAGATGTAAACGAATACAGGCGATACGATTCCCCGATACAAGTGCAGACCAAGCGAGGGTGCGCGCTAAAGTGTGCCTATTGTACCTACAATCGGATCGAGGGATCCTGTGTGAGGTTGCGCGATCCCCACCTAGTGGCCGATGAAGTGGCGGAAATTGTCGAGACCACTGGTGTGACCCATATCGAATTCACCGACAGCACCTTCAATATCCCTTTGGACCATTGCAAAGCGGTGTTGCGGGCCATTATCCAACGTGGGCTTTCTCTTCGTCTGAGGACCATGGGCATTAACCCAGGTGCCGTGGACGAAGAACTGGTCGATTTGTTGCGCACCGCAGGGTTTCGAGATGTGGACCTAGGCGTGGAATCAGGGTGTGACAAAATTTTAAAAAACCTTGGGAAATCGTTTCGGAAGAAAGATGTTTTGAGCGCGGGCCGTCGGCTCCAACAGAGGGGGATCGACGTCACCTATTGTCTTTTGGTGGGTGCACCCGGAGAAACGCCAGAAACACTGAGAGAAACCTTTGTCACCATGGACGCCGTGGCCTCTCCTTGGAATTTGATCGATGTCGGTGTGGGACTGCGGATCTATAAAGGATCTCCCATCGCCGATGAAATGCTTCGAAACGACCCGACCTGCACCGCAGATCAGTTCCTTCGCCCGGTCACCTACACGGATCCAGAAATGGATTTAAACACGCTACAACTGCTGACAAAATGGCACGCCATGGGGAGGATCAACGTCTTTTTGTATAACGACGATCAGGGCACACCTCCGATCCTCTTACGTCTGGGGACTTACCTATTGAAACGATTCGCCCCACACCGGCCCCTCTGGAAATGGTTTATCATCATTCGTCTTTTGGAACGCTGGAGTGGTCTAAACGCAGTGAAACAGGTCATTTTTTATATATCCCACAGAAAAACACTGCGCCGGGCCCTGGCCCCCCCCCGGAGGGGGACCTCTTAGGGCAGATCCTACATGCCTTGGGCGGGCAACTTCCGACCAAAGACAACTTGCATCGCAAGCTGGTCGATGTCATTCGTGGGGTGGACCCCGAAGAAGGGGAGCGACGGTTTTTCTTATTTGACCCGTCAGGCCGAAAGCCCTGCCGGGGGTGGGCTGTCGGATGTCACTCCATTCGATTCCATGGTCGCCTATGACGAGAGGGATTTCTTACCTTTCTCTTTCGTCGAACACGTAGCCGATCCCTTTGATGGATTGAAGGCGGTCCCCGAACGGGCCCAGTTTGGCCCGGACGCGGGCCAGCGTGGTGTCGATGGTCCGCGTGCTTCCGAAATATTGGTCACCCCAAATGCTCTCGGTCAGGAAGGCGCGCGTGAGCACATGGCCGGGGCGTTTCATGAACGCATGGAGGAGGTCGAATTCTTTCGGCCTCAGTTCCACGGGAGTTCCGCTGAGCGTCACTCGGCGGCGGGTCGTGTCGAGGGTTAACGGACCGTAGCGGATCAGTTCGGGCGTGGGGATCGAAGGCCGGCCTTTCCGGAGCGCCACCTGGAGCCGGGCCGCCAATTCCCGGGGGCGGAGGGCCCGCTTTGAAATGAAATCGCATGCCCCCAATCCCAGGGCCAGAACCGTGTCGGTCTCCCGGCCGCGCACGGTCAACATGAGAATCGGGATGTCTTGGGTTTTTGGGTCGCTTTTAAGAATTCGGCAGACTTCCGTGCCATCCTGGCCCGGCAGGTTCCAGTCCAATAAAATCAGGTCGGGAAGGGCTTCCCTGGCCCGGCTCACCCCTTCCCGCCCGTCCTCGGCCATGATCACCTGAAACCCTTCCCCGGTAAGATGTTCTTCGATCAACCGGCGAAAATCGGGTTCGTCATCGATCACCAACACACGCGCGCCGTTCATGTGGGGGGCCGGGCGGGTAAAACAATCGAGAAAACGCTTCCTCGGCCCAACTCACTGGTCAGTTCCATTCGTCCTCCCTGGGCTTCCACCAGGCCTTTGGTGATGGCCAATCCGAGGCCTGTTCCCTTGGGCCCCTTCACCTGATCGCGGGTTTCACGAGCCTGCTCAAAACGATTGAAGATTCGGTCCCGGTCGGCGGGGGCGATGCCGGGGCCCGTATCGGCCACAGAGAGGCGCACGGTTCCCGTTTGCACCTGGGCGTGGGGGACACCGCCCTCGATCGGCGTGAATTTTAGCGCGTTCGCCGTTAGATTGGTGAGCGCCTGATGAAGCTTGTCGGGGTCCGCCCAAACGGTCAGATCCGCCGGCAGGTTGAGTTCCAGGGCGATGGATTTTTCTCCGGCTTTGGCCGCGAAGAGGTCCGCCACCTCGCGGGCCAAATCCGCCACTCGCACCGAGACGGGGTGAACGTCCAACCCTTTGGCTTCGATCTTCGCCACATCGAGGAGGTCGTTGATGAACCGGCCCAGGCGGGTGGCGTTGTTGCGCACAATGGTCAAATGGTCTCCGGCGTTGGCCACGCGGCCGGCCCGGATGTCTTTATCGATCAGGACCGAGTAACTTTCGATGGCGGCCAGGGGCGAACGAAGCTCGTGGGTCACGTTGGCCACGAAATCTTCTTTCATGCGGTCCAACTCCGCCAGCCGAAGAGCCATCCGGTCAAAATCCGCCGCCAGGCGGCCCAACTCGTCTTTTCGTTTAAGGTCAATGCGGTGATCCAGCCGCCCGTCGGCCACGGCCCGGGTCCCCTCGGCGATACGCAAAATCGGGCCGGTCAAACCGCGCGCCAACAGAACCGACCCTCCGATGCCGAACAACAGCGCGGCCCAGAAAATATTCCCCCATCGCCGCGCTGTTCCTTTCAACACCGCGCGAATCTCCTCGTCTACGACGGTCTGGGAAAAGACCACGGCGGCCGAGGCGGTCCTTTTTCCGTTGGTGCTGACGGCGACGGACAACCGCGTGAGGGTTTCGCCATTCGAATTTATCCAGGTTTGTTTTTCAACGGCCCGGGACGCCGATGTCACGGGTGTCTGGGGGGGGATCGTGATCGGGTGTTGAATGGGGACCAGGGGTCGGCCGGCGCCGTCCGAGCAGGCCACGTCCCGGACGGCCGGGGACCGTTGAAGGGCCCGCGCGGCATTGATCGCCGCCAGATGATCCTGAACCAGGACGGCGTCGCGGCACGCCTGGGCGAACCCTCCCATCCAGGCCAAGTTCGTTTTCTCGGCCTGGGCTTGCAGGTGCCGTTGCTCGCTTCCGAAAAGGGCGGCCCCAACGGCGGCCAATGTCGCGGCCAGCAGAAACACCGTCCACAGGGTGATTCGGGTCCGAAGGTTCATCGGGGAGGCGCCTTCGTCCCGATTTCTTTTCTCACGCGTTCGAGCGCCCTTTGAATCTTTTTGTCCTCCGGAGCCAGGCGCCCTGCCTGCTCGAATAAACCCTGGGCCTTGGGGAAATCTTTCGAATCATAGGCCCGCACCGCTTGGTCGAACAGACGGTTCGCCCTCTCTTCATTCCGGGCTCGAACGGCGTGTTCGATCGCTTTTGTTCGAGCGGCGGCGTCTTTGTAGTCCACCCCGCCGGCGCGCGAGGCCTGGTACAAGCGCAGGGCCTCCTCCAGCCGGTCGTCGCGGCGGGCCTGGTCGGCCGCCGTGTAAAGGGTTTCCCGGCAGAGAGCGACTCCCGCTTTGGCTTCGGCGGAGTTGGGGGCCAGTTCCTGGAGCGACAACCACTGGTCCAAGGCGGACGACCACTCCTTCTTGTCCGTCAGCCGGCGCGCTCGGCGGCGCCGATCCTCTTGTTCACGACGTTGTTCCCGTTGGAGGTTTTCGGCGGCTCTCACCAAGCGGGCGGCGCCGGCGCGGGACTCGGCCGAATCGAACAGGGCCCGGGCTTCCCTGTGGTCGGGTTGAACGTCCAAAAGCTTGCGTAAAAAATCGGCCGCGGACTCATAGCGTCCTTCTTTGAATGCCTGTTCCCCAAGAATGAATAACGTTTCCGGGTCGACGCTTTCCGAAAACCGAGTTTCGACGGAACGGGCGAGTTTCCGGGCCCGGTCATTCGACGGCGAAAGGACCAGAATCTCTCGCAGGGTTTCCCGGGCCTTGACCATCCGCTTCTCTTTGAACTGCACCTCCGCCAAGGCGAGCTGGTTTTCGAGCCGCGCTTCCTCGGGAAGTTTTTTTCCCAAACGAACCGAAATGTCCAGCCGGTGGGATTGGCCCACCGCTTCGCCCGGAAGGAAGGCGTAGTTCAATTGGAATGGACCCTTTTCAAATCCGGCCCCGCACACGATCTGGTCTAGAACGTTTTCAGCTCCGCGCAGAGACCGGTATCCCGCCCGCACCCTGAGCCCCGCGGGGAGCGGGCGAATTCCACCCCCAGCCGGGAACGGACCGTTCCGTCGTCAAACGGTTCCACCTGCCCGGCCACGAGCCAGGGAGAGCGACCCCCGATTCTTGGTTTGCCGAACATCCCGGCGCCTCCCAGGCGCAGGGAAGGGTGGAGGCCCACCGAACTCTCCCCGATTTTGAGGTTTGGGCCCAGGCTGTTGAGGCCCACGCCCCAAGACCAACGGCCCCGGCGCCCCAGCGCCCCCAGGTCCACCGCCCATGTTTGTCCCGATTCCGTGGTGAGGTCCTGCCGGATCGCTTTGGCGGTCACCCCCGCCGAGACGGGGCCCAGCGGTTGGGCGTAGGAGAACGCCATCAAGGTCTCCTGGGGATCCGCGCTCCCCGTCACCGTTCCGTCTTCCACCAGATCGAACGATTTCACCGAAGAGTGCGCCACCCGCGCCCCCCAGGTTCTCCGTTCCCGGCCCCACCAAACGGGACGAACAAACCGAAGATCGTTTCGCGACTGGTCTCCAAAATCCTCCGTGTGACTGAACGCGATTTCCGATAGGGGGATTTGGTTCAACCCGGCCGGGTTCCAAAAAAGAGCGCCGGCGTCGTCCGCCACTGCTGAGTAAGCGCCGCCCATCCCCTCCGCCCGAACCCCCGGCGACCATTCCAACAGGGTCGGGCCCACGGAAGAGGCCTCCACCGGGCCCAGGGCCGCGCCCATGAGCAGGACCACGCCGACCGAGAACCACAGGCCCGTCTGACCGGCTGACCATGGGTTGGAAACAACCATCCTATTCCACAAGGATCTTTTTCGTGATCCGTTCGCCGCGGAGTTCCAGGACGAGGAAGTAAACCCCCGGATCCACCCGTCCGCCTCCGATGTCGGCCCCGTCCCAGACCACTGGGACGATCCCCGGTTCCACCGTCAGGTCCAACAACGCCCGCACTTCTTCGCCGTGCCCGTCGAAAATCCTGGCCCGCAGGCGGGTTGTTTCTTTCACGTGACAGTCAAAAACAGCCTTCGCGCCCGGGCGAAGGCGGTTGGTCCCGGTCACCACGCCGGGGTCCCCCGAGGCGAGGACGAGAGAGTCCTCGGCCATTTCGCTTTCCCGTCCCACGCTGTTGCGAAAGACCGCCCGAACGTTTTTGGTCCCTTCTTCCGAGGTGAACGTGATTTCGGGATCGCTGTGAAAGGGAATCCATTGGTCCCGGAAGGCGTCGGTCACGTCTCCCGAAAGCTTCATCTCCCGGGGATCCCCGCCGACGGCCAGCGCCAACTTCACCCGGGGGGAGGGAGGCGAACGGGGCGCGATGTTGACCGTGGGGTTTCGGAGCGGTTCGAACCCGTAAACCGTTTTGACGGCCCCGTAGGGGGGCTGGTACGGGACGCCGAAATCATCGAATACCATCAGGTCCCGAAATCTGTCCCCGTTGAGGTCGGCGAGAACGATATCCATGAAGTTTCCCTCCCAGGCCAGCGAGCGTGCGTGCAAGGCGTTCAGATCGACCCCCCCCGGGGCGTCATCCGTGCTCAACATCGCGAATACAATGCGGGACGATCCGCGATTGTTCATCACGAAAAGATCGGCCTTTCCGTCTCCATCAAAATCGCCAAACTCGGCCTTCCCCGTCATTGTATAGCTTGGATCCAAAATCGGGTAGCTGGCCACGGCGTTCGCCGAGGTTGTGGACAAATCCAGAATCCCTCCGGCGGCGATGTCGGAGCCGGCCAAAATGATGGCAACGGCATCGGATCCATGGGTCCGCTGAATCAGGAGTTCGTCCCGGCCATCCCCCGTTAAATCGCCCGCGCCGGTGCCGGCAATTCTCGCCGTATTTCCAGCGCCCCATACCCGCACGTCGGCCGGGGGGCTTCCCAATGTCCAAAGAGGGGGAAATGATCCCCCGCCGAAGAGAATGTGAATTTCGCCGTTATCCGTCCGCCCCGCCGTGTCCGCGTTAGGAGCCGAAAGAATAAGATCGTCCCAGCCGTCCCCATCAAAATCCCCGTTCGTGATGAATCCCCCCACCCCTCCGCTCCCCCGAATGACGGGGAGAGGGTGGGGCCCGGAAAGATCCAAGGTCCCCGCCAGGGGCACCGATCCGCCGAACACCAAATAACATTCGCCGACCCCGGGAGCCGCTATCAGGAGGTCTTCCCGGCTGTCCTCATTGAAATGCCCCACCGTCACGGAGGCGCCCAAGAGCGAACTGGGTTTCCCAAGGATCAGGAGATCTCCCCGGCCCGTGATGAGATTGATCACAGAGAGCGGAGCTGTAGATCCGCGAATAATGTGGATCTCTCCCCGATTGTTAGACACGTCTCTTTGGGAAATTCCAATAACCAACTCTTTTTTTCCATCTCCATCCAAATCCGCGAACGCCAAAGAGTGCGCATCAAAAACAGCTCGATTCGTTAAAACGCGGAGATTCTCGTCTGTTGAAAAGAGAGTTTTCCCCGGATTTCCGCTGAAAAACAAACTGATTTCTCCATTATCGGATCTAGGAAGATCCACCGCCACGTCGTCCCTGCCGTCGCCGTTAAAATCCCCTGCTCCTAAAACAATCGGGGACCAAATGTGGGGGGAGGTTGGGAATCGATCGTTGAAAAGTACGGCGTTCTCTTCCCCTGAACGGATCTCGACAATGGCCCCGGCGGGGACGGAAAAAATCAAAATCCCCAGGATCACATCCAGGAAATAGCACGTTCGGTTTAGAGACGAGTCCCACATGGGTTTAGTATACCCCTATTTACAATTTCCGCAAGTGCAAGCCCTTTCACCCTGAGCCTAGAGGTTTTTCAGATTTAACATGGGTGTAACCTGACTGAAATCCAGGTGAAATATGTGTTCGGTAAACTGGTGGCAAGGAAAGGCCGGGCGGTGGAACTCTCTCCGATATAGAGGAGGCAACCATGAGAAATATTCCTTTGGGGCAACAGGTCGAGATGATGGGGGTAACGGTTTGGGGAACGGATTTCATCCCGCGGGGACGATCCCATTCCGAACAGGAGCAAGCGATGAACGCGGTCGAAAACAAAATAAAAGGAGTCTTGCCATGATCTCGAAATTGTTGGGCCTCCGTATCTTTGAAGTGGAAGTGTCCAGTCTCTGCAACGTCCACTGCCGCTATTGTCCGCGGGAACTGATTCCGGAATCCGGGATGATGAGCCGGGAAACGTTCTCGCGTTTATTAGACGGCCTGACGTTGGGGGGGATGGACTCCGTGTCGTTCGTCGGCATGGGCGAGCCGACGCTCCACCCGCGGCTGCCGGAATTCGTTCGGATGGTCAAGGCCCGCTTCCCCAAAACACACACGTGGGTGACCACCAACGGCACCAACCTGACGGACAAGACCCTGCCCCCGCTGCTGGCGGCCGGGCTGGACACCCTGGACATCAGTTTCAACGGACTGGACCCCGCCACCTACGAAAAAAACATGCCCGGCGCGAAAATGGAGAAAACATTAGGCCATGTTGATTACGCCGTGCGCACTGCCCGCTTGGCCGGGGGACGCACGCGCGTCCAAATCAACTACATCGTCACGGCGGAAAACGCCGAGAGCGAAGCGGACATACAGGCCTTCTGGAGGAAACGGGGCATCACGCATTTTCGCGCACAACGGATGCATGACCGTGCGGGGTCCGCCTCGGTGGTGGCGGGAATGTCCACGGTGGATCGTGCGGGACTGAACGGCCGCCCCTGCGTGCGCTCCGCCGTGATGCCCTTCATCAGTTGGAAAGGCGAGGTGCTTCACTGCGCCCACGACATGCGCCGCGAGAACGTTCTGGGTAACGTCCGTCATGAATCGTGGGGCGACATTGAAGCTCGCAAGCGGGAAATCCTCCGTTGCGGCCAATGGCCAGCAATATGCGCGGCCTGCAAGGATCCTTTGCGGCACGACATGCTCGAAAAAATGGATGGAGTGGTGAGAAAGGAACTGATGAATCGCATGAAAGACGGTCTGCTCGCCGCTCTGAACGCCCCCGTTCGTTGGTTCCGGGGTTTGGCGCGGCATCGGCGCTCGCCGCAGGCGGGAAGCTCGGCGCTCCAACCTTCTTCTCTTGGAGTCAAAACCATGGAGCCGATCACGATGCCCATAAGAGAGCTCGCTGATGAAGCGAGACTGGACGCCACCCAGTCGGCTCTATCGAAATGATGGGGTTGGGGGGATTAGTAATTAAGCCGGATCGGGGTGCAATTTTCCTTTTGCCATCCCCGTCCTACTCTTAAGGGGTGTTCCATGGACAAGAAAATTGGCGGCGCTGGACCGGGCGGGCCGGGCGGCGGGGACGGTGCGGGTGGGGTGCTGAACGCGCAGGGATGTTCTAAGAAGGAGGGGGCGATCGCGGGGTTCGTTCTGGTGCCGGAACACCGGGTTCCGCTCCAGGGGGTGTTGGACTCCCACGGCGGCCCGCTGTCCGTCAGGGAGTGCCGGCAGGCGGCGGTGGTGGTGGTGGCGCTGGGCCTCTTCCGCCTGCTCTACTGGGTGGGCAAAGGGCTCCGGTTGACCGTCTGGCGGGTGCCCCTGCCGGTCCCGCTGGTCCGGATGTTGGAGAACCAGGGCATTGTTCTCCACGCGCTGGGGTCCGGGAACTTTCAACTGCGTTTGTCGGAAGTGGAGGCGCGGCTCCTGAACTTCCAGGGACTGCGGGACAGTTTTCGGGAGATCCTCCATCGACGCCGTGGCGATCGATCTCCATTGGACGAATTCCTGGACCGCATCGGAAGCCCCGCGACAAACCTTGAGAGAACCGCCCCGGGGTCCGTGTGAGCCCGGCCACCGATGGCGCGGTTCGCCATCGCGCCGGCAGGAAGGGGGAACGGGACGGGGAAGGGAATCGTTTCCTATTCGACTAAGCCGATCCGGCGGGCGGGCAGGCCTCCCCAGATCTCTCGAGGCGGGATCACCGTGGATTTGGGAACCACCGCGCCCGCCGCGACCACGGCCCTTTCCCCCACCGTGACGCCGCCCAGGATCACCGCGTTGACGCCGATCACGGCGTTGTTTCCGATCCGGATGGGGGTGTGCGACAACCGGTTCTCTCCTTCAATCGCGTGGGGGATCAGAGAGGATTGGTAACCCAAAATCACGTTATCCCCCAACGTGACGAAATGCGGATCGAAAATCATGCACGCGCCGGGGTAGGTGTTTCGGCCCAATCGCGCGCCGAAACACCAAAAGAAGAGCCGTGTGAGCGGGATGGGGATCATTTTCGGGAGCGCGAGCGGATAGAACAAGAAAAAGAGAAACGGCAAATAGAACACATGGTAAATGAACTCCTGCCGGGATCCCGGTGGCACCTCTCCTTCCAAGAGAGGAAAAAAAGCCATCAGGGCGCGGTGGATCCCCACCCCGACGATCACCCAGGCGACGGCGAACGCGGCGAAATACAAGAAAGGCCCCGCCCCGGACCAGCGGTGGAGGAGAAGCCATGAAATTCCTCCGGAAGCTCCCGCCCACATTCCCATTAAAAGAAAAGCGGCGATGACCTGAATCAACGGAATTTTGCGCATGTTTTACCCCCTCTCCTTTAGGTCGGTTTGCTTGGTGCCGTTATCGTTGAATGGAACCGATGTCCAGCAAAACCTTCGCCGCGTAATCTTTCCCGACCCACACTTCCACCAAGGGAAAATTCTTTATTTCAGCGAGGTTCCCCAGGAAAACCTGGGTTTCGAAGCGGCCGGTTCGGTCAGAGATAATTTCTTGATCGTAAAAAAAACGTCGTGTCAGCGTTCCCCTGGGCCCTCCCACAAGCCCGCTCGCTTTCACCCTGACGCGAGATCCCGATTTTTTCGCGCGGCCTCGCACCAGGATCCGGCCTTCCTTGGTTTGGGGAGTGTCCAGTGAAAGGCGGGGATTTTCCGGCTCAAAAAACACGGACCGCACGGCCACCTCGGCGGCCGGGACGGCGCCGGGCCGGATCAGGAGAATGTTGTCTCCCACGCTCAGGTCCGCCGTGGTTTGGAAACGGAGGTCTTTGACGGCCGCCTGTCGGAGGGTCAAGCGGGTCCCGGTTCCATCGCCTCCCCGCATCAAGAGAATATGTTCGGAGGAAAGAGCGAGAACGTCCACCGCGGTCACGCCCGGCGTGGTCAAAAATCCGTCCACGGGAACCTGCGGGTGAGTCACCCTCAGTTCCCTCGGTTCCGCCAGGACCACCGGGGTGGATGTGCCCCAGGGTTTCTGCGAGACGTCTGCGCTTGGGTGATAGAAGCCCGCCACGGTCATGACCTGTTTTCCCGGAGATCTCAACCGGACCAGATTAAGTCCCGGGAACAGTCGGATCCGGCCTTGGAAACTTCCCGACAAAACGTCCCATTGGTACCGGCGCGGCGTTTCGCCCGGGGCGGGCAGAAACGGTTCAACGATCACTTCGATTTTGCGAAGTCCCGGCAGGTCCACCATTCCCTGGAGGGCCGGGTCCACCTCCGTGACCACGAACGTTTCCGGGCTGAGGAGCCGGATGAAGTCTTCCGCCGCGGACGGCAACGTGCCCAGGGACCCCAGTATAACGCCCGCGACCATGGCCGTTCGCCAACGGCGGCGGTCAGTAGGCATAAGAAAACCCGGCCAGGTAACTGAACGAGGTGTAATCGTAGGTGTAAAATCCCTGATAATTCGTGTTCGAATCCGCCCACACCCGCTGAACGCTCGTGACGGCGCGGAGGTTTCCGTGAACAGGGATGGAAAACTGGAGATGTCCCGTGGTTAACCAGGTCACAAGATCTTCCGAGCCGCTAAGACCCGCTTCGTTTTGGGCGGGGCGGCGAGGGTATTGGCGGCGGGCCACGTCGGCGCCCAATGTTAAGACGGCGCGGGATCGATCCCATCGAAGCATGACCGACGGCGCGGCGGCGAATTCGTAATAGTCGTAGTATCCGGCGAAGAAATCTCCCCGAACGGGATCCAACTCGTTTTGGTTGGAATCCCGCACCTTGGCGGAGAGTTCCATCCCCACGTTCAATTGCCGGGCCTTCTTGGGAAGAAGGGCGAAGTCCAGCCGTCCGCGCACCAGAGAGCGCCAATCTTGGCGATTTTCATCGTTGGAATAACCCGTTGGGGTGACCACCTTCTGGTCGGCGTAGTCGTCCACGGTGAGGCGAAGATCGTAGGTGGAGTACAACCGCCCCGTCAGGGCGCTTTCTCCCCGAAAAAAAAGTTGGGTGGAGCGAACGTCAAGCGTGTGGGTTCCCGCCAACGCCTGTCCCACCTGGCTGGCCAGAGTTTCATAGTTGGGGAAGCGGGTCTCGGCGAGTTCGGCCCCGACCCGCCAAAGGGACGGGCGGCCCCAGGGCCTGAACTTTCGTTCCACCGCCAGGTTGGCGTAGAGGTGGCGGTGGTCGTAGAGTCCGTCGCCCCACGTTTCGTCGGCGGTTTCCTTCAGGAAGGTGGCCGCGCCTCCGGCCGCGCCCGCCAATTTCCAATCGGAGGCGAATCGCCAGGTGCCCCCCATCTCGACTTGGGTGGCTTGTTCCTGTTCAAAAAGCGTTTGTTCGTCGATGATGCGGATCGCGGTTTGACTGCCGGAGTAGCTGGCGCGGACCAGGGGAAGAAGCGCGAAGCGGTCGGAGAATTCAAGAACGGGGACGACCTCCAGATAGCCCGTCCCCTTAAACCCCGTGGACTGGTCATTGAAATAGGATCCACCCCCTTGGAGGCTGGCGTTAAAGAGGGGAAGGATTTTCGGTCCCGCTTTCAATGGCGCCGCGGTCCACGCCACCAAAAAAGCGGCGGTGATTTTAAAAAGCGGGAGGAAGCCCCGGCTCTTTTTATGGGGTTTAAACGATCTCATCACAAGGGCCGATGATCATAAATATGTTGGAACCCCTGTCCACGTCCGCTGGGATCGGAAAGGCGGGCGGCCCGCGTCGACGGGGAGGGTCAGAGCCGTCACGGAAAAAATTGAAGGCCATTGGTCGCATTGTTTGAAAAGGGCTGGAGCATGAAAGGACCGCTGGTCGCCGTGAGGGGAATCAGCAAGCGGATTTCGTCTCCTCCGAATTCGGTGGCGCGAATGGATAGATTGTTGAAATAATCCTTGTCTGTCCAGGTTTCGCCGAAAACCAAGGGGCGGAGATTTCCCGCCGGGTCGGTGACGGCGCCGTTCATCGACAGGGAGCTCCCGCCATCGAACAGGAACGAGGCATATCCCTGCCAGGGGGAGATCTCGTTATTGTTTTCCGTGGTCGGCTTATTCCCCGTGAGCCCGCCGGTTCCGTCCGCAAATCGGCTGGAAGGCAGTGGCAGGAAAAAGCTGGCGGAACGGTACAGGTCGTAGGGCCAGGCGGCCTGGTTCTTGAGTTCGACCTTGGTGACTCCATTCACCTGAATGTCGAGCCGGGCAAAGAGGTGGTACGCCGACAGCCCGCTCGGATGGGCGACCGTAAATCCGCCGGTCCCCCATTCGCGATAACGGTGGTCCCCATGGCTGAACCGTCTGTCGATTTCGGTTAAATACAATCCGGAAAGCGAAAGGAGGGAATCGTTAAACGTCAGGAGGGCTTCGGATTCGAGAGAAAACGTGGGACCGAGATCCGACAACTGTTCGGGAAGAGCTTTGTTAAAGGTTTTCAGAGCTGAAAATTGGTCGGTCCGCCCTTCGCGGGAGTTGAAGATTCGGGTTTCCACTTGGTTCGGAGCGGGTCGGAGCAGATACTGTTCCACGCGGACCCGCACGCCTTCCGCATCGATCACATCGCGTCCGCTTTCCGCTTGGGTTCGCCGTGTTTCCGCATAGTAGTCTTGCTGGGCTTCGCGGATTTCGCGGCCCATTCCAATTTCTCGAGCGTATTCCGCCCGGTGGTCCATCGCGTGGGTCATCGCCGCCGCCATCAGGACGGTGCACACGGCTGTTTTGGTCCGCCTAAGTCGTTCTCTCCCATCGCTCACAGCGGCACCCCCCGGAGAATCCATCGCGCCCGTTCATCGGCCCGCGTCCGTTCCTCGGTGGAACGCGCCGATTGGTTGGAAGCTGAAAGCAGGGGGTCCTCCTGAAATGAAACGGTTTTTGGGACGGGCGCCCAGGGGCGCCACAGGCCCACTGAAACCAGTCCCACGGCGAACCCCACGGCCGCGAGGGGTTTCCATATCCGGACCCACAGGGGAGAACTCTCGGACTGCCGCCGGAGCGCGGCGTAGAACCGGGCGTCGAATGGGGGCCCACGTCCGCGCCTTCCGGGAGGGTTCCGGTCCGCACCACCAACCGTTGAATACGGCCCATCACGGCTTGTTCCGCTCGGCATTCGGCGCAGGTGGCGAGATGCCGAGACAAACCTTCTCCTTCCAAGGCAGGGAGAACCCCGTCCAGGGCCCGTTGGATCAACTTTTTATAGGGATCACATTTAGTCATGGTTTTTGTCGTCCTGGGTCCACGCCCCTCGTTCAGGCATCGGACCCTTCCACTGAGTAAGACGGGCGCAACCCCCAAATCATTGCACCCACCCCGCTAACTTTTTTTTGAGCTGATTTCTCGCTCTGAAAATGCGAGCGGCCACATTGCTGACGATCAGTTGCAACACGTTGGCGATTTCTTCATAATCCATGCCGTCCATATCGCGGAGAATCAGGGGCGCCCGATAGTTTTCGCTCAAAGAGGCGATGGCTTGCCGGACCGCTTCCGACACTTCGCTGGAGAGCGCGGTTTCCTCCGGGGTCTGATCGGCCGACGGGAGTCCCTCCGATTGAGAAGGCCCTTCCGGTTCTCCCGCGTGGAGGGGGGTGTCCAAACTCACCTCCTTGTGTCGGACGGCGCCGGTCCTCAAAAAGTCCACGGCGACGTTCATGGCCACTCGATACAGCCAGCTGAAGACTTCACTTTCTCCGCGAAAACTTTCAAGTTTTTGGTAAGCCCGAAGAAAAACCTTTTGCGTGAGGTCCTCGGCTTCGGACGGACGCCCCACCAAGCGAAGGATCAAGCGGAAAACCTTGCCCTTGTTTTCGTCGAAGATTCTCTCAAACGGGGGAAGTCCTTCTTGCATCAATGAAAAAAAATCCGTGTTTCTAAAAAGAGGGTTGAGACCATATGGGAGGATTCTACACTCCTCCCCATCGACTGGCAAGGGCAGACCCTGCCAAGGATCCGAGCCGAAGACTTCTGCCTAAGCCATTATTCCAAGGTCGCCGACCGGCTCGATTTCGCGGCGGGGAGATCTCACCCGGTTTGTTCGAGAAGGAGGCATCGCTTTTTCCGACCGACGGAACAAGGCGGTCATCTGGGAGTCATCTCCGAAAAAGTATCCCAAGAGGCCCCAAAACACCAGGCGGGGGTGCCGCCACAGGAGATCGTACCGGGGCGGATCAAAAGCCGCGTCCAGTGTGTTGTCGATCCGCCGCGTGTATTCCCTGAACAAGGCGAAGTTGGCCAGAGGCCAGGGCGTGTCGGTGACGTGCCGGCGGGAAAAATTCGAAATCGATAACCCCGCCTGGGCGGCCAACCGGAGGAGCGCCTCCGGGGAGAGAATATGCCGATGGTAGGGGGCATGAATCGCCAAGGCGAAATAGTCGGGGCGTTTGAGATCAATGCCGGTGGCGTTGGGCGTGGACAGGAGGACCCAGCCTCCGGGACGGACCAATGTTGTTAAACGCCGGAGGGCGTCAGCGGGGTCCTCTTCATGCTCCAAAACATCAACGCTGACAACGACGTCATAGGTCGTGTGTAAAAGCGTATCGGTCGAATGGTCCGGGACGTGGGGATCGTAGCCCTTTGCGTCATAACCGGCCTGTCTCAGATATTCAACCAAAGTCCCAGATCCGCAACCGTAGTCCAAGATCCGGGCGCCCCGGGGAACGCCCTCGCGCTCCAAGCGGGATACCAGACCCCGGTAGGCGGCCCGTGCGCCGTAGTCGAGTCGTCTCGTTTTCATGGGGTATCCGGCGTAGTATCGCTTCGCGTTAAAGGAACCCTCGCAGTGGAGAGAGCCGCAGTCCCGGCAACGCCAGACCTGAAATTGTTCTTGGCAAAACGCCCGAACGTTGCAAGCGACCCAGGATTGGTCGGAAGGCTTATATGATGTTTTATCACAGATATTGCAATAGAAACCTTTTGAGTCTCCTAACGTATCCATAGGTGCGCCCCCTTTGAATTGCTTTTCGATCCATACGGCCCGCCTTCACACATCGTCCCTAAAGAGTAAGACGGGGAGTGGCCAAGAATAATTACACCCCGGTTCCAGCGCGAATGTCCATGAGTGAGGAGGAGGGACTGAACTGGATTGATAATTCGCACTGTTTCGTTGTCGTTTGGGAATGACGAATACAATGCATTTATTCCCCGGACAGCTGTTTTATATTTTTGTGTTACACAAAATGTGACACCCCTGGCACATTCTCATTACGTGTGGTATGTATACTGGTGGGGAAAGCGGGAATGAATAAACACAGAATCAGGGGGCGCCATGGAAAAGGGCCAAGACCAGGAAGAATCCATAACGGAAATTGACCTGGTTTGGGATTGGATCGTCATCGGAACGGGTATGGGCGGTTCGACCTTCGGCCATGCCCTTGCCAAAGCCGGACGACGGGTGCTGTTTATTGAGAAAGGAGCGGATCAACGGGTCAACCAAAATAAGAAGGCGGGAAACTATCTGGAGTCCCTGGTCCCATCCCCTGTCGAGCGAAGCGCCAAAGACTATAAAAACGCCGGTCGGTCCCACACGAAAATCTGGGACGCCACCCGCGGTCGATGGATAAAACCCATACTCGGGTCTGGTACAGGCGGGTCTTCCGCCTTGTACGGGATGGTCTTGGAACGGTTTTGGAAAGAAGACTTTGAACCCGGGCGTTGGTACAAAGGATCAAAAAGCGCATTGCCCGAACGTTGGCCCATACTTTTTGACGAGATGGAACCCTATTACAAAGAAGCTGAGGCTCTTTTCAGCGTGACCAGCCTCCGTTCGGACCCCCTTCGAAGCCATCAAGAATTCAACTACTCTTCCCGTCCGCCCCTGAGCCCTGAAGGAACCCGGCTGATGTCCTCTCTTATCAATCAGGGACTTCACCCCTACACGCTCCCTTTGGCCCGCAAAGAGGGAACCTCCTGCCCCTTTTGCTCCAGCTTTCTCTGTGAATACGATTGTAAAAATGACGCCGCCAAAATCTGCTTGGAACCCGCTCTGCGAAACCACGGGGCCGCGCTTCTCTGCGACGCGGAAGTTTTGGAAATAGCGGCGGAGGGGCCCCGTGTCAGCGGTGTGGAAGTGAACCTGGCCGGTCGCTCAGTTTTTATTCGGGCCCACAACATCGCCCTGGCCGCCGGCGCGATTCTCTCGCCCGTTCTTCTCCTCAAATCCCGTTCCCCCCAATGGCCACAGGGGCTCGGCAACGCGTCTGGCCTGGTGGGGCGCAACCTCATGCGCCACTACATTGATTTGATTGGGATTTTTTCCCCCGCCCCCCCGAACGAGAAGGGGGATGAAAAGGAAATTGGATGCAATGATTTTTACCTGCGCGACGGCGAAAAGTTTGGAACATTGGCGGATTTCGGGACCATGCCGCCGCTCCCAGTCATCTTGGAAGATTTAGACAACGACGTGGCCACCGAAGGACTTATGCAAAGAGTTGGCTGGATCATGATCCGGCCTTTCGTGCTTTGGGCATTAAAACACATCCTCAAACGTTACCGATTTATGGCCTTGATGACAGAAGACTTACCATTTCCCGAAAACCGCGTGGAAGAAGGCGGGCCCGGAGCCGACATCACTATTCACTATTCGATTAGCCCTGAAGAAGAGAGCCGCATCCGAAGCGCCCGCGCCCTTGTGCGAAAGGCGTTGGGTCGCTGGTCGACCCTCCTTTTATCCAACGCCAAGAACTCCAAACTCCTCGCCCACGCCTGCGGGACCTGTCGCATGGGAGAAGACCCCGGCACGAGTGTGGTGAACCGAATGAATCGCGCCCATGGGCTGGAAAATCTGTACATCGTTGACAGTTCATTTTTCCCATCTAGCGGCGGGGTCAATCCGGCCTTAACCATTGCGGCCAACGCACTTCGAGTGGCCCAATACATCATAGACACTCAGGCCGACGCGCCCATGGTGAGAGAATTCATCCCTCCGGTGAATGCCGGTCCGGAAAAACGGCCCAAAATTCTTTTTGTGGCGGACGCCGTGGCGCTCTCCCACCCGGCGCGCCTATTACAAATCGCTCGACAGTTGGACCCCACCCTCTATGACATCCATTTCGCTTCGGACCCGCGCTATCGGGCCGTCCTAGGCCCCGCGCCTTTTTCAAGCCACGACATCGAATCCATTCCTTCCACCGATTTCGATCGCATCGTTTCACGGGGGGGCGTTTTTTTTACCGAAGACGTCATTGAAAAGTATGTCCAACAAGAGCTGGCCCTATGTGAGACGCTCCAGCCCGACATTGTCATCGGTGAATTCCGTCCGTCTTTGAGCATCAGCACACGGCTGTTGAAAATCCCCTATATCGGCATTTTGAACGCCTATTATAGCCCGACCACCCACATGCGCCACATCATTCCTGAATACGTGATGACGGAGTGGCTCCCTCGAAAGATGGCCCAGGGGCTCTTTAACCTCCTGCGATTATGGGGCTACGCGAAACACGCACGCCCTGTCAACGCGGTGCGTCGGCGACACGGACTTCCGCCCTTGCTGGGCGATCTTCGGCATACGCTGGGCGACGCGGATTGGACCCTGTTTCCCGACATCGAACGCTTGTTCCCCGGAAGACCCATCTCTGAGACCCAACGGTATATGGGCCCGATTTCGTGGACACCAGAGGTCCCCCTCCCCGACTGGTGGGACAGCCTGCCGACGGACCGTCCCGTTATTTATGCCAACCTGGGAAGTTCAGGGAGAAACGGCGTTCTTCAGCGCGTTCTCGATGCCTTGGGCACGCTTCCCGTCACCGTCGTTGCCGCCACAGCGGGCCGACAAACCAAATTGGTCCCCCCCGCCAACGCCTTTTTGACTCACTTCCTGCCTGGGAAAGAGGCCGCCCGCCGGTCCGCGCTTGTCATCACCAACGGGGGAAATATGAGCGGATACCAAGCCCTCAGCGAGGGCAAACCATTTATTGGACTGGCCAGCAATGTGGATCAGTTCCTCAGCATGGCGACGTTCGAAGACGCCGGAGTGGCCAAACTGCTTCGCGCGAGAACCTTTGCAAAAAAAGATTTAATCTCAGCTGTTCAGACTCTGATGAACGACTCCCAAGCGCAAAAAACCGCAAGCCTCTTGAGCACGGAAATGGCCGCCGCGCCCAACGATGTGTTTCAGTCTGTTTTGGAGGAAGCCTTGAAAACGCCGCGGGCATGGGGGAAAACCAAATGAAAAAGAATATTCTCGATTATATTCTCGTCGACTGTTTCATCATTCTGGTCCTGCTCGCCACGGGGATCACCCTGTGGCTGGGGCGGGGCCCCGTCAGGGCCGCCCTGGGAGATTTTGCCTCTCTCGGGTTTGTTGTCCTGTTCCTCTTGCTCTACGGCGCATATACGGCCGGCGCCTTGGCTGTCCTGCGACGGGTCATGCCTCTGCGCGAGGGGGAGTACACAACAGGCCACCCCCAATTCACTCTTTGGAAAGTGTTGTCCGTGGTGAAAGAACTGGGAACCCGAGCCCTTACCGTTTTTTTTCCTGTATTCTTTTGGCAGAGTTTGTACGCCTTGTTCGGGGCACGCGTTGGAAAGGAGGTGGCTGTGGGTGCAAAAATTTTGGACCCGTCGCTGACGACGTTGGAAGACAACTGTGTTCTGGGGGAAGGAGTTATTGTCACGTCACACGTGATGTCTCAAAACCGGTTCATCCTTCGTTGCGTCTATATCGGGAAGGGCGCCACGGTGGGAATGGGGTGTATCCTTTTACCGGGGGTGAGGATCGAAGCAGGGGCGGTGTTACTTCCAGGATCGGTTGTCGGACAAAACACACTCATCCCCCCCGGCGAAACCTGGGGTGGGGTTCCCGCGGTGAAAGTGAAAGGACCCCCTCTCAACACAAACGTTATCGCCGCACGGTCTCCACCACCCGTTTGAGCGCGGGATTCATCCGCTCCATCCCCTGTTTAATTTTTCTCTCTGTGAACCAGCCAAAGAAAAATGGGAGCAGAACCCCTTCGAAATGTTCTTTGTGGACCAAGCGTGTCTGGTCGGGCCCGTTTTCAATCAGCAGAAAGGAGTGATACCCATCAATTAAACGAGGGATATTGAGAAAGTGGCCTAACCATACCAGTTCCTGTTCCGGATTGACGGTCAGAACTCGCACTTGGGTGGGGGTCACCCAGGCTCCGGGAAGATGCACGTTCAGGTGAAGTGTTGCCCCAACTTTCACTTCGCCCCCCTCATAAGTCATAAATGGATTCCAACGGTTGTAACCCGGCATGTCCACCAACACCCGCCAGACATCGGAACGGGAGGCGTCGATAATAATTTCAGTTGAGATGTCGCGCATTAACCCAACGATTCGATTCTTAAATGGACGGGGGATCGGGAGAGGCCGCGGATGCGGCGGGATTCTTTGATGGCGGCTTGGACAGCGCCTTCGGGGGCTTCGTGTGTGACAATGACGATGGGGACAAACTTTTTAACAACGTCCGACTCGGTTAAGGTGTTGTCCTCTTGATGAACGGACGAGATGGAGATGTCGTGTTTGCTGATCAGTTGGGTCACCGCCGCCAAGATGCCGGTACGGTCGGCGGCGCTGAAACGCAAGTAATGGCGCAATTGCTTGTTTTTGGGTTCAAGAATTTTCAGTTTCCGTTTTCCGTCAAACATAACGTAAGGGAGTCGGCCGGCCATGCCTCCCGCCACCTGGCGGGCCAGATACATCACGTCGGACACCACCGCGCTGGCCGAAGGCATGGCGCCGGCGCCTTTGCCGTAAAACATCACATCCCCCACGGCATCTCCGTGAATGACGGCGGCGTTGTATTCGTTCCTGACCGTCGCAAAGGGGTGATTCTCCGGGATTAAAGTGGTGTGAACCCGGGCATAAACTTCATCCCCGTTAAAATCAGCTAAGGCCAGGGACTTCGCCACCAGGCCCAATCGGCGCCGAGCGAATTTAATGTCCCACAAATCCAAATTGGTTAACCCTTCGCGGTGGACATCCTCCACTTTCACCCAACCCCCAGTCGCCAAGGACGCGAGGATAGCCAGTTTATGGGCCGCATCCACGCCGTCAATATCGAAGGAAGGATCCGCCTCCGCGAACCCGGCAACCTGAGCGGCCTTTAACGCCGCGGAAAAACGCAGGCCCTCTTCGGACATGCGAGTCAAAATATAGTTCGTTGTTCCGTTGACGATACCGTAGAGCCGTTGAATCCTGTTGGCGGCGAGGCCTTCGTTCAGCCCCTGGACCACCGGGATTCCCCCGCCCACCGCGGCCTCAAAATAAACAAGGCCCCGCGTGGCTTGAGCCGTCGTAAAGATTTCTTCCCAGTGCCGAGCCAAGACAGCCTTGTTGGCCGTGGCCACCTGTTTGCCCGCCTTCAACGCGGAAAGAATCACAGTTTTGGCCGGCTCCTCCCCCCCAATCAACTCAACAATGATATCGACATCGGGATCTGCCACCACGTCCCGCCAGTTTTTCGTGAAAAGGGGGCGAATGCCCCCGATGGGAGGGAGGGGCTTTTTGCGTCGACTGGCCACCCAGGCCAGATGAAGTTTTGTCCCCGCTTTGGCTTCCAAGAGTTCCAGGTTTTTTTGGAGGATACGGACGACACCGTTGCCAACCACCCCGCACCCGACTAAGCCAATTTGAACCGCGCCGTTTTTCATTTTGACAGGGCCTTCGTGGTTTTAACAGACTTTCCCTTCCGGAGAAATTTCCGGATGCGGAGGACGGCATCGTAAAAACGGTCGTCGTGGGTGACGAGGGCCATGCGCACATAGCCTTCGGCCTCCGGGCCAAACCCGATGCCGGGGGTCACCACGATACCGGTTTCTTTGACCAGTTCTTCGGCAAAAGCGAGGGAGCCTTTGGCCTTCCAAGATTCCGGAAGCGGCGCCCACACATACATGGTGGCGCGGGGCAAAGGCACGGGCCAACCCATTTTGTTTAACTCGCCCACGAAATAATTTCGCCGCCGTTGATAGGTCGCCACCATTTCTTTCACGCAGTCTTGGGGTCCCTCCAGGGCGGCCACGGCCGCCAATTGCATGAACGTGGGCACGCCATAGTCCACGAAGGCTTTGTATTTTTCCAGGGGGGCCAAAAGCGACTTCTTTCCGCACACCCAGCCGATCCGCCAGCCCGCCATATTATAGGTCTTGGAAAAACTGTGGAACTCCAAGGCCACGTCTTCGGCCCCGGGCGTGGACAGAAAACTCGGGGCCACATACCCGTCAAAGGTGATTTCGCAATAGGGATTGTCGTAGACCACTAAAATGTCGTTCTTTTGGGCAAACTTCACGGTCTCCTTAAAAAAGTTAGGATCGTCCACCACGGCGGCGGTGGGATTGTTGGGATAACATAAAAACATAATCTTGGCGCGTTTTAAGACCGACGCGGGGATCTTGCTGTAGTCCGGCAGATAATTGTTCTCGGGGGTGAGGGGCATGTAATGAATCCGGCCGCCCGCCAAAATCACCCCGTTGGAGTGAACCGGATAGCTTGGCACGGGAACCAGGGCGAAGTCCCCTGGATCCAAATAGGCTTGGCAAAGGTGGGCAATGCCTTCCTTCGATCCGATCAGACACAAGACGTTGTCGTCGGGATTCAGTTTGAGGTCAAACCGCCGGCTCATGTAATTCGTCACGGCTTTCCGAAATTTCGGCATCCCTTTGGCCTGGGGATAGCGGTGGGTGCGGGGGTGGTTTCGGACAGTGTCGATCAACCGGTCCACCACATGGGACGGCGTGGGCAAGTCGGGGTTTCCCATCCCCAAATCGATGACGTCCAAACGTTGGCGGTGAGCTTCAGCGGCCAGCGCTTTGATGCGCGTAAAAATGTAGGGCGGCAGTTGTTCAAGTTTTTGGGAACATTCAACCATGGGAATTCCTCGATAACAGAGATCGCCCCCGAAGGGGGCAACTACAAAGAGTGGGAAGGAACAGGTCGTTCAATCCAAGTGGGGAGTCGGAGAGAATAAACCCATGCGGCCCACCCCAGCCCGGCGCACGCAAACCCGAACGCCAGTTCAAAACCGGCAAACCGGACCCATTGGGCGTGCGTCACAAACGTCCAAGGGTGGGGAGAAAAATACTGGGCTTCCGGTTGGCCCCCGAAACAATCCCACATCCCCTTGACCGCCGCGAGGCCGCCCCAAATCCAAAAGATCCCAGCCGCGAGACGGGCGAGCCCCGCCACCGCCACTTTTTCGGTTGGGGGCACAGACACGGGGATCACCCCTTCGCGAGTTTTTTAAAAGCGAGACTGGGCTTAAATGAAATCTTCCGTCCAGCGGGAATCACGATGGGCGCGCCGCTTTGGGGATTGCGGCCGGGACGGCCTTTCCGGGCCTTGACTTTAAAACAACCGAGGCCGGTTAAAGAGATTTTCCCTCCCTCTTTGATCGTGTCCCGGATCGCATTCACAAGGGCCTTCACCGCCCGAACAGACTCCCCCCGATTAAGCCCAGCATCCCGCGACACTCGCTTGATTAATTCCGACTTGTTCATGACAGGGTCCCCTTTTAGTGGATCGCGGTAAAAGATCGCGGCTTGGATTTCATAAAACGTTTCCCCACCAAAATTCGGGCCACCACGGTGTGCACCCCAGCGCCGAACCCGGACCAATCAAACCACCAAAATCCCACGGACTCGCGGCAGGGTTCCCACTCTTTTCCATCAATGGAAATCTCCACCCCTTCGGTCGCGCTGGTGGACACCCGAATCGAGTATTGGCCGCTGGTCAGGATCTCGCCCACCTGAGGAAAATCGACTCCCACATAGTGGGTCCCCACATACTCGGTTCGAACCTCAGAGACGCTCCCTTTGCCGACGGCAGAGGCAGAACGGGCGACGGTTGAACGTTTCTTTTTTAATGCGGTCTTTTTTCCCAACATGTGTTTCCTCCCTTTTGACTCTTTCAAAACCACGCCTACTCGCTCACCGAAACGCGCAATCCGATCATCCCCAATGTTTCCGCGACGACCTCACACGATTCACGGGGCCCCCAAAAAACCGTGGCGCTCCCCGTTAAATGAACGACGTTGGCCAGGGCCAACCCCCGCTGATAATCACAATGAATGGCCCGCACCAACTGAGCCGCCACTTCATGAAAACTGTGGCAATCGCAATTAAACAAAATGGTCCTCCATCCCGTTTTCAAATGAGACCCGGTCGTCGTCTCCGGCCGTTGTGTCGAGGAAGGCACATGCAGGGTAAATGAAGCCATGTCTTATTCTACATCATCCCAAAAAATGCGTAAAGTCAAGGTAAAACAAAAATCAGTAGTGATATTGACTGCCGCCAATAAATTCTCTGAACAAGGAATCCGCGGGGACATCTTCTTCCGGAGCGCCTGCCGCCACGGAGGAGAGGAGCCGTTCCAATCGCTGGGCGCGAAGGAACGCGTCGACTTTTTTGGGGTCGCGCTTGAACCGTTCAACGATGTCGGGTAAGAGAGGAAGGAGCCGGGCCTTGTGGTAGGGAAGTTCATAGGGCAAGGACCCATTAAAAATATAGTCGACGGATTGGATGTAGGGAACGATATACCGCAATTCGCTTTTCCGAACGTAATGCCAATGGCCCACGGTCATGGCCGGATCATAGCTCCGGTGCCAACTGTCACGCACCATTCGGCGCATGAGCCGGAGGTCGGCCCAACGAACGAATTCCCCGTCGTTGTCTTTGATTTGGCAGAGAGCCTCAATGTAGAATCGGAAGGTGTTTTCCGGAGCGATACTTTTTGTCATGCCGTCGTAAAGACCATGGAGACTATCGATCAACAAGATCTCTTTTTCTTTGAGCCGAAACTCCTGGGTCTCTTTTTCACGGACTCCGGTTTTAAAATTATAAATCGGCATGCGGATGGGTTTCCCCTCAAGCAATAGACCCAAATGTTCGTTAATGAGGTCCAAGTCCAACGCCGCGGGCATTTCGAAATCGTAGTCGCCGTATTCGTCTTTGGGTTGGCGGGAAAGGTCCTTAAAATAATTGTCCAGATTCATCAGAAGAAACCGGTGGCCCCGGGCGCTGAGCCGTTCGCTGATTTTGGTGGTGGTGGTTGTTTTTCCAGAACTGGACGGACCCGCCACGATCACCAAACGGAGATCCGGCAATCGTTTCACAATCACCCCGGCGACGTGGTGGACCTCTTCGTGGTAGGCCCGTTCCGCCTCACGAATCAGCTTCTTCCAACCGCCGTCCGTCACCGCTTTGTTCATGCCCTCCACGGTGTGACACCCGTGGTCCACGTTCCAGGACAACACCCGCCAGAGGACTTTGTAGGGGATGTTGTCCTGTACGCCGGAAACCTCGGGCTTTTGGTCCCGGGTTTTGGTCTTTTCGTAACGGTAGAGAATGAACGCTTTAGCGGTTTTGGCGTGACCGTTGTCGATCAAGACCTTTTCAACAAAGTCTTGAATGTCTTCCACCGAGGGCGTCGCGCCGGGGGGGTAGGATTCGTTGATGCGTTTGACCACCTGATCTGTGAGGAAGGCCGACCGATCACGGTCTTGCCCCCCCAGGGAAGCGGCGGCGCGATAGATCGCGTTGATGATCTTGAGCTTATTGAACGCCACCAACCGACCATCGCGCTTGATAATGCGCGAGATCTTATTTTGCTGTGGTTGGGGAAAAAGGTCGAGCTGATCCCCCATTACGAGCGGGGCATCTGGGCAGACTTTTCCGGATGAACAACCAGATGCGAGACGCCGTTAATCAAGAGACTGATCAGAACGATGAAAGCGATCTCCACCGACACCACCGCCCAATCCAATGGCCGCGTCTCCGGACGGAGCGCCTGAATGAGGAGCAGAACAATCGACGCGGTAATGGCGTTCATCAGTGTACGTTTCTGGTTTCCATAGATGGCCGTCGCCAGGGGCGTCAAGGCCAGAAGGAGCCAGAGAGGAGGGAATTGATCCCCCAACAAAAATACGACCACGCTGTTAACCACAAGGTTCATGTAAAGACGGAACTTTACGTTCCGCCCTTTGTCGACCACATCCTGCTGTTTCAGAAACCGTGGGAATACACTGTTAAAGAAGGCCGCAAACCCCAAAAGGCCAAGAGAAAGGGTTTTCTGCCAACTGTTCGAATCGGTAAACGCAACGGCCAGTCCCCCGAGGAAAAGGGCAAAGGGAGTGGCAAAATATCCCACCAAAGTGACCAGTCGCTGGCTATCGTATTTATCTGTGGTTGAGTTCATCGGTATCGCCTCCTGTGAAAAAACTATTGTTTTTGCCCCGCCGGACGCGCTCGGTTGGCCGCGGTGGTGGCCTGTTGGGCCTGGCGGTGGGCTTGTTGCACGCTCTGAATAGACTGTTGTTGTGCCGCCTGCATTTGCATCTGTTGCATCATCATTTGCCGCTGTTGATTGGCCATTTGTACGGACCGCTCCGTTTGTTCCTGGATCTGTTTTTGAATCTCCGCCGGGTTGAGGTCGCGCCCCTTAACGTCCTTCAACCCCGTGGAGGCCGTCGTCTTCGAATTTTCCCCGGTGCCGGGGGTTTCCGACTTGCCACGGCAGGCCGATAATCCCAGGATATAAAACGACAACACAACAAATCCCAGCACTATTGTTTTATGTTTCATCATGATCCTCCCATTCTAAGTTCTAATTTTCCCCGCCCATCAAAGGGCGGCAATGTGGGAACCGCCGCCAAAAAATCTTCCACCGCGCGCCTGAAATCCGCCGCATATTCCCAGAAAGCGGACACCGGCTGGTCGTCGTCCAACGGAAGGCCGATGACCTCCCGTTCCACCGTCGCGGCGTTCGCGAAGGATTCCCGTGGAGAAAAGACGGGATGGATGTCCGGGTACGCGATCCGCTTAAAAGTATACCCTCGATTTGAAGAAAATGCCAGGAAATTTTCAACCTCCACGCCGGGGAGACGAACCGGGTAGGCGAAGAGGCTCGACCCCGAGCGATCCAACGCCTGAATTCCATTCTCGCCCAACGCATTTTCATACACTTCGGCCCGGGCCCGACGGGCCTGCAAGACATCGGGCAGTTTTTTCAACTCATCCAAAACGATTGACGATTCCCAATCGGCTTGAGACGTGGAGGCCAACAGGAGCCGCCGGAATTCGCCCTCGAACGGCGCGAGGAGCGCGCCACGGCTCCAATCCCCCGCGGCCACATATCCAGTCAAGGTGTGGAAGGCCTTCATGGCCGCCGAGGTTTCACTGCGACGAGAAGCATCTTCCGGAGTCCATCCATCGACAAACGTTCGCGCGCGTTCCGCCAACCGGGAATCGTCCGTGAGCACCGCCCCCCCCATCTCCAGAGGAAGCATCTTCCGCACAAAACTGAGACAGGAAATTCGGCCGAACGATCCCGTGGGTCTTCCTCTATATTCGGCTCCCATGGAAAGCGCCACGTCTTCCACGAGATCAATCTGATGCCGATCACACAGGGCGGCCAGGCCGTCCATGTTGTCCGGCTTTCCAAACATGTGAACGGGAACCACCGCGCCCACCCCCCCCCCGTTGATGGCCTGTTCAACGGAATTAAGATCGAAGTTGGCATCCGTCAAATTCACATCGGCAAACGCCGGTGCCCAACCGGCAAACCGTGCGGCGAAAACGGGGATCGAGCACATGACGGCGGGAAAAAGAGCGCGGCTTCCAACAGGGCGATCCAACGCGTGAAGAGCGGCCGCGAGGGCTGTTGTCCCACGATTCGTTAAGACGCAATGGCGCCGGGCAAAATGCCGGGAAAGCACAGTTTCTATGTCAGCGGGAGCGGAACTCATAAAGGGTTACAGTGTCGGGAAAAGCGAGGGGAGATCAAAACCGGCTTCCCTGAGCGCTCTCCGCTCACGACCGGAAAAAACGCTCCCCTGTCGAATTTTATGAAGAAGATGGGCCGCGTCGTCCGCGGTCAGCCGTTCCACCCCATGAAGGATCAACGATTCGTTCTTTTTTGATAACCGCTGGAGAAGCGAGAGGAGTTCCTCCCGCTGAAAGGCATAGGTGTCTTCGAGGGGTGCGGAAGGGGTCGGATCCGGCGTCATTTCAGCGAGATTATAGCCCATTCCTTTAATGGAAGAGAATCCCAACGGTAAAAGACCCGAACACAAAAAAACCAACGACCCAGAGGAAGGCCCGTCGTTTATAGGTTCCGGCAAGCTCTTCTTGGGAAAACGATGAAATGAGAAAGGGAGTCTCCGATTCCGGCGGAGGGGAGCGGAGGGTGTGAACGTCGGGAACAGAGGGGACATTGGCCGCCTGACGATGAAGGTCGGATTCAACCGTCGCCCGCGCGACATCCCATTCCTCCAGGCTGATCTCTCCGTCTTTGTTTGAATCAAAACGGGACAAAAGGTCTTTGGGGTTCTGCTTCAGTTGCCGAAGTTTTTCGATGAGGCTCGTGCCCGACACAGGAAGTCCGCTCAACGTTTCAAACCAACCGAGCACATAAACGGGGTCGTCCGGCAAAATCAAATCTTGGGTGTAGCGGTAGGACCCAAACCCGCTGAAAAATCCTCTCTCCGAGGGGCCCTCTGTGGGAGAAAGCGTTTCCCCCCGCCACTGTTGATGCCGCCGGGGGGTCACCTCGGCGTTGAAAGGAACCACCAGGGCCAGCCCCGTGTTATCGCGCAAGCCGAAGACATCCGTGCTACGGCCAGAAGAAATTGTCACCCAGCGGGAATTCTTTCCGCGACGCTCGTAACGCTCGATCTTAAAGAAATACCAGAGACAGGACGTCCCGGTGAGGGGGCACACCTGGGTTTTCCCCGAAACCGCCTCGGCGATCCCTGCAAGCTCCACCTCCCCTGGGGCGCCGACTCGACTTTGGCCGTGGGGGTATCCTCAATGGCACGGTAACGACGAACATTTTTCCACAGCCGCCAAAACGAAAAAAACGCCAACACGCCAAAGATTAAAACACCTTGCCCTTCGTCCCCCCCGTTCCACCCCCTGGACGCATGGGCCAAAGAAGGACAAAGACCGCCCCCGACCCACACCATTCCCAAACGTAAAGAGAGCGGGGGTAACCGCGGCATCAAAGAACAGATCAGGATTGGAAGGCGGCCCGGACGTCCACGTCTTTGGTTTCCAACGCGTCGAAACGGAGAAGCGGAGCCGCAGGGAATTGGCCAAAAGACGCCACCAAGGAATCCGGAAACATCTCACGCCGAGAATTGTTTAAATTCACGCTCTCGTTGTAAAGTTCCCGCCTGTCGGAAATCGTGTTCTCTAAAGACGAGATGCGCGCGTGAAGGCTTTGAAAGGTGGCGCTGGATTTAAGTTCCGGATAATTTTCAGCCACGGCAAACAACCCCCCCATCAGCCCCCGCAATTGCCCCTCGGCGGCGCCCACCGATTGAACGTTTCCCGTTTCCCGTGCGGAATACACCGCCGCCCGGGCTTGCATAATTTTCTCGAGAGTGCCTGACTCATATTTCATATATTGTTTGCACGTCTCAATCAGTTTCGGCAGTTCGTCGTGACGCTGTTTCAACAGGATGTCAATATTTGACCAGGCTTTCGACACATTATTTTTTAGTCGAACCAACCCGTTGTAGATTGAAACAGCATAAAGGAACCCCACCACACCCAACGCCACAACAACAAATAAGGCCACAGCGATCATTGTTCCTCCAGGAAGGGAGCCTCCCTCCATTTAAGGAGTATGGAGGAAGAACGCTCTTTTTGCAAGGGGGGCCCACTCCCCCCCCCCCGGGCCCGTCTCTGAGGAACGTGCCGCCGGGGCATCAGCGGCTCTGTGACCGCGCTGGCGGAAATCTCTCGAGAGAGAGACCCGCCCCACCCTGAAACCTTCTTCCTATTTTGACCTTGGGGATAAAACGGGCTTTTCGTCCGCCAGCAAATTCAGGCCCCCCTTGCGCAAGCCCTGAACATACGACATGTGGATCTGACAACGTTGGCGAGGCGGGTCGGGGGAGAACGACCGGGCGGCGATGAACGCGCGGTTCCCTCGCGCCGGAGACCGGTCGTCCGGATTCCAACGCGCCACAACCGTCGCGGAAGATCGGGCGGGCGTCAGTTCAATCTGGGAGGTAGAGAGGTCCATATCCGAAGAAGAATAGAGTTGGACCGTGACCGGCGAGCGTGACGTGGCGGGGTCGAGCGCCACACGCACAGAATAGGACACCCCCGGAACGGTTTGCGGGGGGACGGACAAGGTCAGACGGTAAGGGGTTTTGTTGTGAATTTCCCGGACCCGGGTGATGGCGCTCCCGGCGGCAAGAAACCATTCTTTGGGCGGATAAGGGCCCAGATTCCCTCGAAGCGCGCGGGCAAGGTCGTGCATAAAAATGCCCCGGACCGGTTTTCCCTCCTGAAACCGCTCGACGGCGGCCAATGTCCGCCGAACCATATCTTCCGGTCCCGCCGGGTTTAAGGTCTTTTGATGCAGTCGCCAGTCAAAGGTGTTACCGACCACCAAATTAAATTCCGAATCGCGGGTGTAGGCATTCCATTGGCTTAACAATCCCCGATACTGTTGACTGTCCGCCTCATACAACATGATGCCGTTTATGTCCACCCCGGCATCTCGCATCATGGCAGGGTCTTGGCCATGTTCCCAGCCTTTTTGCCAGGAAAGGGTGAACGCCCACAACGGTTTTTTTTCGCCAAATCCATCGGCGATCTTTCGAACCACACCCGCTGTGCGATGCGCGCGATACCAAAACCATTGATCGGTGATTTTGAATTTCGGGTCATTGCGGAGCGCAACCGTGGGAGCGATGTACCTCCCTCGGGCGATCCATGTCATCCGTTTTTCTTTGCTCCACCCGTCATAACCCTCGGGTTTCTGAACTCCCGGCATTTCGTTAACGAAATCGTCTACCAACTCATTGCCGCCGAAAACGGGGCGAATGTAATCCAGTCCCAAGAAATCAACGCCCTCCACCTCCGCCCACCGATCCAATACTTTCACGATATCACCCGGACGTTTTTTATCCCGAATGGAAATTCCCCGCCGCACAGCCCGATTTAATCCATAGATCGGCGCCCCATTTTCATAGTGCCATCCGTATTCGTAATCGGGTGAATATTTCGCATCGCCCCCCACCATGTAAGAAAGGACATAGACCCCCAATTTGATCCCGCGTTCATGGCACGCCCGCGCCAGAATCGATACGGGTTCGGTGGAGCGCATAACCCACGGAAATGCTGAAGAAAGTTTTTTAGAATGTCCGCTGGACTCCGCCCCCTGAACGAGAACCGCGTCCGCCCCCATGAAATCGGCCCATTCGGCCATGGCCACGCCGGAAGGCCCCCCCCCGTTCGGCCCCGTAAACCGTTGCAAAGACCCGAGCCCTTCCAGGGGAAGAACACCAAACCCCCGCCGGCACAGGATCAAAAGCCCGCGACACGACCTGAAAACTCCCCGCCTGTAGAGTCCCCAAACCAGAAGGCAAAGCGGCCGTCGCTAACCGAAGAACATAATCCCCCTCACGAGCGTTCCAGGGGATCGGCCAGCGCGCCCGCCAGACTTTCTCTTTAGGATCGTAGGCGAGCCTCATCTTTTCCAGCTCGCCCACCGTCCGAACGAGTTGCCCCTCCCGTTCCACCCAAGCCGTGAAAGGCACCGTCGATTTCCTGAGAATTTCCCGAGCCGCATCACCGGAAGGTCGCAACGAAAGTTCGACCAGTTCATCATGTGCATAGGATTCTTTATCCGATTGAAGCGAAAGGGCGAACGCAGGCGCCGCCGGCGGCCACGACACCAGGGACGCCCCATGGTTTTTCCAAAGGGCATACCCCAACACCAGGCTGGCGGTAAAAAACACAACAACAAAAACACTTCCCTTATGGGTGAAGGATCGCATGTGCATTCTCTTCATAAATTTTTTCGTCAGGAACGTTTCTCAACCCCGCGCCGGGAGAAATGGATTTTCGCGACAACGGCCCATCTCAATCTCCCTTCGGTTAACCCTTTCGTTTTTGGAAATCGGCCATGAATTGGATCAGAGCATCAACGCCGGAAGCGGGCATGGCGTTATAAATTGACGCGCGAAGGCCGCCCACCGCGCGGTGGCCTTTGAGGCCCGAGAGTCCTGCGGCGTCGGCTTCCTTCAGGAACATCTTTTCGAGGTCTTCATTCGGAAGACGATAGGTGACGTTCATGATGGACCGGTGAGCCTTGTCGGCGGTCCCTGTGTAAAAACCCGAGGCATCAATGGCGGCATACAGCTTCGCGGCTTTGGCTCGGTTGTGCGCTTCCAGGGCGGCCACGCCGCCCTGGGCTTTCACCCATCGCGTCACCAGCGCCAGGACATAGATCGAAAAACAGGGCGGTGTATTATGGAGAGAATCTTTTTCCACGTGAGTCTGATAGCGCAACATGGCCGGCAGTGTGGAGGGCGCTTTTTCCGCCACATCTTTTCGAACGATCACCACCGTTACGCCGGCGGGCCCCAAATTTTTCTGGGCACCCGCATACACCAGGCCGAACCGGCTCCAGGGAATCTCTCGACTCATGATATCGGAGCTCATGTCACAAACGAGAGGCACAGGAGATTCCGGAAACGCCGACCACTGAATGCCATCGACGGTTTCATTTGAAGTCACGTGGAGATAGGCCGCGTCGGGCGAAATCTTAATTTCGGATGGAAAAGGAACGCGGGCAGGGGATATTTTTCGGCTGTCGGCCGCAACGCGCACGGTCGCCACTTTGCCCGCCTCTTTGAATGCCCCGTCGGCCCACTGACCGGTCAGAGTGTAATCGGCGGGTTTCCCCACCGCCAGGTTCATGGCGACCTGTGAAAATTGTTGGGTCGCCCCCCCCTGCAAAAACAGAACGGCGAACTCGGGCGGCACGTGAAGGAGGTCCCGGACGTTGGCCAGCGCTTCCATGTGCAACGCTTCGTAGGTCCCGCCCCGATGGCTCATGCATAAAATGGAGAGCCCAGTGTTGCCGCAATCCACCACCGATCGAGAAGCCTCTTGAAGAACCTCTTCCGGCAATACGGCCGGTCCCGCGCTAAAATTAAATTTCACTCGAGCCATGGGAATCTCCTATTCCTGGAAAGCTTCAGCGTATAGAGTCAGGTCCGTCGCCTTGGGGTCACCCTTCAGTTCCAGAGCGGCCTGACGCATGAGGGAAAACATGGGTTCCACTTCCCCCACTTCCAAGCAGGAGAAAGCCACGCGCACATCCGTCGGAGCTGTGGCAATCACCCCCACCCCGTATTTATCCAGCAGGGTAAGCCGAAAAGCTTCGGCGTTTAAACCCTTTAATTTCATGCAGAAAAAATAGCCGGAATTAAAAGGGTAAGGGGTCCACACTTCGGCGTATTCCGGTTGGGCAAGAACGGCTTTGACCTTGTCGTAGCGGGCCTTCAACACATCGTATTTTTGACTTTTGTCCGCCTTATACGAGGGAGCGGACATGGCTTTCAAAATCGCGCTCTGGGTCAGTTGGGAAACGTTAGAGATCGCCCCACGGACAAGCCCCGCGGCTTTCTTCTCCAGCGCCTCGGCCACTTTCGCCGGCCCAGGGAACGTCAAAAACCCCACGCGAAAACCCCACACGTAATCTTCTTTGGTGACGCCATCCAACTTAAGGGGAAGAATGTTGGCATGACGGTGAACCAATTGAGCGAAAAGGGATTCCTTTGCCAGCGAGGGCTCGTACCCCAACCCAAAATAAGCGTCGTCACAGAGGGCCACAAACCGACGGCCGCCCTGAGCCAAATCCACGAGCGTCTTGGCGATGGCCTCGGCCTCGGTTTTCGTGGGAGTGAAACCCGTGGGATTGTTCGGAAAGTTGAGAAGGACAAGCGCCTTTTCGCCCGGCCGGACGGCCCGGAGAGCGGCAGTGAATCCGTCCACGTCAAACCCGCCGGCCGTCGAGAACAGGGGATAGCGCACCATGCGCGCTCCGCGTCGCAGACCGAACACCATGCTGTAATTTTCCCAGTACTGGTCCGGAACGAAAACCACATCCCCCGCCTCGGAGAACATGTCCGCCACAACACTCAACCCATGGGTGATCCCGCAAGTCACCACCGGGGTGCCGATGGCGGTGGCCGTCAACGAGGGGTTCTTTTCCAGCACCTCTTTTTTCCAGGCTTGCCGAAGTTCAGGGGATCCAAACGAGGGGGCGTAGTTCAACGCTTCCTGAGACGAGAACGTGGGAAGCTGATCCATCACGGCGGCCAAGAACATGGGTTCGCCTTTTTCTTTGGCAATCCCAATGGTGGCGTTGAACCGTTTGGCTTTCTGTCGGGCCTCCGCGGTTTGGGTGAGAATGCCTTTGGGAAAATAGAATTCTCGACCAAGCCCCGAAAACATAGAAAAGATCTCGGGCGCTTCACGTTTAATCGTATCGTTCAGTTCAACGGCCAAAGGATGGATCATCGATAAATCTCCTAAATCAGAATGAGTGAAGGATAGATTGTATAAAAACCGGACCCACATATCATCGCTGAATTGCCGTGTCTTTCCCCCCTTTGCAAAGGGGGGCAGGGGGGATTGGCCGGTGAAGTTTCTTAACCCTATCGACAGTATCCCTGTGCCAACCGGGGAATCCGGCTAACCCACAAAAGAAAAGAGGTCCGCGTCTCGGTGGAACGGAATGTCGGACACAGGGACGAGCCGAAACCCCACCCCCTGATAGTGGACATCAAAAGCCAATCGGTTGTTCGGGGAAACCGCCCAAAAGTGGGGGGGGCGATTTCTGAGAATATGCGCCGCCTTTTGGAAAGCGTCGGGCGGCTTTTTCCCTTCCGGCAATTCCAAAAAAGGAAGTCCGTCTCTGAATCCTGTTGAAAGATCAGCCACCAGACGTTCCAACACAGGATCGGAGGCCTTGGTCTCCGCGTAGAGCGTCACCCGCCCCGCGGCGTCTTGGAGAGCCACATCCAGATAATCCAACTCAAAACGCACGTGTCGGCGCTGGTACCCGTAATGGGTGACCAGGGCCGTATACACCGCCGCCTGGGTGATGGCTTCCCGTCGAAGACCCACGATGAGACCATTTTCATTCCGCACAAATAAACTGAACGATGCCTGCCTCCCAGACCCCAACCGAAACCAATGACTGTTCAAATGAATCAGCCCCCGTTTAATCCCCCGAGTCCAAAAGAGCGTCTCCCAATCCGTAATGGGGGATTCCGCAAACCGCTCGGCCACCCCCTGCCGAAACGCCCTCACCGTTCCTCCCGCCAATTCCAGTGAATGAGCCGCCTGTATCACTTGATCCGAAAGCCAATTCATCGCTTGCCTCCTTTCATCACCCATCGCCGACAAACAATACATTTGTATAGTAGCCATGTCAACACACGCAGGTTCCCCAGAGCCGCTGATGCGGCCGGTCGCAGAGCTCCCGACACCTGGGGCGGCAGAGCCGCTGATGCGGCCGGTCGCAGAGCTCCCGACACCTGGGCGGCAGAGCCGCTGATGCGGAACTCAGCATTAAAACGGGATACTCGACAAAGTCGTTCGGGAATGACGAATTTATTCCCCGGACACCTGTGGTCAAGACAGTCAAATGGTAAAATTGAGATGAATGAAACGTCTCCTGAAAGGACTCGCCGTCATCACATTTGTTGGAGGAGGGGCCCTGCTGGGTCTCGGGGTTTGGCTCCGACACCAGTATCCCTCTGACCGAATTCGGCAGTTGGGCGGGGATTGGGTGGGGGCGCGAATGGGGCGCCAAGTGGAGATTGCCGACGCTCACGTGAGCCTATTGCACGGAGTGGAACTCAAAGGGGTTCGGATTTCGGAAGCCCCCACCTTCTCAGAGGGGACGTTCATCGAAGTGGAACGAGTGAGAATTCTGCCCCGGCTCCTTCCGCTCCTGTCACATCAAATCATTCTCCGATCCATTGACGTGGACCGACCCCGCGTGACCGTTCGACGGTCCGCCGAAGGAAATTTCAATTTCTCCGACCTCCTGCCCACGGCTTCATCCAAGGACACAGCCGGCCCCCCCCCACGTCCTCCCGACAACGAAACACCTGCCCCCGCCAAAACATCGTGGGCGACGTTCCTTATTGACCGCGCCTCCCTATCGGAAGGAGAGATCCTCGTGCGGGACGACGCTCTCCCGCTGACCGCGACGCTTCACCGGCTCGACGCGCGGATCACCGGTTTTTCTCTGACAGACCCCTTCGCCCTTCGGGTCAAAGCGGCCCTTGAAATTGTGAGGGGAAAAACGACATGGAAGGGCCCCTCTCGTTCCAAGCCCGCCTGTCCCCCGCAGGCGATCCAACAGCCACCCTGGACAATTTCCACCTCGGGCTAGGGGCTTCTGTTGTCGACATCACCGGCGACTTTGCCACACGGCCCACCCTCCGCGCAGACGTCCTTCTCACGCTCCATTCACTGGCCGCGGGGGACCTCGCTCCTTTCCTCGCCTTGCCGTCCCCACTGACCAACGCCACACTCTCGGGCCGCTGGTCGATCCGCGCGTCATCGACCAACATCAACGCCGATGGAACTTTTGACGCCCAAGCACCGACCCTGGGTATTGCGGGATCTGTGGGGATTAAAACCGACGGAGCCATTCACGAGGTCCGCCTTTCGCCCACATCGTTCCATTTGGAAGAAACCCCATTCGTCCCCGGCGTCCGAGGAAACGGCCCTTTGAGCGGCCAATGGAAGATAAAAATCTCCAGCACCCATTGGACAATCGCGGGAGAGATGGCCGGGGACAGCGCTGTTCTCTCTTACGGTGGTTGGCTCGAAAAACCAACAGGGGCTCCCTTCACTCTGGCGGGATCTGCGGAAGGGACCGAAGGAAAAGATCCCGCCATCGCTCTGGACCTCAGAACACCGGAGCTCAACATCACCCCCGGCGGACCTTGGCCGACGGAATTCCATCTTTCAGGAAAGGTGGGCCTCACGGGCGAATTCCAGGGCCCCCTGTCGAACCTGGCGTTTGACGTTTCCGCTGATGGAGAATCCCTCGATACCACGTATGGGAGTTCCTTCCGTAAACCGACAGAGAGCGCCCTCGCTCTTTCGGCCGCCGGTCGAATTAAGAAACAACGAGACATAGAGATTTCCGCCGCCACGATCCGCACCGCCGCCGGCGCCTTTGACGTGCGCGGGGACGTGACAGATCTAATGAACACCCCCACCCTCCGTTTAGTTGTCAAAGGCACGATCTCAGACCTCACTCAGGTCGGACGTCTGCTTCCCCCCGTGGCGGACTACCGCCTCCGTGGACAAACGACCATCGACGCCAACGTGAATGGCCCAGCGAAAGACCCCGTGGTGGACGGACGTATTCACCTCTCCCATGCCGCCGTCACCCCCGTCGCTGGGGTCACCCTCTCTGAGATGAATGGGAAGATCCGTTTTACTCAAGACACGGCGAATATTGAATCCTTAAGTGGAAAAACGTTTGGATCGCCGTTTTCATTGAGTGGACGCATCAACCACTTCAATCGCCCTACCATTGTTTTGGACGGTCGATGGGACCGATTGGAGGTGGAGAAACTGCTCAAGCTCTTCTCCCCCACGACGCCCCCCTCTCCGAAGACCCCGGCCGCCCCCTCCCCGGCCATAAATGCCCTAGATTCCTCCGCGCCCATAGCTCAAGCCATCGGAGTGTTCCGTATTGGCGAGATTGTGCACCCCCATTACGTGGGCCGTGATTTCCAATTCAATTGGAACTTTACGGACGTGGGGCCAAACCTTTCGGTCCTTTCGGGCACCGCCTCCGTCACGGCCGCCACAGGAGAGATCAAAAACGTCCCCGTGGCGAATAAAATAAATAAACTCATGAACCGGGAAGGATCGGACATCGCCTACAATAAATTGGCGGGGCTGTTTTGGGTGACCCAAGGAATGGCAGAGATAAAATCTTTCGTCTTGAACAGCGACCAAACGGATTTCTTTGCAAAAGGACACGTACGTCTGGGCGATATGGAATCGGACCTGAGGTTGATGCTGAAACTCCCCCCAGGATCCGTCCGGGGAAGTGTGGGGAATTGGATTACAGCCGACGATGGAAGGCCGACCATCGAAGCGGCCCTCAAAGGCCCCCTCCGAGACCCAAAAGTCAAAGTGGATTACCGAGACACCGTGCGCCGTGCCGCCCAAGACATCTTCAAAAAAACCCTGGGCGGCTGGAAAGGCAAACCAGACCGTCCCGGCACTCCGACCCACTCGGATGGAAACCCAGCCCCAAAATCCTCAGAAAACCCACTCGAAGATTTAGGCCGCGACGCCCTAGAAAAAATATTCAAAAAGAAATAGCCTGGATCCAGAATATCTCCCTGCCAAAACGAACCCAATGACCCAGCCGTAGCACGAGCCCGAAATCCACAGTTGGATCGCGGTTCGGCACAGGGCGCCGAACACCGGGGGCGGCAGAGCCGCTGAAAGGGGATTCGACGTAAAATTCGGGCTAGCTCAGCGACCGAGACACCTTAGTCACTTGGTATAGCAACGGACCAGACGGAAGCCGCACCGTCACCTGTTCGCCTTCTTTGTGCCCCAAAAGCGCCTGGGCCACCGGAGACTGAACAGAAATACGACCTTTGGAAAAATCCGCCTCGGAAGGATCCACCAGGGTATAGGCCAGTTCTTCCCCGGATTTCACCTCTTTCAAATGGGCAGTGGCTCCAATTCGAATTTCACCCACGACCACGTTGGATTCGTCGATGATTTGAGCGGAACGCAGTTTTTCTTCCATTTCGTTCATGCGCCGTTGAACCTTCGCTTGTTCTTCTTTGGCCGCGTGGTATTCCGCGTTTTCTTTAAGGTCCCCCTTCTCCCGGGCCTCCCCAATTTCTCCACTCAATTGCCCCCGCCGCTCTTTCAAACGAGCCAGCTCTTCCCGCATTTTTTCGTATCCAGATCTGGTTAAAAATGTTCCGCTCATTGAATTCCTCCAGGGCCGACTTCCCTTAAAACAATCAGAGACAGATTATACCACGGGGGATGACCCCTTGAACCGAAAAATTGTCGTCCGTTCAACCGAATTGGTGTAAACGGGTTCAAAGGATTTTGATCCGAACAGAAAAGCGCGCAAGATTTCGTGTTGCCGCGCAATGGGATCCACCACGCCGAACGCCGGGGGAACATATTGGTTTTCCTTAAAAAAGAACACGGTTGCTCCCAACCGCCGTGCCTCTGCTTCAAACGATGGAACGTCCGAAGAGGGGATAAAGGGAACCCCCCGCCGGCCCGTGAAATAGAATACCCGGGCAATGTCCATGGAAACAACGATTTCCTCCGGACGAGAATGATCCGCCAACCACCGTTCGGATTCGTGCGGGAGGACAGGATGAAGGCTAAAAGATCGACGCGCCAACCCCATTATTTCGGAACCATTTGTCACAAGGACCCCCACCCCCATGGCGAGAATAAGCATTCGTCCCCACTTTTTTGCCCAGACCCCACTCATCCCGGCCCCAAAAAACGCTAAAAACACCGGATATACCGGGAACGCATACCGTGGCGCTTGATACGTCCACAGACCAAGGACAATCATATACCCAAGGAAATAAAAGCAAAGCCATCGCCCGGCGGGGTGCGCCCACCAAAACCAAAGGCCACGCCCCAGGACAAAAAGTCCCAAAACCATGCACGCTAATTTCACCCAGAGGATCGGAGGGAGAATCGCCGGCAAATTCAGGAGGGTGAGGCAGGTTAAACCTTTCCAATAATAATAAAGGTTCTCCAAAAAACGCCCCGCGCCCGACAAGAGGGTTCCACTCGATCCCAGTGCCCAATAGGACCCATAAAAAGACCATGTCCCCGACAACCAATTAATCAACACGCTCACAGGGGCCGCAACAACAAAAAATCCCGCGGCAAAGAGAACTCCGTCGCGCCTAAAAAAGAACCGCCGCCAGAAAGCGATGAGGGCAATCGCCCCCAACACTCCAATGTTCCGAACCAAAAACAAAGCTCCCGCGACAGACCCCATAAGCAGAAAGCTCCGTGGACGCAAAGGATCCAACCCCAAACGAGAAATCATAAAAGCGAATACCCCAAACAACAACAGATACCCCGCCTCACTGATGACATTCCCGGAAAATCCGACCATAAAAGAAACACCCCCCATCCCTACTAAAAAAAGGATGCGCCCCCCAATGTCCAGCATCCGTCGGATCGACATATAAAAGAGTACGCATCCCCCCACAACACAGAGGGCTGAAAATATTTTTAAGACCAGCGCCTGACGACCAAAAAGTTGAACGACGGGGGTCAATAACAAACCAAATCCCCAAGTGATTGTGGTGTCCGGAAGAGGAGCGATGCTCCACGCTGTCTGAACCGACCCGCTCAAGAACGACTCCGCCAACAACACCCATTTTATGTCGTCAACGTAGTGACCGAACGGGAGAGCGTTGCAACACAAAATAAATATCATTGCCCCAAAAACGCCCAAGGCAATTTCGGCCCAATGAACGGCGGAGGAATTATTGGCGTTTAACAGCGATGACCTCCATTGAATCTCGTGTGTCTAAATAGAGGACCTTTCCGGACCATCCCAAAAAGGAGAGGACAGAGGAGATTAACCAAACGATCCCGGAAGGGTAATTTTTTAGGCGACTTAACCAATAGCCGTAAGAGAAAACTCTCCCGTAAGACCGGCATTGGCGAACTTCCAGCCCGACATTGGACAACAGGCGCCCCAAAGTGACTGGAGAAAAATAGGTAAGATGAGCGGGTCGAAATCCCCACCACCAACGACCTAAAAGTCGTGCGGAGAGGCTCGAAATGTTTGGTGTTACAAGGTAAAGGATTCCCCCCGGTCGAAGAAAAGACGCAAGACAGGAGAGAGCCGCCTGAGGATCGGGCACGTGTTCGACAACATCGATCGCGACAACGACATCGAACGTGGAAGGACCGAACAGTCCAGGGCGCAAGACATCTTCAATCACCTGCACCTGGAACCGTTCTCGGGCCAACCGTGCCGCCCAGCGGCTGGGTTCTAATCCGATCGCATCAAAAAAAGGACGGGCCGCGTTTAAAAAGGTCCCCAAGGAACTCCCCACTTCCAGCAAACGTCCCCCCGGCACATGCTCCCGGATCACGCGCAAGGACAAAAAAGCGTTGATGCTCCGGCATTCCCCCTCAACCATGGCCTCTGGATCTTCCGCCGATCGATAGGCCGATTCGATTTCTTCCACCGATTCCTTGGGGTTCCGGTACGCCAAGGTGCACCGGCGACACCGAACAATTCGCCCATACCCCCCATACACATCGGTGGTGAGACGGGCGTCAAACCTCTCGCCAACGTCTTCGTGAAGTTTTTTCTCTTCCCGCGAGCCGCAGAGGGGACAGGGACTTTCTTGCAACACGGAAAACGGAGGCTTTACCCGCCCGCTCCGTCGAGCGTCACGCCGGGTTCGGTCATGGCGCGGGCATCCAACAAGAGTTCAAGTTCTTTTTCGGACAGAATTTTCTTTTCTAGGGCGACCTGGCGGACGGTTTTTCCGGTGGCGTAGGCTTCTTTCGCGATCTCGGCGGCTTTGTCATAGCCCACTTTGGGGGCCAGGGCGGTGCACATGGCGAGACTTTTCTCGATAAATCCTTCGGCGATCGCGGTGTTGGCTTTTATGCCCTTCACGCATCGGTCGGCCAACAGGCGGGACACGTTGGCCAAAATCGCAATAGAGGAAAGCAGATTGTGGGCAATCATGGGTTTCATCACGTTCAATTCGAAGTTTCCGGATTGACCGCCGACCGTAATCGCCACGTCGGCCCCAATCACTTGAGCGCACACCATGGCCACGGCTTCGGGGATCACGGGATTGACCTTCCCTGGCATAATCGAACTGCCGGGTTGAAGGGAAGGCAATTCTATTTCACCGATACCACAGCGAGGCCCCGAAGACAACCAGCGGAGATCGTTGGCGATTTTCATGAGCGATACGGCCACGGTCTTTAGCGCGCCGCTGGTCTCGACGCAGGCGTCCCTCCCCGCCAAGGCTTCAAAACGCGACGGTGCCCCAACAAAAGGAAGCCCCGTTTCCGCTCCCAACTTATGAATCACGCCATCAATGAACGCCGGGTTGGCATTTAATCCCGTCCCCACGGCCGTGCCCCCTAAGGCCAACTCAGCCAAATGGGGAATGCAATTCTTCACGCGCTGAACACTGTGCGCCACCTGACTGGCGTATCCACCGAACTCTTGGCCCAGCCGCATGGGCACGGCGTCCTGGAGGTGGGTCCGACCAATCTTTAAAATGCCGTCGAAGGCGATCGCCTTCTCCTCTAACGCCCGATGCAGAACCTCGAGAGCCGGGACCAACTCCTTGACCAGAGATTCCAAGGCGGCCACGTGGATGGCCGTTGGGATCACATCGTTAGAGGATTGACCCCGGTTCACGTGATCGTTGGGATGGACGGGAGACTTCGCACCCCGTTGGCCACCCAAAATTTCGTTGGCTCGGCTGGCAATCACTTCGTTGACATTCATGTTGGTGGAGGTGCCGGACCCCGTTTGAAAAATATCCACAGGGAACTGATCGTCCCATTTCCCTTCCGCCGCTTCTGCCGCTGATTGGCGCACAGCCTCACCCGTCTTTCGATCCAAAAATCCCATCTCCATATTGACCTGGGCGGCGCATTTTTTAATTAAGGACAACGCCCGGATGAACGAACGGGGGAACCGCCATCCGCTGACAGGGAAATTTTCAACCGCGCGCAAGGTTTGGATCCCATAGAGCGCATCCGCGGGAACTTCTTTGGTTCCCAAAGAATCTTTTTCTGTTCGGGTTTTCATGGAAAAGCCTCGGGAAGATGAATTTATTTAAACGTCAACCAAACCAGCGGTCACTTTTTTTTTGCTGGATCGATGGCCTATTCTACCAAAATTGTTATCATTGGATCGTTATGAACGAACCCACCCCCCTTCAAACAGGTCTTTCCCCCCGCCACATTTTGGAAGTGGCCATGGAAATGTCCTTGACGCCGGAGATTCTTTCCGCCGTGGAGAAACGATTTGGGTTGGAAGCCGCCCAGGCCGCAGGGATGTCCACTTCGGTTGGCGGGATTGGGCCCCTCCTGCGGGAGAGGGTGATCGCCCAAGAGGAACAAGGCGCCCGCGTGGTGGGGGTCTCCCTCCTCTACAACACCGTCTGGAGCCAAGCCTGGCACGATTGGAACCACCTCATTTTAGAACGCGTGCCCGCGGGCCGTTACCTTCGCGATGTTTTAACAGACGCGGGGTTCGCGTTGGAATTGCCCCTTTTCGACGGCCGCCAGATTTCAGTGAAAGTCTGGAAAGCCCCTTACGGTCCCTCCGTCGTGTATTTCCTGGATTGCCCCGAAATCGGCGACGTGGTCTACCCCTGCGCCGAAGACGCTCCCGCCCACACGTACGACCCGAATGCCTGGGCGGATCGACAACGGCTCCTTCACAGTTGGCTGGTGGGCCGGGGGGCCCTCGCCGTGGCGAAGGCCATCGGATTTCGGCCGGATGTCGTGGTGATGAGCGAAACGCCAACGCTCTTCGGCCATCCGAAACTGGTGAACGACGCATTGGCGACCGACCCTCTTTTCGCCGAATCCCGCACCGTCTTTAACGACCATACCCCGTTGGAGTACGCCCACCCGATCTGGCCCCGAGAAACGCTGGAACTGACGCGAATGAACCCCGCGGTGTATGGGCCCTACCTGCGCGACGGAAAGATCGACATTACTCAAATGCTGGTGGGCATTTCCGACGGAGCCTTCGGCGTGGCCGAAAAACACGGCCGCGTCATGCGGGCCATGCCTTCCCTCCGCGCCCAGGCCGCCAAGATTAAACACGTCACCAATGGAGTCAGCGTGCCCTATTGGCAACACCCCGTCTTCGCCCGGGCGGACTCTCTCTCCGATCAAGAATTGATCGCGGCCAAAGAAAAGTTAAAGGAAGAATTTCTGGAATGGCTTTGGCGGCGAGCCCTCCTCTGGCCCCACTGGGCAAAAAAAATGCGCCACCATCCGGTGGCGCTCTGGACCCGCCGCATCACCAGTTACAAACGATTGGACATCTTAGAACGTATTTTTCATGACCCTCACCGCCGCCAGGCTTTTCTCGACACCGGCGTCGTTCTGGTGGTCGGCGGGCGCATCTACCAACGGGACAACGTGTCGGAAAAAATGGTGTATGGGTTGGTGGAATTTTTAAACCGTGATGAGACATTAGGCGAGCGCGTGATCTTCTTGCACAATTACAATGTCTGGGAAGCCCCTCGGCTTTTCTACGGATCAGACGGGTCCGTCATGCTCTCCGACGATGGGCGGGAAGCCTCGGCCACCGGGTTCATGAAAGCTCAGATGAACGGCGCGGCCGTAATCGCCAATCCCGACGGTGCCGTGCCGGAATTCGTCTTCATCGAAGGCGCCGCCCCCAAGGGCACGCGTCCCAACGGGTTCGGCGTCAGTTATGCCAACGGGCAACCCGACCCCGACTCCTTTTTAAAAGCCCTGAAAGATTTCGCGGCGGCATTTAATGATCCCATCCGTCGAGCCGCCATGGTCCGCGGGGCCCTGGCCGTCACGCCCCAGGTCAGCGTTGATCGCACCGCCCGCGAAATGGCGGTTTATTTCGACTCCCTCAAGTAGTTTCCCCACCGATCCGGCGTTTACTTTTTATTCTCCGACATCCCTTTCTTGACCCGGTGGCGTACGTACAGGATCCCCGCCACCACACCGGCCGCCATCACGACCGAAATCAGACTTTCAAAACGGTCCACGCCACGGGCGAGCTCCAAGGCTTTCCCCCCCATCTGCCAGCCAAGGAACGCCAAGAGATAACACCGAACGATGGTGCCCAGCACCGACCAGACCATGAAAAGCCCCAAAGGGAGTTCCAAAACCCCGCCCGCCACGGATATGAGCGACAAAGGAACGATCGGTACCGCCCGTAGCAAAAAAAGGGAGATTTCTTCTCCCCGCCGGGTGAAATGGGCGCCAATGTTTTCCACATCGGACCATTGGAACCCCAGGAATTTCTGGAACCGATCCACAAAGGCTTTCCCCCCGTATCGCCCAACGTAGTACGTTCCGATGGCGCCGAGCGCAGAAGCAAGCACCCCCGGAAGAACAATTTCTAAAGAGGCTTTCAAGAAGGCCACTGTCCAGGACGACTCCGGTGGAATAAGGATGAACCCCGCCCCCATAATGATGGCCGGGGACGGAATGGGAACGATGACCTGTTCTATTAAAACACCGACAAAAACACTCCATCCTCCGTTGGTCCGGAGCGCTTCTAAAATCCATTCTGTGATATGGCCGATCATGAATGTGTCCCCCAACCTGGTTTTATATAATGTATGGATGAAAAATCTATTCCTCTGGGTTTCACTGGTCTCTCCTTTATTGTTGGCCGCCTGCGCCACCATTCCGGTATCGGGCCGCCGTTCTTTCAACATTGTTCCCGAAGACCAAGAACTCACCCTGGGGGTTCAAGCCTATAAAGAAGTGATTGGCCAAGCCAAAGTCTCCCCAGACTCTACGGCCACGGCCATGGTTCGGCGCGTGGGCGAACGGATCGCGCGAGTCTCCGACCGTCCCGACTACGACTGGGAATACATTCTGATCGACGACCCCAAAAACCAAAATGCGTTTTGTCTCCCCGGCGGAAAGGTCGCGGTCTACAGCGGAATCCTCCCTGTGACCAAAACCGAAGCCGGCCTGGCGGTCGTGCTCGGCCACGAAATTGCCCACGCCATCGCCAAACACGGAGCGGAGCGCATGTCCCAAAACCTTCTTATCAACCTGGGCGGCCAAACACTTGAGGTTGCCCTTCAGAAAAAACCCGCCGAAACCCGCCAAATGGTGATTCAGGCTTTTGGGCTGGGCGCCACGATCGGTGCGGTTTTGCCCTTTGGTCGAAGCCAAGAATCTGAGGCGGACCGCATTGGCCTCATCTACATGGCCAAAGCCGGCTATAACCCCCAGGAAGCCCTGGCGTTCTGGAAACGCATGGAAACCGCCTCCAGTGGACAATCCCCGCCACAATTCCTCTCCACCCACCCCAGCCACGAAACCCGCATCCGCGATTTAGAAAGGTGGATGCCCGAAGCAGACCAGATTTACAAAAATACCCCCAAATAAAAATCCCGCTCTTTTTGGTGTTGCCCGATTTATCGGACGATGTCCAAAACCGGAGAGAGGACTTTCATTTTCTGTTTCAAAAACTGTTGAATGTGGCCCCATGCCAACCGAGGAATCCCGGCTATTTCAGTATTTTCTTCTCTAACACCCGCCCCCGCTCGTCCAAATCGTAAACAATGGGCACCCCCGTGTCGAGGTTCAGCTCCAATACTTGCTCTTTGGTGAGCTTGTCCAAATCCATCACGATAGACCGCAGACTGTTGCCGTGGGCGGCCACCAGAATGGTTTCCCCTTTTTTGACAAGAGGCAGAATGGCGCTGTAAAAATAGGGCAAGGTTCGGGCGGCCGTGTCTTTTAAACTTTCCGCGATTCCCTCGGGATTCATGTCGGTCTTCTCTTTTGGCGGGGGGACATCGTAGCTCCGTCGCCAAATTTTCACCTGGTCCGCCCCAAACTTTTTGGCGGTCTCTTCTTTGTTTAATCCTTGAAGGGCGCCGTAATGCCGCTCGTTTAAAGCCTGATTTTTTTCCACGGGCAAATCTTTTTGACCCACAACGTCAAGGATGTTCGCCAAAGTTTTCTGTGCCCGTTGAAGAACCGAGGTGAACGCCCGATTGAATTTGATCCCTTTCAAATGTTCCCCGGCCCGACGGGCCTCTTTCTCCCCAGTTTCCGTGAGCGGAACATCCACCCACCCGGTAAATCGGTTTTCCAAATTCCACTGCGACTGCCCATGCCGAACCAAAACAAGTTTTCCCATGATCGCGACTCCTTATAAAGTGAATGAAGAGGGACTATTATATGAACTTCTCACTGGATCAGCATCCCCTTGTGTGATAATATCCGCCTGTGGAACCAGGGAACTTTTCGGATCCGAAAGGGTCTAAGATATCGAAGGAGAGCTTTGAGCCCCTCTTTCGTCAGCACGGGGCGCGCCTCTACGCCTTGTCCGTGCGGCTCTGCGGAAACACCTCGGACGGAGAAGATTTGGCCCAGGAAACGTTTATCACGGCCTATCGGCGCATCAACCAGTTTCGGGGAGAAGCGGATTTCGGCTCATGGGCTTATCGGATCTGTGTTAATCTTTGGAAAAACCGGGTGCGCTACGAAAAACGCCGAATGTTCTGGAAACACATCTCCATTTTCGGCGACGATAAAGGGGAGGACGACCCCCGTCCCATGGAAATCGCCGACCCCAAAGACCGCACCGACGCCCCCGCCGAAACCGCCGAACGCCAACGGCTGGTTCAGGACGCCTTGGCGAAATTGGATCCCCACGAACGGGCGGCCCTGGCGCTCCGGGAAATGGAAGACAAAAGCTATGAGGAAATTGCCGACCTCTTGGACCTGCCGCTGGGAACAGTCAAATCCCGAATCGCCCGGGCCCGGGCCACATTGAAGGAACGACTGGCGCCACTGTTGAGGGACCTATGAATATCACAAACGAACAGCTTTCCGCCTATCTCGACGGCGCCCTGACTTTAACCGAAAAGGCAGAGGTGGACCGCGCCCTGGCCAAATCACCAAAACTCCGCCAAGAGTTGGCCGAATTAAAACAACTGGGAACCCTCCTGAAATCCGTCCCGGCCCCAACACCCCCCGCCGGGTTCTATCATCTCCGCCAAATAAAATCAAAACCTCGACCCCGCGCTTGGCTCCCCTGGACATTTCCGCTCCTCGGCGCCGCAACGGCCGCCCTGGTGATGGTCTATGTGGCCCGTGATTCCAAATTATCGTTCCATTCCTCGCAAATTAAAATGCAATCCGTTCGTTCTGCCGATTTTGCCATCCCCGAACGGGCCAACGAAGAGAGTGATGCGGCTTTAGAAGACAGAAAAGATGCCGGCCCACAGCTTAAAGCCATAGGGAAATTTTACCAAGAGCAACCCTATCCACCAACACCAACCATTGGTTCAAAAAAGGAATTAGACTTTTCTGGGGGAACAACATCGGGATCGCCGGCAACGCGCTCTCCTTCTCTACAGAGAGAATCCGGTCAAACTCTCCGTGGAGCGTCCAGACAAGAAGGAGCTGGAATAAGTGGATTTAACGCAGAATCATTGGAAAAAACAAAGACACTCGCTTCCGCGCCGGCAGGTCGGGAACCCACCGTTTCACCCCAAACAAGCCATTCTTTTGAAAAAGAGAACGGGGCTCCTGGTGCGGACTTTAACGATCCAGAGAGGAATAAAATATTGGTCCCTCAAGCACCGTTAGCCGGCAAGAAGATCCGTAAGTCAGAGGCGGCCGAAATGAAACCCTCCCAACGACAAAAAGCTGGCTCGCCAAGCCAAGAATGGCAGGGCGATTCCAGCGGAATTGAAGATTATCGGGAAATCGTCATCAGAGATGCCGGCGCATGGGCAAAACTGTGGAACGAACATCAATCCAATATGGGATTCCCGTCCCCCGTTCCGGCAGTGAACTTTAAAGATTCAATGGTCGTCGGGATATTCCTGGGTGAGCGCGGTTCCAGCGGATTTAATGTTCAAATGACCGAAACGATAGTAACCAAAGACGAGGTTGTTATCTTACATATTGAGACATCCGCCGCCTCCGGAATGATGCAACTGACCGTCATGACCCAACCCTACCACCTAAAAATTATCCCCCACACAAATCTCCCCGTCCGTTTCAAAAAACAAACAGCTCGATAGCCTATGGAGCGCGGGCGTCCCGCCCGCAGGAGGAGAGCAAGACCCAACCTCAGGAACTTTTTCAAATCCCCGGTGTCTAACTGCCGGAGCCAAAAAAAATGTCCTTGACCTCACACCGTTTTCCCATTAAGCTTAAAAACCACCTTATGAAAAGGTCCGTCCTCCTTATTCTTTTAACAGCCCTGGCGGTTTTTCCCGCCTTCGCCAAGATCGACGACAAACCGTCCAACGCCAAACTCCGGCTTCCTTGGGAGGTCCTTCGGGAAGTTTTGAAACTGGACGCGAAGAACGTGCGGCTGACCTGGGACGAATACAAAACACTCCTCCGCCTCACGAGCCCCACCAAAATTCCTGAATTTTCTATGGCGGAGGGCGACGTCCTCCTGTCACGGGAAGAATTCACCCGGTTAATCCATACCCTTGTGCCCCCCGAGGCCCCTTCGAGCGAAGCGTCCATCTCCAAAGCGTCCTACCGCGGCCGGCTTTCAGGTGACAGCGCAATCTTTACAGCTTATTTTCGGGTCGAGGTCCCCCGTCGGCCCACCAAACCTATCCGGTTGGATCTTTTCCCAGGAAGCGTGGCTTTCCAAGAGATCCTTTTAGACGGAAAATCCGCTGACGCCCAGGTCGAAGACGGAAGACTTTTTATCACCTTGACCAACGCCGGGTCCCATAAAGTGGAACTTCACTTCTCCGTGCCCGTGCCGGAATCTTCCGCCACCCAGTCCTTGACCCTCCCCATCGCCCGCACCCCCCTCACCGAATGGATTTTTGATATCCCCGAACGGAACCTCGACATTACTTTACCCCAGGCGCTCCAGCGGGAAGTGTCCAGCGTGGCGAACGGCACCCGTGTGCGCGCCCTTTTATCTCCCTCAGACTCGGTGACAGCCACCTGGAACCCCCTCGCCCCCGACACCGCCAAGGGGCCCGCGCAAATCTATGCGGACGTGGACCACTTGATTTCGGTTTTGGACGATGCCCTTCGAATAAAAAGTCGGTTGGGCATTGAAGTTTTACAGAACACCATCAACACCCTCACCCTGGATCTGCCGGACGGGTTCACCGTTTTGGACGTCCAGGGCGAAGCCGTTAAAGAGTGGCAAGAGAACGCCGGAAAACCCGCCACGCTCACCTTGCCGCTTCGCACCGCACGGAAAGGGCGCATGGACATTGTGGTGGTGTTAGAGCGGGTCCTCGCCAGCGAGAAATCCACCACGCGGTTCACGGGCATTACCGTGCGCGGCGCCGTCCGACAACGGGGTTTCATCGGGGTGGAACTGAACAGCGATGCCGAATTGCCCGCGCCCGTCACCCAAAACCTTGAACCGAAAGACCCCTTCCGAGAACTGCCATCGACCCTGGCAGGCCAAAGTGCTCGGCTCCTGTTTGGCTACAAATATGTCCATCCCCCCTTCGCCTTAAGTTTAGCGCTCTCCCGCCACGAATCCGTCAATGTCGTCCCCTCCGTCATCGACCGGGCCGAGGGGACCACCGTGATTCGTCCTGACGGGAAGAATGTGCATCGGATCACCTATTTCCTCCGAAGTTCCGCCAAACAGTTTTTAGAGGTGACCTTGCCCGAAACCACCCAACTGTGGAGCGCGTTTGTCGATCGGGCCCCTGTGAAACCGGTCCGCGGGGACGGAAAAAAAACGTTAATCCCCCTGGTGCGTTCCCTCCGCGCCGACAATCGAGCCTTTCCTGTCGAACTGGTCTACTACCAGGAACGCCCCGGCTCTCCTTTTTCGGCCGGGAAGACATACCGCTTCCCATGCCCGACGTTTTGGTCAGCCGTCTCCAATGGTCCGTCGTCACCCCGCCGGAACAGCAATTCTTTTACATGGGAAACGAATTCGAAAAACCAGAACCCCCTGAGCGACGAGACCGATCCGTCTTGGCTCGTAACGCAAACAAAAAAAAGGCTATGGCTTTTGATTCCCGTGAAAACATATCCGCGGGCATGGATCAAGATGAAATGTCATCCCCCGCATTAAGACAAATGGAGGGACGTGCCGATGCGGTCGGAGAGGAAGAAATGGCGGACAAAATGAACATGCGAAGATTTGAGGAGAAATCAAAGGAAGCCCACGTGCCTGCGGCATTTGCAATGTCGAAATTAGGGGGGGGCGGGGCGATGGAGACCCCCGCTTCCATGACCGCCGGAATCCTCCCCGTGCGAGTCAACGTGCCCACCGTGGGAAACTCCGTCACCTACACAAAAACCTTGCCTGAACCCAATTCTCTTTTAACTCTTCCCCTCTACCATGTGGCGACCTGGGTCCGAACAATGGGTGGGATCATCGCTTTTGTCATCCTCGCCCTGATCGCATGGACATTGCGGCGCGCGTTCAAGTGGAACCGGCTGGAAGGAGCAAAACCATGATCCTTTTTAATAAAAAAAATATGATGGGGACCTTTTTGTGGCACGGGCTTCCAGCCCGTGTAACAACCCTCTTTTTAAGAACTTCGGTTTTGATTGTTGTCCTCCTCTTTGGGATAAGCTTTCCCGCCAGAGCGGATGAAACTCCCGCCGACAAGGCCGCCGAAGGAGACGGCGAACTCAGTCTCCCCTGGACCGCCTTCGAGAAACTGCTCAAACTGGACCAAGACAACGTGCTTTTGAGCTGGGACGAATTTCAACGGCTCATCAAACAAACGGGCGTCCAGGACATGCCGCCCTTTCAACTTCAAAATGGCCAAGTGTCCCTCACGCGCGCCGAATTCAAAAATCTGCTTAACCGCATGAAACTCCCGGCGGGAGAAGGCGCCAAGACCTTTTTAACGAAAGCCCTCTACACCGGGAAAGTCACCCGCAAAGGGGCCGTGATCACCGCCAAGATCCAAATGCACGTTTTAAATGAGGGCGCGGTGTTCCTCCCGGCAAAAATCCCCCTCTTCCCGGGAGAAATGGCCTTTGAGGACATTTTGATGGATGGCAAACCCGCTTTGATCGAGAACGCGGAAGGCTGGACCACCGTGACAGCCCCCACCCCTGGAAAACATGAGGTCACCGCCATTTTCTCTGTTCCCTCCACCCTCGACAAAGAACCTTACCGGCTCACATTCAATATCCCCGAGACGCCCATCACCCAGGTCGACCTGCTCTTGGCCGCGGCCCATTTGGACGCGCGGGTGGACGGGGCTTCCCAGGTTCAAAGCTCTCCCTCAAAAGAGGGAACCCGAGTGAAAGCAAGTTTGCCTCAAACCAGTTCGGTCAAAATTTCGTGGAACGCCGTGGAACCGGAACGGGCCAAAGGGCCCGCCAAAGTGTATGCCACGGTCCATCAACTGGTGTCTGTTCAGGACGACGCTGTCCGCACCACCGCGAAGATCGAGTTGGATGTTTTGCAAAACACCATCAACAACCTTTCGATCGTTCTCCCCGACGGGTACACGCTCCTCGACGTCACAGGCGAAGCCGTGGGCGAATGGAAAAAACGGGGCGACGGCAATCGAACACTTTTCATCCCGTTCGACTATGCGCGCAAAGGTCGTTTTGACGTCCTCGTGCGAGCGGAACGGGCGTTCAAAGAAAAAGAAGGCGCGGTTCCTTTCGACGGGTTCCGCGTCTTGGGCGCGGTACGGGAAAGCGGGGATCTCCTGGTTGAGAAAGCCACCAACGGCGAAGTGAAAGTGTCGGAGAAGGCGGGGCTCAGCCGGTTGGATGTCCGGGAAATACCGGAAGTGCTCAAATCCCTCTCCACCCAAACCTTTTTGGAAGCCTACAAGTATATCCGTCCCCCCATCCGACTGGGGCTGGACATCCAACGTCACGAAGAAATCGCGGTGGTCTCCTCCGTGGTGGATTCCGCCAACGCCGTCACTTTGCTCCTGAAAGACGGCAAGTGTGTGACGCATCTCACGCTCACCGTTAAAAATACCGCACGCCAATTTGTCGAGCTCACCCTTCCCGCCGGAGCCGACGTGTGGTCCGTTTTTGTCGAGGGCCGCGCGGTCCGTCCGTCCAAAAATGAAGCGGGGAAAACGTTAATCCCCTTGAACCGATCGCGGATCGAAGGCCAAAACTTGGCGCCCTTTGAGGTCGAAGTGATGTTCTTCCAAAATCTCAATCGGCCGGCGCTCGCGGACGTTCAACATCTCCGCATTCCAAGCCTCGACCTCAAAGTCAGTCAACTGCTCTGGTCTGTCTTTCTCCCCACCGACAGCAACGTCCTCTATTTTGACGGCACGGTCGACTCGGAAAAAGACGCCGAGGGCATTCGCCCCCTCTCCGCGGTCGTGCGGGGAAAACAGCGAATCCTCAGACAACTCTCAGAAGCGGCCTCGGATGAGATCTTTCAATCGTTAAGCGATCGGTCTTCAACCTCACGCAACGCCCGGGTCAACAAAGCCCGCCAATCCGCCCAGTACGAAATGAAAAGTGATTTTGACGAATCCCAGGGCGTCAACGAAACCGCCTATGCCCAACAGGTCGAACGGGAAATCAATTTCTTCAGCAACGTAAATCGTCCCCAGGCGGCGGGGGAAACAGCGGCCATCCGAATTCGAGTCCCGAACGCGGGGCAGGTGTTCCGATTTTCTAAGGTGTTGGTGCAGGAAAACGAACCGATCACCCTCGACGTCACACAGGTCAATTCGGTCATCGTAAAAACGGTCAAAGGGGTGTTGTTCTTGGGAGTTTTAGTCTTGCTCTTCCGCGCCCGGCCCCTCGCCGTTCGGTTCCTCAAGGCGCTCCGAGCCGACCTGGGCCGTTTCCCTTGGCTCAAAACCCCCGCGGGAGTAACGGGGGCTCTTTTCGTTGGCGGCCTATTGCTCACGTTCGTCTCAAACATCCTCGCCACGATCGCCTTCCTGGCCGCCATCGTCGCCGCCATCCGTTGGGCCCGCGATTACAAAAAACTCAAAAAAAATATTCCCCACTAACCGGGGAATCCCGGCTAAAGACAAAAAGGAACGCGGGGGCCGGAAGGGAGTGGGTCCTTCGGAAAAAACGTTTCGAGGCAAAATAAGACAAAATCAAGATATTCCTCGAAAGTGGCAACGCGGGGGGGGGCGATGCGGGAGAGAACCTTCCGGTAAACGAAGATCCGGTTCCGAGCCCGAATCTAGAGCAGAGAGGGGCATAGTCTTAATCGTTCGTCAAAAAGTTCAGCGGAACCGTGCGTTTTTTGTCGGGGTTCCCCGACAACAAAAACGCAACCGCATTTAAAATCGATCGATTGTCTTACCCCCTGTGGGGATGGTCAATGATCTCCAAACGGGCGATTCCATAGTCATTAAACTCCTCATCATACATCTCTTCTTTTTCGCCGATCGCCGCAAAGATTTCATCTGGGGTCATGGGGTTTGCTCCGTTGTCACTTTCCCTCTTCACATCTCGTTCCGCCATCCGGACCATGAGTTCGTCCCAGAACACATCGTCTTCATTTTCCTGAATGGGCACTTCGCACACCTCTTCCAGCCTTTGTGACGGAAAATATTCGTTGTTTTTGGCATCGTATTCCACCAAATCCCCGCACCCCGCCTGTTTTGCGGCTCCGTAGATTTTTGTCCAAGATCCCCATAGGTGTCCGTCGGTTCATCCGGGGGAACCTTGTAGGCGTTGACCATCCATTCAGCCAAAAAATACACTTCGCACAGCTCCCGATACTCTTTTTCCGTGAATTCAATCTGAACCATCGCTGTTCTCCTCAAAAAATTTATCCCACTGAAAAAATTCGGGCAATGACTAAATCAAAAGGCTCTAGGAGCGGACCCACCCTCCGATTGTTTTCGACCGCCGCGCGGGAAAGATTTCCCTTCAAAAAGAGCATTCCGATGGGCCCAGGCCCAGGTGAACTCCGCCCCCAATAAAAAAATCTGCGATGTGAAATAAATCCAGATCAACACCAACATCAAAGACGTCGCCGCCCCAAAGATGGACCAAAATTTGATGCGGCTGAAATAGAACCCCAACCCGTACACCCCGACGGTCACCAGCACCGACGTGGTAAAAGCGCCCACCCACACATCGCCCCATTTCAGTTTTAGCGTGGGAAGAAATTTATAGACCATGCCCCAAAACAACATCACCGAGGATAGAAAGAGGCCAAGATTCATGGTCCACCAAAACGGAAAGTGCGTGAGGTAGCGAGCCACGGGGTCAAGAAAACTATGAATCAATCCCAGCCCGGCGTTCACGGCCGCAAAAATAACCATCAGAAACCCCACGCCCATGACCATGGCGAACGACATCAAACGGCCCGAGAGGGCCGACTTCACGCCGCTGGCGGGCGGGCAGTCCCACACCAGGTTGAGCGCCCGCTGAAGATTGCTGAACATGATGGACGCCACCCACAGGAGGACAGCCAGGCTGGCCACCGTTGTGGACGCCCCGAGTTTCTTTTTCGCGGCCTGTTCTATTAAGGTTTCAAGGGGACGAGCGATCTGAACGCCCACCACACCTTCCAACGCTGGGGCCAATCGGTTCAAGGAAGCGGCGGGGCCCAACACCTTGGTGCTAAGCGCAAGAGCCAAAATAAAAAGGGGCACCAGGGAGATAATGGTGTAATAGGCCAACCCAGCGGCGATCAGGGAACAGTGATCTTCCCGCCAATGCCGCACCGTCGTCCGGATAAGACGGCCCGCCAACCGAATTCGGCCCGACCAATGCTGAAAAGCGGCGATCACGCGGAGAGGGCCGCCGGCGGCAAGAGACGACGATACTGCCGCTTGCCCACTTTCAGGAGCAAAGGGGAGTGAACCGTAATCTCACGATCGTCCGTCACGCGCTCTCCCGCCAGCTCCACCGCATTCTGTTGGATTAATCGGCGGGCCTCATTTTTTGATGGAGCGATTTTGGATTCGACCAAGATGTCCGACAAGCGTTGGGGCGATTGGGTCAGGCCATGGTCCAAAATGTCCTGGGGCGCTTCCCGCTTTGAAAAAACCTTTTCAAACTCTTCCCGCGCCGCGCGTGCCGCCGAAACCCCATGAAACCGTGCCACCAAAATTTCCCCCAACTTCTTTTTGGCTTCCATCGGGTGTCCCGCCTTAAGCGCGGGGATGTCCTGATCGGTGAGCACCTCAAAATATTTCCACATCATCCCATCGGACAGGGACAGGATTTTTCCGAACATCTCCCCCGGGAGATCGTTTAAACCGATGGCGTTCCCATAGGATTTGGACATTTTGCGAACCCCGTCGGTTCCTTCCAGCAAAGGAAGGGTGAGGACCACCTGGGGCGAATGACCGAAATCTTTTTGGATTTCACGGCCCATCAACAAATTAAAGAGCTGATCGGTCCCCCCCATTTCCACGTCGGCTTTGACCGCGACCGAATCGTAGCCCTGCATCAGCGGATAAAGGAGTTCAAGGAGGGAGATCGGCGTGTTCGACGCCAACCGCTTTTGAAAATCCTCCCGCTCGGTCAATTGTTGAACCGTGTGCCGCGCCATGAGCCCCAAAATCCGTCGAGCGGGATCGGCGTCCGTGTTGGCGAAGAGAGGCGTCAGCCATTGCGCGTTCCAGCGGACCTCCGTCCGCTTTTCCTCCAATACCTTATACACCTGGGACAAATAGGTTTGGGCGTTGGCCGCCACGGCTTCCGGCGAAAGCGGCGGACGGGTTTCGGACCGTCCGGAGGGATCGCCCACCCGAGCGGTGTAATCCCCGATGATCAAAACAGCGGTGTGTCCCGCCTCTTGGAACGCTCGGAGCGTGTTCAAAGACACCGTGTGCCCCAAATGAAGGTCGGGCGAGGTGGGGTCCACTCCATATTTCACTCGGAGCGGACGGGAGAGGGCGCATTTTTCTTGGAGTTCTTTGCGCGAGAATACCTGAACAGTGCCCCGAACCAATCGTTCCACAAGACCGTTCATTTCGGAGCCCCCGCTTTTGGCCGAAACCGGTCCGGGGAAAAAGGCACACCGAGAGGATGCCAGCGCTCGTCCAAAATGCCGTCCGCCATGAACTGCCCGGTGAACGGAGACATCAAAATTCCTTTTTTGTAGTGTCCGGTCGCCACGAACAAATTATCATAATCCCACAGCCGTCCCATCACCGGTCCCCCATCCACGCTCCCCGGGCGTAGCCCCGCCTGAAACTCCACCACGGGCAAAGCGTTCAACCCGGGCGACCAACGGGCGGCCCAATCCGCCAAGGAGCGTTGAGCCTCCAAGGTGGGCTGAACATCAAATCCCACCCGTTCTTCCGTCGTTCCAATCACCAACCGCCCATCCGAACGCGGGACCAGATACCCCGAACTTGCATAGACCGGCCCCCGAAAGGCACGGGGAATCCCCGCCAACACCATCAGCTGGCCTTTCACCGGTTCCAGCGGAAGAGAAATTCGAAGGGACTCTAATAGAAAGGAGGTCCACACCCCCGCGGCCAACACCATTTTGTCGCACAAGAAAACTTCATCTTTGGTGCGAACCCCCGCCACACGACGACGGTCGCGGACGAAATCCATGGGAGACACCTGGTCGAGAAACCTCACCCCTTTGCGACGGGACGCTTCGGCCAACGCGAACACCCATTGGCCGCTATCGATCTGCCCATCCGCCGGACACCAGAGAGCGCCCAGACATTCCCCTAACCCCGGATGAATTTCTTTCAGGCGATCGGGTTCCTGCCATTCCACCGGAAGAGCCCGCTCTTGTTGCCAGGATTTTTTTTCCAAAAGGAATTTTTTGTCTTCCTCTGTCTCTGCGGCGAACCACACGCCACCCAGTTCAAGTTCGGGATCGGTCCCGGAGGCGAGGTTAATTTCATCCACCAAACCGGGAAAAAGAGAACGGCTCGCAAGACAAAGATCGAAAAGTCCGTTTGGCATGTCCGAATCCACCTGTGCGGCCAGTATTCCCGCCGTCAGAGACGCCGCATGCCCGCCAATGGAACGCCGTTCCACGACCATCACCTTAGCGCCCTTTCGTGCCATATGGTAAGCGATGGAACACCCCATCACCCCACCGCCCACCACCAACACGTCGAATGAATGGTTCATCTGATTCGGTCCCAACGGCGATGCGTCGTTGCCCGGCCTCTCCAGAGATTCGATGGAAAACAATTCAAACGCGCCCCAGAACGGGGGGAACTACACTGAGTCATTCCCATTTGTCCTCTCCTGTCGTCCCACCGGAACGGAGCGGAGCAATATCCCCCCCCCGATCACCAAATCTCCGTCATAGAAAACCGCCGACTGACCGGGAGCCACGGCCCGTTGTGGGATATCAAATCGAACATGAGCCAACGTCCCAGTGGAGGTCACGACCGCCAGCGCAGCCGCATGGCGCGATCGGATCTGAACCGAGCAACGAACCGGCCCCTGGGGAGGATTTCCCGTCGACCACACGACCTCCCGAACCTCTGCCTCCCCCGACGCCCCTTCTTCGTCCTCGCCCACAAAAAGCGTGTTTGTGGCCGGATCAATGTCCACCACATACGCCGGCCGCCCAATCGATAAACCCAAACCGCTCCGTTGACCGCGTGTATAGTAAGCCACCCCGCGATGTTCCCCAATCCTCTTGCCCGTCAAATCTTTAATGGGGCCGATGGAAAGGGAAGGGACCGGCTGGCCCTCCCCTCTTGACTTAATGAACCCGGCCGTGTCCGCGTTGGGAACAAAACAGATCTCCATGCTTTCGTCCTTTTCGGCGGTTTTGAGATTGAACCGACGGGCGGCATCCCTGACCTCGGGTTTCGTCATTCCACCAATGGGAAACAAGAGCTGACTCAACTCCGCCTGGCCCAAATGGTAGAGCACATAGGTTTGGTCCTTGTTCAGGTCCACCGCTCGTCGAAGCCGCCGAACGGTTTTTCCGTTTTCTTCCCGCACATCGATCTGGGCGTAGTGCCCTGTGGCCACCGCATCCGCGCCGAGGGCAATTGCCTTTTTTAAAAGAGCATCAAACTTAATGAACCGGTTGCACGCGATGCAGGGGTTCGGGGTTTCGCCGGACAGGTAGGAATTCACAAAGGGGTCCAAAATATTTTTCTGGAAATCATCGGCGAAATCCAAAACGTAATGGGGCATGCCCAGCGTGGAGCAGACAGCGCGCGCGTCGTCAATGTCCCGCGTGGACCCGCAACACCCAAACCCTGTCTCCTGCCGAAGGAGTTTTAGGGTGGCTCCGAGTACCCGGTGCCCCTGTTCTTTGAGAAGAGCCGCCGCCACGGAAGAGTCCACCCCCCCCGACATCGCCACGAGGACGTTCACCGTTTCTCCAAGGCAGACTTCAGCGCCTGTTCCGCCAAGACCGAGCAATGCATCTTAATCGGCGGCAGACCGCCCAGAGCTTTAGCCACCTGAACATTCGTGATGGCTTTCAACTCCGGTATAGTTTTCCCCACGACCATTTCCGTTAAAATGGAAGAAGTGGCAATGGCCGCCCCGCACCCAAATGTTTTAAACGTGGCGCGAGACACGCGACCGTTTTCGAATTTTAGATACAACCGCAAAATATCTCCGCAGGTGGGACTCCCGGCCTTCCCCACGGCATCCGCGTCCGGCATATCGCCCACGTTTCGGGGATTTTGAAAATGGTCCATGACTTTAGGGGAATACATCAAACTTTTTCCTTTTGTCGGTCTTCCCAAATGGGAGACAGAGATCGCAGTCGGTCCACGACTTTGGGGATGATGTCCAGGGCCGTATCGATGTCGGCCTCTGTATTGAAATGACCAAGAGAAAAGCGGACACTCCCGTGAATGCGTTCCATGGGAACGCCGATGGCTTTCAACACATGGGACGGCTCAAGCAATCCCGAAGCGCACGCCGATCCCGTGGACACTTCGAGCCCTGGTAAAGCATCGTTCTTCAGCGTAAACCCCGCCTGATCCAAGGCCAGCACCAACGATTCTCCCTCCACCGCATCAAATGTCAAGTTCGTGGTATTCCCCAACCGTTCCGTGGGATGCCCGTTCAAAAACACAAAAGGAATCCGTTCCATAAGCCCCGTCTCCAACCGGTCTCGCATTTTCCGAACGCGGGGCTCGTCCGTGGACATTTCTTTGAGCGCCACCGCACAGGCGGCGCCGAGACCCACCGCGCCCGGCACGTTTTCGGTTCCCGCCCGACGGTTTTTTTCATGGGCGCCCCCATGAAGAAGAGCGTGAAGTTGGACTCCTCGGCGGATGTAAAGCGCGCCAATGCCCTTGGGTCCATAAAGTTTATGTCCCGAAATGGCGGCAAGGTCCACAGGACAGTCTTTCAACTTCAGGGGCACTTTGCCCGCCGATTGAACAGCGTCGGTATGAAAGAGAACGCCCGCCGATCGGCAAATCGCGCCCAATTCTTGAATCGGCTCGATGGTCCCCATTTCGTTGTTCGCCGCCATGATGGAAACGAGGAGAGTGTCCGGCCGAAGGGCCCCGCGTAAATCGTTAGGGGAAACCCGGCCGAAGCGGTCCACAGGCAAATACGTCACCTGAAACCCATGTTCTTTTTCCAAGTAGTCACAGGCATGGAGAACCGCGTGGTGCTCCACAGCGCTCGTGATCAAGTGACGGCCCTTCTCTCGGTGAGCGAACGCGGCCCCAATCACAGCCATGTTGTCGGCCTCGGTCCCACAGGACGTAAACACAATCTCGCCGGGATCCGCCACGCCCAGGAGCGCCGCCACTTTTTCCCGCGAAGACTCCATGGCCGCATGGGCCTGTTGCCCGAGCGTATGCAAACTGGACGGATTCCCAAAGCCCCCGTCGGGCGCCAAAAATGGCGCCATGGCCTCAAAAACCTCCGCCCGCACCGGGGTGGTCGCGTTGTTATCGAAATAAATGGGTTTCATAATGTAGGTCTAATTTTATCATTTCCCGCCGAAGCCCCGTCCATTGAACCGCCTCTGAGCATGGGCATCCGACCGCTCTAGCGGAAGTGTCGCGTGGGAGCGGCCTGCCCATGGACCTTTGTCGATTGGGTTTTGGGACCCCGTTTAACGGCCACGGGATGGAAGCCCGTGCTACAAAAAACTCTGTCTTTGTTGTTCTTCAGAAGTTATTCGCCCACGTTGAAATACCGGGCTTGGGGGTGGTGGAAAACGAGGGCGGAGACCGTGGCTTCGGGTTCCATCATGAAATTTTCGGTGAGGGTGACGCCGATGGACTCCGGTTTTAGCAATGGGAACAATTTCGCCTGATCCTCTAGGTTGGGGCAGGCGGGGTAGCCGAAACTGACCCGCAGGCCCCGGTATTTGGTTTGAAATTTGTCCGACAGAGACAGGGTCGGCGCGTCGGGAAATCCCCACATGGCGCGGAGGCGTTCGTGCAGAAGTTCCGCGAAAGCCTCGGCGGATTCGATGGCGATGGATTGGACCGCGTGGGATTTCAGGTAGTCCCCCTTTTCCATCCATTGACGGGACAAGTCCAAAATTCCTTGGCCACAGGTCACAATAAAGAACGCCACAAAATCTCGTTTTCCCGTTGACGCGGGGCGAACGAAATCCGATAAACACAAGCCCTCTCCCTGCCGCTTGCCGGGGGAACGCGAACGTCATCGCCGGCTCCGCTTGTGTGGGAGATTCAAAAACCTGAAGAGAGTCCCCCTGACTTTGGGCGGCATAAAATCGCCAGGTGGCCCGCGGCTTTAAAAGTCCCTTGGCCAGAATTTCGCTTTGCAGGTCCGCGATGTCCCGATGAAGTTTAATCGCCTTTTCGTCCCCGGCGTCCAACAGTTTCTTCAGGGTTCCGCGCAACCCCAAATGCTTGCCGAAAAGCATGACCGGGTTAATGTATCGGAAAATGTCCTCCACACGAAAATTCTCAAGCACGTGGGGTTTTAAATCCGGCGGCAGAGGCGGGTCTTGGTCGTGGACTATGACCGCCCGGGGGACAGGGGCGGCCAACGTCGCCCCACGGGATCCCTCCCGGAGTTCCGTTTGCCGCGCGCGGTTGGCGGTCACCAAAGTTTCCCGGGAGCCTTTTTCCATCAACCGATTGGCCAAATCCAAACCCGACATGGCATCTTTCGCGTAAAACACGTCCCCGCCATAAGCCGGAGAAATTTTGGTCGATGTAAATTTCTCTGAGAGCGCCGCCCCGCCCACGAGCATCGGCAATTGGATCCCCGCGTTTTTCATGTCTTCCGCCGTGGCCACCATCTGTTGGGCGGATTTGACCAACAGCCCGGAGAGTCCCACCATGTCGGGCGTGTGTTCCTTCACCGCCCGGATCAGGTCTTCCGGCGGGCATTTGATCCCTAAATCCACAATTTTAAAGCCATTGTTTTTCAGGATGATATGCACGAGGTTTTTTCCAATGTCATGAACGTCGCCTTTCACCGTCGCCAGCAAAAGTGTCCCCCGTGCCGTCCGATCGGCTTTCTCCATTTTGGGTTCCAGGTGAGCCACCGCCGCTTTCATCACCTCCGCGGACTGAAGCACTTCCGCCACGATCATTTCGTTTTTGGAAAAAAGTTTTCCCACCGTGTCCATCCCTTTCATGAGCGGCCCATTCACAATCTCCAGGGGGAGCATTCGCTCCCTTCCCTCCAAAAGCGCGTCGAGGTCCGAGAGCAGTCCCTCCTTGGAACCGTCTACCACATTTTGCGCGATGCGCTCGGCGGGAGTGCCCAGACGGACGGGGGGGGCTTTTTGGATGGCGGCTTTGCCTCGGAAATGGGCGGTAAACACTTCCACGGCGGAGCGGGATTCGTCAGGGGTTGCAAACAACACCCGTTGGGCCAGCGCCACTTCCTCTTTGGGGATCGAGGCGTAGCGGGCCAACTTTTCGGCGTTCACGATGGCGAAATCCAAACCCGCTTCCACACATTCGTGCAGGAACACGGCGTTTAAAACTTCCCGCCCAGACTCGGGGAGACCGAAGGAAATATTACTGATCCCTAAAATAGTTTTACATCGGGGGAAAGCTTCCTTAATGAGACGAACACCCTCCATGGTTTCCCGGGCGGAGCCAATATAGTTTTTGTCCCCCGTGGCCGCGGGAAAAACCAACGGATCAAAAATGATATCTTCCGGGAAAAGTCCATATTTTTTGGTCAACAGATCGAAGGATCTGAGCGCGACAGCGCGTTTCCGCTCCCGGCTCACGGCCATGCCTTGGAGCTTGTCCTCGTCGATGCAACCCACCACGACCGCCGCGCCGTAATCCCGCAACAGGCGCGTGACGCGTTCAAACCGTTCTTCTCCGTCTTCCAAGTTAATGGAGTTGATCACCGCCCGGCCGGGGCAAAGTTTGAGCGCCGCTTCCATGACCGCCGTATCGGTACTGTCGATCATGAGCGGGGTCTTCACTTTCTTTGTCAGAAACCCTAGAAATTCCACGATGTCCGACAGCTCATTCCGATCCGGGTTGGCTAAACACACGTCAATGATTTGGGCGCCCGCCCGGGCTTGTTTTCGGCCAATCTCGGAGGCTTCTTCGAAGGCGCCGGCAACGATCATTTCCTTAAATTTTCGGCTTCCGATCACGTTGGTCCGCTCCCCCACGGAAATCGGGCGCATCTCATCGGTGACAACGAGCGGGTCCAGCCCGGAAAGAGAGAATCGGTGTGCGGCGGACGGCCGGCGCGGTTTTTTCCCCTCTGCCATTTGGGCGATCAAACGAACATGCTCAGGCGTTGTCCCGCAACAACCGCCGAGAAGGTTGACCCAACCGTTGTCCACAAATCGTTCAAGTTTATTGGCGATCATCTCCGGCGTTTCGTTGTATCGCCCCTCTTCATCGGGCAATCCCGCGTTGGGGTAACAGGATACTCCCCAACGACAGATTTCTGAGAGGGTGCGGATGTGATCGGTCATGAAATCGGGGCCCGTGGCGCAGTTGATGCCAAACGTAAAAAGTTCTCTCTGTTGGAAAGAATAATAGAGAGCCTCAATCCCCTGGCCGCCCAGGGTCGTGCCCATCAGTTCAATAGTGGCCGAAACGCTCACGGGAACGCGCCGCCCGGATTCCGCCATGGCAAGGTCCAACCCGATCAAGGCCGCTTTGATGTTTAAACTGTCCTGGGCCGTCTCCACGAGAAAGAGGTCCACCCTCGCCTTCCAGTAAACCAATCCCTTGAATACGAAAGTTGTCCACCAGTTGATCAAAGGTGGCGCCGCCAGTTAACGAAAGGGATTTGGTGGTGGGTCCCACAGACCCCGCCGCAAAACGGGGTTTCTGCGCGGTCGAATATTTCATCGCCATGTCTTTGGCCAATCGGGCAGACACCCGGCTGATCTCGGCCGCTTTGGCTTCAAGTCCGTATTCCGCCAAAACAATCGGGGTGGACCCGAAACTGTTGGTTTCAATAATGTCGGCCCCGGCCTTGAGATACGATTCATGCACTGCCGAAATGGCCGAGGGTTTCGTTAGGACCAAATTCTCATTGCACCCTTCCAGAGCCGGTCCACCGAAATCCGCGGCCGTGAGGTTCATCTTCTGAAGGGCCGTTCCCGTCGCCCCATCCAGGATGAGTATTTTTTCTGAAATCAGCCGTTCCAATTCGTTCATAGCTGTCGATGATACCAAGATAGGGAGGCGATGCGCTATTGTTGCCTGAGGGCTTCCACGGCGACCGCGTTCGTGGGGTCGATCTCGTGGGCGGCTTTAAATTGTTCGGCGGCGCGATCGAATGAGCCAGCCTCGCGATAGAGAAACCCAAGATTCAATCGTGGCGTCACGTAGTGGGCATCCGCTTGAATTGCTTGGTTGAAATGCGTTTCGGCGAGATCGGTTCGCCCCACCGCGAGGTAAAGCGTGGCGATGTTGTTGTGGGACTTGGGGGATCGGGGACCGTAGAGAAGCGCCTGCTGGTAGCTTTCAATGGCCAGATCGAGCTTTTTCTCCCGTCGAAACCGTTCGGCTTTTTCCCGGTAAAGATATTCAATGAGCGTTTTGGCCCCGGCACTTTCTGCGTTGAGGGAGATCGCCTTTTGGTAAGAGGCCAACGCGGCGTCCCGGTGTCCAGCCAGTTGGGCCATCTGCCCCTCCAAAAGAGGGCCTGTTGCATCGAACAAGATCGCCATCTTTTTTTCGATGGTTTGACGGGAAGGAGACACGCCGTCATAAACGAAAAAGGAGGTCACCGGGGACCGCGCCTGAACCACGTCCCGAAAATTCAGCAACCAAGACCCCTCCCGTCCGATTTTCCGGGTTCGAGGGACGCTGAATTCAATGATCGGGTGTTGGTCCGTGTTCAACATTCCCTCCGGCCGACAAAAAGCGGAAAGAGGTCCTTCTGCCATGATAAAACAATTCAGCAAATCAAAGGGGGTTTCAATCCCGATCAACCGGAGGTCCTCCGCCACCGACGGTTCAGAATAATCGCCCACCAAACGCTCCACATCAATGAGGAAGGGCTCGTCGGACCCCACAAGAAGGGTGTAGGGATTAACGTTGGTGTTGACATACCAAAGACTGGCGTGGGGAAACGCTTTCAAAAAGAGCGCATGATGACTCGATAATCCTCCTGTGACAAGCTGTAAAGGGGAAACCAAAAAGACATTCGCCCCCCGGCGAGAGCCGTTCTTTGCATTTCAAGAAATAGTCCACCGAATAAAGAGCTCCGTTCCCGGCATAGGTCGGATGAATAGAATCCGACATGATCAGATCGTATATCCGGTCCGTCTTACGAATATAATTGACCGCATCGTCATGAATTATTTTCAGGCGGGGCTCGTTCAAAATATCGTGGTTTTGGTCCTTAAAGAAAGAGGCGGCCTCCATGACCGAATCACAAATTTCAACACAATGAATTTCGCTGATGTCACGATGGCGAGAAATAGCATACAGAGACCCCCCCGACCCAAACCCCACCTGCAAAACGCTTTTGGGATTCCCAAAAAGAAGGATCGGCAGATGCCCCTGCATTTTCTGCGTGTTCTCATATTCATAAGCGGTTCCCGCGACGCTTTTTCCGTTTATTTCTAAGAGTTTCTCCCCGGTTCTTGTTTTTCGAACAGTGACGACAGCGGAAACATCTTCCTTATAAAACAAGAGATCCCGTTGGCCATACTCTTTTCCAGAAACGTGGAGGTGGAAAGGATCAGAGGTTTTTCCACCTTCACTCCCCAGACCACCAAGACCACGAACGCCGCCGCCCCCGCCCAAAAAATCTTCCGTCTGGAACGGTCCGGCCCCTCGGATTTTAAGACCAAAAAGGCACCGATGCCCACGTTGATCGTCGACACAAGAAGAATGCTTTTTTGGATCCCCATCAACGGAAGGAGGAAAAACCCCGCCAAGAGAGACCCCGCAATGGCCCCAACGGTATTGACCGCATACGCTTGGCCAAGACGCGCGCCAAGAACCCGGAGGTCTTGGACGAGAATCTTAACAATCAAGGGAAAGGACAGCCCCATTAAAAACGTGGGGATAAAGAGGACAGGGATTGTCGTCGCGAAATAAGGCAAGCTGAAAGCGAGGACATTGTCTCCCGCTGTCCGAAACAAATTGTCGGCAAAATGAAATCGCGCCAACCCATGAAAAATAAAAAGGGTCATCGCCCCGTAAGCCCCGATGGCCCATTGAAGGACCGCCAACCGAAACAACAAATGGTCTTCCCACTTTAAAAAGCGGGCCCAGACAAACCCGCCGACCCCCAGCCCCGCCAAAAAAGTCGCCAGCATCGCTGAATAAGAATAAACCGTGTTATCGACGAATAACGCCAACCCTTTGGTCCAAAGTATTTGAAAGGCCAACGACGTAAATCCTGTGGCAAAAAAAACGGCCCACATGAACCGTGTCGGCCGGGAAGAGTCTTTTAACCCGGGATCGTGGCAAGGAACGGACGTTGGCTCTTTTCCCTCCACCGCCCCCCCGCGGGTCCCCCTGACTAAAGTGAAAGCAAGGACGGCCGACAGAGCATTCAGCCCCGCGGCGGAAAACACCGTAACAGGAAGTCCAAACCGGCCAATCAAGAAGAAGCCAGCGAGATACGCCCCCACCACCGCCCCCAACACATTAAGGCTGTAGAGTGTTCCCACATTGGGCCCAATCGTGTGGGGGTTGCGGGCGAAGTGTTTGCTCATGACCGGAAACGTCGCCCCCATCAGCGTGGTGGGAATCAGTAGAGGAATAAAGGAAAGGAAAAAACGGGCCAAGGAAGCGAGGCTCAGGCTATTGGGAAACGCCTGATAAAGAGCCGTATACGCTTTCTCGGACACCCCCAAAAGGAAGGGGAGGATAAAGGCAGAGATCCCAATTCCCGCCTCGAGGAACCCATAGATAAGGATGGGGTTCCGTTGGCGGTCAATCCACCGACCAAACACCCAGCCGCCCAAAGCCAAGCCCGCCATAAAAGCCGTGACCACCATGGACACCGCCTGAACCGTAGCGCCAAAAGAGGAAACCAACATGCGAATCCACACCACCTCATAAATAAGGGCGGCGATTCCCGAAATAAAAAACAAAAAATAAACGATCCCTGTATGAAAAAGTGTCATCGTGGTCTCCAACAAAACCAAAGGGTGCCGGAAAATCCTACAAAAAAAACGCTTCTCGTTCCCTGAAGCATATTCCCCCTTGATTTTTTTGGGAAGTGGGGATATGTATAACAAGCCGGCCGAACGATTTCCGCGGCGGCAAAAAAATCATAAACCTCAGGAGAATCCAATGCCATTAATTCAGTGGAGTCCAGAGTATAGCGTGAAGGTGGGAGAAATCGATCAGCAACACCAAAAGTTGATCACCATGATTAACGAACTGAATGACGCCATGATGAAAGGAAAGGGGAAAGATCTCTTATCCAAAATCATCGATGGCCTCATTTCCTACACCCAAGCCCACTTTTCAAAAGAAGAACTTTATTTCGACAAATACAAGTACCCCGATGCCGCGGCCCACAAAGAAGAGCACGCGGCCTTTGTCAAAAAAGTTTCGGAGTTCCGCGACGGATTCCAGAAAAATTCCATGAACCTCACCATCAATGTCATGGATTTTTTAAGCGACTGGCTGAAAAAACACATTTGCGGCACCGACAAAAAATATTCGGATTTCTTTAACAAAAACGGATTAAAATAGCGTCCCCCGCAAAAAGAAAACAGGTCATACCCCGGACGAGCCGAAACCAAACAGGGCAGAGACAAATTCCCCGGCAAATCCCCCCACAGGGGGAAAAAATAAAGCCCGGGCTCAATGGTCCCCCCTTTGAAAAAGGGGGGTACGGGGGGATTTGTCGTTCCCAGAGAAAGGCCCCCACGCTGGGGATAGCCACCCAAAACAGACGGGGGTTTGCCTTTGGGGTTTGGATTACTCGCTTTTTCTATTCGGAAGCGGAATTTTCCAAATTTCCCGAGCGTAGTCCCGAACGGAACGGTCGGAAGAGAAGCGGCCAGCGCCGGCGACATTCAGGATGGACATTTCTGTCCAACGAGATTCGTTTCGGTAGGTGTGGTCCACCGTTCCCTGAACGTCAATGTAGGATGGAAAATCCGCCAACAGCAGGTAGGGGTCGTGATAGAGGAGAGAATCCACAAGCGGTCGGAAGAGGCCCCGATCTCCCGGAGAAAAATGTCCGGAAGAAACCAAGTCCAACACTTCTGAGAGCCGCGGGTCAGACTCATAGCAACGCCGCGGGTCGTAGCCGACCCGCCACAGGGACTGCACTTCGGGAACCGTTTTCCCAAAAAGGAAAAAGTTCTCCGCTCCCACCGCTTCGCGAATTTCCACATTGGCCCCATCCAAGGTCCCGATCGTTAACGCCCCGTTGAGAGTGAACTTCATGTTTCCCGTGCCGGACGCCTCTTTCCCCGCCGTTGAAATCTGCTCAGACAATTCCGCCGCCGGATAAATATATTCCCCGTTTTTAACATTGAAATCCGGAAAAAACACCACGCGGTAAATTCCGCGAGCGGCGGGATCGCGGTTCACCACGCCCGCCACAGCGTTAATGAAACGGATCATGAGTTTTGCCATGAAATACCCGGGCGCGGCCTTTCCGCCAAAAACGAACGTGCGCGGCACGGGTTTGACCGTTGGATGCTCTTTGAGGTCCAGATAACGGCGGATGATATGCAACACGCTCAGATGTTGCCGTTTGTATTCGTGGATCCGTTTGACTTGAACATCGAAGAGGCTTTCGGGATCCACGGCCCAGTCGGTGCGTTCCTCAATCAAAACAGACAAACGCTTTTTGTTGTCCCGTTTGACCTCCCGCCACTTCTTTTGAAACGCGGCGTCACGGGCGAAAGCGGCCAGTTTGGGCAGTTCCTCTTCGGAATACAAAATCCACCGATCCCCGATGGCTTCCGTGATCAACCGCGCCAACCCCGGGTTGGCCGACGCCATAAACCGCCGCGGGGTCACGCCGTTGGTGATATTGACGATCTTGTGGGGGTATAAACTATGAAAATCCCGCAACACATCTTGTTTTAAAAGGTCCGTGTGCAGTTGAGCCACCCCGTTAATGGCACGGCTTCCCACCGCCGCGAGGTGGGCCATGCGGACATACCGTTGCCCCCCTTCGTCAATCAGCGACACTCGACGGATCAAATCATCATCGCCCGGCCGATCCCGCCGAACTTGGTCTAAAAACCGGCGGTTGATCTCGTAGACAATCTCGAGATGCCGGGGCAAGAGAGACCCAAAAAGTTCCACCGACCATTTTTCCAGGGCTTCGGGCAGAAGGGTGTGGTTCGTGTAGTGGAAACTTTCGCGGGTGATGGTCCAGGCCTCTTCCCATTCCATCCCATGGACATCCACCAAGAGCCGCATCAGTTCCGCCACCGCGATGCTGGGATGGGTATCGTTCAGCTGAATGGCGAATTTTTTATGGAACTGAGTGAGCGGATTTTTTAAAGCCAGGTTGACGCGGATCAAGTCCTGGAGGGTGCAGGAAACAAAGAAATACTGCTGTTCCAGCCTCAGCCGTTTCCCGCCAATTCCATCGTCGTTAGGATAGAGGACTTTTGAAATATTTTCCGAAGCGATTTTCTCTTGGACAGCGCGGAAATAATCGCCGCTGTTGTAGGCCGCGAAATCAAAAGATTCCACCGCCTCGGCTTTCCATAACCGTAAAAGCGCGGCGCTGGGAGAATGGTACCCCGTCATGGGGGTGTCATACGCCACCCCGTTGACCACCCAGTTAGGAACCCACCGCGAGCGAAGCCGCCCCCCCTCCCCGAGAAAACTTTCCGTTGATCCTCCAAATCCCACCGTGAACACAATATCGGGGTGGGGGATTTCCCAGGGATTGCCACGTTTCAACCACTTATCAGTGACTTCTACCTGAGCCCCGTCGCGAATGACCTGGTCAAAAATTCCGAACTCGTATCGGATGCCGTACCCCTTGGCAGGAATGCCCAAGGTCGCCAAAGAATCCAAATAACAGGCGGCCAACCGCCCTAACCCGCCGTTACCGAGCCCCGGTTCTTCTTCTTGGTTTAAAACCTCCTCGAGATTGAGGCCCAACTCTGCCATGGCCGATTCCACGGGCCCGCGCAAATCAAGGTTCAGTATGTGGTTGCGAAGATGGGGGCCCAAAAGAAATTCGGCGGAAAGATAAGCTACCAACCGTCCGTCCGGTTCCCGCAACCGGCCCATCACATAGTCCATGGACCCATACACCCGTTCCCTCACGGTAAGGGCCAACGCCTGATACCAGTCAATTTTGGAAGCGTATTCGGGGGTTCGTCCGCTGGTCGTGCGCAGGTTCCGCACAAGAATTTCTTTCAGGTCGTCCGAGGCTCTCTTTTCAGTCGTCATGATAAAATCTCCTGGTGTCAGACCTTCACAAGATAATTATCGGCAAAGAAACACAAATCGGGAGAGACACACCCCTCTCCCGGAGTCACCCATTTTTCCTATAATCTCTCCGTGCGAAAAAGAAATCCGCAACTCTTTTCGGAACAGGGCACATCCTCCCGAACATCTCGCTTGGCCCGCCTTTTTCATCGGCACGGCCGAGCCCTTTCTGTTCAGCAGACGTCCGATGGCCGCCCTGGGCCCACCGGAAAATCCCGGTTCACAGAACCCGCCCGATGGGGCGTGGGGGTCGTCGCGTTGGTCGCCGTGGGAGGGTTCTGTCTATGGTTTTTTTCGACGTCCGCTGGGAAGGGGGGATCCCTTGGGATCCTTTCGCCTCTCTCAGAAAACGCGACCCGTTTCACCGTTACCGCCGGCTCTTTCACCCAAGGCACGCGGTTGTTCAATATCTTGCGAGGCGCTTCCCTCTCCCCGAAACTATCCCAGAGCGTCGTACAGACCTTATCAAAACATTTAGACCCTCGCTCATTGAACGAGGGAGACCACTATGAAGTTTGGCATAGCACTTCCGGCGATTTCCGAAGCCTTTCAGTGGTGCGTAAGTTAGAACGCATTGTTGTGGAAACCGCCCCACTCCCAGGGCCAACACCCTGGCCGCGAGAAAAGAAGCTATCCCATTAACGCGCGCGGAAAAAACTGCGGCCGGAACCATCGCTGGCTCTCTCTGGACGAGCCTCCGCGGACAAGGGATGGACGCCGCCGTGATTGTTGAGCTGGCCGACATTTTTGCCTGGGACATCGATTTCTTGACAGAAACTCGGGACGGCGACCGTTTCGCCCTGTCCTGGGAAGAAGAACGGACCCCCGACCGCAGATTGGTCAGCGTCAAAATTTTGGGGGCCATTTATTTAGGGAAATTTACGGGTTCCCACACCGCCCTCCGTTTCATGGACGAGTATTATGATGCCGAAGGAGCCTCCTTGCGGCGGGCTTTCCTTCACGCTCCGCTCAATTTCCGACGCATATCCTCGGGTTTCACTAAACGGCGGTTCCACCCGATCCTAAGAACCTGGCGGCCACACCACGGCACCGATTATGCCGCGGCCACAGGAACGCCCGCCGTGACCGTGGGGGATGGAGTTGTTTTTTATCGGGGATATAAAGGGGGGCTCGGAAACGTGGTCAAAGTCCGCCACAACGGAACTTATTCCACTTATTACGGACACTTGTCGCGTTTCGCCAAGGGGATTGGGGCAGGGACACGGGTCAAACAGGGCCAGGTGATCGGCTACGTGGGATCCACGGGGCTCTCCACAGGGCCGCACCTCCACTTCGAAATGATCAAAAACGGCACGAGCGTCAACTTCTTATCGCTCAAGGTGCCCTCGGTGGGGTCCGTCCCCGCCGGACATAAACAAGCGTTTGATCAACAACAGAAAAGGGTTATTCCCCCCTTGGAAAAGATGCTTCCCGGCGGTCTTTCCTAAAACCCCGCCGCGTGGGCGGTTTCGACCACATCCGCGCGAAGCCGGGCTATTTTTTTACTCACATCCCCAAAAGCCTGAAGTGTTCCGTCGACAAAAAACAAACGCATCACCTCTTTGTATTTCCAGGCCGGCTGAAACCCCCGCGGCAACAAAAGAGGCCAAAGAAACGCCCGGCCCAAAACGATTTCCCCGCTCCACGGGATCAAGGCGTTAATCCCCTCACAAAAATATCCAAAAGAATTTCCAGATTCCTGATCCCTTTTTGAGTTATCCGACAGAGCGCTTGGGAGAGTCTCCTGACGGGTCCAGTACCGAAGATCTTTTAGGTAAAGGGATTCTTCCTTAACTTCAAAGGTGGCCATGGTTCCCCGCAGACAAGCCTCATGCGGAGAAACAGGCTCCAGCCCCCATTGGGACGGCTCAAAAAGTTTTTTGGTGGTGGACAAAACAACATCGTATTCCCGGCCTTGAAATAAAATTCGATCTGGCAATTGAGCGCTCATAATCCACCCCCGTCTGACCGGCTTTCACCATGAGGGTATGCGACATTCCAGCCAAAGCCATAGCTGCCCGGGGTATTTATGCATGACATTCGTCATTCCCGAACGACTTTGTTACGAATTATTGGGGAATATGCCTTTTCTCATGCACGGCAAATCCCCCCGGAAACCACAAACTTTCAAAAGCGGCCACAGTTCGCGCCATCGCTCGGGAGGTGAGGCGTCCTTTCAAAAACACCCCCTCCCCCAAAGAGAAGCCAACCGTTCCCGATGAAGACGACGAACCGCCCCTGCCGGTTCGATCTCCACCACATCAAAGCGTACCGCGTTGGTCCCCAAATCAATCAAAGCCAATCGCATGACGATGCAGGTCCTCCCCTCGATTTTATACCTCCATCTTCGCCATTCCTGTATCGGATGGGAAGACAGGGGTCTCCCCTCCCGGGCTCGAAAGTGTTACATTCTTTCGGATGAAACAATTATTATCCATCGCTCTCCTCTTGCTGGCTCTCCCCCTCATGGCCGATCCCACGGTGACGATCAAAGGGTCGGACACCATGGTGATCTTAAACCAGCGTTGGGCGGAGCGTTATATGGACGACCGAGCCAATGCCGTGATCCAGGTGACCGGGGGCGGATCCGGAACCGGGATGGCGGCCCTCTTGAGCGGGGCCACCGACATCTGCGCGTCTTCCCGACCAATGAAAGACAAAGAGCGGGCCGCCCTGGTGGCCAAAAATGGCCGCCCTCCTGTTGAAATCGCCGTCGCAAAAGATGGCATTGCCGTCTATTTGAACGACGCCAATCCTCTTTACTCGCTCACCCTTGATCAGGTAGCGCTTATTTATCGTGGGAAAATCACCAATTGGCGCGAGGTGGGAGGGGCTGACCAGAAAATCATCCTTTATTCACGGGAAAACAATTCCGGCACTTACGAATTTTTCAAAGAACACGTTTTAAATAAAAAAGATTTCACCCCTTTCGCCCAGTGTCTCCCGGGCACCGCTTCTGTTGCCAACGCCGTGGCCCGAGACAAACGAGGGATCGGCTACGGCGGAGCCGCCTACGCCAAAGGCATACGATTCTGCGGATTGAAACGGGACAACCTGTCCCCCGGCATTCTGCCCGACGGCCCCAACATTCTTGACGGAAGTTACCCTGTCAGCCGAAACCTCTTTTTTTATCTGAGCGCCCCGGCCAAAGGGGCGGTGAAAGACTTTATTGAATTCGTTTTAAGCCCCGAAGGCCAGGCCATCGTCGCCAAAGTGGGCTATTATCCCGTCCAACAGGAACAGCAACAGTGAACCGCACTTCATCGACCGCCACGAACACTCTCCCATCAAGTTTTTGTGGCACGGGCATCCTGCCCGTGTGCATGGGATTTTACGGGAAGCCCCGACCATGAACCGCCCCCCCCTTCTCGAACGCCTCATAGAGCTGGCCATCCGCGTCAGCGCGGGGGTCGCCATTGTGGGCCTGATTTTGATCTTCGTTTTTATTGGAAAAGAAGCCCTGCCCCTATTCACGTCGGCCGACGCCCGCCAAGAGGCCAGCGCCTCCAAAATGTTCTTGGCCCAGGTCCCGGAAGAGGGGGAGCCTCCCGGCCACATGTGGCAACCGGTGTCGGACCTCCCCAAATATTCGCTCTGGCCCCTCATTATCGGAACCCTCAAAGTCACACTGGTGGCCCTGGTGTTCGCGTTCCCCCTCGCGCTGGGCGCGGCCCTTTTTACGTCGGAGTTCGCGCCCCCCTGGCTGAGAGAGATCGTCAAACCCGTGATTGAACTGCTGGCCGGAATTCCCTCCGTCGTTTTGGGGTTTTTTGCCTTGATCGTCATGGCCACCACCGTTCAAGATTTGTTTGGTTTGGACTACCGCTTGAACACCCTGAACGCCGGAATTGCCCTGGGCCTCGCCGTTATCCCGATCGTGTTCACGGTGGCCGAAGATGCCCTGACCGCCGTGCCTCAAAGTTACCGACAGGGGTCCATCGCTTTGGGCGCCACGCCCT
>JADKCG010000018.1 GCA_016714745.1 Elusimicrobiota bacterium | reverse complement strand
GCTCACCGCCATTCCATCCCCGAACAAGACCCGCCCTTCAAAATTGATCAGGCGCGTCGTCGTATACCGAATCCCCGCGCCCCCATAGGCCGCCACCGCCGCCCACCGTCCATTCGGCACGTCCCCCCAGGCCGAACTCCCCTGTCCACGGGCATAGGCGACGTAGTCAGAGCTCGTCTCCTCCACCGTCGCCGCGTGCATGAACGTCACTGATTGATTCTCCAAACGGACCATGGACCCGGGGTTCCAGTAGAGGGCCGTGGCGTCCGTCAACACTGTCGTCGCCGCTTCTCCCATGCCCAACGCCCGCGCCCCCACTCCCATGGTCAGGAATGGAACAGCAGTCGTCCCCGCTTTGCCCTCCGCCCAAGCGGTTACTCCCGTCACCGGAACAATCAGAAATATTCCTCGTTGAACCCAGGCCGCTATCCCTTTCATGGTCACCCCGCCGGTCCGAAATTATAAGGCTTTCCCGCCTATCCTCACGGAGCTATTAAACCACAGACTCCTTAAGATCCCCGAAAGAACTTGTAAACTTTTTGTTAACAACTTGTAAATTTACGGTAACGGAAAATTTTCCGATCTACTGCCGATTCGTGGATTTTCTCCGCTTCATGGACTTTCCGGAAGCCTTAATGAAGTTTTAGACCCCCCTTCGCCGTTCGATATCTCGCCCAGGGGAAAAGGCTTAGGCACAGGCTGATCACCGTCGAGTCAATGCTATACAGCGGATTTTAAACCGGAACTTGTGCTTCGGCGTCACCGACCGGCACCGGGTCAACTGATGGAAGGCGTCGAGGTAGAGTCGGGGCGTCTGTGGAGGGCAAGTTTGCCACGCGACGCCAAGACGAAGAATCATAAAAACACAAACAAGACGGACGGCACGGGAACAACCTTAACCTGAAAATTTCAGATGACTGTGCATTTCTGTCCGGGAGGGTTGGAAAATTCTGTTCCGGACCCTATCCAAGGTCGCCCCGTGCCAACCGGGGAATCCCGGTTAAGAAACCGGGAAAGTTTTCCAGCGTACGGGGTACACCTCAGTCTTACGATAGAAAATCACGATAAAATAATTCACGGCGGGTGCGGGCTCATTCATCTTATCAACAATAATGCGGGATTTATCTAAACCGGATTGAGGTTCACCCGGGAGTGTCCGTTGGATCACGGTTCAGCGCGGGGCCGGTCCTCGCGCCCAACTGGGGAATTCGGGTTAAAAAACATGTCCAGATAAAAACGAACTTTGTCTTTATCGGCATAGTGTTGGTTATCGTTATGTATATATTCCAGGTTCAGCGGTAAATCGTAACTGTTTAAGAGGAGGGTGTCGAACCGGATGCCCAAGATTCCTTCATTAACTTTTCGGGTTTCTTGGAAATCATCAATGGTGTAGTAACTGTAGGTGGCGTAAAGACTTTCGCGGCGCAAGGACAGCGGGAACGTGAAAAAATATCGGCTAACATTTAAAACCTTTCTAACAGTGGCCGAGCCTTTGACAGCGCTTTTCACATACTGTGTGTCTCGCAGGCTTCCCATGAGGACGATCCCGGGGTCCCGGTCAAACGCGCGAAGTTTTGAATCGAGCTTGACCCCCCGCCGCTCATTCGCGTCGCCTTGATCGCGATCCGTATAAGATGCTTTACCCCCCACAGACACATACCACTCTTTGGGGAAGTCCTTTTGACCGGACAAAGTGCCGCCAGACCCGTTGTCTCCGCGATCGCGAAGTTTGAATGTGTCTGCGTATAATGCGAAGTTCTCATAAAGACTGTGACCGAATTGTTCTTTTTCAAAAAGACTCAGGGTCAACCCCATGGGTTCACGCTCGTTTGAGGCATAGTCCTGTTGATAGCTGGCGTTAAGATTTCCTGTCCAATACCCCCGTTGGAGCCAGGGGAGAGAGGCCTGAACCCCCACGCCGGTATCCCGGTAAAATTCAGCGCTGACCGCATCGTTCTTGTCTGTCACGCCAAAACCTGTGATCGCATAACGCACAAAAGTTTGGGTGTTTTGATACCCCAATCCGGCGACAGTGACCTCATCGTTGGTTCGCGAAACAAAACCGGTCAAGGCATTTTGCACCAACGGATCCGCGAAATTGATTTGAAGGTCATACAACCAGCCTGCGTCCACATCGTTTCCCAGGAACAAGTTGGTGCCGCTGTAATGCATCTCAAGCAGGGAATGGTAGGGATGGGTGAGGTCCAACGCGGGGGCCGCCTCTGCTCTTTGACCGGAAACGGAACCATAAATAGGATCCTTTTCAAAAAACAAAGTGGTCTCGAATGGGGTTTGTTTCGAGGGTTTGAGCGGAGCGAAGCAATAGTAATAGTTGTCCGAGCTCGTGGCGGCCAGAAAAACCTCATTTTCTGAAACCAGTTTTGCTTCGATGATGTTATCCCCAACGCTGACGCGCTCAACGGATGTGTCGACATTGTATCGAAAAAGAGTTGTGCCGAGTCGGGAATTGGCAACAAAATAAATGGCGCCGTCCGCGCCCACATCGCTGACGATCCCGTAGAAACCCTCATAAGAGTAAAGGGGTGTCTTGTTTTTGTAAAGGGTTCGTGTTTTTCCGTTTTGGACAAAATAATAAAGGTTGTTGTCCCCATCGATGAAGACGGACGAATGGACATCCGCAAAGAAGGTTTTCCCCACGAAGAGACGGGGTTGGTCGAAAGAGGTGGGCACATCAAAATAGACCGGCGTTCCGTCTTTCAGAAATCCTTGGATCATTTTTGATTCCGTGCCGTGCAAAAGGATGGCGTTTTTATCGAAAAGACCCTGGTAGATACGGAAAGGGTTGGTGTAGTTTCCCCCTTGAGTAAAATAGGACCCACCCACCTTGATGACTTTTCCCTCAAGAAAGCTTTCCCGTCGTAGCAACAGTATTTTTGTTTTCAAATCCAATCGAGCCAATTCGGGAGCGCGAACCCCTTCCTGACTGACCAGGAAAAAGAGTTCGTCTTTATCTCCGTTCAATGGGGAGAAATATTTTGATCGGAGCACGACATTCCCTTGGACCTCCACCACCGATTGGGCGTCTTTCTGGGCGCTTTTCACGAAATCCCGAACAGCGCCTTCGAAATCACGGCCGATGGTGCGTCCCATGGCATTGTTGGTCATGAAAGGCCAATACCAGTCGACGGAGTTTTCTTTAAAAAATCGGTTGGTTTTGTCCAGCGCGTATTTTTCAGCCAGGTAATATTGAAAAAAACCACCCATAGTGTAATGGTGTTCCCCGTAAGGGAAAAAGAGGGTGTGGTTGTGCATGCGTTCCGGCGTGAAGTACCCGGCCTTCACTTGAAGCAACGTCTGAACTTTAAAACGCCCGCTGTAAAGCCGACCGCCGTTCCCGTGCCACGATTCATTTAAAACCGCATTGCCTTCCAGCAGAAAAGAATTGACGGCGAGGTTGGGCATGATGGAGAAGGGCAAAATGACCATGCCGTTTCCGAACACTTTATGAAGGGAACTGGAGATGGGATTATTCTTCGCGTTTAACTGATAGTTGTGGGCTGTTTCGTGGTAAATCAAAGTCTCCAGCCACGATCGGACGCTGAAATAATCCACGAGTTCTGTTCCACCGATGTAATTGATCTGCCGGTTGTTGGGTAAAGGTGTCGAAAAACCGTTGGCGATTTGGTTGTAATCCGACATCAGACCCACATAAAGCCTTTCATCCAAAGCGAACCCAAATTGTTTTTCATATTGGGGGTGCAAAAACCGCTCAAGCGAGGAGGCCCGTTCTGCGTAAGGCAGGTTCTTCTTTGTGTAAATGAGTTGAACGCCGTCGCCGTCATAGGTAAAATAGTCTTGATCGTGGGAAACCGTGGCATCGCCGAACAACGGAACCGAAAATGCAAGCAAGCACAGAAAGGCGAATCTTTTCAAAAGGGAATCCTCGAAATGATATATTTTACGCCATTGTAACAAAACATCCGCCCCACAGGAGAATGACATGATCTGCCCAAAATGTGTTTCTCCCCTAAATGAAATTGCTGTTGAAAACGTCGCGCTGGATTATTGCCCGGGATGCAAGGGAATCTGGTTTGACAAAGACGAGATGGCCTTTGTCACTGAATTAAAGAACGATCTCCCCAATCCCCAAGCGGAGAGAACGGTGGGTCGGCAAACCGTGTTCCCGTGCCCCCGGTGCGATGCTAAACTGGAGGAGTTGAAGTTTGTGCCCCTGAAGGAGCTTTTGGTGGACCGATGCCCGTCGTGCCATGGATTATGGTTGGATAACGGCGAATTACAAAAGGTGAGTGCGATCGCTTCCGATTTCAAAACGCCAAAATCCCGGGTGGTGCGAGTGGCGCTACAAATCAAGCTAAAGACGGGAGGATTCTTTTAACCTGAAATTCCCAGTTGGCCCGCAGAACCGAGACGAAGGAGATCCACTTTTTAGGACGAAAAAAGAGAGGTCGATGCAGGGACATCGGACGAACTTTTTGAGGAACAAAAAAGTGAGAGATCCTTCGTCGAATTCCGGGTCCAACTGGGAATTCCAGGTTGAACCAGTGGAGTCTGACAGACACTCATGAGGCACCGTCTGCTTTAATCGGATACACCGGCAAAAACCGAACGGCAAGACCAAACACCGTCATTAAAACAGTCAGCATGGTGGCCGAGACAGCGATCTCCATCCAATGGGGCACGTAATTCGGGCCGGTATAGGGAACCATGGAAAACCAACTGACCGTCAAACGGTTTAAAACGACCCCTCCTAGAACCGGTAGGCAGGCCATCCCCAAACGGAATGGTCGTTTGCGGATGGAGTGACGGGAAAGGAGCACGGCCGGAAGAAAGACCCCGGCCCCCATTTCCAATAAAAAGAGAACTCCCAACCAGGGAGGCGTCAAAAGTGAAGCCCACGCGCCTCTGGCGGAAACATCCACCATTTTAATGGCCCCATACAAAAAAAGAACCAGGGAGGCCGCCCGGCCTAGGTCGGCCAATAACCAGTGGTTCAGGGTTTTATTGAAGAGCCGCGCGGAATAAAGCGACGCCACGATCGTCATGCAAAGCCCCACGGCCACTGAGGAAAGGAGGAAAAAGACCGGCAACAGGGTGCTGAACCAGAGAGGGTGTATTTTTTGGGGCATGATCAAAAACATGGAGCCCATGGACGATTGATGGAGCGTTGAAAGAATAACCCCCACGATCACAATCGGGATCGCCACGCGATGGAGCGCTTTGATGGCGCGATTCATTTCAAACCGTTCCAAAACCACGGGCGCAAATTCAATGCTTAGAACTGTCAGGTAAAGCGTGACACACCAGGCCACTTCAAACATGATCGACCGGTGTTGCCACATGGCCCAGGGATGCCAGAGATTATACGGTCGACCCACCTCGATAAAAAGGGTCATTCCCACAAAGTTGTAGCCGAGAAAAGCCAAGAGAACCACCGGTCGAAGAATCGACTCAAAGCGTTTTATGTGAAAAATATGAACGGTGGCCGCCATAACAAAACCGCCCCCGGATAGCGCGACCCCCGCTTGCAAGAGCCCCACCCAAACCCCCCAGGGGTTGGCGTCGGTCATGTGGGTCATTCCCCCCATTCCATGGGTGAACCGGATCACAAAAACGACGGCGGTGACCGCCCAAAGGGCGCCCAGTGCGGCCCCTGCCCAGCGAATTCCATGACGTGGAGGGCGACCCAACCCATAGCTCACCGTTAACCACGCCAAAATGGCGCCAACGATTCCCAGAAAAAACCAGCCCATCACGGGTGTTTATCCCCCTTTCCTTGGTCGCTCTTTGTGGACAAGCTGAAAGCCAAGACACCAAAAAGCGATGCCAATACCGCCGCAATTCCAGGGATCCAGCTCACCACGTCCCAGGTGAAGCTCGGCAGGGGCCGTTGGGAGAGATTTTTCTTAAAACCCAACTGGTCAAAGGGAACGTCTGACAAATAAAGCCACGTGGTCCCCCCCACTTCATCTTCACCAAAAATATGATCCACATAAACGTCGGGCCGGGAACGGAGGCGAGCTTTGGCTTCAAAAAGCAGATCGTCACGTTTACCGAATTTGAGCGCGCCCGTGGGGCACGATTCCACGCAACCGGGTGGAAGACCCTTGAACAATCGTTGTTGGGCGCAAAATTGGCATTTGCCGATCACGGGAGTGAGCCCATTGTTCCATTCAAAGCGGGGTACATCAAAGGGACATGCCACCATGCAATATCTGCAACCAATACAGCGGCTTTCTCGGTAGATGACAGGGCCCTGTTCGGTTTGATGCAGGGCGGCCACGGGGCAGACGGACACACACGCGGGTTCCAAACAATGCATGCATTGGCGTTTGACATGCCGGGGGGGCGAGGAAGCGCCGCCTTCGACATTGACCGTGGTCCATAGATTGTAGGTGGGTTCGATCCGGCTGGAAAGGTGATCCATGTCCATCAGTTCCTGGGGTGCGTTTAAATCGTTTGCCCGTTGGCACCCGCGCATGCACGACCTGCACCCAATGCACCTTGTCAGATCCACCAGAACGGCGAAAACATCGCCTCTAGAGGCAAGCCCCTCAGCCTTGGCCATGGACCGAGGCAGAACCGTCGATGCCACGGCCACCAACGCCCCCTTGAATAAGTTGCGGCGGGAGATCCCCTCGCTCATTTTCGGGATCGCTTTCTTAATGCAAGCCAAGCCGCGGTCCAACCAAACCCCAGCCCGGCCAAGAGGCCCAATAGGGTCACAAGCCAGGCGCTGGAACGGGCACCATCCAGCCGCCATTCCAAGTCCTTGTGTTTTTCGATCAACTCGAAAACATTCTTGACCCCGGCCACGGCCATGTGTTTTTGGGTTTCACTATAGCGTTCCCGCAATTCAACCAATTGCCCGCTTTTGTGTACCCCATCATCATGGCAACGCGCACATACCTGAGGCCCAACAGACAAGTTATGGCCAGGCGCGCCGGTGCCCATGATCGCGTCAGGCCCGGAGGGAGAGCTTGGGAAATGGCAGGTGGTGCAGGTGAGCCCTTCTTGATGATGAGTGGCGTGGGCAAAATCTTTCATTTTGGTGGCATGACAGGATCCACACAGCGCATCGCCGCCGCCCAGGCGGAGCCCGTGACCGTGAACTTTATGGCAATCGAAACAACGAATATTTTTTTGGCCGTGGGCGCTTATTTTCCATTCCCCGTGAGTGGATTTGTGGCACGTGCGGCACATATCAGCAGAGACAGGGATCGGCATTTTGGCCGCCGGATGGGTCTCCTCCATCGGCCCGTGACAGGATTCGCAACTCACGCCTGCGTGTTTGAATTTCGTTTTTCCTTTTTCCCATCCCGTGGTGTGGCAGGCGAGGCACTCGGGTTTGGCCCCGTTGGCTTTCCAGGATTTTTGAAACACCTCGGAAGAATAGGCGTTTGCATGAACCGACTGTTTCCATTCTTTAAACTCTTCCGCGTGGCACGCGGCGCAGGTGTCTGGTCCGGCAAATTGGGCGCGAGCCGTCACAGTAAGGATAAAGAAAAGAAATGCGACCGCGTTATTTTTCGCATGGAGTCGTTCGGGAGATGGGATCTAAATCGACGGCGCAGGCGGCCTGTGATCCACGCCCAATTCATGGGATAGACGGCCGGGTCAAACACCGTCCAATACGCATGCCAAACCAACATGGACAAACAAGCCAGGATCGCTTCATAGGTGTGAATCAATGTGGCCAACTCCGGCACCCACAAAGGGGCATGTTTTAAGGTGAGATCGTTAAATACCAGCAAGGCTCCGGTTATAATCATAATGACGGAACCCCAAAGTAACGCCCAATATTCCGCTCGCTCGATATAGCTCGGATATCGCAACGAAGGGCGTTCTTTCCGCAACCCCATATTATAGAGGGTGAGTTGAATGGGTTCAACCAAATCCCGGAAGCGCGGTCGCAAACGTATGCGCCAAAGGAATAGGCCGCGGCGCGTGAAAAGCATATACCCCACGTGCCATGCCCCGGTGATAATAAAAACCAGCGCTGTCCAACGGTGAAGTCCCTTGCGGGCCTCTTCGCCGCCCAGCCATTGAAATGGCGCGGTCCACCAGGCCCCCGAAAATTCCAGTGAAAACCCGCTGTAGGCCAAAACAATAAATGTCAGAGATAAAACCGCGTGCTGAAGTCGTTCATTTACATTCAACCGAAGAACGCTTAATTCATGGGCATGGGGCGACGGGAGAGGATGCAACAATTTTCGCACGAAATCCAAAAGGGTGTGGAGAATCATCGCCCCGAGAGTGAGCGGAATCAAAATTCGATAAAACCAGCGGAAGAACAAGATCCAAAAAGGCGGGCGCGTTTCTTTTCCGGAGTGAATTCGACCTGACGTCAATGTGACCTGGGCGCCGCTATGGCACTGACTGCAGGTGTTGGAAAGATTTGCGGAATTGACCGACGAACGAGGATCTTTGGATGGAAGAACGTCGTGCCAGCCGTGGCAGGAGGCGCAATTCGCCACGCGTAAATCCCCCCTTTTGGACGCCATGCCGTGGTAAGTGTCCATGTAGCTTTTTAGTCGGCCCGCGGGAAGTCCGAACTTGGTCACGATTCGCTCGGATTCGTGACAGCCTGAGCACGTTTTTGTTACCGCTCCGCGAGAAACCGACGAGGCAGGATCTTCGGTCGACCGAATCGTGTGTTCCCCATGACAATCCGTGCAAACAGGGGATTCTTTTATTCCATGGGCCATGGCTTGCCCGTGTATGCTTTGTTTGTAGACAGACAGAACGTTGGCGTGACAGCGCCCGCAGGTCTCAGGGATCTGTGCTCGGTTCACGCGGCTGGCCGCGTTCGCGGACCCGTGGAGGTCGTGGGTCCCGTGGCAGTCGGAACAGACCGCGGCGTTCAGGCGGCCCAATCGAAACGCCACTCCGTGAACAGTGGCGTCGTATGTTTCCACCGGTTTCCGTTCTGTCAAATGGTCGTTGATCGTGGTGTCGGGTTTCCCATGGCAGGTGGCGCAGGTGGCGGGAATATTTTTCCGGTTCACCGGAGAGTCGGGGTGACGTGAATTTAAAAGAGTGTGACTGTGGCCGTGACAATCTTTGCAAGCGGCCGCGTCGGTGCGGCCCGCGGCCACCGCACGGCCGTGATCGGAATCCCGATAAATTTGAGATTCCAAACGGTGACAACGGGCACAGGCGACCGGTGACAGTTTTTTGGGATGGGGAATCTCTTTAGCGTCTTGATGGCAGGAGACACAGAGGTTCCGCCCATGAATCGAAGCGCCGAAGGCTTTACCGTCGACAAAGGGCGAATCGGTGTCTTTTTGCCCATGGCACATCAAACAATCATCGTTCCCCTCCACGGCGGCCGACGCGGAGGAGGTAAAAAACAGCACCCCCACGGCGGCGGCCGCGAGCAAGGAAAGGAAACGATTTTTTAAAGTCAACGTTTTGGTTTTGCCAGCGAGCGAAAGTATGCGGTCAACGCTTTGATTTGTTCCGGTTTCAATTTCGTTTCATAACCGGGCATTTTGGCGACGCCCTTGGCGGTAATTCCGTCCAGCACGTCGTCTTTTTTATCGAGAGTTGCTTTGTCCGTGAGGTCTAATAAGGCGATGTCCACTTTAAACATTTTTGCCATTGAAGCGGTGCCTTTTCCATCTTTCCCGTGGCACGAAGCGCATTTCTGATTATACAAGGCCTGAATCGGATCTTCAGCTGACCATGCCGGTGAAGTCACTGCCACAACGGCCAAAGCAAAATAAACCAAATATCTTTTATTCATTGAATCCTCTTAAGCGGGATAGAATCGCGCCCTTAATGATAGGGCAAGTTGAACCGTTACGCAAGGGATTTTGTAGCGAACCAAAAAAAAATCCAACAAGGCACGTATTTGGGGATTCCTTTCCCCCCTGAGGGTCGCGGTGCCCAGTGGGCACCGATTGCGACGGGCCGAAGTCGCCGATTCGGCCGATAGACGCAAATCCAGAAACCACCCCCGCAGGTCGCCAACGGCCGTCAACGAGAAGGGATCATACGATTTCGAGTCAAAAACAGCAATCTCGGTCGTGGATCCTAATGCCTTTCTGCCCGAGGTCCCGTTTCAACGGGGAAACGAGCTTTTTCCCAGCCGATGATGCCACCTTTCAAGTTAAAAATTGTTTGATAGCCCTGTTTGGCCAAAATCCGAGTCGCCATCACGGACCGGTTGCCCGATCGGCAATAGACCAACACCGGCCCGAAAAGCCCGAGGGCCCGTCTGCTGTTTTCAACAGATCGGGCCCTTTTTACTGTTGCTCCAGTGAGGGGGGCCTGACGCTATTTTCCTCCCCCGTGAGTCTCGCCCTTACGCGCTCCGCTCCCGGACGGAATTGCTCAGTCAAACGGATTTTTCAGGTTAGTAACGAATCCCCAGCTGAATTCCGAAATCGTAGGAATCGCCGGTCAGACCGAGCAGAAGGAGCCCCTGGGCTTCCAGAGGGCCGTCGGTGGGAATCCAGACTCCGCCAGGGGCCAGGTAGGCTTCTTGGCGCGCGTCCGGGAGAACCGTTCCGTTAATTTTGTCTTTGGCGTGGGTGATCACCCTCAAATCTGCCGATAGCATCCATTCCGGTCGAAGAGAATACATCGCGCCGGCGGAATAATTCAACGTGTTCCCCCACCGTGTTCCACTCCCTTCCGTGAACATTTTGAGCCCGATCTGAGCATACCCTCGGACCGATTGGATGGGTAAACTGAGCCCCGCGTTCGCCAAAAAACCAAGCCCCCCCGCCCCGATCCCGTGGTCGGGATCCCCGGTGGGGAGGGAAATACCAAACTCACCCACGGCTTTCACCTTTTTTGGAAAAAGGGTTCCCGGCAAGCGCCGTTTGGCGGCAAAGGTTAGGTCCGTGAGACCGGAATCGTTCCGCACCCCCGAAGAGTCCAACGTCGCGATCCCCCACGTCCCAGCAACCTCCCATTGATCCCCCAGGGGTGTCGTCAACGCATACCCCAATTCAGTGGAATCCGTTCCGTCCGCCCCCCCGTTGCCCACCCCAGCATGCAGAGAATTGTTCCATTTGTTTTCAGAAATATGGGCATCAAAACCCGGTGACCAAGTTTCAACCATATTCACCCGAGCCCAAACCCCGCCCAGGGACCCCACGAAACTTACCACTAACAAAACACTTCCACGAATATATTTCATTAAACCCCCTTTTATATACCTCGACAAACAGGTATTCCCTGATATATTAAGCAAATTCACGTAACGGCCCACGGCTCCACATGGGTAAAACACCTCAGACGGTAGATATTTCTTATATGAGGATTTGGGCCTCAGCTTTTGGGGAAACCACACAGGGATCAATCGTCCAAATCGGCCGCGGTATACGTTCCGCGTCCTTTTCCAACTCCTTTACCCAACGAGGCGTGCATAAGATAACTGAACAGGATCGACACCCGCCGCGTGGGAAGGTCCAACATCTGACGGCGCACCGCCGGGGTCAACGAATCCATGGCTCGCAAAAGGGTGGATTTTCCAGGATCGGCCTGCAATTGCTGAGCGATCAGGTCAAGGGCAACAACAGCGTCGGGAGCCAAAGTATCGGAAAAGGGCAAAAAGAGTCTGTTCATAAAGGCGACAATCTCCACACGACCGCCCTTGCGCACCAGTTCAAGGGCCTGCCCATCCAATATTTTATTCTCGTATCCTTTGGCTAAAATCCCCTGCTGAACAAGCAACTGCGATGGTTTCTTCCCTTTGGCGCGCACAGAGTCAGGCACAACAGGAGCGGCCGACCGGTGCACTTTCCTTTGGTAGCCAAAAGCTCCCTTGGGGTCTTTCCGAGGAGGTTTTGGTTTAGGCACGGCCCAAGCGGGGGCCGGTTCTTTTGGCAAAATGATCGCCGATGAGGATTTTCCGCTCAAAACAAATTCTTTTTCCCGTGCCCCCTTTTCGGCCTCCATAATCTTCTCCGTGCACTTGCTGATATACTCCCGCACCAGGGAATTGGCAGGGTCTTCTTTTTTCACCTTTAGGAAAGTCTGCAGGGCCTTGCCGTATTCCCCTTTTTCATATTGCCGTTTTCCCTGATCCATCAGGGCCCCGGGGTCGACGGCCCAAAGAGAGCCCTGCATAAAAACAAACGCCCACAGAAGCACCCACACACCACGCCGTTTCACGACCCGCCCTCAGGAATCTGGATAAAAAATGCTGTCACGGGACCGCGGCTCCCGGACGGTTCGACAGAAAAAGAAAAATTTTCCGGATCAAGGACCAGGGCGTCTTCCAAAAACCGTTTTAATTTCTCTAAACGTTTTTGCGCCAAAGCGCCTCCCCCCTCGTCTTCATGCACCACGACCCGATAAGGGGACCCCCCATTTTCTCGCATGATGTTCAACAAGGATTGCACCAGTGGTAATCCTTCCACCGCCAAATCCGAGGAATCGCTCTGAAACAAAAAATGATTGCGAAATTCCACGTGACGAACACCCCCCTGATCAAATTGGAGAACATCCAATTTAATGGGATCGCCAAAAAACTGCTGGGGGTTGCCCCGAGCGTCCACCATTTTCAATACCGGTTGATACACCACCCCCGCGCGAATGACCATGACGTCGTCCGTGAAACCGTCCCACACCACCAGATCCCGGGGAATTTGCATCCCCCCCGTTTGATACACCGTTTGTTCCGATTGATCCTCCACCTGGAACGACCAATGGGCGGATTCAAAACCGGAGGGGACTTCCATGCGAAAAAAAGGCGGCGATGGGATCCTCAGGTGGACAGGGTTCACCGCTTGCCTGAAATCGAGAACAGCCAGCCCCAAAATTTCGTTTGCGGGCAAATGGTCCACAGGGCCTGTGAGAACTTTCTCCGTTTGGCCGGGACGGGCAAAACCGACCACGTCTTTAAAAGGGAGATCCGTCGGCGGCGGGTCCAGGACGATGGGCACCTCATCGCGGGAGGGGGCCTCAATGTTTTGGCTGATGGACTTGATGGTTTCGGAGGACGTCCGCATATTTTCAGGCGTTGGCAAAACCGAAGCGCCTTCCGCTGTTTCGGATTTCAGTTTTCCCTTCGGCCCCTCCAACTCGCTGGGCTTAAGCCGAGGAGCCGTTTTAGAAACGACCGGTTTTGCGGCGAGGGCCACCCCCGCTGAGAGAAAGACGAGCGGGAACACGACCCCCAGACACAAAAGACAGCGGGCCGTCCGAGCGCTCCCGCTCACTAAAAAACCATGGAGGCCCCCCCCCCTTTCCGCGAGTTCCGCTCTATGGTTTTTCATTTGATGGAAAACCGAAACTCAATGGCCCCGTCCTGCACGATGTTCCCTTTTTCGGGAGGCAGACGGGAGAATACCCACCGGAGCAGAGCCGTCCGAGCCAATTCGTCGAGTTCGGGATACCCTGACCCTTGAACGATTTCGATGTTCTCTTTCACGCGACCGTCCGCGGTCACAGAAAACTTAAACTTGACAGAAGACTCGATCCCTTTCTTGCGCGCCCATTCCGGATATTCGGGAATCTCCTGGCGGTCCACCCCCCGGTCTTTCAAGGCTCCGTGAATGGGAAACAACTCCTGAGTCCTTTGTTCCGCCGTGAGAGTACGCGGTCGAGCGCGGATGACCGGAAGGTTTTCCTCGGGATCCCCCTCCACCGGATCCCTCACGGCAATGGGACTCCCCGCGTGTTTATCAACTTTAATCGCACTCTTTGGCACCAGTGAATCGGCCGAGGGCGCGGAAGGAAAATGGATTTTTCCCGTTAATGGCGCGGGAGCATGTATCCCCGATTCCGCCTGGGCGGTGGGCGCGGTCGGAATGAGGATCGTCTTTGGCTGGCTCAACGGGAGGGGGGCGCCCGACGCGCTTTCCAGCGACCGGACCATGTTCGCGTCGGCATAGAATTTCCCCTTATCTTTCACCTTCCCCACTTCGCCGGAAGAGGAAACGGGCCCCTCCGTTCGCAGGGGGTCCCCCACGCCCGCCGCTATTTTCGGAGGGATGATCGTCGGAAGGGGACTTTTTATTCCTGGATCTAATGGGGGCAGTTTAGGAAGTGGGACAGGAGGAAGGGATGACGATGGCGAACGAATAAACCGGGACAGATCCACCGATTTGACTTTTCCCGTTCCTGGGACTTTGGGAGGCAAGAGCATTCCTCTCTCCAGGATTTGGTTAATCGCCTGATCTCTCATGTCGAACACGGTCACAGACTCCGCCACGGTTTTCGATTTTATTGGCGCCTTAAATTGAATCAGTAATAACGGCAAATGCAGAACCACGGCAATGCCAAAAAGGATCGCGTCCCGAGAAATGGGCGGACGGCCATACACCAGATCCCAATGGGCAGAGGTCATTGTTTTTCCCTCGTTCCCAGGGCGACAAACCGCGCGCCGGATTCTTTTGCGATTTTCAATAAATCGGTTAGCCCCCCGTATTTCACCTTTTCATCCGCTCGAATAATCACAAACACATCGGGGTTGCGGGTTTTAAGTTGGCGCCGAATTTCTGCGCCCACACTGGCCCTATCCACAGGCGTCGTGTTCACCGCCATGTTGCCGTCGGGATCCACGGTAATTGAAATATTGTTTTCCTGCTCTTCTTTTTTCGCATGGGCCTGGGGAAGAGTGACCTCCACCGGAGATTTATCCATCAGGGGCGAAAGGATCAGAAGAATCACCAAAAGGACGAGACAGAGATCAATCACAGGCACAATATTGACGCCTGCAATGGCCCCATCCGTGGTGATTCGACGCCGCACATCGTTCATTGGGATCGCTCCGGCCCAACGCTTTTAACCAATGACACTTCCCGAGCCCCCTGCTGTTTGGACCCATCCAAAACTTCGACCACTTGCCCCACAAACACTCCGTCTGACGCACTCACAATAACGGGACGGTCCTTGTCTTCCAAAAGTTTTTCTTTGACGTTAGAGAGAAGAGGGTCCAACTCCTCAAACGAAACATTGTTTAAAGAATACCCTGTTTCACTGATTGAAATAAAAAGAGGGATTTTCTCCTCCCCACCCTCGGAAGATTCCGCTGGACCCGCCGACTGAACCTGGGGCGTCGCTACACGGATCATGGACTGACTGATCATGGGCGATAGAACCATAAGAATGATGAGAAGAACCAACGTCAAATCGGCCAACGGCACCACGTTGATTTTCTCTGTTTCTTCCATATCGCCCTCGTTCATCAAATCGTTCAACGCGCCCTCCCCCGTTTGGACACTTTTTTCTCCGTTTTGTTCACACATCCCGCCCGAGAGTAACGATGAGCGAGATTTCCTGGCCAAAAATATTAAGGCTGTTCAAGACGTGTTTTAACTTAAAGTTAAAATAATTGTAAATCAAGGCCGCCGACACCGCAACAACGATCCCGGCCGCTGTGGCATACAACGCCTCGGAAATGCCCGCGGCCACAACGCCCGGCCCCCCCGACCCCGTCGCCGCCAAATCACGAAAGGCCGCCATAACCCCCAAAACGGTTCCCAAAAGACCCAAAAGGGGAGAAATGAAACTTAATGTCCCAAACAGACCCAAACGCCGACTGAGCAGAGATTGAGTGCGTTGGAAATACAAAGTCAACACATGATCCATTTGAGCGCGATCTTTGGATTGGGCGGCAACCAACACCGCCGCCAACGATTCAGCGATCAATCCTGTTCCTTTCCCCGCCAACGTCACGGCTTCATTTAACTTGCCGGCCACCAGGTATTCTTTCACGTTCCTGAACAGGAGCGGATCAATCTTCCCCATCCGTGCGAAATACAGTCCACGCTCGATAAAAACCCCCACCATGATAACGGAGAGGACCAACAACACCGGCATCACCAAACTGATCTTCAAAATCCCAATGAAACTCAACTCTTGCATGAATCCTCCTTTGCTAAAGAATATTCATAAAACTAGGGGTTGGCTCCCACCGCTCCCCGAATAGCCGAAATCTGTTGTTGGGCGAGGGACCGGTTCGCATCATCGGAGGCATTTTTTAAAACGTCCGCGTACAGCGCCAACGCGGGATCAGCCTCGTTCGCCGCCAAATAAATATCGGCCAAGGCCAGGAGCCCCGCGATCCGATAAGGATCAGATTTGGCCGGCACTTTTTGAAGGGCCAGATAGGCTTGCCGTTCCCCCGCCGGCTCCGAAAGGCTCTTGTGCAAGCGGGCCAAAAGATAGAGAGCCTGGGGATATTCTGGCACTTTGGGAGGAACGCGCCGATACGTTTCCAAGGCCCGGGATTCTTGACCCACCTTTTCCAAGAATTGGCCCAATTGAATATACGAAGCCCCCACATCGTCGGCGTTGGGGTAAAGGGAAGCGTATTGAAGATACGCGAGCGTTGTTTTTTCCACATCGCCCACGCGAGAATAGGAAATGGCCGCGTTCAACATGGCGCTTTTAGCCAATTCGTCCGTCGGAAATGTTTTTTGGAACTCTTCAAACACCACGGCGCTTCGGTAAAAATTGTTCACGCTAAAATAGGACACGCCCAAATGAAACTGCGCGGGGGCCGTATTGGCATTCCCCGGAAACCCTTGAAGAAAAGTCTCATAGGCCACCGCCGCCTCTTTAAAGTTCTCTTGAAGGAACAGCGATTCGGCCCGATAGAATGAAGCTTGCGACGCCCAAGAAGAACTGGGGAATTCATACAAGATTTTTTGGAAATTATCCCGGGCGGCGTCATACTCTTTATTGTTGAATAATTTCGCCCCCTCTCGCCAATAGACGTCGGCCAGCACCGGGGTTTTCGTCTTCCCGCGAAATTTTTCCTCCATTTCTTTTACAGGCATTCCGGAATTATAGGAGGCCAGTTGGATGTAATTGCCCACCTGAGCCAGTTCGGGATCGGCGGGAAATCGTGTTTGGAAATCCATGTAGGACTCGATGGCCTTGGTCCATTCCTTGGCATTGAAATAGGCCTGCCCAATCTGGAACCGAGCGTCGCGGACAAACGGCGATTGGGGAAAATTGCGGACGAGCGTTTGGTAGCCCGCGATCGCTTCGGGATATTTTCCCAATTCAAACCGCGTGCGAGACGCACGAAACAGCGATTCCGCCGCCCGGCCATCTCGCGGATATTGAACGGAAAGACTTTCCCAGGTTTCAGCGGCTTCGTTGTAATATTCGGCCCGATAGAGGCTTAAAGCCTGCTGATACAAGGCGAAAGGGATTTGATCATTTTTCGGATCGATCTGCGCCAACCGACGGTAATAGGACACGGCTTCCTCATACTTGTTGCCAGCATTAAACAATATATTCGCCGTATCCATGGTCAGTTTCGCCATCAAGGGGGTGTTCCCCGTTTCCTGGGCGCTCTGGTAGGCACGTTGAAGCACGGGGAGCGCCTCTTTCACGCTCTTGTCCATGGCAAAAGCCAACGCCTGAGCCCGGAGCCCCTCCGATAACCAGGGATGTCCGGCCGGGGCGATGGTGACGAATTCTTTAAAAAACTTTTGGGCCTGGGCAAAGTCTCGCAGTTTCATGGACGCGTGGCCCATCCAGTAAAGAGTTTCCGGGAAACGTTTTTTGATGTCAGGATCCACACGGCGCCACAAACTGCTGACCTGGGTGGAAATGGACTTAAATTCTCCTGCCCGATAAAAATTGGCGCAGGACAACTCCGCCGCCTTCGCCGCATAGGGCGTGGCGGAAAAATGTTCCGCCACGAGTTGATAGGTCGCAAAGGCTTCCGGCCACTGGCCCAACCGCTCGAACGCATAAGCCTGCAAAAGTAACGTTCGCGGCGTCAGTTCTGGGTCTTCCCCCTGATTTAAGAAATCGTTGGCCAGAGACACCGCTTTTTTATAGTTTCCCTCAGCGGCGCGGGCCCATATCAACCGGTAAGAATTTTCCAGGGACCGCTTCTTGTCCGACCCTTTCCCCAAAAGACGGATGATTTTCCCGATCTTGTCTTGCGCCGCTAAAGATTCGGTCAACATATAATTTACGTTGGCCGCGAGGGACGGTTCTAATTTTTTCCCGGACAGGGCCCCTAAGCGCTGTTCCGCTGAGGCGAACTTTTTCATCCGCACATCGCAACAGGCGAGCCGGAAAAGCGACAAATTGTCCCACTGGACGGAACGGTGCGACAAAAAAATATCTTCAAAGGTGTGGGCGGCCAAAAGGAAATCTTCTTGGAGATAAAACGTTTCTCCTAATTCAAACCGCGCGCGATCGGCCCAATCGCTGTCGGGATACTCTTGGGTGATGCGTCGGAACGTTCCGCTCGCCTCCGGATAACGCTTCAATTGCTGATAACAGAGACCCGCAAAATACTGGCTACCGGGGTTGCGATCATCCCGTAGAAAATAGTCCAAAGCCGATGGGTACTTACGCATCTGGAACTGAACCAACCCCATGGGCAACATATACCGGGGATGTGTTTTGTAGGCGGGATACAGCGCCGTCACCTCGCGAAAACGTTGATAAGCTCCCGGAATATCGCCAGCGGACAGAATGGCCAACGACAGCCCGATGATCGCTTCCGGCACAAGAGCTTTCACCGGACCATCAACGACAACCTTGTAATACCCAGAGGCTTCCGTGTAACGAGATTGGTGCATCAAACAGGTGGCCAACCGGCCCAAAACAGAATATCGAAAATAAACGTCCTTTGTCGGAGATTCGGCCAACACTTTTAACAGTCGAGACGCGTCTTCATATCTCTCATGGTCCATAAACATGTCGGCCACGGCATACTGGGATCCAATTTCTTCCAGCCCAGGCGCGACCTTGTGAATAAAACTGAGATAATCACGAATAGATTGATCTACGGCCGTTTGTTGATAATTGAATTGGAACGTGCGAAGGGGGTCGACCCGCGTTTCTTTATTTGTCTCTGCCGCACAAAGACCGGAACCACCCGCCACGGGTCCAACCAAAAAGAAAAACAGAATGGCCCACTGGCCCAAGGAATTTTTTGAGATTCCGCTCGCGTTATTCATAGGTTTTTTAGCTCTAACAGACAGCATGCAACACAGTGGCCCAGGGAGGGATATTAAGGAGAAACAGTTAAAAGGGAACGTTCCTCTAAGTCTGTCCGGCGCTGGTTGGGATCGCGAATGGTTTTCCCATCAACGATGAAATTATAGGAATAATCACCCGGCGCCAACATGACCGAAACGGTCCACCGTCCTTTTTCGTCTTTCTTGAAAGCCTGGGGAGACCACCCATTGAAATCCCCCACCAATTGAACAGATTTCGCCGTTCCACTAATAAAAAGAAATGTTCGCCCCATCTTCGGTTTGACGTCGGAGGGTGGAGGGATCGCTTTTTTAATGGGATCCGCGACTGGGGCCTGTTCCATCACAACAGCCGGTTCAATAGTGTCGTTCTCGCTTAGCACAGGAAGATTTTCCCTTTGAAGCGTGTGATACCGGGTCCACAACTGAAATCCCACCCCCGCCAAAAAAATCAGGTCCAGCAAAATTAAAAATTATTTTTTCGGTTCATGGATAAGAACCGGTTTTTGATTCAGGATCGGGGGATGGCCCCTCACTTAACAATTCCAGGTATTTTTGCATTTTTAGAATTTTTTCTTTTAATTCCTTAACCTCAGCCTCATGACCGCCCCCCCCTGTTCCGCTCGCCCCAACGGGAGAAACCCCTTCCAAACGTTTCTCGATGTTTCCCATCCGCTTCATCAGTGGGTCGAGAAAAAGCGGTTCTCGTTTCACATCGGCCTCCACCCCCGAGATCCGACGAACCAACATTTCATACATAGAAAGATCCACCGCCATTTTTTCTTCTGAGGGCGCGGCGTTGCCCGCCCCGTTCGACCCTGTCGGGGTCGGGGCGGCGGGAGGCAACACCACAGGCTCAACTTTAGGAACGGGACCTGCCGATTTCGGAGGCAATACCACCGTTTTATCTTCTGGGCGGGTTTGATCAGAGGGGAGAGGCGCCGGAGATAAAGCGAGCAGTGCGGCCACGGGACCTGAAGGAGGAGGAACCGGCGCTTTTAGAGAAGCGGGTTTTTCCTTTTTTTCCTCTTTTTTAGGGGGAGGCGGGGGGGGCGCGGTCGGCACCGGTTTTTTCTTTTTCCCCGTGTCGCCCTCCCACATCATCATGCCCTCCGGCACCGCTGGGGCCGACGGCGACACAGGCGGCGTCTCCTTCTCTTTCGGTTTTTCTTTTTTCTTGGGTTCGGTCGGAGGAAGGGGGACTTTTGCAGACGACACTTTCCCTTCGAACATTTTTGCGATCAGGCCAATCAAAACGATAAGCCCAAACACAAAACTTGCCATATAAATGGCAAATTCCGTATCTCCCATCATTTCAATGTAATTGCTTAGATATTCCATCGCCCCATGAATTTAATGTAAAAATCGCCTTTTGTCAATGGAAACTAAATTCGACGAAACCGTTTGGCCAAATCCATATCGGACAAACCCAGGAAAGAGGGCCGCCCATGAGGACAGGTCCAAGGCTTTTCCACTCCCTGAAGCTCTTTGATCAAATGCCCCATTTCAGGAAGGGTCAAAGGATCGCCCGCCTTTACAGAGCCCCGGCAGGCCGCCCGGGTGAGGATCGATTCCCACCCCTGGGGGATCCGGCCCGACAAAAGGTCTTCCACCAACCCCTCCAACAACGACCGAACTTTGTTTCCCTCGCCCAACACCGCCGGGACCGCCAGCACACGCCAAGCGTTCCGGCCAAAAGGTTCCAGGCTATACCCTAAATTTTCAAAATCAAGCCGTTGGGCCTGAACAACCGCAGAGGCCTCCGGGGACGGCTCCCACACCCAAGGCAAAAGGAGAGACTGTTTCGAAGGTGTCCCCCGCGAGGCCTTTTCGGAGAGGACCTCATAGAGCACCCGTTCCGCGGCGGCATGCTGATCAAAAAGAAAAAATTGATTTTCCAGTCGAGCCAAAATGTAAGTGAAATAAAGTTGTGCCACAGGTTCAAAACGCCCTTCGCGAAACGTCCCTAAGGGCAATCCTTCCGCGCCGGGCACCAGGCCTTGGACCAACGTCTGAGAAAGCGTGTCCGCGCCCGAACGGTCTAAAAGAGGGGATTGCAAAGCGAAGGCTCTTGCGTTTCGGCCGCGGAAGGCGACCGGGGAATTTTGGATTCCGTATAACCGGGACGATAGGAAACAGAAGTCCCGATTTTTTCCTGAAAGGACGATGCCGGCGGAACCGACAGAGGGGCCCCCCCCTCCGTTGAGGAGAACACCGCCCGAGGCTGAACACTTCGGTTCACGGCGTTCTGCACAGCCCGGCTTAGAAAATCGTGGGCTTCGGGTTCATGGGAGAGACGCACCTCCCGTTTGGCGGGATGGACGTTCACGTCCACCAACGTGGGATCCAATTCTAAAAACAGGAGGGCCGCGGGATGACGTCCCACCAGGAGACGCCCACGGTAGCCATCGTAGAGCGCGTGAAGCAGTCGCCGGCTGGTGACGGCGCGGCGGTTGACAAAAAACCGCTGGTAACGCGCCGTGGATTGGGGCGCGTTCACGTCCGACACCCACCCGCGCACCCGCAGATACGCCCCCGCCTCATCGACCCCTTTGAGAGACTGGGCCCGGTCCGCCCCCCAAAGGGACTCCAGGCGTTCAATCAGGCGAGAGTCATTTCCCTCCAAAGAAGGCAACGACAATGCCTCTTTTCCCTCAGAGATGACCCGAAACGATGTGCCAGGGGCCGACAACGAGGCGTCTTCCACGGCCCGAAAAAGCAGAGCGCGTTCGGTGGCGTCGGATTTTAAAAATTTGAGGCGGGCCGGGACAGCAAAAAAGAGATCGTCGGCCGTCACCGACGTTCCCAGAGGGGCCCCCGCGGGGCCGTCGAAAGTCACGCGTCCCGCTTCCGCCCGAATGGCCCAGGCTTCGGGCGCCTTTGCCGTCCGAGTGAGCAATTCGAACCGGGACACAGCCATGATCGATGGCAAGGCTTCCCCGCGAAACCCAAACGTCCCGACTTTTTCGAGATCGTTCAAATCGCGAATTTTGGAGGTGGCGTGCCGCTCCAACGCCAACCGCGCGTCGTCCGGAGCCATTCCCTCGCCGTCATCGGACACCCGCATCCTTTTACGCCCGGCGTCCCGCCATTCCACTTCGATCCGGCGAGCCCCGGCGTCCAACGCGTTTTCGATCAGTTCTTTCAGTACGGACGCGGGACGTTCAACGACTTCGCCGGCCGCGATCCCACGTATAATATCTTCCGACAGTTTAAGAACCTGCGCCATTTAACGAATCCCCCCCGTTTTAAGGCGAGGAAGAAAGTGTCTGTCGGTCATTTCATTTTTTCAACTTCACGGGTTTCGAACAAAGAGTGAAATAGGCGCACTTGAGGAAACAAACGTCTTTCACACCGAATGATAGTTTTAACTCGCAATCTTGAAAATCTTCCGCCATGGCGTTAATCTTATCGACAGTTTCTTTTTTCATGTGGTCAAACTTCACCCCCACACCGGTCGTATCGCCTTTCGGCGCTGTCCACGCCACACGCCCCTGAAGTTCGATCCCTTCCAATCCATGGACGTCCAACATCAACTTCAGCTTGGCTTCACCCGAGACATGGGCAAACACGACCAACGCCATTCCCCCGGCAGAAAGGTTGGTGAGGACCGCGGGAACTTCCCGCGCGCCGGAATCCATAACGAAAAGGTCCACCGGCTCCGCCATGTCTTTTAAAACAGGAAACCGTTTATGACCGCGTTTTTCCGCCTTCAACATAAGTTCCTCCCAGAACACGCCGGATGAACAACCCGTGCATCATAACAAACCCCCCCCACAGACGAATAGGGGGCACCGACTAACCCGCCCATTTCTTTTTTATTTCAGCCAACGCTTGAAGTGCCTCGAGAGGCGTGAGGCAGTCCAAGTCGAGGCCCCGCAGGGCCTCCAACACCGGGGGATTCACGAAAAGCTCCTTCTGCCCGTCCCCTTCACGTTTCGGCTCCCACCGACGACCGGATTCCAATCCTCTGAGAATGTTTTTGGCCCGCGCGACAACCGCCGGAGGAAGCCCCGCCATTTGCGCCACGTGAACCCCGTACGACCGGTCGGCCGGACCGGGCAAGATTTGGTGGAGAAAGACGAGCTCGGTTTTTCCATCCGGGTGGGCCCATTCGCGTACGGCGGCGTGGTAATTTTTTATGTGGGGTTGGGTGTGGGCCAGTTCTGTCAATTCAAAATAGTGCGTGGCGAAAAGCACCTTGGGACCCGGTTGGTCGGGCGTTCCCGCCAACCGTTCCGCCATGGCCCACGCCACCGCCAACCCGTCGTAAGTGGAGGTGCCCCGTCCCACTTCGTCCAAAATCACCAGGCTCTGGGGCGTGGCGTTCAATAGGATGTCGGCCACCTCGCGCATTTCCACCATAAAGGTAGAGGCGCCTCCGGCCAAATCGTCGCCCGCGCCAATCCGTGTAAAGATCCGGTCCACCAATCCCATTCGGGCTTTCCCCGCTGGAAGAAAAGATCCCATCTGGGCCAACACCGCGCTCAAAGCGGCCTGGCGAAGAAACGTGGACTTGCCCCCCATGTTCGGACCCGTCACCAGCAGGAGCCGTTGATCCGCGTCGTCGAGGTAAAGATCATTCGGGACAAACGCACCGCCCCCCCGCATTTCAAGAACTTTTTCCACCACGGGGTGACGGGACTGGTCAATAATGAAAACATCTTCCGCCACAATATCGGGCCGAACCCAATGCCCCCGCTCGGCCGTTTCCGCCAGGGCGGACAGCGCGTCGGATTCCCCCAACGCATCGGCCAACGCGAAAAGACTGTTGCGATGGGACAAAACCGTGTCGCGCACCTCCGCCAACAATTCTCGCTCCAACGCCCGGGCTTTCTCCTCAGACCCCAAAATTTTTTCTTCTTGAATTTTTAAACCCGGAGTGACAAAACGTTCCGCGTTGACCAACGTTTGTTTACGAATCCAGTCTTGGGGTACCTTCGCAAGGTTTGTTTTTGTCACTTCCAGGTAATACCCGAAAACGGAAGTGAATCCGACTTTCAAAGATCCGATTCCCGTCCGGGCGCGTTCTTCCGTTTCCAACGCCGAAATCCAACCTCGCCCCGCCGAGGCCATCCCCCGCCATTCGTCCAAAGCGGCGGAATACCCATCCCGGATGACCCCCCTCCGACACCCGCATGGGCGGGGAATCCGCCAACGCTTGTTCCAAAATCAAGACCAGCTCTTTCGGAATCTCAAAAGCCAATAAAAGCCCCGCCAACGGACGTTCCCCCGACAGAGACATCGTTTCGTGAAGGATCCGCCCCGCCTCCGGAGCCAACCGCACCGTCCGACGCAGGGCGATCAAGTCCCGGCCCGTGACGGTCCCCGCGGTCAAACGAGATAGAATTCGTTCCAGATCCGCCGTTTCACGAAAAAGCGTTTGCAGTTCTTTCCGCTCACGCCGCGCGTTCAGAAAAAACTCCACCCGATCCTGGCGAACCCGGATCGCTTCTCGGTCCATGAGGGGCCGCAACAGCCATGATTTCAACCTCCGCCCCCCCATGGCCGTGGAGGTTTGGTCGATCAGGTTCCAGAGGCACGAGGTCGGTCCCCCGGCCCGGGTCCCGCCGCCAGGCAAAAGGTCAAGCCGCCGGATGGATCCTTCATCAAGCACCATGAATTCGTTCAACGTCACCGAACGAGGGGGCCGTAACGCCGCCAACGCCGCTGATTGATTTTTTTCCACATACGACAACAGCGCCGCCAACGCGGGCCGGGCCGGATGCCCGAGGCCCAGACCGAACCCCTCCATGCCCGAGGCTCCGAAAAGCGTGGCCGCCCGCCGGTCCAAACCGTCGTCTAAAAAATGGCGGAAGGGGATCGACGTGACCGTCCGCCCGAGCGGGGCAACGGTTCCTTCTGGCCAAAGGGTTTCCCGCGGTTCGATGCGGCCCAGTTCGTCCGACAACCGCGCCAGACCGGCGACCCCGTCCATAAAACGAGCATAGCGAAGCTCTCCCGTCGACATGTCCGCCCAGACCAGCCCCGCCCCTTCGCCGCCTCGGGAAGGCCACACCGCCGCGAGATAATTGTTTTCTTTGGCGGAAAGAAGTTCCTCTTCCAACACGGTTCCCGGCGTCACAACCCGCACCACGTCCCGCGCCACCATGCCTTTTGCGGCGGAAGGGTCCTCCAATTGTTCGGCCACCGCCACCCGCAAACCGTGCTTCAATAATTTTCCCAGATATCCAGAAAACGCATGATGGGGGAACCCGCACATCGGAACCCCTTGCCTTTGGGTGAGAACGAGTTCAAGCAACGGCGCCGCACGCCGGGCGTCTTCTTCAAACAGTTCATAGAAATCGCCGAGCCGAAAAAAGAGCAGGGCGTCGGGGTTTTTGGCTTTCAAAGTGCGATATTGCCGCATCACCGGCGTGAGACTGACGGGAGGAACATCTTCAGGCATGAAAAAACCCCTTCACTCGTTGAAGGCGCCGGATCCAGCGTTCGGTCGCCAAAACACGTTGAACAAAACTTTTTGTTTCCGGAAACGTGATGGCCGCCACGTCCATTCGTCCGCCCCTTCGCCATTCCCGCGCTTTCGTCGGACCGGCGTTATACGCGGCCAAGAGCGCCACGGAATCATCCTGAAACTCCTGGCGGAGAACATCTAAATATTTTATTCCCAGGCGAATGTTCGTTTCAGGATCATCCAAAACCAGCGTTGCAGGGTCAAGCCCAAGCCGACCCGCCATCTCCCGTGCGGTTTCCGGCATCAACTGCATCAGCCCCATCGCCCCCCGGCGTGACCGCGCCGAAGGAGAAAAGCCCGACTCCACCCGCACCAACGCCAACACCAGCACAGGATCTATCCCCATCGCCTTCGCGTGGACATCAATAATGTCTTTATGAAGCCAGGGGCGCGTTGTCTGCCAGAAATAGTTCACCGGCAAAAAAACGGGGAAAATGAACAGTAACCCCATCCCATAAATCCAATACCGAAACCGACCCCTCCCCTTTTTTCCGTTCCCGCTCGCCGGAGGGGTTGGGGGTTTAAGCATCGACCCGTCCGTACAGGGTTTTGCCGTCCGCCCGTTCGACCCGAACCGAGAGCAAATCCCCTGTTGTATGGGTTTTCGCCGATGTCACATAAATTTTTCGGCAATGGGCGGTGCGGCCCTCCCAAACAAAACCCGATCCCTCACTCGCCCCTTTCTCCACCAGCACCTCTTGTGTCTTTCCCACCAACTGAGCCAACTTCGTTCGTGATCGAGAATCCGTTTCTTCCATCAAGCGGGCCAAGCGTTCCTCTTTAACACTGTCAGGCACATCGTCCGCCCCCTGGGCCGACACCGTCCCCGGCCGGGGCGAATATTTAAAGGTATAGGCGCCGTCTAAGTCAGCCTCCCGGCCCAACCGAAGAGTGGCCAGGAAATCTTCCTCTGTTTCCCCTGGAAACCCCACGATAAAGTCGGTCGTCACCGCCAATCCGGGAATATGGTGGCGCAGGACATCCACTTTACGACAAAATTCTTCCCGGGTGTAGTTTCGCCGCATGCGGGCCAACACGGCGTCGGACCCGGATTGCACCGGCAAATGAATATGGGGCGCCACCCGTGCCGAACGGTGAATGGCCTGCGCCAACCGCTCATCCACATAATGCGGATGGGGACTCATAAAACGTATGCGAGCCACCCCGGGCACGGCATCCACCATTTGGAGCAGATCAGAAAAATCCGAAATTTCTCGACCTTCGGGCCCCGGGTTTGGCCCTTGCGGCCGATAAGAGTTTACGGTCTGACCCAACAACAAAATTTCCCGCTGGCCTTGGGCGGCGCGTTCTTTCACTTCCGAAAAAATACTGGCGGCCGGACGATAGAGCTCTCTTCCCCGCACAGAGGGAACCACGCAATACGTGCAGGCGTAATTGCACCCGCGCATGATGGTCACAAACGCCGTCACCCCTTCCCCCGGCAGACCCGTCTCCCCCAGCCCCGGGGCCCACCCCCACGCGTCTACCCACTCCTGTTGGCCATCGAAAGGGAGCGCGGGAAAACGCTCTGCCAGAAGCCGGTCAAAATCTCCAATGGATTTGGCCCCCGCCACCAGATCCACCTGAGGAAACCGGCGGCCCAACCGGTCCTTCAGCCTTTCCGCCGCACAACCGGCAAAAATCAAGAGTCGACCGGGCGCCGCGCTTTTCCAATCGGCCAAGCGGCCCAAAAAAGAGAGGGCCTTGTGTTCCGCGTGGTCACGCACCGTGCAACTGTTGACCAAGACGACGTCGGCCCGGTCCAATTGTTTCGTTGTCCGAAAACCCCGCGCCCGCAAACGACGCCCCATTTCCAAACTATCGGCGACGTTCATCTGGCATCCGAATGTTTCCACAAAAAATCGCATGGCGACATTATACCCCAAATCTTCCGACAAGGCGTATGGTCTGACCGAGAGTTGGGGGGATATTTATTTTCAGAGCCTTGCCTATTTCCCTGTTGACAAAGGGCGGAAGTGGGGGTAGGGTTAAGGCCAGAGAGAGACCCCATGAAACCGACAAACAAAAAAGTGGTTATTTGTGGCGGGGCCCGAACGCCCATCGGCCATTCTGGAAAAAGCCTGGCGGGGTTCCTGCCGGAAGAGTTGATGGAGGTGGCGATCCGAGCGCTCATGCAGAAAACATCGCTCTATCCCCACGCGGTGGACGGTGTGTTGGTGGGGTGGGTCGGTCAAGGATCCCACGCTCCGAACATCGCTCGGGTCTCCGCGCTAAAAGCCGGTTTGCCGGAAAAAGTGCAAGCCTACACCATCCAACAAAATTGCATTTCAAGTTTGGAAACCGTCGCCAGCGCTTATCGCCATATCATTATGGGGGATGGGGACCTCTACCTCGCCGGCGGCACAGAGTCCATGTCTAATTTCCCCTACGCCATCCGCGGACACCGAAACCACAAAAAGCTCCGATCAATTGAAACGGTCAAAGCTCACTGGTCCGAATTATGGGACGACCCCGACGTCTTCATCACCGACACCACGGAAGAGGGTCTCACCGATCCCATTTGCAAAATCAACATGGCCGCAACGGCTGAAGTCTGCGCTCAGATTTACTCCATTTCGCGTGACGCCCAAGACGCTTACGCCCTCAACAGCTATAAAAAAGGCCTCATCGCGGAGCGGCGGGGTTTTTACAAGTCCCACGTGGTCCCCGTCGCCCTCAATGGAGTCACGGCCCTCGACCAGGACGAAAACCCTTTCCTGAGGGAAAGCCTGGTGCAAAAACCCAGACTGCTGGAAAAGGCCCCCACCCTTTTCGACGGGCCGTCATACTCCATCAAAGATTTTTATCGAGACAACAAGGACATCATTTTAGGGAAAACATACGAGGAAGGAAAAACGAAAGGCACTGTGAGCCTCTTTAACGCCTGCGCGAGGTCAGACGGGGCGGCTGTGGTCATCGTCACCTCCGAAGAACGGGCCCGGGACCTTGACCTGAATATTTTGGCGGAGGTGAATGCGTGGGGGTTTTGGGGGTCAAGCCCCGCCTATATGGGAATAGCGCCCGTTTTTGCCACCAGCCTCGCTCTCGACCGTGCCGGAATTCATTTCAGCGACCTTGACCACATTGAGTTGCACGAGGCCTTCGCGGCCACGTGCCTCTCGATTTTTCGCGTGGGAAAAGAAAAATACCGGCAAAACTGGGAATCGGCCAATGCCCAAGGCCTCGTCAATCCCAACGGAGGGACATTGGCCCTGGGCCATCCCCTCGCCGCCACCGGGGTGAGGTTATTGCTGAATTTGATTTTTTCCATGCAAGAAGAGAAAAATTCAAGGTTCGGCATGGTCGCGGCCTGCGCGTCCGGAGGGCTGGGCGGCGCTATGATTCTTAAACGATTTGGAGCCTAGCAACACCCGGCGGCAAGGACGGGAGGAGGTGTCTCTATGAGCGTTTCATTCGGGAATAGCGTTCGAGCAGTTCCTGTTCGTCCTGGGTGAGACTGGATCGGCCCTGTTGGGAGATTTTTTCTAAAATCCGGTCCACCTCAGCGCCGAGTTCGTGCAACCGAATGGTGGGTTTCGGCGATGGTTTTTGACGAACCCCTTGGGTCAAGCGGCTTTTCCATAACCGAAGATTATATCGCCAGGTCCGACTTTTAAGATAGAGAAACCCTGTGGCCAACCCGCCCAGATGGGCGAGGTTAGCGACGTGAGAGGTGTTGGCCGAGGCGCTGAACATCAGTTCCAAGATGGCAAAGAAAATAACCGCGTGTTTCGCCTTCAGTGGGACAATGAACATAACGAGGAACACGGCGTCCGGGTACATCATCGCGAAAGCCACCAACAGGCCATAGATCGCCCCCGAAGCCCCCACCACGGGGATCAGGGCATGGGGCTCCACCAACACGTTGACGACCGCCGCCCCTCCCCCGCAAAGGAAATAATAAAAAAGGAACGATTTTGTTCCCCACTGAACCTCGATGACTTTGCCCAGGGCCCACAACATGTAACAATTGAACAGCAGATGAAACGGGCCCCCGTGAAGAAACATATACGTCACGATCTGCCAGACCCAGAAATCGCCGGTGACAACCCCGGGGGTTAGACCAAAAATTCCAACGAGGTTTGGCCCTCCGATAAAAGAAAAAAGCCATTGAAGGGCAAAAACAGCCACCGTGATCGTCAATAAAGATTTGACCGCGGGAGGCAAAGATCGATACGCGAGGGGCTGATTGAAAACCATTAGACCTTCCGCGTTTGATGGCGAAGGGCCACCAGTTCGTCTGCGATCTGCCCGAGAACGTCCCTGTCGGTCCAATACTCTGTGTGAGCGGTGGGGTTCCAGGAAGACAGAAGGCCTCCGACATTGACGGCACGATCTTCTTTGACGGCGCCCTTGTAGGCTGAGTTGATCGTCCGAAGGGGATACCCGATCACGTCGTCTTGGTCGTAAAAATTAATCCATCCGCCTTTCGCTTGGGGGAAATGGGTTCTGAGCTGAGGGGAGGGGACTTGAATTGGTTTTCCAAATTCGCTGTAACGGAGACTCCAAAGAGCCAGGGGACTGCCCAACGTAAAAAACGCGGCCAACGTTTCGAGGCGATCAACGGGGGTCGTCCCCACTTTTTTCATCACTCGCGCCGGTACGGTTTTCCGTTTCCGTTGATTTTGAAGGTCGTAGATGTAATTGGAAGCAATCACCGTGCCCAGGCTGTGGGCGATCACGACAAGCGGGGCACCGGGCCCCGCCGCCGCGCTTAATTCCTGAAGGGTGTGGGCCAGCACCTGGTGGACATTTTCGTAAATGTTTCGTTCCCGAGGAGCGGGTTGGTAAGCGATGGCGTCGGCGGCGAAATCCATCATAAAACGGCGCAACTTGATAAAATCCATGGGCCCGCCCGCCCCCAGCCGGCGCCACAATTCGTTCTCTCTGTCTTGGAGCACCGGCGCCCAAAACGCGGGACGCATCACAAGATCGTCTGACCCCGTGGCGGCCAAAAAACGAGATCTCAATGACGCCATCATCCCGTCCGCAAAACCGGGATCTGGGCGGCCCACTCCATGAACGATCATCACAGCCATTTTCATATGAAATAATTCTACCTTAAACCCGGATTTTACAATAGGACACGGCATTCGACGAAGAATCCGGGACTTCTTCATCTCGGTGCTCGCGCCTATGGCGAAGTCCGGGTTAAACGCGAACCGTGTGGCCTGAGAGGAGCAGATCCGTGATCGTTTTGACCGGATGGAAAATCCGGGCCGGAAGCTCGACGAATATTGTGTTCCAATAGGCCATGGCGCCGTTCCAAAGCCCCGGATGTTCAAAGGTTTGAATCTCTCGCCCTTCAAAATGTTTGTTGGAGATAATGGCCTGCGAGGGGTCTGAATAACGTTCCAGTTTAAAAGGGCGCCCCTTCACATCTTTAAGCCCTACGACCATATCCACTGGATTAAAATGGGTGGAGCGAAGGAGTAATTTTTTCTGGGATTTTACAAGCTGGGACCCTTCCACGATTTGACGGCAGGGCCCCGCTTTCCCGTCAACCCAATAGGGGCCGCCGCCGGGATCGCCCGTGTTTGGCACCATACCGCACACGCGCCAGGGACGATTTAAAAGCGCAAGCGCTTGAACCCTCCGTTTCGCGAAAGACAGCGGGCGGCAATGGATTCCCAAGGTCCTTTGAATAAATTTTTCAGCCCCGAGAAGCGTGTCTTCCGAACAGTCCCTTTTTAAGATCCCACGGATCCAAACGGCCGCTTCGGTTTGAGCCTCGATCAAGCGCCCGACCATTGCCTTTCGCCATGTGTTGCCTATGGCCTGGAAGGAAGCCACAGGCACGTTATCGATGTTCCGAACCAACACGATGTCACCCCTTGTGCGTTCAAGGTTACCCAGGAGCGCGCCGTGGCCACCCGGCCGCAAAAGCAGTGATCCGTCCGAGGCATGAACCCAGCCCTTTCCTTTTTCCAGCGCCAGCGTGTCCGTTGCAGGATCTTGAACGCTGAACGTCAGTCGAAACCGCCCCCCCCGCCGATGAACATGAAGGCGCACCCATTTTTTTCCCCGCCGTCTGAACTCCGACAAATACTCCTGGGGAACAGTAAAATGAGCCTTCCGCACCCCGAACGCCAGAGATTCTGCCAGATGCTCTTCAAAAGCCGTTAGTACCCGTCGCCCCTGTCGATGAAATGGGATCAAGGCTTTCGGCCAACGGGCCACATCGAGACCCGACGGATCAAAGAGAGCATCCAAAACAGGATCGAAATCTTTCAACGCTAAAAGGCGTGAGAGGTCACGGCCTCGGGACGCCAGAACGTTTTTGAGATTTTCAAAAAGAGCCAACCGCCGGAGGTTGGAAAAGAAGCGGGCGGCCGGCAGACCAAAAGGATGTGAGCGGTCAAGGAGGAGGGCGCTGGTGTTCGGTCCCCCGGTCTTTCGAAACCGATCCAATTGAAGGAGAGAGACAAAAAGCCGCGAGGCGGCCCCCGACGCGGGGACAAAAAGAGACAAACGTCCTGCTCTCACGGCTGACGTCGCCAAACGAACCAGGTCCCCTCGACGAAATGGAGTCAGCCTCTCCAGTCCATCTCCAATCGAACAGGGTCTGAGAAGGGCGGGGGGCGGCGGCGGGTTTCTCAAAAGACGACATTGACGAACGACGTCTTGAGAGGAAACCCCGCGGGATCGAAGAGCCTCACGATCCCGAAAGGAGAGAGGCGGAACTATAAAATCAGGCTTCAACCGGGAGAGGGGCGATGTCGATGGAATTCGTCCAAAGACTCTTACACGCGGAACATTCGTAATATTTCATATCCACATTTTTTTCGGTTCTGGAAAGTTTGATCTGAACATGGCCTTTGGCGTTGCATTTGGGGCAAAGAGTGTCGGACATGGGGGCTCCTTTTTAGGGCTTGTCGTTCAATGTCATCGTTGCGCTCGAAGACTTAAGCACAAAGCGGAACTCAATTTCGTCAGACGCCAGAAGCCCGAGTTCGCGCCGGGCCGCTGTTTCGATGAACTCGGCATCGTTCTCCGCCCGGGCCCGACGCGCTTCGAGCGTACGGACCTTTCGCCGCACCTCCGCGAGACGGTCTTCCAAGCGGTTTAATTCCCGATGGCGAACCCAATACCGCCGAACGGCTCCGCCGGAAATGAGAACCGCCACGGCCAACCCGCCCACCAGGACCCAGAGCGCGCGACCGCGCAGGATCCCAGAACGCATTTTTATGGGCGCGTAAAAGCCGACGCTCCCAGGAAGGACGCCGCTTTGCCCAAAGACGCCTCGAGCCGGAGGAGCTGGTTGTACTTCGCAATCCGTTCAGAGCGCGAAGCCGAACCGGTTTTGATCTGCCCGGCGTTCAACGCCACCGCAAGGTCCGCGATAAAGGAATCTTCGGTTTCCCCGGAGCGATGGGAAATGATGGCCCCATACCCGGCCTTTTGAGCCATTTGGACGGCTTCCACCGTCTCAGAAAGACTGCCGATCTGATTGACTTTCACCAAGATCGCGTTGGCCACGCCCCGGCGAATGCCTTCCGCCAACCGAACCGGGTTGGTGACAAACAAATCGTCCCCGACAATTTGTATTTTTTTGCCGATCTGCTCGGTCATCCGTTTCCAGCCGGACCAATCGTCTTCTGCCAGCCCGTCTTCAATAGAAACGATGGGGTATTTATTCACCCACTCTTCATAGACTCCAATCATTTCGTCGGAAGACCGATCGCGGATGGCGATCTCCCCCTCCAGCCGATATCGTCCGTTCGAATGGTACTCGTTGGCCGCGCAATCGAGCGCCAAGAAAATATCTTTCCCCGCCTTATATCCAGCGTTTTGAATCGCGGTCAAAATAACCTGGATCGCCTCTTCGTTGGATTTCAAGTTGGGGGCAAAACCGCCTTCATCCCCCACGCTGGTGTTGTGTTTGGCGTCTTTCAACACCTTTTTCAAGGAATGGAACACCTCCGCCCGCCCGAGCGCCTCGCGGAAGGTTCCCCCGACAACGGGGACAATCATGAATTCTTGCATGTCGATGTTGTTGTCCGCATGGGCGCCGCCGTTAAAAATATTCATGAGAGGCACAGGCAAAACGAACTCTTTGCTTTTAATCCCAAACGCTTCGCGGATGTGGACGTGAAGAGGAATTCGCTTCGACGCCGCGCCGGCGCGGGCCGCCGCCATGGACACGCCCAAAATAGCGTTCGCTCCCAGTTTCGATTTTGTCTCCGTGCCATCGGCGGCGAGCAGGGCTTTGTCCAAGGCGCGCTGATCGTTCGCGTCGATCCCGCGGATCACCCGGGACAGGACAGAATTTACGTTCTCTACGGCCTTCTGAACGCCTTTCCCCCGTAACGGGACTTATCGCCGTCGCGCAATTCCAACGCTTCATGGGCCCCGGTGGACGCCCCGGACGGAACCGCCGCGCGACCCAAGGATCCGTCCGATAAAACCACATCGACCTCGACGGTCGGATTCCCCCGAGAATCTAAAATTTCCCGTGCCAGAACGGAACGCACGTGCGACCCCGATTTCGCGACCGAAGCGATTTTTTTGGCCTTCGTTTTTTTGACAGCGGCTTTCTTTTTCTTTGCCATGGGAGTCTCCAAAGAGTATTTATTTTGACGCGGGGGAAAGACCGGCCAAGACGCGGCCGGCCTTTTCCAACGCTTTCATTTTGGTGAAATCTTGCGTTTCCAAATAGACCCGAACCACAGGCTCTGTCCCCGACAGACGGACGCCAATCCAACTGCCATCCGTCAAAATAAACTTGTGGCCATCGGTCTCCACAATACGGCGGACCGGGAACTCGTTTAACCGCGTGGGCGGCTTGTGGGTCAGTTTTTCCCTCAGTTCCGTCATTTTTTCAAGCGTGAGATGAAAATTCAGTCGCGCCGTGTGGAAAGTTCCCACTTCTTTTTGAAGCAGTTCAATGGATTTCCGTAAGGGACGGTTGGTCGCCGCCATGATTTCGGCCGCCAGGAGGCAAGCCAAAATACCGTCTTTCTCCGGCACATGTCCTCGAACCGAGAGCCCGCCGGATTCCTCTCCGCCAAGAACGAAATGTCCCCCGCGGGATGGATAGACGGAGTTTTCGTGCACCATAACGTCACCGATGTATTTAAAGCCCACAGCCGTCTCTTTAACTGTCAACCCATGCTTTTTCGCCACCGCGTCCAAGAAGTGGGATGTCATCACGCTTCGGGCCACGACCCCTTTCCACCCCCGGGTTTTCACCAAATGATCCAACAGAAGAGGCAGGAACTCGTTCGGGCTTAACAAGGTGCCGTCCACATCCATGATGCCGAAGCGGTCCGCGTCACCGTCTGTGGCCAGCCCCAGGTGGGCCTTTTTTTCAAGCATGGTGCTTTTCAATTCCTTCAATATTTCAGGATCAGGAGAAGGGCTGTGCCCCCCAAAAAGCACGTCCCGGTTGGTGTGGATCGACGTCACTTGAACTCCGGAATTTTTCAAAAATTCATCGAGGTATCCGCGTCCTGCGCCCCACAACGAATCCACGACAACCCGGATTTTCCCTTTCTTTAAAAGGGTTCTGTTCACCAACGTTTCGAGGTGTTTCACGTAGGCGGGCATGGGATCGTGGGGAACGATTAAACGTTTTTTCAGTCCCACGGCTTCCCGCCCGGTTTTAGGAACGGTTTCGCCCGCCAAATAGGGCTCGCAGGCCGCTTCAATGCGTTGGGTGGTCTCGGGAAGTGCAGGGCCTCCCCACGTGGAATTAAATTTAAGCCCTGAATAATTGGGCGGATTGTGGCTCGCGGTGATGTTTAACCCCGCGGCCGCTTTCATGTGCAAAACTTCAAAAGCGACCACCGGCGTGGGGGTATCACGAACACATAAAAGAGATTCCATCCCATTGGCGGCCAACACCCCGCCGCCGTTTTCGCAAATTCTTCAGAAAGGAAACGTGTGTCATACCCGATCACAACACGGCGATTGTGAAGCTTTCCCTCGCGCAGATAATCCGCGATCGCTTGAACCGCAATGCGAAGACGGGGAAACGTAAACTCATCAGCGAGGATGCCCCGCCAACCGGACGTGCCGAATTTTATGCTCATGGGATAGGTTCGCCTTTGTTTTCTAACGATAAAAGATAAAGTGCCGCGATGTTAGCACAGGGCAAAGACCCTGTCAATGCGCCCAACTACCAAAATTCCATCTGAGAGGAATGAATCCCAGCGAATAGAGGCCCCCCCTGAAAAAACATTTCTTCCACTGGTCTAATCCCAACCGAAAGTTCTGGACTAGATCGAGCCCTCCCGGGGGATATTTTATTTCCCCCCTGATGATCATTCTTTCTCCGGCCAGGAGAGGATTCCGCCTTTTAAGTTGTAAAGATTGCGATATCCCTTGTCGTACAAAAGATGTGCGGCCGTTTTGGATCGGTTCCCAGAGCGGCAGTAGAGGAGGATGGGCTGGGATTTATTCTGAGGAAGGCGTTCGATTTGTTGGTCAAGGACCTGGACAGGAACGAGAACGCTTTTGGGAATATGGCGATCGGCATACTCCTCGGCCGTTCGGACATCAAGCAAAAAAACGTTGGGATCCTTCATCAGGGCCGCGGCCTCGACCGCAGTCACATCCACCCACTTTTTGTCCTTTGCGGCACACCCCAGAGACAGCCCCAGCAGAAGACAAAGCGGGGAAAAAACTTTTTTTAATAATCCCATATCAGGCTCCTTTCACTGTTATCCTGAAGATTTCAATTGTCTGACCATGTCCGTCCGGGAGGGCTGGAAAATTCTGTTCCAGACCCTGTCGACGGTAGCCCTGTGCCAACCGGGGAATCCCGGATATCACAAAATTTCAGGGGCACGCTCAAAATCGGGAGCGCGGCGGGTTTCTTTGATTTGAGACACATGCCGTTTGTCGGCCAACATTTTTTCTTTGGCGCGGCGGCTTCGTCGGCGCTTTTGCCGCCTTATTTTTTCGATTTTCTGACGTTTTGCGCTCGCGGCACCAAGGAGGCGCACTTCCATTTTTTCCGCCAACCGTTGTCGCGCACGAAAGCGGTTCATTGCCTGAGACCGTTCTTCTTGACAGCGAACCGTCATCCCAGAAGGCACGTGGACAAGGATAACGCAACTCGAGACTTTGTTGACGTTTTGTCCCCCCGCCCCGCCCGACCGAACAAACCGCTCCTCCAAATCCGATTCATGGACCCCCACGGCATTAAGGCGGTCTTCCAACGTCTTCCAGGTGTTGGGATTTACAGGAAAATCAGGCATGGTTGGTGTGAAAAATTTTAATCATTAGCCTCCGAAGATTTTCGAAAGAAGTTGTAAACAAATTGTAAATTTTTATTTTGCGTTTCATAAAACAATATTCATTTTTCGTTTATCCCCGTCACGGGCCCTGCGCCGTTTTTAATTAATTTAGGACGGGGCCGTTTAGAAGGCTTGAATGAACCCCTCCTTCGCTTCCTCAAGTGTTGGGAGGGTTTTTACTTGCACAAAACGAACACCCAGGGCCACGGACAAGGGGGTCAGGGCCGTCATTAATCGTCCGTCAGAAAACAATATTTCCGAAGGCAAAAACCCATGGTTCTCAATGGCGCCCAGGATCACCTGTGACAGTGACTGAACGTCATTTTCCATCGGGCCGAAAAGATGGGAATCAAAAATAAACCCGGAGGAAGCCTGGGTGACCAAGGCGATTTTTGGGAAATACGGACGGTCGCCTTCGCTGACCGGACTGGGAGAGTAAAATGTCCCCGCTTCCCAGGGATTGTCCGGTTTTGTTCCCTTTGCCAAAAGATGGCGCACGCGGACATAATCCATTTCCAGGGGTGGCGGGGGCGGCGGGCGATGAATGGGCCATTTCCTCCAGCAGGCCGTGTATCCGTCAGACGTGGGCGTATACACCAAAACTTCCCCCTCCCGAACGGATTCGGTGGTCTTTCCGGATTGAATTTGTTGAAAATGATGGCAAACGCTGTTCAACCCCTCCGTTAAAAACCGCGCCTCGGTTTCATCCAAATGCCATGGATAAAACCCTGGCGATAAACTTCGAAATTCCGGCCAGGCCTGTTTCCCTTTAAACGCCAAACCGAGTTTTTTAATAACGGCCATCGCCTCTTCATCCAGCTCCGATTTGGGTCCCAATTCAAATTTCAGGCAATCTTGAATGAACAAATTGTCCATGGACTCCGGCAAAATTTCGCCGGACACAAGTCGCAGAAAAGCATCAAACCCGGCCGATCCCCGATAAAAACAAAGGCCAAAAAGCGTGCCCCCATTTCCCATACAACAGCCGTATCCGATTTCTCCGCTCAAGGGGTTTTGGACACCCACGAGATGTGTGTCATCCAGAATTGTCCAAGGTCGTAACGCTTGAAATCGCAGAGCGGCCTCATAAAGATTTTTCCAAACCGGCAACGGAACCTCTGGGATAGGTGGTTTCATAAAGATCTATTGGCCCAGCGCGGCCTCGATGGCCTTTTTCAGATTCTCGGAACCGGGAGCTTCTTTACTGCCAAATCGGGCCGCCACGGTGCCGTCCCGACCGATCAAGAACTTATTAAAGTTCCAGGAAATGGCGCCGGAGAATTTCGGATTGGCTTCCTTGTTTGTCAACCACGCATACAGGGGGTGTTGATCTTTTCCCCGCACCGATATTTTCGAGAACAAAGGAAACGAGACGTTGTATTTGGTGCTACAGAACGTTTTGATTTCGGCGTCACTGCCCGGTTCTTGCCACAAAAAATTGTTGGCGGGAAATCCCAGCACTAAAAATCCTTTCTCCTTGAATTGCTGGTAAAGGGATTCCAACCCTTCGTATTGAGGAGTAAACCCACACCGACTGGCCACGTTAACCACCAAAACCACTTTCCCCTTATAGTTCGAAAGCGGGGTTTCGGTGCCGTCAATATTTTTCATGGTAAAGTCATACAGGGTTTTCATTTGTGCCTCCTGGGCTTGGGCCGATAAAAGAGAAAGGCAAAAAAACGCTAAAAGGACGGGCGATCTTCGTGTCATTTCCTGCTCCAGTTTGAAGCTGTAATGACTCTTCAACACTGTCCCCGGGGGCTTGCGCCCCCAGGCGACTCGTCCGCACCACCCCAGAAGAGCCTTTACAAGTTACATCCGCACGTGGGCGACAACGTTAAAGGAGCCACCGCCATTCACATCGCCCACTCTGAAGAAGAAATGCTGATAGTCCAGGCTCATGCCCAACAGAGCGCCCTGGGAAACTTTCATATCGAAGCCCAGCCCGAGCAACAAGGTGGGGCTTATATCCTCCTGGTTAGTGCCCTGCTCCACAGGGGCGGACCCCGTGGTGGTTCCCGAATTTATATTCACTTGTGTGCGCGCGAAACCCAAGCCCGTTTTAACAAATGGAGAGGTACTGCCCCGGGCGCCAAGGGTGTGATGGGTCATCATCATGGTGCTTAGAACACTAACAGAGGTGTCCACTTGGTCTTCGGATGCTTTTCCGAAAGAATAATAACTGACCCCGAAACCAAAGCTCGCGTTTGGTTCGACTTCTTGCATCACTTGCGCTCCAAAAAAGAGGCCCGTATCGGCGATGTCCCCCATATCCCCCACGGCCGGGAGAGCAAGCCCAAGTTGTGAAAAAACCGTTGTTTTCTGCGTCGGCAGTTCTGCCGGAGCCGAAAACGCCTTCCGACCCACACCCCCGCTTAAGGACAAGACCAGAACAAGCGTTGTTAATTTGTTTTTGATTGGCAGCATTTTGATTTCTCCAATGTGTAAGTTGAATTTTAGAAATTATAGCACACCCAAGCGAACACGGCGGAGCGCTCGTGCAGTTCGGCTCTTGCCTCGCGCAAAGAAGACACACAGATAAATTACATTACTTGTGGGAACCAATCCCGCTGGGTTTTTCTTTTTCGATATCTTCCAACAACATATCCAAAGTTCCGACCGATATAAATATCTCGATGAGGGAAATCACCAGAGAAATAATCATAAAAATGAGGGCAATTAAAAAAACCAACTTCCCGGCAACTTGCATGTCCTTAAAAAGAAAAAACATGCAGAGAGTGCACAGAAGGAGGCTGGCGATGCCAAAGAATTGCATGGATCGAACCAGTTGAATCCGATGGCGCAAATGGTTGATTTGTGCCAAGTGAATGGGGCTCGGATCCGCGCTATAATCAGCGTGCAAACGTCGAATAACAGCGGCCAGGCCTAAAAATTTATTGGTGTAGGCCAGCATCAACAACGAAACCGCCGGAAACAATAAAGCCGGAATATTGAGCGTCATCTCCATGAAGTCCTCCGAGTGTTTACAGAAATAGGGGACGGAGCCAACTAATCAATTAAGTAGCTCCCGCCACTCCGGATGGTCATTCAGCAATTTTTCGCCCCGCTCCCTCGCCTTGCTGGCGGCCGCCGGGGACATGCGGGTGGCCTCGCTCATGCCCTTCACGGTCCGACCAAAGTATTCCACACCCACGTATATCAATGCCGACTTGGCCCGGGAGACCTCCGCGGTACGACCACGCGAAAAAAGCGCTCGTTCGGGAATCCCGGCCTTTTTTGCCACCGCCAACGCCATCGTTCGAAGGTCCTTCCCTTCCCGCCGCAGTGTGTTTTGCGCCTTCAACTTGGCTTCCGTGTCCTTCAAAACCTGCGTGACGAAACCCCCTTCCCCTAATACCCGAGAATCGCCCTGTTGCCGGTCCCCTTCCCTCCGCGCTTGCATGACCGCCTGCACGCCTCCCAGGCTCCGCAAAAGGCCTCCTCCTACCAATTCCGGTCGACGTCCCTGGTCCTTCCCCTTCTCCATGAACCTCCGATACCGCCCTCGCGAACCAAAACGATCCAAAACCGGTTCGGTGGCCTGCCAGGGCCGTAAAATCCTTCCCATAAGGGCGCTGTGTCCACAGTAAAGATATTGATCCAACTCCGAAAGGGTTTTCACTACCCCCGCGCGCAGTGGGTTTAAATGAATGTATCGAACCAGTTCTGTGAAATAGGGATCTTGCTGGCAGACGATCGACTTAAAGCGGTTTTGAAAGAGATATCCGGAGCGTCTGTGCCGCGCGTTAAACGCCACCGCATACCCCGACATCAGGCGCCGCATAAACCGGGAGAGACCTCCGGAACCCGTCCGAATCAGGAAATGGAAATGGTTGGGCATGAGCGCCCAGGCCAAGAGTTGATTCGGACTCTTCTCCAACGACGTTTCGACGCGGGAGAGGAAATCGTCGTAATCCACCTTCCCGGTGAAAATCACGCGTCGTTCCAATCCACGGGCGATCACATGGTGAAACAACCCAGGAGCGTCAAGCCGGGCTTGTCGGGGCATGGTCATACGGTATCAAAAGACCAGCGCCTTATCAACCAAGTTGTTTAGTTGCCTCCGTCCCCCATGTTTTGTTATTTCAAATTTCGGATGGTTCCTATGAGGTATCCCAACGTGCGGGCGGGATTGTCGGGGTTCTTTTGGCCTAACACTTTAACGGCGGCATTCACCTTCTGGGGGCCGAATTGGGTTTCCATCTCGATCAGTTCTTTAATGCCGTTCAAATCGCTGTCCTCATAAACAACCGCCGCGGCGGATTGGGCCCGGGCAAATTTTTCTCGGCCATATTTTATTTTGAGTTCTTCCATTTTCCGATCCAGTTCCGCGGGATCGTAAAGGGGGTTGGGTGTGTAGATGTTGGGGCGCCGAGGGAGGGCGGCATGGGAGTTGAACGGGGAATAATCCACCTCCAAGAGGTTCTTCCGACGAAGGTCAGCGATCCCTTGGCGGATAAATCCTTCGGAGACGCCGTATCGGCGAGACAGGGTTTTTTGGGCGGCGGACCAACGGGGGCGGCGGGTGGAGACCTCGGATTCATACTGGCTGATCAAGAAAACAGTTTTCCCGGCGAAACTGAGCCGCCGGTTCCAACCCAGACTCCAATAACCCAACGGGATTTTAGCTGAGCGTTCGCTCGGCAAAACTGTTCTCATCATCTTGGCTTCTTGATTGAAAGCGGTTTGAACGTCAATCAATCCATAGCGATGTTGCAATTTGTCCAACACTTTGTTGATTTGTTTTCGGTAGGCGTTGCGATTGCCCAGGGGAAGGTTGAGTGATTGGGCAAGATCTTCGTAGTTGATCGAATATGATTGGCTCGATTGTTTGACGATGTAGAGGTAAGTGTCAAAAGCCCGTTCGTCATTTTGCGCGGTCATGCGGGCCAGCAAGCCCTCGTCTTCAAGAAAGTCGCCGGGGATCTCGACAGCGGAGATCGCGGAATTGGGCAGGGGGTCTCGGCGGTGGATGGCCCGGAGAGTGGCCAGCACGTCCCGGGCCACTTCTTTAGAACGAATGATGAAATTAATTTCTTGATTGCGGGTAAGGGCGGAATCGCTCCAATTCGTGGACCCGGCGATGACCGTTTCTTCGTCGATCACCACGACCTTGGAGTGTGTATAGGTGGCGGCATCGTCATAATACACGGGGATGCCTTGGGCTTTTAGAAACGTGTAGGCGGGAGCGTTTTTCCCTTCCGAAAGGTCGGAGGCTCGGTCTTCCCCCTCTGTAAAGTTGATGTTTTGGTCGAGGATCACTTCGACCCGGACACCGGCGTCGTGGGCCTTTTTAAGAGATTCGGCCAACTGGAAGACGGGGGACGTGGATTGGTTAGGCCGCAAGGTAAAAAGATACATGCACACCGTGATGGATTTCTTGGCTTTCGCCAGTTCCCGCTGGGTTGTGGCGAAATAGTCGCGAGGCGGGATGTTTTCCGTTTGGGCTGTGTGGGCGAAACTATTCGTGCAACAAAAAAGGCCGCAAGAAAAAGAATGAGGCCATGGCCAAACTTTATGGTGGGGGTGCCCATGACTCGTTATTCGTCGTCCAAGAGGCTTAAAACCAGATGGATCATGGTCTCTTTTTGTTTCGGGGCACTCTCGGCGATCAACAGGGCGAGGGCCACCATGGCGTTGCCGGGGAAGCGGGGTTTGCCGTCCGACCCAAAGAGGAGGCCATTCCGTTGGAGAAATTGCAAAAAGAGCAGGGACCCAATTCGTTTGTTTCCGTCGCTGAAGGGATGGTCTTTGATGACGAAATACAAGAGATGGGCGGCGCGGGTCTGGACGTTGGGATACAAAGATTTGCCGCTGAAGGTTTGTTCCAGAGATGCGATGATACGGTCCAACGCCGAACCGCGTTCTTGGCCAAAGAGAACTCCGGCCTCGCCCGACAATGCCAGTTTAGCGTGCAATTCGACCACGCTTTGACGGGCCCCTTTAACCGTCAATCGGGATGTGGGTTTAGTGGGGCGCCGAGGCGCAGTGGGAAGGCGCCCTTCATCCGAATTGCAGGAGGAGCCGCCAGGTCTTGGCGTAGCGGGTCACCAGGTCCAAGATGGCCTGGCCCTTGTCTGTCACGAGGGCGTTGGCTGTCAAAGTATTCGATAGAAGGTCAATGGCGTTCTGGGCCTCTTCTAGGGTTTGATTTGTAATGCGGGATTGGTTTAAGGCGTAGCCCTTCAATAGGTATTCGCGCAAAACACCCGTGGCCCACTGGCGGAACTGAACACCTTGTTTCGATTTGACCCGGTACCCGACCGAAATGATGACGTCAAGATTGTAATAGATGACAGGTTTGTCGGACCCAGGAATGTGCAATTTTTGCACATTGCTTTTATCGTCCAATTCTTCGGACGAAAACACATTTTGGACGTGTTTACTGATGACCGACCGTTCCCGCCCAAACAATCGGCCCATTTGGTCCTGGGTCAGCCACACAGTTTCCCGGTCTACCCGAACTTCCACTTGCGCCTGACCGTTCGAGGCGCGATAAACCAGAACTTCCCCCACCGGCCTGTTGTCCATCAAAGCGCCCCCCAAAAAATATGTTCGGAGTCTTTCACCCGCAGTTTAGATTCTTCAAATGATTTTATCATGTCAAGGGGGTTCAATCCCACCAAAGGTTCCCCCCGGGAAAATAGACCATGGCGCTCTCTCGAAAAAATAGTCGGCGTGGTCGCATTTTAGGTAATTCTTCAAGTTGATGAACGAGCACAGGTAGAATAGCGACTCTTCCCACCACCCACCTATGGATTTATTGTAAATTTATACACGTTGTTGGATCGTGTTTTTTTCATAAATCAATCCAAATTTCAGTCACCGATTTTACTTTTCGGGATCCTTTGGCTCCTATCTTATGAAATAATCTTTCAGGAATTGACACACCATTCAAGTGAGGCTAAAATCCGGTAGATGCGCATTAAATAAAATCAAAAAGGAAACACCCATGGCTGACGGCGGTTTTCTAATTAAATTCGACGGCAAAAAGGAAGTTCGATGTTACAAAGTGGCGTTCAGTTACGATGACTGGACTTACACCACAAATTTCGATAATCCCAAACCCCTGCCTGACGAGCTCAAAGAAATATCCGTGGAACTTGAATCGTCTTCCCGTTAAAAATAGGCTCGTCTAGGTTTCCGAGCGAATTATTGACATTTATCGACGAAAATACTAATTTCGGCTAAGTCGTTAAATACTTTTGAATTGGGATCTCCCCGTGCGCCGAGCCGTTGCGATCTTCATTTCCTTTTTACTTGGTGCCCCTGCCTTTTCTGCCAACAATTACGATTATAATAGCGACAGAAATAATTCTCCCTCATACTCCTACAACTCTTTCGACCGCAATCAGCAAATGGCCGCTTATCGTGTGGCTTCTTTTGCCAACCAGTCTTATTCCATCCCCATGCGTGCCCCCGTCCAGTTTCCGAGGTTTAACCTGGACTTCACCTTTCACACCACCTTTTCTAGCCCCAAGCTGGATTTGGGGCGCGGTTCATTTTCCCAGCCGCGCTTCGACGCCCGTCCCGTGGTCAGCGTTGATCGTAACTTTCTTATTTCCAACAATTTCAAAACAGCGGAATCCCCCCAGGTCACACAGCAAACAAATGTTACCGCATTAAGAAACGACACTGTTAAAGTGTCGGATTCCGTTCTTTCACTTAATAACAAAGTGGACGTTGGCTTCGACCTGAAAACAAAGTCAATCACTCCCCCCCAGCAGGCTTCCATTCCAACACAACCAATAAAAGGGCGTGTGCTGGATCTAGTTCCCCCGGCGCTTGGCCGATTCTATGGGATTACCGATCGCCAAACACCCGTCGCCCCACAACGCACTGATGCCACCACATCTCTCAGAACATCAGCGCCCGCCCGGATCTTCGATGCCGTTGCCAGCGCGATTAAAACAGTTCCCGCTTTTATCCAAAGCGTCGGCCAGAAAATCAGTGAGATTGGTAAAGCGGTTTGGAATCGCGTTGTTTTGGGCCATCGAACGGTTCAATCATTTAAGCTCCCTGATGGCAGTGCCTTGGATGGAAAAATCACCATCAATCGAAAAGATGCTCTTGTTTCGTTGCCCCGGGGACCATTCGAACAGTGGGCCAAATTGAAAACACCAAAACAGGCCCGGCCTTTGCCCCGGCAAAAACCCCGGTAAAGATTAATGACCAGGATTATACTCAAGGCAAATTCGTCTCTAACGGAACGAATTACAATCTTGATGGCCCCGGCATTCGGTTATCAAAGGAAGCGCGGCCAAACATAGAGTCCAGCGAACCCTTTAAAGTTTTCGTGAACGGCGATGGGAAGGGCGGTGAAACAATTTTGGGATTAGGGTCGGTATCTAACGAATCCCGGTTCAAGGAAACGACCAGCGGCCTTAATTTTAGAAATATGGGCGGCATGTGGGGCATGGACGCAAACCAGTCTGGCACCTTGAACTTGAATGGGACGAAGATCCCCATCACCATTAGTGACACAGGCCGCCTTGAAAAACCGATTAAATCGGACGTTCTCGGGTCAAAGGTTTCCCAATCCATTGCGGGGATCCTCCCCAACCCGGAAACCGGCGGGTTTCAAATCACGGGCTCCGCCCAAATCGGACCGGACGAGAAGGTTCAGCTCGGCGTCCCCGGCATTCGGCCCAGCCAATACACAACGGGGCAAATGAACGACTGGCGACAAGAGACCTCTGTGTTGATCAAACAATCCGGGTTTGAGGGACGCCCAACAACAGAAGCCACGCTTCACCAGGAAGGAGACAAATACGTTTTCACCCAAGGCCACGTCACCTTTGCGGCTGTCACAGGCCCGGCGGAAGGCAATAAAGGCCAGCAAACCCTATACAACGAAGCCGTCCTAAGCGAAAACTCTCGATTAAAAATTGATGGCCCAACGGATTTCCCGAACTACAACATCTCCGTGGTTGCCGGAAACGTCTCCGTCGTTGGGAACAGCGCCCTCATTCCGGAAAACAAGACCCTCTACAAACGGGACGGTCAAGATTTCGGCCTCACCGTCAAAATGAACGACAGAATTGTCGAAATCAAAGTTAAAAGTGTGGATCTCGCCGCCGGAACCTTTGTGGCGGAACTTCCAGACATGCCGCTTAAAGATGGTGAATTCGTCAAATCCGGGACCCGCGAAGTGGCGGGCACCATTGACTTTAAAAACGCCCAAGCGACGCTCAACAACACGGCTGTTAAGGCCCCCCTCCTCAAACCCCGCGAAACCCCAGGCATGCTCGAAACGGGCCCCGAGTTAACAGGCAACGGATACGTCTTGGTAAAAGACAACACCATTTCACTTAATACCGACCGCCTCGTAAATCTCGACGATTACAAGAATTTAGAAGAGCGTAAACCGATCTGGACCACAACAATGAATGATCGCTACGCCACGGCGATGGATGCGTTCATCAACCCCGACAACACCATGGTCCAACGAACGGGCGGCCTGTTGTTGGCCACGGCCATACTCCCAACCAAAGTAGTAGAGGACGCAGTCACGTTTACCGTTGATTCCATCCACAACGCAAAAGAATTTTCCCACCATGCTTTCCTTGCTATTCATGAGCCCCACCCAGGGGATAAATTGCTGGAATCCTTAAAAGCGGTTGAGTCGGGCGCGGAATTTTATATACGTGCCGAACCCGGCGCAACGTTAGGGGTCCAGACATCTCGCCTTGCGGTGAAGGAGGGGCTTTATCTTGCTCAAGAGTTGGCGAAAACTTTACGAGAAGCGAAAGTCACCCTAAATTTTCAAGCTTTGGGAGAAAGTGGGCATGTGGCTATACCCTCGAAGATCGCTCATTCTAGCCTGAAAGAAATCCCATCCCTAACGGGTGAGGCGGTCCTTGGCCACTACCCTGAATATATCCAAGTCGCGGATAAAATTGGTGGAAAACGTTTTAATATACCAACAGCAGTTTGGGAAAAAATGAGTGCCGCTGAAAGATGGACAGCAAATGCGAAATTTCTGGATCGCTGTATTGCTCGAGGAGACACCTTTATCCTTGCTACACCAATTAAAAACGTTGTCCCAGGATCTTTTTATCAAAAAGAGCTAAATTATCTTTTCCAAAAAGGATACCGTCTCTCAGACGATGCACGGTTTTTATTGCCCAAATGAAAAACACATCATGGACATAAAAGAATTAATTAAGCTACTGGGTTTTTCATTGGAAACCAAAAATGAGTCCGAGTCATTTGGAGATTCCGTTTCCGTTTACAACTCTCCCTATTTCCGTCTTCGCATTGTTGGCGACCGAGGTCAGAAGCGAATTGATTTGGCTTTCAATGACCAACCTCGAGAATGGTTTGATTTGTGTCTCGTGCGTTTTTCCCTTGGCCAAGAGAAGGATGACCTAGCTCAAATCCATTTGAAGATGGCGTTTCTTTTCTGGAAAAAAATTTCACAAAGATACGCGAAATTTTCTTCGGGGCCAACTCATCTCAAATGAAGGCCAGACTTCAAGCTATGGGGACAGCACGCGCCAAAAAGATGTTCCCGGGGAATTTTCAAGGGTGACGGAAGGGTATTCTCTTATCCGTTCCGAATCAAAAAATTATTTTCCCGTGTAATATTGCAACAGAAGCTTGCCCCAGCGTTTTCTCCAAAGATTTGTAATCTCCAAACAAATTCATGGCGCTGTCTTCCATGTGTGGAACTTCAAGAACTTTTGTTTTCAGTTGGTCTAAATCCAATCCTTGGGCCTTTAGCCTGTCGGCCAAGGGGGGGTGAGTGTCTGTCGGGTGAGCGAACGGGACGACGGGCATCTTGTCTATGAGAGAGATTGATTTTCGCTCTATCACAACATCAGAATATGAGACACAGAGGTTTTGGGGATCCCGATCGTCGCTCACGGCTTTCTCAATGAATTTTTCGATTTCCCCCCACAGGCCAGAAAAAGCTTGAATTTTAACAAGCACAACTCCCAACGTTTCTGCCCCCATTAATTCAGCGGCACAGCGATCCGCCAGCAACTCCCTCTCTCGGCCTAGCCCTCGCTCTGCATAGGCAAAAACCTGGAAAAAATATTCGAGTAACAATTGGGCTGGTTTCAGGACGAATCCGTATTTCCCCCTGCGAATCACGACATAGGCCAAATTCACAAGAGACACTTCAAGACCCCGATAGATGGGATAGAATTTTGCGCTGAATTTTGTATCGCTCCCCCTGAAATGGCCAAGTTCGTGGGCAATGACAGCGGTCAACTCATTGGGAGTGAGAATGGCGCAAAGAGGTAGGGACAGAAACATCGTTCGGCCTTTTAATCGGCCCTCCAGGCATTGTTGGGAAGCTTCGGAGACAAAAAAGTTTGTCTCAAATCCAACAATAATGTTTTCCGGAGGAAGTGCCTGGATCCGATTTGCAATATCTTCGACATACGTCCATATTTTCGGATGAGACATCCGATCGACACCCGTTCCGACGATCTTTGTGATGGGAGGTTTAATGGCCGAAAAAGCCCCTCGCATCACCGCCCAGGTCCCCAGCAATCCCGCCCCTGCAATCATGAGGATCAAAATAACGTGGACCCCAGAGGAATACCAGGTTTCGGCGTAATAGATCGTGCTCACAGCAAGCGCCCCGTGCCCAAATGCGATCAAACTCACGGAAATGATCGAAAAATACAATAACGGCTTAAAGATGTAGAGGAGTAAGGTTCGGTGTCGTTTGGCAACAATGCCGGACAGGCCAACCAATATTAGAAGCCCGAGCCCCAAAAATAAAATAAATTTTGCCCCAAACTCCATCAAGAGAACAGGGTAGGCATCTGCACGAAATTGGTCGGTGAAATGGGCCCCAAGCGCAGGATCAGAAAGGATTCTCCGCACAGTCAACCGGCTAATGTCCTGGTGAATATCGTTCGGTAAAAAGCTCGCTCGCCCGGGCTGGGCATACGACATGACAGCCGACCGAGCCTTCTCTGAAATCGTATCCTGAATATTGAGTGAAATATAATAGGAAACAGTCGGGATGGCGGTTAGATAAAACGACAGAATAACCATGTTTTTAAAGCGCGTTAAAATGACTTTCAAATTATTTCTCCTATTTTTTGTTGTCGACAAAAAACTTGCCTTCGTGTTGAACAGAATTCCCACTCCCCTGTTCACTATAAACGAGGATCACGGAGCCAAGGCACGTCTTTAACCAATTAACTTAAATCTCTCGTCCTGCTCCTTCTATGCCAAAACCCCGCCCGCCGGGCTTCGCTTTGCGCGCCCAAGGGCCCGGCATGCGGGTCATTCTCGCCATTTCCCCCTCTTAACTCAATGTTCGCTCTAACATGTCCATCATAAGTTACTTAGTTAAAGACGTCCCTGTGAAGTCCCTGTGAACGTTCGTGTCCATTTTGACATTTCTTGGGATCCTATTCCCATGAGAGTTTTGGGTAATTCTTCCAACCATCCGCTGTCACAATTCTCGATCATGCCGACGATCATCTTACATGGCGGGGTCGACGGGATTTTTCCTCCCCGTCGCTCGCTCCTCCTCCGGAACCGGCCACTCGCCCTTCTTCCGCCATTCAAGGCGGCGGGCGAGTTGGCTTCAAATCCCGCGGCTCGACCCATAAAACAAAAAGCCCTCGCTGAACTTATCAGCGAGGGCTTTTTATTTTAAATGGCGGGGTCGACGGGATTTCCTGCTCCCCCGCCGCTTCGCGGCTCCTCCGCAGGCCCGCCGCCCTCGCTGCCGGCCCCTGCGGGGCCTTTTCCGCCATTCATGGCGGCGCTTCGGGTCGGCTTCAAATCCCGCGGCTCGACCCATAAAACAAAAAGCCCTCGCTGAACTTATCAGCGAGGGCTTTTTATTTTAAATGGCGGGGTCGACGGGATTTGAACCCGCGGTCTCCGCCTTGACAGTTCGAGTTCAAGGGACCTCGCGGTCACCTATTCTCACACCACCGTACATGCGGGCCCGCATACGGCGGATGCTAAGCGATTTCGCTTAACTTCAGGCCTTCCCACAAAACCTCTGCGGTACTATGCCCTCTGCAGACTTCTGCTGGTCCATCGACGAGGTGGTCAACCCCATCTAGTCCCTTGCGGGACAGGCCGGCAGATCTCCCCGGATAAGAACGGACACTTTCCTTCCATGCACCCACTTCGTCTAGAATTTCCCCGATGAATATGGAAAGGGGCTTCGTCCGCCACCGGGACTTGCCCAAAAGGAAATTCCCTCATACGAAGTTCGTGTTCCTTGGGTCGGAAGTTTGCCTACGGCTTCCTTTCGGCTGTCCCTCGCGGGGCAACCCTTGCCATCAGCTAGCGGTACCCTCCACAGGGCCCGCAGGGGACTTTCACCCCCAAGTTTCCGTCCATGCCGGGCGTGGAGGCGGCGTGTTAACCGAGCTACACCACGACCCCGACAGAGATCACACGTTCAAAAAACCTTTCGGCTTTCGTTCCGTGTTTTCTCGATAGAACGTTCTTGCCGCGGCAAATATTCTTTGCTTACGTGCAAGAACAAACGGTGTTGCCTTACAACGGTCGCTATTATACATAAATCTGCCCAAAGATAGGCTGTCAAATGGGGCCAAGACAAGTCTATTGCATTTGGACTCCTTTAACACCGTTCCTTTTTTCACCACTTTCATTTCGCGGAGTCTCGCTAACAGTCGCCGTAGGAATTCCCCAGAGCATGAGGTAAAAACCACACGGAAAAAGGGGGTGAGAGTGGTCCTCCCTTTTCGTTTGTAATGTTTAAACATCACGTTGCCATCCCCATCAAAATACCCTCTCACGAAATGGGCGAATAATGAATCAGGAATATCGGAATTTTTAATGTTTTGCTTTTGCGGCGGCTGAACCCAAGTTTCAACAGTTCAAGGACCAAGGACATCGAACCAATTTGGATACGGTATCGGAGGTTCGAACCGTTTGAATCAACGCGTTCTGATATTTTTATGGAAAGATGAAAATATTGTTTAAATGATTCGAGGAGATCAAGGTCTTTGGATGTGATTTCAACATAATGTGATCCGTTCTTGTTGATGGTTATGTTTCCATCCGCGGCAAAGAAACCAATAAAATACACGCTTCCAGGGGTCAGTGAAAACAAAGAGAAATTGTTTTTATGCAACATTATCGAAAGACTTGTGTAGACATAGAACTCTTGGACTATTTAGCAGAAAGATGACCCCATTGCAAACAATAAAACTAGGGTGAAATTTGTTCCGACCCATGGTACAAAAAAATCGACATTTACTATTATGGGGCAATGAATATTGCGCGGGCATTTATTATTTCTCTTGTTTTGACGGTGGGTGGCGTTTGTGGGGTTTGGGCGGATGATGTTTATATGATGGGGCGGGCGATTGAGACTTGGGATCGGGCTTTGTTGGGCGAGGCTCTGCGGGGGGTGGAGGCGGACGCGAAAAGCCACCCGGACGATGTTCGGTTGGCTTATTGGCATTGCGTGGGGGCCTTTCATACTGTTTTGATGGACAAACCATCCGACGAGGGGGTTGCGTCGGTTTTGGAAACGGTTCGCGCGGCGAACCGGTTGGACCCGGAGCAGAAAGAAATCCAAGCGATGCTTTGCGTGCTGTATGGCATGCGCATTCATCACAACAAACTGCGCGCGGTTTGGTTGGGACCACGGGTGATGAGTTTTGGAAAATCGGCTTTGGCCCCGCCGGAAAACCCTCGCGCGCTCTATTTGGCGGCGACGTGCCGTTTTTATGGGGGGCGGGGTAAAAAGGATTTTGAAGAGGCGTTGCGGCTACTGGAACGGGCGGATGTTTTGTTCGTTGAGGAAAGTCAATTGCCCCCTTCAGCGACGGAGCCGCGGTGGGGGCGCGCGGGATGTTTGCGGTTTATTAAATTGGTCTCGGAGAAACTGGACCGAGATTTAAAACCGTGACAAATGCGGGCGAGACGCCCGCGCTCCCAAAACCGGCGACAAAGACTTAAAACTTTTTGGGCGGCCGAAACTCGGTTATCGAAGTAGGCGGTTTAGGCGGATTCGGTTGTATCGTTGGGCGATGATGCAGGGGAGGTTGCCTAGGAGGGCGTAGGCGACCATGAGTCCGCCGACCCAGGGGCGGTTCCAAAGGAAAAACAGCGGGGCGGCGGGAATCACCAACCAATGGGCCAGTTCACCCCGGCAGGTTTCCAGCACAAATCGTTGGAGATAATCGGGGGAACGGGAAGAAAGAGAACCTTTTCGGAACCCCTCTTTAAACCACGGGCCTGCGTCGGGGAGGTGATCTTTCCAGCGTTTCACCAAGAGGGCTTCGTAGGTCTTTCCCCCTCGTTCCCAGCGGCGTTCCCGAAAAAGCCAGGCCGAGGGGTTGAACCGGTGCGAGTCAAGCGAGAGCAATATCTTCGAAGCGCTGAATTGGAGCAGTAACCAGGCGGCGACGTCCAGAAACACCGTGACGGGAACGGGAAAAAAGAAAATCCTCATTGGTTTGTTCGACCTTTCCAGACCAGCGGTTGACGAAACGCCAGGGCGGCAAGAGATCGCACAAAAACTCCAACGAAAAACAAGGCCGGAACGGGAAAGAAGACGGCCGTGGCCGGACGAAAACTGCCCAAGCGTTTTAGCCAGCGAAATATTTGGATCGCAAAAAGGATATACAAGAGCCCGGCCCCAAGAAATTGGACCGTGTCCCTAGTGACCAACGCCGTGATCACAACCCGGGTGGTGCCAAAAACCCCCACCATCCAGAGAGACAACGCAACCCAAATGGAAAGAGGCGTGCCTTTTCCCCCATGGCAAACGACTTTCCCCACCCCGCCGAGATTTCGCCCGATCCTCCCGAGTACATTTGAAAATCCGCCACCCCTTTGCCTACGTAACAGGCCATGGGGATCCCAACTTTTTTAAAATGGTCGGACAGGTCAAAGTTTTCCACCCAGCGGTCTTTGACGGGCTCGTAGCCGCCGGCGCGCAAAAATTCCCCTTTATTGACGGCCAACAGGGGGCCGAAAAGGCGTTTGTGTTCCACTCGGGGGCCACGCCAGGTGAAGGCGTTGGACGCCGCCGCTTGCACCAGATTAAAAAAGGCGGAGAGGTCTTCCACCCAACGAACCGTGCGGTGGTAGGGCAGTACAGAAACGGCGCCGCCGTTGGCTCGGCAAGCGGTGAGGATTTGGCCCAGGGCATGGCCTTGGAGCGTGACATCGGCGTCTAAAAACAAAAGCCATTTACCCTTGGCGGCATGGGCGCCCTGGTGACAGGCCCAGGTTTTTCCCCTCCAGCCGGCGGGCAATGGGGCGGAAGGAATGACTTGTGCCCCCATTTGGACGGCCAGGGCGGCGGTGTTGTCGTCCGAATGGTCGTCGATAACCAGAATTTCCGTCGGAGGATGGGATTGGGTTTTGAGCGATGCTAGAAGGTTAGGCAGGCGCAAAACTTCGTTTCGGGCGGGGATGACCACCGAAAGGGTTTCCCCCTCTTCGCTCTCTTCCTCAAGGGGTAGGGTGGAGATGCGCCAGAGAATTAAAAAACCAGCTAGCCAGCAGAGGGTGTGGACAATGAAGGTGATCATAATCGTTTAAAAACAAAACCGCCCCTCATCCGCCACTCGGGGGCGAATGCCCCCTTCGGGGCACCTTCTCCCACGGGGGGGAGAAGGAATGGCTTGAAAAATATTGAATTATTATTGGGCAATTTGGAAATCAGCCAAAATCTTATCACGGGCCAGTTGGCCGGAGAGGACGACCATGGGCATGCCGCCGCCGGGGTTGACGCTACCGCCGACGAAATAGAGATTTTTGTAATGGGCGCTCCGCTGTGGAGCTTTGAAACCCAGATTCTTTTTGCGGTCGGAGACGACGCCGTAAATGGAACCTTTGTTGGAATAATAGCGGCGTTGAATGTCGACGGGGGTCCAATTGTCTTCGGTCACGATGTGTTTGCGGAGGTCGGTGAGGCCCATACGTTCGAGCTTGATCAACAGCCGTTCCCGCAGGGCGGCGTAATCTTCGGGGGTGAAGGGATCCTTGTCCTTCAAATGAGGGATGTGGGGCAGGACTTTAATCACTTCGCAACCGGCGGGGGCTTGAGTCGGGTCGGACTTGCAGGGGGCCACCAGGTAGATCGTGGGGTCTTGGGAGAGTTTTTGCTCATGGAACAGGGTGTTGAAATGTTTCCGGGCGTTTTCGGCATAAAAAAAGTTGTGGTGGGCCAGCTGGGGATATTGGCGGTTGACGCCCAGGTGCAACACAAGGCCCGAACAGGCGGGCTCGAACTTGTCGTATTTTTTCAGGAGCGCCGGGGGTTCCTTGAACAGGTCGCGGTAGACGGGGATGACTTCCATGTTGGACACGAACAGATCGGCGGTGACCCGCCGGTTGCCGGCGAACAGGAGGGCCGACAAGCGGCCGTCCGCGCGGTCTGCGCCCACCACTTCGCTATGGTAATGGATTCGGCCGCCCAGATCGTTGAGCAGGCGTTCCAATCCGCGGGCGAGGCCGTAGAGGCCGCCTTTCACGTACCAAAGCCCATAGCCGAACTGGATATGGGGCATGAGGTTTAAGAGCGCTGGAGCGTCGTAAGGCGACGAGCCCACATATTTAATGAAGTAGTTCAGCGCGTCCACTAGTTTTTCGTTTTTGACGAACCGGCGGACACCGCTGTCCAGGGTTCGGAACACGTCAAACCCCGCCAGGCTTCGGAGCGGGCCATAGAACCGCACCAGTTCCCAAAAGGTGTCGAGGCCCTTGGCGAAATAGCCCTCTTCAGTGATGCGGGTGAGTTCCCGCGAATAATTGAGAAAATCCCAAAACCCCTCGGTGCCGCCGCCGGGGATTTTTTTCAGTTCTTCCTCCATTTGGCGAAGGTCGGGGGTAAAATCGAACACCGTGCCGTCTTCGAAAAAGTTTCGCCAATGGGGGATCACTTCCTGGAACTGGACGTAATCGTCCATTCGTTTGCCGGCGCGGTCGAAGAGGGCCCGGAAAATGTGGGGCATGGTCAGGATCGAGGGGCCCAAGTCAAACGTGAACCCGTCTCTTTCCAAAAGGTTCAGTTTGCCGCCGGCGCGTTCGTTTTTTTCGTACACATCAACGGAAAACCTCCGTGGCAAGGGAAATGGCCGCCGACAAACCGCCCAAGCCTGCGCCGATCACAACGACTTTTTTAGTTTTAGTGTCCATGAGGTCCCTCTTTTTTTTGAGATTGGCGAAAGGCGCGCATAAAGCCCCACAGGCCCTTTAGTTTGGCCAGCAGGGGTTTCTTTAGAAACGACATGTGCAAATAGACACGCAGATTTTCGTAGACGGCGCGGCTGTAGGGGAACCAGTTCAGTTCCCGTCGGGCGGTGCCTTGGTTGACCATGACCGACTTTTCGTATGTGAAGGCGCGGAGTCCTTCGGGACCGTGGGAGCGGCCGAAGCCGCTGTGTTTGATTCCGCCGAAGGGGAGGTGGGGGTTGCCGATGTTTTTCAGCACATCGTTCACCGCGCAGTTTCCTACGGCCAGGCGCGCGGCCACCCGGCGGCCCCGGTCCAGGTCGCGGGTCCATACCGAGGCGTTTAGGCCGAACCGGGAATCGTTGGCCAGGGCGACGGCTTCTTCTTCCGTTCGAAAGGACATCACCGGCAAGACGGGGCCAAAGGTTTCTTCCGTCATCACCGCCATGGCGTGGTTGGTTTGGGTCATAACGACAGGGCTCAGCAGGGGGCCCTTGGACCAGCGAGCCGTGGCCAACCGGGCGCCCTTTGACAGAGCGTCGTCGATGTGGCGATTTACAATGTCGGCTTGACGGGGGTTGGTGAGGGGCCCCATGTCGTCGTCCATGGATTGGCCCACGCGAAGGCGTTGGTCCGCGCCACCAGCGCGGCCACGAAGGCGTCGCAGGCCCTCCTGCACGTAGAGCCGCTCCACGGAAACGCACACTTGTCCGGCGTTCGCGAAAGCACCATAGACGGCGGCTTCCACCGCGCGGTCGAAAGGCGCGTCGTCAAAAACGATCATGGGATCTTTGCCGCCCAATTCCAAAATCACCGGAATCAGATGGGCGGCGGCGGCCGCCATGACTTTTTTGCCGGTTTCCGTCCCGCCGGTCAGAAAAATCAGGTCCGGCTTCGCGTCGATCAGACGCTGGCCCACCAAACCGTCTCCCGGCGCTAGAGCAACGACCTCCTTGGGAAACCCAGCCCGATAAAAGAGGCTGACGATCATTTTTCCCACTTCCGTTGATAGCTCTGAGGGTTTCAGCACCACGGCGTTCCCCGCGGCCAGGGCCGTGGCCATGGGGACCAGCGACAATTGAAAAGGAAAGTTCCAGGGAGAAAGGATCAACACCCAACCCCAGGGGTGTCTTTCGACATGGGAAGAACTGTGGCGGTAGGAAAAAGGCGTGGGGCGTTTTTCGGGCGAAAGGAATTTGGCGGCGTTCTTTTCCAGGTAACGGAGGTTTTCCACAGTGGGAATGATTTCCGTCATCACGGCTTCCACGGGAGTTTTGCCCGTAACGGAGGTGAGGCCGCCCGCGATGGCGTCCATTTCTTCGATGATGAGGTTGCGCAACCGGCCCAGACAATCGGCCCGTTCTTTAAACGTGGTTTGGGCCCACACCGCCCCGCCCGGCGGGCTTGATCGCCCAATTCGTCTATTGGACCACGGCAAGATTGCCCTCTACGCCTTGGCGGGCAGGGCCGGAACTGGCGGGAAGGGCACGCCGTGCTTTTTGCAAAGGAGGTTGGAGGATATCCGTGCGGACTCATAAATCGTGGGCAGTCCGCTCCCCGGATGGGTGCCACCGCCCACCAGGTAACAATGGTCCAACTCTTCAAATTTGTTCCGGGGCCGCAAATACAACAACTGGGAAAACGTGTGGGCCAGGTTGAACGTGGCGCCCTGATAAATGAGCCCGTCCTGCTCCCAATTTAACGGCGTGATGACCCGTTCCACCACGATTCGGCTTCGAAGGTCTTTGATGCCGGTCCGTTCAACCACCAAATCCAACACATGGTTTTTAAAGGATTCTTTTTCGGCCGCCCAATCCACCGATCCCGATTGGTTGGGCGCGGGGACCAGGATATAGAGGGCGGATTTTCCCTCCGGCGCGAGAGACGGGTCCGTCACCGAGGCGTTCTGAATATAGAACGAAATATCGTTGGACAGAACCTTGCGGGTGGAAATGTCGTGCAGGTTGGACTTGTAGTCCTTGGCGAAAAAGATGGTGTGGTGGTCCAAGGGAAGCTTTCCCTCCACGCCGAGATACAGCATGAACGTGGAACAGGAATATTGTTTTTTCGCCAACTTTTTCGGCGTGTATTTTTTGAGTTTCCCCTTTGGCACCAGGTGGGACATGGCGTGGGCGAAATCGGCGTTGATGATCACCTCGTCGGCGGCCACCGTTTCGCCGGACTCCAACAGAACCCCCGTCACCCGGCGGCCGTCCAACACCAAAGACCGCACGGGGCAGGACAGGTGGATCTTCCCCCCATGCTCTTTAACGACGCGGGCCATGGCCTCGGATATTTGGTTCAGCCCGCCCATCACGTGCTCGACGCCGTAGGCGTGTTCGATGTAGGGCAACATGGTAAACAGGGCCGGGCATTCCCAGGGGGACATGCCCAAATATTTGGCTTGAAAGGTGAAGGAAAGTTTTAATTTTTCCGGTTTGAAATAACGGCCCAGGTTTTGGTAAAGCGAACGTCCTATCCCAAGGGCGGGCACCGCTTTTAATAGGGTCATCGACAGGAAAGAACCAAGGGTGGAGTAATCCCGCTGGATGCAGGGATAGAGCTTTTCGTAGCGCCCTTCTTCTTTAGAAACCGGTCGAACCCGGCTCGCTTCCCGGGGAAAACCTGGCCGATTTCCTGGCGCATGGCCCCGTGGTTGGAGGTGACGGCAACTCTCGGTCTTCAAACTTAAGGCGGTAAAGCGGATCGAGTTTTTTGAAGGTTAAATATTTTTCAACGTCGCGCCCCGCTTCCTGGAACATCTCCGCCAAAATGAAGCGCATCATTAAAAAGGTCGGCCCCGTGTCGAACGTAAAGCCGTCCGTCCGGATGGCCGCGTTTCGCCCCCCCACGACGTTTTTGGCTTCGTAGACAGACACGTCAAAACCCCGCTTGGCGAGAATCATAGCGCTGGTCAATCCGCCGGGACCGGCGCCGATGATGACGATTTTTTTGCGTTTCGTTGGGGATAAAACCGGCATGGATCCCTCTCCTTTTACGTTGCAAGAAACAACAAGGTTTCGAAAATAAGATTATTCCATTTTTCGAGATAGGTTAACGATGGGTTTCGCGCTCTGATGTGGCGCGTCAGAACTTATGGATCGATCGACCGGAGGACCTTTTTGTTTTTACCCACGCGGCGGCGTCGTCGAAGAGGGAATAGGCGACGGGGGTGATGAGGAGGGTGATTAATAAACAGAGGGACTGGCCGCCGACGATCACGACGGCCATGGTGGCGCGGTTGGCGGCGCCGGGGCCTTTCCCTAGAGCCACGGGGGTCATGGCCGCGACCAATACCAACGTGGTCATTAAAATCGGTCTTAAGCGCGTTTTGTTGGCTTCCAGGATGGCGGCGTTCCGATCCATGCCGCGGGATCGGAGGGTGTTGGTGTAATCCACCTGGAGGATGGCGTTTTTCTTCACGATGCCGAACAGCATGAAAACGCCCATGATCGAAAAGATGGTGAGGGTTTGGCCGACAATCAAAAGAGAGAGCAGGGCGAAGGGGATCGAGAGGGGCAAAGACAAGAGAATCGTGACGGGATGCAAAAAGCTTTCGAATTGGGCTCCCAACACCATATACATAAAAATGAAAGCCAGGCCAAAAGCGATCAAAAATCCCCGGATCATGCGGCCGAACTCTTTGGCCTTGCCCAACAAACCGCTTTTATATTCAGGCGGAAGATGGAGACTTTTTGTAATGGCTTCCGCCTTCTTGATGGCGTCCCCAATGGGCAGGCCCTGAAGGTTGGCGGTGAAACTCACCTGACGTTGACGGTTGATGCGGTCGATTTGGGCGGGGCCCCGCTCTTCCGCAAGCGCGGCCACGTTGTCCAACCGAACCAAGCCGCGGGTCGATGGCACCGTGAGCCCGGAAATGGCCTCCGCGCGGTTTCGGTCGTCCTTGCCCACCCGCAGTCGGACCTGGTAAAGGTCATCCCCCTCTTTATATTTGGTGATGTCTTCTTCCCCCCCCACCATGGTGCGGAGCGTGTTGGCGATGTCTTCCACTTTGACGCCCAGGTCTTGGGCCCGCTCGCGGTTAATGCGCACTTTCAGCTCGGGTTTGGCGAAAACGAGGCTGGAGTCCACGTCCATCATGCCGGGAATCTTTTTCAACCGGGCTTGAATGGTCGCGGCGGCGGTTTGAAGTCCCTTCAAATCAGGCCCGGTGAGAAAATAAGTGAAATCGGCGTCCTTGAACCCGCCCCCCGAGATGGGGCTGATAACGGCCACCCCGATGCGAAGTCCCTTGTATTTGGCAAAGGCGCGACGGGCTTGGGCCATGGTCGAGAATTGGGACTGCTTTCGTTGGGAAAGGTCCTCCAGGCGGACATAGATCAAGCCATCGTTGACGCTGGCGCCTTCCCCTTCCCCCACAGAGGTGAGCAGGCTCTTGACCCCGGGAAGCCGCCGCAGTTCCGCTTCCAACTGTTCGAGAATTTTGGAGGTCATGGCCAAGGAGGTGCCCTCGGGCGTTTTGAGGGTCACCTGAAACTCGCTGGAATCGTCCGGCGGGATGAAATCCTTTCCCACGTGGCGGATGATCACGCCAGTGGACAGGATCAGGCCCGCCGCCGTGACCACCAACACCCAGCGCCGATGAAGCGACCACAGGATCAAACGACCGTAACCTTCTTTCAGCCAGTCGTTCAGCCGATCCACCGCGATTTGGAGCCGGTGGCGGGGGCCGGTGGTTGTTTTTAAATAGCGGGAGCATAACATGGGGGTCAAGGAGAAGGCGACGAAAAGGCTCACCCCGATGGCAAAGGCCACGGTGAGGCCGTAACTTTTCAGAAACCGGCCCACGATTCCCGGCATATACGCCAAGGGCAGAAAGATAATGATGAGAGAAACCGTGGTGGCCATGACAGCCAGGCCGATTTCATCGGTGGCTTCAAACGCCGCTTGCCGAGCGGGTTTCCCTTCCTCTTCCATGTGGCGGAAAATGTTTTCCAAGACGACGATGGCGTCGTCGATCACCACGCCCACCGCCAGGGCCAGGGCCAAGAGGGTCATATTGTTGAGCGTAAACCCCGCCAAGTCCATCAAGATGAACGTGGCGATCAGGGAGGTGGGGATGGCGACGGACGCGATCAAGGTGCTCCGCCAGTCGCCCATAAAAAGAAGCACCACTAAACTGGCCAGGAGGGCTCCCAGGATCAGATGTTCCTCGACGGTCCGCACCGAGGAGAGGATGAAACCGGACTGGTCCCGGACCACGCGGGCCGACAAACCGGGGGGAAGGGTGGCCCGCAATTCGGCCAACGCTTCTTTGACGCTTCGAATCACTTCCACCGTGTTGGCGCCGGATTGTTTTTGAACGACCAGGGACACCGTGGGCGCGCCGTCCAAGCGGGCCATCGTTCGGGGTTCTTCTTCGGTATCTTCGACCCGGGCCACGTCTCGAACGCGGAGGGGCATGCCCCCGCGGTTGGCGACGATGACGTCTCCAAAGGCCGCCGGGTCCTCGATGCGTCCCATGGTGCGCAAAATGAGTTCGCGCCGGTTTTGGTCCACGCGGCCGCCGGGGACTTCGATGTTTTGTTGTTTGAGGGCGTCTTTCACCTGCTGGATCGAGAGCGAGAGGGCGGCCAATTTTTGAGCGTCCACCACCACATGAATTTCCCGTTCCCGGCCGCCCACCATGGTGATGCGGCCGACCCCCTTGAGGGTTTCCAGGGGTTCTTTGATCTGTTTGCGCGCCAGCTCGGTGATGTCGCGGAGCGGCCGGTTGGCGCTGACGGCGATGGACATGACCGGGCTCGCGCCGGGATCGAATTTTTGAATCACGGGAGGGTCCGTTCCTTGGGGCAGATTCCGAATGACGCGGCTCACGGCGTCCCGGACCTCCTGGGCGCCCACGTCGGCGTTTTTCTCCAAGACAAAGGTAACGATGACCTGGCTGAGCCCCTCGAAACTGGTGGAACGGAGCTCGTCGATGCCCGAAATGGTGTTCACGGCCTCTTCGATCGGTTTGGTGAGGGATGTTTCGATCTCTTCGGGGCTGGCGCCTTTCAGGGTGGTGGAAACCGTGACGATCGGGAAATCGATATTAGGAAATAAATCCACCCCCAGCCGCCCAAAAGAAAACAGCCCCAGCACCACCAGGGCCGCGATCATCATGGTGGCGAAGACAGGGCGGCGAATACTGATGTCGGCGAGTTTCATGGGGCGGGGTCTTTAAGAATTTCCACCGGGCTGCCGTCTTCCAAACCGTAGAGGCCAAAGACAACCACCGAATCCCCTTCGGACAGGCCGGAAAGGATTTCCACCGCCGATTCGGAGCGGATCCCCGTGGTCACGGGGCGCCGGTGGGCTTTGCCGTCGAGCACGACAAAAACAGCGGCGGTCTCCCCCTCCACCAGCGCGTCGACGGGAACCGTGAGAGCGCCCGCCCGAGACGAGGTTACCACCGAAAGCGAAGCGAACATGCCGGACTTAAGGATGCCGGGCGGATTGTTTAACGTGACCTCAATCGGCACGGCGCGGGTGGCGGCTTCCACCACCGGCGATACCCGGGTGATCCGCCCCGGCACATCCCCCTCCGCCCGGGCCGCCACCTGGACCCGAACCCGCTGGCCCGTGGCGATCCGACCGGCGTATCGTTCTGGGACTTCCGCTCGAACCAGCATACGGCTGTCGTCCACCACCAAGACAACGGGGGTGTTCAGCCCCACTTCGGCCCCACGGTCCAGATAAACGCGCCCCACGATGCCGTTCAAGGTGGATAATACCGGGGCGGGCTTATATTCAACCCCCACTTCGTCCCGGCGGACCAGGGCCACGGGCTGGTCAATCTTCACGCGATCGCCCTCCTTGACCAGGTTCTCCACCAATTTACCGGAGACGCGCGAAAAGAGCGTGGCCTCGTCTTTCGCTTTGACGGTTCCCACCAGGGTCAAGGCCTCCTCCACCGTTTGCCGACGGACCGAGGCGACACGGACCGGGAAAGCGTCGAGGGGAACGATGACCGCCTCTTTTTTCCCGCAGGCGATGCTCGCCAGTAAAACCAAAAGAACCAACCGATTAATCCATGTCATGGGACACTCTCCTTAAAATGTTCGCCTGTTGTTTTTTCGACGGCGGCGACGCTGGTCCAATAGTCGCTCAAAGCCAAAACGTGAGCCAACCGGGCCCGTTGGAGGGAGAGGGTGGCGTCGTTCAGGTCCAGCTGGCTGGCTTGGCCCGCCCGGTAACGCACCTCCATGGCATCGAGGGCACGGCGGGCTTGGGCGATGGCGGTGTTTTGGGACAGTGCCCGTTCCAGCGCTTCCTGGGCATCCAAATAATCCGTTTTGAGCGCCACGCGGACGGCCCGTTCGGCTTGGTCTACCAGTTCCAAACTCTTTTGGTATTCGAGCTCGGCTTGGCGGGTTCGTTCCAGGTTGGACCCGCCCATGAACAACGGTGTGTAGGCGCGAAGGCCCGCCGCCAGGCTTTCCCCTTTCTGGTCCGCCGTGGGGGAAAAATCGGGGGATTGGGCCTGCCATTGGTACCGGCCAAAGAGAGAAAGGGACGGCCAGAGCGTTTCCCCGAACGACACCCACGTTGTGTTGGGCGGAAAGGGACCGCTGGCGGGCCGCTTGGAGCGTGGCGTCATGATCCAACGCAAAATGGACCAAACCTTCATAGGGGGGAAGAGGGTCCGTAGGAAACGGGAGGTCGCCCGAAATCGAAAGAGGGTGGTCCACGTCCATTTTCAACGTATTTTTGAGGTGGGTCAGTCCCGTTTCCAGCAAATTCTTGGCCCGAATCAATAAGGGTTTTGTGCCAGCAACCTCCACTTCCTGACGGAGCACCGTGAGGTCGCTGTCCAACCCTTCTTTGAAACGGGTTCGAATGGTGTTGAGATGGTCCTCAGCCGAGGCCACGGTGTCTTGTTGGATGGAAACGGTGGCGCTGGCCAACACGATTCGCCAAAACAACCGTTTCACAGCGAAAACCGTTTCTTCTTGGGCGGCCCGAAGAGCTTCTTTCGTGGCGGCCATCCCCGCCCGGGCGGCTCGCTGACCGGCCCGGACACTGCCACCGGCGTAGAGGATTTGTTCGGCGTCCACCGTGGCCGTCATCCCGTTCAATTCCCCCATGCGCATTTTGGTCCCGTTCGTGAACGCCAGGGGCGCTTTGTAATTCCGGGTGTACCCCCCCGAGGCGCTGATCTCCGGCAGGCCCATGCCAACGATTTCCCGATACCGGCTGGTCATTTGAGCGACATTTTGTTCGGCGAGGGCAATGTCCACGTTCCGCTCCAACCCCAGGGACACCGCTTGCTCCAAGGTCAGGGCGGACGGGTCCCGGTCGGACGCCACCGCCCCGCCCAGCGATATCGCCAGGAGCCAAACGCCCAGAACCACACCCGTTCGCCCCATGGGTCTATCGTTTCCCCAGCCCATTCAGGAAGAGGTCCATCATCGCCCCTGTTTGTTTATTGAGCGGGGCGGACGTCTTACGGACAATTTTTTGCAAAACCAACATCCGGAGCAGGGAAAAGAAAAAAAGACTTCCCACGGACCGGTCGTGCCGTTTGAGATCGCCGGCCCGAACACAGCGTTGAATACGGTCCGCGATATGGGCCAGCACCCGGGTGAACCGTTCTTGAAGAACTTTCCCCGCCTTTTCCCCGCAGAGGTTCGGGGTTTCCCGCGAGAACTGAATCAGGAAATCTGTGTGCGTGTCCACGCAATCCAACAACGCCGAGGCCATCTCCGACAGAGCCTTGAGGGGCGCCCCTTTTTCCGGGACCGCCCGCAACCGGTCTTCAATCCGATCGACCACATCGCTCAGAACCGCGGCAAAAATATCCTCTTTATCCTTAAAGTAAAGGTAAAGCGCGCCTTTCGAGAGGCCTGCTCGCCGGGCAATACCCTCTAATTTAACCTCATGATATCCCTGCTCCACCAGCGCGGCCGCCGCCGCCTCCATGACGCGGCGCCGTCGCACCTCAAAAGGTTCCGAACGCGTTCGGGACATCGCCCCTCCTATTAGTGACTAAACGTTCAGTCAGTAATAGGATAATACGCCAAACGGCGGAGGTCAAGGGTTTTTTGGATGGAATTTCTTGGCCGTTCTCCCGTCATCGACGGGGGTGACCTTTTCCCCATGGGCCAGGGAGGGGGCGGATGGCCGGCCTTATTTCTTTCGACAACATTCCCTCTCCCCCCTCAGCGCCCCTGGCGCCGCCGGCGGGAGAGGGAAAACCATTCAATAGACTAGAAACATAATCAACGAACGAAGGCGGCCTAGGAGCGACGGGGATGTTCGATTTTCGGCGTAATGGTATGATGGGTTGAGTCTTTCACAAACGATGATCTACGGCATCAGCCAAACCCGCGGGAAGGTTCTTCTCCAAAAACTAAAACGGCTTTGGTGGGCCGCTTTTTTGGATTCTGCTCGTTGCGTGGGTTGCCGTCGCGTTGATCGGCGTTACCGGGGCCATCAATACGGCGGGACCCGCCAACGAAGGGTACGGCTACGTCATGATCTTTTTCTTGTTTGTGGGTGGGTGGATTTTGGCGATCATGTTTTTGGCGTGGCTGTTTTGGGGTCTGGTGGGCCTTTTAATAGAAACCTTTGCTAAAGAAAAAGTTTAAAGTGAGGTCTCGCCCATTTGGCGAGGACGTTTCAATTGAACGGCTGTGCGGCGCGGCATCCTTGAGGGCCACCGTTGCAAGCAACTCTGTCAGACCAGGAGTTCCTTTATGCCTTTGGTCGAAATAACCGTCCCCGCCGGGTTTTTGCCCGGCCCGGAAAAACAGACGCTCATCAAAGAGCTCACCACGGCCGTGTTGAAAGCGGAAGGTGTTCCGGACAGTGCGCGGGCCCGAAGCCTGACTTGGATTTTGATCAACGAAGCCGCGCACGGGAGCTGGGCCATTGCCGGGGAGCCCCCCGCCGACCTTCGGTTTCTGGTGAGGGTCACGGTCCCCGTCGGGGCGGTGAGCCTGGCGCGCAAACGGCGGATGGGCCTTGAAATCCACCGCCATTATCCAAAACGGCGGGAAAAACGCTCGGGTTCGATGAAGCCTGGATCATCGTCCAGGAAGTCCCTGACGGGCATTGGACCGCCGACGGCAAGATTCTTCAATTAAAAGATCTCACCGCTTTCGTTGGCCTAAAACTCCCCGCAAAACCCGACGATAAGAAAACCTAAAGCCCCCTTGAAAAAGAGGGACGGTTTGCGACGACTCGGATCTATGATCCGTTAGACGTCGAGAAACCCCACCCCCTCCCCAGCCCTCTCTCGCGTCAGGATCGCTGGCGGGAGAGAGTCCACCTTTTAAGCAAACTTGGGCGGTACAGGGCTCGAACCTGTGACCTTCGCGTGCCCCGCTCAATACGCGGGGCATGTGGGCTCGGCCGGTCCAGTGGGTCCGGCCTCTCCCATCCGACAAACCGGGACTATGCCTAGCGGCATTGCGCGCACACGTAAGGCGAATCGTTTCGCCTGTGCTTGGTTCCTATTTAAATTTGGGCGGTACAGGGCTCGAACCTGTGACCCTTCGCGTGTAAGGCGAATGCTCTACCGCTGAGCTAACCGCCCGGCAATCTTTCGCCGGTTCCCCGCTTTTCGCGTGCCACCAATAAAAAGATATGCAATTTTACAAAACCGTCCCCTGAGTGTGTTAGTAGCGACCATTCTCAGAAAATCTTCTAGGCGGTGGGCGTTCAGAAAACGGTTGGTCTTTTTTTCGTCCGACAGGATGCCTTTGGTTCCTTTGGCCGAATAGTTGTGGCCGGGGAATAAAACCGTTGTCGGCGGGAGTTGGCCGATCACGCGGTTTAGGCTGTCATACAAATCGTTGGGGCTGGAGCCCGGGAGGTCACAGCGGCCGCAGGAGCCTAGGAAAAGCGTGTCGCCGGACATGAGCTGTTCGTTGACCAAAAAACATTGGGAGCCCGGCGTGTGGCCGGGCGTGTGAAGAAAAGTGATGGACGTTTTCCCTAAGGTCAACCTATCGCCGGATTGGACGGGTTTAACGTGGTCCTTCGGCAAATCCAGAAAGAGACCCCGCGGGGCGCCTTTGTCCAGATACTCCAGTTCTTTGGGATGGACGTAAATCGGCACGTTCCGTTTGGCCAACAGTTCTTCGACGGCGTTGCAGTGGTCGTAGTGGCCATGGGTCAGAAGAGCCCCTTCCACCGTATACCCGTCTTTTTCGGCCTGGGCCCAGGCGCGGTCGATTTCCCAAGCGGGATCCACCACGACGCATTTTTTGACCTCGGTATCCCCCACGAGATACACGAAGTTTTCCATGGGGCCCAACTGCATTTGGCGGAGATAGAGACTCATGGTGTCAGTTTAGCGTTCCGAAGTGAATTTTGTTTTCCGATTTATCGGGCGTTTCGCCGACCGAAGAACTCGTCCTAAAAAAAGGTGGCCCCATAAATGGGGCAACTACAAAAGGAGTGTTCAGTCGGGGGAACCAGGCGGTTGCAGAGACACGGCTCATGGTGCCCTCATCATATCAAAATGGTCCGTGAAACCTGGGGGTCGAATCCCGCAAAGGCGGTGCGCTGTGGGGGCGTCAGCGGACGCCGGCTTTGGTGAAAAGGGTTTTTAAGGGGATGCGGCCGGTGTAGCACAGGGCGTTGATGCCCAAGCGTTTGGCGGCGCGGACGAATTCGGGGCGATCGTCGACGTAAACCATGTCCTTAAAATCAAAACCTGTTTTTTTGGACAAGAGTTTAAAAATGAGGGGATTGGGTTTCACGCATTTCAATCGATGGGAGGCGAGGGGCCAGCGGGCGGCCTGGAGGGCGGGGGTGGTTCGGAGGAGGTAACGCCAATGGATACCGCTGGTGTTGGACAAAAGGGCGGTGGGGTGCGTTTTCGAAAGACGAACCAACAGGCGAAGGTTTTCGGGAATGGGCGTAAAAATTTCGCGGAACGCTCGACAAAAGGCCGAGTAACCCATGCGCACCCCCGCGGGGCGCGCCGCGCGCCGGAAAAATTCCGGGCCGGTGACTTGGCCTTTTTCCAAGTCAAGTCCGAGCCGGGTTTCCCAGAGGGCGCGGACCAGAACCGGCCCGGCGCCCGGCTCGATTTGGTCAAAGTTTCTCCCGGCGCGTTCCTTGCTGAAATGAAGCAGAACGTTGCCGATGTCGAAAACGATGAGCTTTTTTGAATTCATGACCCTTCCGAGACCTCAAAGATTGGCGGGCAGGATGCCCGCGCTCCCAAAAGCGGAGAGATCATTATATCATCTCTCGTCGTTGGATTTGGTAGAATTAACTTTCCCATGAAGAATACTGCCCTCCATGGTTCGCGGATCGATGTTTGGGTGGACCGGGTCAAAACCTATGCCCGGTTCCTTAAACTGGAACATACGCTTTTTCTCTGCCACTCCTCTTTGGGAGTTTCTGGTCCAAGGGTGGCCCGGATGGTGACTTCGCTGGTGATGGTGGCCGGGGCCGGCGCACGCTGGCCCTGGCGCTGAACCGGTTGATTGATGTGCGGGTGGATGCCATTAATCCGCGCACAGCCATGCGGGAACTGGTGACCGGGGCGCTTAGTATCGTTGACGCGATTCTCGTCGCCCTGTTGGGGTTGGTTGTCTATGTCTGGGCGGCCATGTCGATTAACCCCTTTTGCTTGTTGTGGAGTTGGATTCCTGTTTTGCTCTTTGTTGTTTATCCCCTGCTCAAACGGTTTACTTGGTTGTGCCATTTTGGGCTTGGCATGACCTGGGCCATGGTGCCGTTGGCGGGATGGTTTGCCATACGGCCAGGGTTTGAAGGCAGTTGGCCGGCGTGGATCTTGGCTTTTTTTAGTTTCCTTTGGACAACCGGGTTCGATATCATTTACTCCACCATGGATGAACGGTTTGACCGCGAGGCAGGATTGTTTTCTCTTCCCGCTCGGATGGGTCGACGGGGAGCGCTTCGCGTGGCGGCGATCGTCCATTTCTTTTCCTTTCTAGCGTTGATCGCGCTTTTCTTCTCAACCTTGAGCGGGACAAATTCAGCGTTTTTGTGTTTATGTGCCGGGGTTTTGCTTTTGCTGGAACATGTGGTCGTGGACCATGTGGACTTGGCTTTTTTCAAGATCAACGTGCTGACAGGGTTTGTGGTGTTCGGCATGATTTTTATTGGTCTACGGCCAGAATTCTAAAGGGGGTTACCGATGCGCATTGTGCTGGGAGTGACGGGAGCATCCGGGTCTATTTTTGCGGTGGAATTTCTTCGTCGGCTGGGAGATGAAGAGTCCTATCTCATTTTGTCACGCTGGGGAAAATCTGTGCTTCATCAAGAGACCGGTTTGACGCCGGAAAGTTTGGCCACGTTCACCAAACGGATTTTTGCGAACGACGATTTGAACGCGCCCTTGGCGTCGGGGTCAAATGCCTTCGACGCGTTCGTTATTTTGCCCTGTTCGGTATCGACCCTCGGCAAAATCGCCCACGGCATTGGGGACAACTTAATAACGCGGTGTGCGGCCGTGGCATTAAAAGAACGGCGCAAACTCATTATCTGTTTGCGGGAAACCCCTCTTTCCACCATTGATTTAGAGAACGCCCATAAACTGTCCATGGCTGGGGCCATGATCATGCCGGTGTGTCCGCCGTTTTACCAAAAGCCGCAATCACTTCCGGACCTCATCAATGGGTTCGTCGACAAAGTGCGGGGGGCGGTGGGGTTGCCGGTGGAGGCGGGGTGGCGCGCGAAGGATATGTAAGAGAAGAAACACCCTGACCTGAGGTTCCTGAACTATGTCTCGGCCGTTTGATGACCTTCCCTCGTTTGTTTTGGCCCTTGAGAAAGCGGGCCAGCTTAAGCGGATCTCCGTTGAGGTGGATCCGGCCTTAGAGATTACCGAAATTGTCACCCGCGTGGTAAAGGCCGGTGGGCCGGCACTGCTGTTTGAAAAGGTGAAAGGCTCGCCCTATCCGCTGGCCATAAATCTGTTTGGGTCAGCGCGCCGGATGGAGATGGCGCTGGGGCGGCCGCCGGCGGAAATCGGCGAAGAACTGCACCGGGCCGCGGAAGACTTTTTCCCCCCTTCGCTCTCGGCCTTATGGCGGCACAAGGGGTTGCTGGCACGCGCGGCGAAAATGGCGCCGCGTCGCGTTTCCACCGGGCCTGTGACAGAAGTGACGGAAACTCCTGATTTAGACACACTGCCGATTCTCACCTGTTGGCCAAAAGATGGCGGGCGGTTTTTTACACTGCCCTTGGTCATTACCCAAAACCCCGCGGGAAAAGCCAACGTGGGCATGTATCGCCTTCACACCTTTGACAAAACCACCACCGGCATGCACATGCAAATTGAGCGCGGCGGCGGGGCCCACTACGCGGAATGGGAATCGCTGAACAAACCCATGCCCGTCGCCGTGGTTCTGGGGGGCGATCCCATCACCATTTTATCGTCCATTCTCCCCCTCCCCGAAAACATGGACGAGCTGGCATTCGCCAGCTTCTTACGGGGGAAACGGGTTCCCCTGGTTCAACTGTCCAACGGGGTAAGAGCGCCCGCTGATGCGGAATTTATTTTGGAAGGGTTTGTGCCCCCTGGCGAAAGGCGAATGGAGGGGCCGTTTGGGGACCATTTTGGCCATTACAGCCACGCGGCCCCCTACCCCGTGTTCCATATTCAAAAGGTCCATCGTCGACATAATCCCGATTTATCCCGCCACGGTTGTGGGTATTCCCCCCCAAGAAGACAAGTTCATGGGGAACGCCGTGAACGAGATGTTAATTCCCCTACTCAAAGCCATGCGCCCAGAACTGGTGGATTTGTGGACGTATCAAGAAGCGGGGTTTCACAATTTGGCGGTGGCGTCGGTTAAACAACGGTATGCAAAAGAAGGGATTAAAACCGCTCTGGGATTGATGGGACAGGGGCAAATGTCGTTAACGAAAATTGTGATCGTGGTTGACCCCACCGTTAACGTGCGCAACTTTTCCGATGTATTGGACGCACTGCGAAAAAACTTCGATCCAGCCGAAGATTTCATTTTGATTCCCGGCACCGCCCAGGACACCCTGGATTTCACCAGTTTCAAGATGAATTTGGGAAGCAAAATGATTTTGGACGCCACAGGCGGAAAAAAGTCCGTTGCCCGCCCACCCGTTCCGCCCCAGGGACCGTCTGCCGACAAAGATATTTTGGAATCTCGAAACCTGCGCGACAGTTTGTTGGTGGTCAAAGTCAAAGGCGCCGGCCGACCGGTGATTGAACGGCTGGTCAAAGACCCGGCCTTCGCCGGGTTTCCTCTCATCGCGGCTGTCGGTGACGATGTGCCCCTGGACGACGAAGAACGGCTGATTTGGGGTATTTTCACCCGGTTCGACTGCGCCCGGGACATCGTGCCAGCCGGCGCGCACCTGGATGGCGCCTGGCCAAAACTGAGGGGACCCCTGGGCATCGACGCGACCTGGAAACCGGGTTACCCCGAACCGCTACGCATGGATTCCGACGTGGTGACCCGAGTCGACCAAAAGTGGAACGATTACAAGCTAAACTGATAAACTAAATAAGGTCTAATTTTTCTTACATCCAAGGAACTCCGATGCTAGATAAATCAGAAATCGAAAACGCCCTTTTAAAACTCAACAAAGCACTGGCCAAGAAAGAATTGAAAGGCGAAATTTTTCTTTTTCGTCCTGCCACACGGTTTTTTGTTGAGGAGATTGTTCGTCCATGATCACTTTAAAAGAAACCCATGTCGCGATGATCAACAATCCGGCCCTGTGGCGCATTCCGCTGATGGATTTTGTTGACGACTTTCGCCAAGAACACAACCTCCTGGCCCTTCAAGAACCCTTTTCGCCCGGTGACCCCGCCCTGGACGCACTGCTGGCTTCAACAGCCGAATCCCTATGCCGAGAATTGACTATTCCCCCCCCCCGACCTGGCTTGAATCTGTTCCCGCCTCTCCAAAAGCCTGGTTTGTTTCAGGGTTTGACAGCCTGCAAGCGATCGCCCTGGCAGAAAGTCCTCTGGATTTCAGAGTGCGAAAAATTTTTGTCCTCGAAAAGTTTCTTTCAAGGGCCTAATTCCACAACCGCCTCTTCGTCATTCCCGAACACTTTTATCGGGAATCCAGCACTAGGTCCTGTTTTTTGACAGAATTGAGGGAAAGTCAATGAGTGCACTCCGTCCCCTTTTTCTACTAGGCTTGAATGTCGAAAAGTATATTTTGTCTCAAGATTTTAGTCAAACTTTCGGCTAACCTAAAATAATTCCTAAACTCGGCTTGAATTCCCGCGGATTCAAAGTGAGTCTCATCACCAAAAACGAATGCTTCAGTATAATTATTTTGGCTGAAAGTTAAACTGAGGATATTTCGAATATGGAATTTATTGTCTAGTAACATGTTGCCTTCAGCCCTGATCGTTTTGATTTCGTTCTTATTTACTTTCTCCTGAAACTTTGTCGCTGCCGTTGGAGAGAATGAATTAAGTATAGCTTGAATCTGATTGATCGGATCCTGACCAGTATCATCCCCTCTCATTACAAGGACCATGGGACGATTGCTTACCTCCAATCCAGCCATAACCACGGAAGCCAAGGCTTCCATTCCCATGGGGTTCGCTTTAATCATTTCACTTGTGGGAACTTCGATTAGCATGGGAGCGCCAGGAGCATAACCGACAGCCATTTCTTTCACATGCCCCGCAAAAAAAGCCAACTTATTCAAGAAAATCATGAGAGCCTGCATCGCATCTAGCCCCCGCTCTCCCCGGTTGGCAAGAGCCTGCTGAGCTACCCAAGCGGCTTGATTCTCGGCCAAGGTTGCTGAAGATAAAGAATTTTCGTTGGCGGCTAAAAGGCCCTGTCCAGTTACGCTGACTCTGTGAATAGCCTTTAAGACGCCGTCGTATTGGGTTCGTGCTTTTCCCCCGGCAAAAACAAATTTCAGCATCTTGTTCAATGACGCCGTTGGGGCTGGGACTAATATCCCTTCCTCGGTAATCGGAGTAGATAATACAGTGACCCCGGCCATCGGATGAGACACTTGAGACGAAATTTCAATCGTATAGTTCGCCATGGCATGCTTGTAGGCGCCAAGCATGAATCCAAAAACAGCCATGGCCCACCCCACCAAAGGAGCGATGGGCATCATCAACAGTCCCAACACAACAAAGGGGAGCATGTAGGCGTTATTGGTCGCCGTATAAGTTGCCTTCAATGCCTCCTTGGCAGTCTTCACCAAGCCATCGTTCCAGATCGTTACGCTGGGTTGCCTGTTTGCCTGTCCAACCCCGCCGAAGAAATGAGTAAAGAAATCCAAAGCGATCAGTGCAAGAAAGGCCGTTCCAGTGACATCAAAAAAGAGCGGGATCATCACTACTAAACTCAACTCCCCGGCAGGTATCAGGGCGTTCCCGATCAATGCTGCTCCAAACAGATATAGCAAGGCCTCAATTAACGCTCCCGCCACGCTGTTCAAACCAAGAATTCTCAAGATATTCCAGGAACCAGGTTGCTCGCTTGAAGTTATGGGCCAAACCGGATAGAGGATGGTCTCCAAATCCCTCAATTCCGCAATGGAGTTAACCCCGTTCAGATCTATGAGGGCTCGGATCAATCCTTCGGTGTTCTGAAAATTACCGGCCGTTCCTTCTCGCTCTTTTATACTGTCAAAGAGCGCGCTAATGAAGGCGCCGTCCGTCTTTTCTAACGGAATTACCGGGTTCGCCACCTCTCGCTTTAAAACGGTTTGGGGAAGGCCCGTTGGCGGAGATTCGATGGCGGGTGGATTCCAAAACTGGGCGGCTAAAGAGATTGCCAACACGGCCAGGAAGGCCCAAATGCTTCCTCGTTTATTTGGGTTGGCCTCGGTGATGCGGGGGAGGGGTAGATTCATGAGATACAGGATTTCGTAGAGGTTTCCGAAAAACTCGGCGACGCGCGCGTTATCCAACAAGGAGGTTTGAAACGTCCAGCGGTAAAATTCCTTTTTCCCGATTTCGTGGGCCAACACAGTTCCCAGGGCAAAAGAGGAGGAACGAGCGACGGTTTCCAAAACGAAAAGGGTCCCACTTAAAGGATCAAAGTGGGCATTTTTGGCGAATTGATCGGATCCTTGATCTGGAAGGGATTTGAGTGTCAGGGTTTTGCCGTCATCCGATATGCTGTAGGCTCCTCTTACGACATGGCTGTCGTCTTCTATTATACGGGAGACCAAGACGATTTTTTTTAAATCGCCTTGGTGAGACGGAATAAACGGCGAATGACAAAGGTCACTTCATCGGAGTTCGCCGATTTCGTGTCGGCCCTCGCCCATCGCCCGAGACTGATGGACTTAAGAAATTGTTTGTATCCCAGCAGGCCAAAGATTCCAACGACAGATGAGCCAAAGGCCCAGAAAATCGTTTCTAAATAGACCGTCGTGGATATCAGGTTGGGAATGTAGAGCGCCAGGTTCACAAGGGAAACCGTCAGTGAAAAGACCAGCATTGAAATCCCCGTGATGGAACGTTTTGAATATCCTATTTTTAACAACCAACGGATAGTCGATTCCACACGTTCACCCCGAATCATGGGAGCATCCTCGCGAAAGCGGGGTTCCATCAGACTCGGCGTAAACACCCGAGCCGGTAAATCCCTCCGAATGTTTGGTCTTGGCGTCACCCGAAAAAATTCGGACGTGAGCGTACCCATAGGGATCTCACCGGTCAAATAGCGATTGAACGTATCGGAGACTACCCTTGAGCGGGAAGGTTGAATCTCTTGGATGTATCTTGCGAATTCGACCCGGGGGTTTCGCACGATGAAAGTATTCGATAATTCCCTAAGGACTTCCGAGAATTCCTGTTTGTTGGGGACAACATTTTCTTGTATTTCACGCCGCGCCAGGGCCAGGGCTTCCAGCAGGGGCACGTACATTCCCGCAGGGAAAAACCCCAACGCCTGTTCATCGCTCGCGCCGGATCCAACCAGGTCCGTGGCGAGGGATTTAAGGTTTTCAGGTTGGAGGAGATGCTCGATGATGTCTAAATCGATATGCCCTTCCGCAGCGTCGTGCAAATCGTATACCAGGCCAAGCCCGGCTTTGCGGTAGACTTCTTTGATAGCATTTTGTCCTTTAATAATTTCTTCAAAGGTTAACCCGGCGTCAACGTCGGCCAAAGAATTGAATTTGGCCTCGGCCAGCCGTCTCCCATGGGGATCCCAATCGCCGAACACCTGGTCTAAGAAGGCTTTAATCTGTTGACCTGAGGGTTTTTCGCCGGCGATGACCGGGCGGCCCAACTCAACAAGGGGAAGTTGTCGGTCTGGATGGGTGGCGGCCGTGAACAGGGCGAAGACGAACCAAAGATGGTCCTCCAGATCCTCCATAGGCAAATGACCCTTTTCGTTTAGCAAGCCGGAAATGATCTTCACCTCGATGGTGGGATACCGGCCGCTTAGGTTGATGATCGATTCATGAAAAAACAACGTTCTATCCCCCAGAAGAGCACCGGGGCGCATGGGACTGATGTTTCCTCCGGGACGAGAATACCCCCGGCCAGAGAGAGCCCGCCACATGGCCTCAAAGGCTTTTCCGATCCGCCCTACCTGACCCTTTTTGGCGTGCACAGCCTGTTGGTTCATCTCCCGATTTCCGATGTGCATATGAACGCTGTAGACCCCCTGGGAGAGGGGATCCTCTTGCAAAGCTTTTAAAACGGCCTTCAGTCGCGCCCAATCGCCCGGCGTATTTCGCATAACGACCGACGTGGCCTCTTTAAAGTTTCCACTGTAATCCAACAACGGAGGCCAACCGTTTTTAATAAGAATGGAGTTCACGGCAGCTAAAACACTTTCTGGACTTCCATTTTGTTTGTTTAACTGGAATTCAATTTCAATCCCAAATGTCATGGATTGCGGGAACACTTTTGTGATGTCGGACTCATCTGTTTTTTTGGAAGAGGAAAATAAGCCTAAAGTGTCGAACCCTTTTATGTTGATGGGAGCGTATACCGCACTCAGTAAGCGGGAAATATCGACCGGGTTAATAGAGCCATCCCGGTTGATAATTTGGGATATTGTTCCGCTGTGAATAGAACTCGACGGGGGCGGGCGGCCGCGCAAGCGTTGAAGGAAAGCATTCAAGGGGTTCGAGAGAATCTCGGTCGGGTAAAATAAAGAGAGAGACGCGAGAAGAAACGAAAGGATTCTTTCCTGGTTACTTTCAGCGGGCGGGGAGAGGAGGGACGCCGGTTTCAAGTTTTTTAGCCAGGGCAGTTGATATTTATCGCCGAGGCGGTCGGTGAATCCGAAAACCACCGCAGGGTTTAGGAAAGCGTGGGGAACCCAGGAAGCGAACACATCTCCGTTCCAGTCCAGTAAAGGAAACAATGTGAACGGGAGGGAAAACAAAGTCCCCTCCCCCCACCAAAGAAAAAAGTCGCGCAGGGTCGGCTTTTTCCCTTGCAATTTCCACAAAATGACATGGGCCATGGCGGACAGGAAACCAATTACCATTGGGGCGAGAAAACCGATTGCCCACCCAATGCCGGTGGGATCTACAGCCAGCAGTTGACCCATGATGGGGGTCAAGATACCGTAGAGAATGGTTTCTGCGATAGGCATGACGAAAGCCACTATGAATTTTCGGATATTCGTCCCCGGTTTAATTACATAATCGCCGTTTGCCTTGAACGTCACCATGTAGTTGACACCAGCGAGGGATACGGTTAAATATCCGCCTTTTTGGTTTTCCAGGTTCAAATTAGCTTTAAGGGCATTGATTTCATTTCCAAGTTCTCTCTGAATTTCATAGGTCTGTTTCCCCACCGCCAGTCCTTGTCTAACACTCTCCAACAACACTGCAAATTGAATTGCACTTGAAGCGGTTGGCCCGACCTGCAACGGATTTATTTGGGCGTTCGCTGTCGTTGTTCGCATCGTCAAAATTGCAATTTTTTCTCCGTCGAATAACTTTTCCAGTGGCACCGGGTCGTGGGCGAACGCGTCGAGGTAATTCTTGTCGCTTTGAACAATTTCAACCCGTGGCGTGAGGACCACATACGAACCGCCCCGTCGTTTGATTTCTTCCAACAGGCCTTCCGTGTGGAACCCGCCGGTGACCAGCATGGCCGCTTTGAGCTGGTCTTCCCCCATTTTGGCGAACAAACGGTCGGCCATGGCTTCGTCCCTGGCCAAAGCCAATCGACAGAATTCTTCGAAGGGCGTCACGAACCCCGCAAAATCCTGTGGGAATATTGTTTCGAAGGGGACACCTGATTGTTCGGTTTGGGTTTTGCTCCGGGCTTCCAGTTGACCTATTTCACCCCGTCGGACGAGATATCGGGCCCATTCTTCCGGCGTCATGGCGTTGTTCAATAACTTGCCGAGAAGAACGCTGTCTCGGGAAAGGGCCAATACGCTTCGCTCCACGTCTGTCCGCGCCAGCGAGGTTGCCACCGACTCTTCCAATTTCTCCAATTCGCTCAAAAGATGATTACGGTTGATTTTTTCGCTCAGCCCCACGTAGGCGATGTAGTCCGTCAACCCCGGGAATTTCCCCAAATCAATCTTCGCCTGGCGGCAGAGGTCTTTCACGTAGGCGTAATACCGTCCATACGTTATCCGACCGGCCCGATAGGCCATGCTTTCTTTCACCAACCCGTTCAAGGTTTTTTCGTCGAGCCGGGCCGCGAGAAGTTCCACCAAACTCACCCGTTCCCGTTCCACTTGCTTAAAGTCCAGCCGGGATTCCTGCTCAAGGGCATTTAAAAGCAAGCCCGTGTTCGGGTAATCCTTGGTAAGTTCCCCCGCTCCGCCCACGGTTTGACCGGCCAGATGCCTTAAATAGTCCCCCAGCCCGCGCCGTTGGTCTTGATAGGCCGTGAGGTTTTCGTCATACTTCTTCAGTGAATCCGAATAGACGGCGGTCTTTAAGCGGGCCAGATCTTTTACCAACTCCCCGTGAAACTTCAGAGCTTTCGATCGATGGGTGAGGGAGTCTTTCACCGCCTGGACGTTCGCCTGATAGAGGGGCGTGTTTTCAACGCCCCACAGGGTTAACGGTTTTTCCGACATAATGCCGCTCTTTTCAGCGCCGCCGATCAAATCCTTCTTGATGGCCCAGTTCGTCACCCGCTCTTTTATGTCCCGGTCTGGGAACTGGCGTAGGTCTTCCAAAGCAAAGGCCCCCTCTGCCGCTTCCATTCCAATCAAATTCACCCCGCGATATTTCGCGAGCCCGTCAATCATCCCCGCAATATTTTTTTGCGCGTCCACGTAACCATGAACGTCCTGGATATGAATAACCAAAGGGCTGTCCGCTTTTTTTGACAAATAAATTTCGCGAACCGTGCCGTAGGGATTGACGATCGGGTCCAACCAGTCCGCCGACCCGTCCCGCGCCAAGGCGGTCTGGGCCGCGTTTAAGTCCGCGCTGGGAATACCGTCGACCGGAGTAAGAGGAACATCATATGAGTGGGCACCGATATTGGCGCCATCTAAACGAACCGCTTGCGCCCCCGGCAGTTGGGCTAACAATAAAGATGCTTGGGCGTTATCTCCATTAGGGGAAGCCCCCGGACCCCCGCTTTGTGCAAATCGCCGACTTTGTTGGGCGCGTCGATCCGCCCAATAATTTGTCTCCGCCGCGTAAACCGCCAGCGCGTTAGAGAAGAAAAATGTTATCGCCAAAATACTGCTTGCGATGGACTTTTGGTTCATTGTCGATATCCCGTCATTGCGTTTAGACCACACCTCATTTATTCCCAGCCCCTGCGAGCGAGAGCCCGCGTTTCACTTGACCCAATTATTGTAATTGTTCGACCTTAAGACCGCCTTAACAACTTGTAAGTTTTTTGTAAACAATCAATTCAAACACAGGCAACGTTTCAGCCATTTTTTCATCAAAACAGCGGGGGCTCTTTCCCCCCATCGAAAGAGCCCTGTTCCCACCCCGCCCTCATGGAGGGTTCCAAGAACGAAATAACGAAGCCATTTGGAATTTTAGATTTCTGAGGATTCCGGAAGATAACCCCATTGTGGGTGTCATTCGCGAAGGGTCTACCGGGATTTTTAGGTTGGATCCCGGCGTTTACCGTCAGGACTTGAGTCGCCACCTGACGTCAACGTTTATCCGGACAACGTGAGGGACCTCGCCCTTGATTTGCTGGATATTTAATGTATAATACGAGTGTACACATAGGAGGGTCCATGAACGCCACGGTGGTTGATTTAAGAACCAAAATGAAGCAGGTGTTGAGAGCTTTGGATCGAAGGGAAAAGGTCACTCTCCTCTGTTAGGAAAAATCGGGACCATTATCCCCGTTGAAAATGGACCCGCGTGAGGGCACAGGATTGTCCGATGTTCGGCATGTATCGAAAAGACCGGAAAACCCGTTCATCAAGTCATGGAGGAACTCCGGGGCGGGCGATTCCGTGATCTTTGACACGGATGTCTTCATTTAGTACCAGAGAGGCAACGACAACGCCGTGCGCGTCATTGATGAAGCCCCTTCCCGGGCTCTTTCCGCACAAAGCTACATGGAGCTTCTGCAAGGGGCTCATTCGAAAGCCCATCATCAAGCGGTTAAATTCACGCTCACGAGGCTTCAGTTTGAAATTCTCCCTTTAAATGAAAACATTGGACATCGAGCGCTCGTCTACATTGAGCAGTTCTCTCTGTCTCACCACCTGCGGGCCGGCGACGCCCTCATCGCCGCCACGGCCGTCGAAAAGAATATGATGTTGGTGTCAGGCAACGTCAAACATTTTCGCCCAATAGCCGATCTTCGGTTGATCCCCTTCCGGCCGTAAAGGAATTAGCGTGATTTTTACCGACAAAAAACTTCCACTCATTTGGGATAAAATGGAACGGGGCGACCGTCTTGACATCGACGACGGGCGGGCGCTCTTTGACAGTCCGGATCTGTTGGGCGTGGGCTGGTTGGCGGACCAGGTGCGGCAAAAACGGCACGGGCGGCGGGCGACGTTTGTTTTTAATCGGCAGATCAATCCCACCAATATTTGTGTTTTGTCTTGCAAATTTTGCGACTACGCCACGAAAGAAGGCAAACCCAACGCGTATGTTCTCTCTGAAAAAGACATTTTGGACCGGCTTTCGCCGGAATTGAGGGAAGTGCATATTGTTGGCGGGCTTTACAGCAAATGGTCGTTTGATGATTATCTCAACGTGCTTCGGGTGATTCGGAAAGCGTATCCCCACATTCAGTTGAAAGCTTACACCGCGGTAGAAATCGACTATTTCGCGCGGAAAGAGAAGATTTCCATTCGGGAGGTTCTCCAACGGCTTAAGGACGAAGGGTTGGTGTGTCTTCCGGGGGGCGGGGCGGAGATTTTTAGTGAGAGGGTGCGGAAAGCTTTGTTTCCGTTCAAAATCGGTTGGTCGAAATGGTCGGAGGTGCATCGCACGGCCCATGAGTTGGGGATTCGGTCCAACGCGACAATGCTCTATGGTCACATTGAAACCATCGACGAACGGTTGGACCACATGATGAAACTCCGTGGACCTGCAAGACGAAACCGGCGGGTTTTTGTCGTTCATTCCGCTGGCGTTTCAACCAGGCCAAACGGGGATTGTGGAACGACAGACCTCTTCCATCGACGATCTCAAAACCATCGCTGTCTCGCGTCTTCTGTTGGACAATTTCGACCACATCAAATCCTATTGGGTCACCGTGGGCGAGGAAACATGTTCCATGGCGCTCCGCTTCGGCGCGGACGATGTGGATGGGACCATTTTGGAAGAGCGCATTATGCACGCGGCCAAGGCGGAGACCCCCGTGGGGATGGCCCGGGACCGGTTGGTGCGGATTATTCGGGAAGCGGGGTGTATTCCCGTGGAACGGGATGCGCTTTATGATGTGGTAAAGGTGTTTGGGGAAGAAACCGGGGCAACCTTGGCTCCAAGGCCGATGAAATTTCTTTGTCGACTTTGGCGTTCCCTTAGGAGAACGAGGCCCCATTTGTTGGGTTGTCAAGGACGGGCACGATAAATTTTGAACAGTTCCCAGTTCTGTTCGGGTGGGCGAGCTTGCTTTACGAACACGGTGCCCTTTCGGTTGGGGTTGCCATGGAAAACCGTTCCGTGTCCATCGCCCAGGATGTTGGCCCAATGGGCGGACGAAGAAATAATTGACGCTGGAGTGTTGCCTGTGGTGGAAGCATGGCGGCTGGAGGACCGTTTTGAGCCCCTGGGACGGTTTGGGATCGCCGTCAAACGGCAGGCCATGAGCGTGATCCTCTTTTCAAAACGGCCATGGGAAGATTTGGACTGGACCCAAATCGGAGTGACGGACCAAACGTCGACCTCCGTTCAACTTTTGAAAGTCTTGTTGGAGGGGCGCGAGGGGTTTTCGGTGAATATGGTCGATGGGTTCCATGACGACGATGGGGCCCGTTTAGTGATAGGAGACTCTGCGCTGGTCCCCGCGCAAAACCTTTTGCGGGAGTTCCCTCACATGACAGATCTGGGGGAACAATGGCATGCCTGGCACGGGGGCCCTTTTGTGTTTGCCCGCTGGGTGGTGCGTCGAACAGTTCCCCGGTATCTGAGGGAAGAGCTTATCGGGTCCCTGGATGCGGCGCTGTCCGAATTCGATCGAAACCCTGACCGGGTTGCCCGGCAGGAGGCAAAATCTTTGAAATTGCCCTCCCAACGGTTGATGGACTATTTTGGTGGGTTTATTTATCGGTTGGGAGAGCGCGAGGACCAATCAGAGTCGCTTTTTCGGGACTTCGTGACCGGCCGAAAAAAGAGGGTGTGTTGCTTAGGGATGAGGGCACAAATCGAATCAGGCACTCATGAAAAGGCGGTGAACGTCGACTGACGTCGGAGGAGGGTCGGTTCCTCCTCACCGAAGACGCCCCCCTCTTGGAACTGGGGGCCTTGGCCCAGTCGGTCCGTGCCAAAAAGACCAATCCCACCCAAGTGACTTATGTGGTGGATTCAAACCCCAACTACACCAATATTTGCGATACAGATTGCCTCTTTTGCGCCTTTTACCGGAGGCCAAAAGATAAAGACGCCTATGCCCTCACCCTCGACCAGGTCATGGAAAAGGTGGGCAACGCCGTTAGCCAGGGGGCGACCACCATTTTACTCCAGGGCGGGCATAACCGGGCGCTCCCCCTGTCTTATTACACCGATATTGTCCGAGAAATGAAACGGCGGTTTCCCCAGGTGACCCCCCACTGCTTTACGGTCTCAGAAGTGCAGACCATGGCTGAGGTGGCCCGAACCACCATTGAAGGAGTGCTTAAGGCCCTGTGGGAGGCTGGCCAACGGACGTTGCCGGGGGGCGGGGCAGAAGTCCTTTCAGACCGGGTGCGGGAAAAACTGGCTCACAAAAAGGGCGGGGCGGAAAAGTGGATGGAAGTTCACCGGGCGGCCCATAAACTCGGATTTAAGAGTACCGCCACCATGATGTATGGCCACGTGGAAACCCCGGACGACATTGTGGAACACTGGGACAGAATCCGAACCCTGCAAGATGAAACCCATGGGTTTACGGCTTTCATCCCCTGGAGTTTCAAACCCCAAAACACTGTTTTGGAACGCCGTCACCCCTCCCGAACCGGGCCGGTGCCCTACCTCCGCATGCTGTCCGCTTCCCGGGTCTATTTGGACAATTTTGACCATATTCAGGCCTCTTGGTTCAGCGAAGGGAAGAAAGCGGGCCAGGTATCACTCCATTTCGGGGCAGACGATTTTGGTGGGACCCTGATAGATGAAAATGTCCATGCCGCGGCCGGGTTTGTTAACAAAGCGTCCACCGGTGAAGTGACCCGTTTAATTCAAGAAGCCGGGTTTACTCCCGTTCAACGCACCACCACCTATAGTGGTGTGAAATGACGGCAAAATCCCCCCTGCCCTTTGAAACCATGGTGTTTGTTTGCACCCACCAACGCGCCCCGGGCGAACGGACGGCCTGCGCCAATGCTGGCCGGGAAGGCCAGGAAATAGTGGAGAGGCTTCGCAAAATGGTTTTGGATAAGGGTCTTGCTGGGAAGGTCCGGATCTGCAAATCCGGTTGCATGGACCGGTGTGAGGAGGGTCCAAACGTCGTGGTCACCCGCGCCAACGGACAGACCGATTATTTCAGTAATGCTTCCCTAAAAAATATCAAAAACATTTGCGAGGTTTTTGTCAAAGACAGTTAACAGACAACATTTTTGTAAAAAATTAAAATCTAATAACGATTGTTATGTATTTGTTTTTTGGGGGTATGATATTTCTGGGCCACCCCCCCCCCCCCCGATTCTGGCATCCGATTCAACCGCCACGGACTTTCTCAGAATTGTCCCATCGGTGAAGGGCTATGGGTTAACGGGAACTAGTATAGCACTTTCTGGGGCAGAGTCAATCGGAATGAACCCCGCTGGGGTTGGGCAAAGGGAGAAGAGTTTGGATATCTAAACAACCTTCTACCACCCCTTTGAGGGGGCCAATTACAGCCATCTGGCGGTTGCCAAACAGTTCTCCCCCCGGGGTCCAGAGGTGTCCGCGGGGGTCACACACCATACCATAGATGGTGGTGAAAAAAGAGACAGTCAACAGAATATTTTGGGCGGCGAATCTGTCAACCAGGACATTGCCTTGTGCTTGGGTGTTGCGGGAAAGACGTCAAACACCTGGGCGAGGACCAACAAAAAAACCACACCTCGAATTAAAGTGTGGTTTTCTTGTTTAATAATAGTGCATTAAAGTAGCGGGGGAGGGACTTGAACCCTCGACCCCACGCTTATGAAGCGTGTGCTCTAACCAGCTGAGCTACCCCGCCGTTCGCGCCATTTTAGCACTTTTGAATATGGATCGGGAAAAAATCGGGTGTGGGGAACCCCGGTTATCCGGACATGCGGACGAGTTGGCCGTTGGAGCGGCCTCGTTCGAGCATGCGGAGGCAAAACCAGCTGAAGAAGAGTGTAAATAAAACATTAAGACCCAGGGCGATCCAAAAAGAGGGCCAGGGGAATTGGCCGGTGTCGATGACGTGTCGCATGGCTTCCATGACATGGGTGCTGGGAAGAGCCAACACGATGGGTTTTAGCCACGCGGGGTAGACGGAGACGGGATAGAAAATCGCTGAGAACGGCTGGATTAAAAATGGCACGCCCCAGATCAAGGCCTCAGCGGCATGGCCCCAGCGGAGCAGGAGGCCTGTGGTGAATAGGCCCATGGCGTATCCGAAAAGCAATAAATTGAACGCCAAAGGGATGAAAGAGAAGCCCAAAGAAGATATATGAAAGGCGTAGAGCACGCTGGCGAGCACGAGCAGGATCAGAACGATAATTCCGGTTTTGATCATGCCGTAGAGGTATGCGCCAAGCACCCATTCCCGCGTGCGTAAAGGCGAGATCAATAGGTTCAGCACGTTTCGCGTCCACAGTTCTTCCATGAACGCCAAACTTAAGGCCTGTTGAGATCGATACAAAATGTCCCAGAAAACCAGGGCATTGATCAAAGTGACGACGAGGCGGCCGGTGGAATCGAGATTTGAATTTTTGAGGTATACCGTAAAAAAACCCCAGACGAAAAGTTCCATGACGGGCCAGAAAAAAAGGTCCAACAGGCGCGCGGGGCTTTTGAAATGGATGAGGATGTAGCGGCGGACGATGGTGAGGATTCGATTGAAAGAGATCATTTTGAATTTTTTACCGAGAGGTCTCGGCGTCCATCACGTCGCCGGTGCGGGCGAGGTGAATAAAGACTTTCTCGAGCGAATCCTTTTTAAATCGGTCGGCCACCTCTTTGGGAGTTCCTTCTGTGATGGCTTTGCCTCGGTGGAGAAACAAGACTCGGTCGCAGAGAGTTTCCACCTCGGCCATGTTGTGGGATGTATAAACAATGGTGAGCCCTTTTCTCTTTTGGAAATCGTGCAGGGTGCGGCGGACCAGGTCGGCGATGTCGGGGTCTAGGCTGGCGGTGGGTTCGTCTAAAAAAAGAAGGTCGGGGTCATTTAACAACGCTTTACAGAGGTTGAGCCGCGTTTGTTCGCCCGACGAAAGGGAGCCTGTTTTGCTCTTGGCCATGGCGGTCAATTTGAACGCGGCCAGCAGGGATTCGATTTTGTTGGTACGGTCTGGGAGGCCATAGAGCCGGGCAAAAATGTCCAGGTTTTGACGGGCGGAAAGATTGAACGGCATCTGGACGTAGGCCGAGGAAAAGTTAACCCGGGGCGCCAGCGTTTCACGGTCGTCGAACGGGGAATGGCCAAACACCGTCACCCGCCCCGCCGTCGGAGTGAGGACCCCCATCAAAACATGGAGAGCCGTGGTTTTCCCCGCGCCGTTGGGGCCCAGCAGACCGTAGATTTCCCCCTTTCGAACACGCATTGAAAAACCATCGAGAGCGGTGACTGTTTTATAGCGTTTGGTCAGCCCTTCGACGACGATGACGTCGTCCGTCAAGGGCATCGCCCGGTCTTTTTGTTCACTTCCAAAATGTCGGCGTTGCCGGACCAGGAAAGAAGAGAATCAACCGAAAGAGGCACGACATAGGACCAGTTGGTGTCGGCCACACTGCCGGGAAGGTTCACGCGGGCTGTCCAGACATCTTGACCCTCTAAACCGCCGCCGGCGTAGAGCCAATCTTGCAGAAGCTGAATGCTGAAAACAGAGGCGGTCTCGCCGGCTTTTTCTAAGGCGCGGCGAACGAAATCGGGGGTGGCAATAGAGGTGGGTTTCCCTTCCATCCCCAAAAAGTTCCAGAATTTTTCCCGTTCCCAGCGGGTGGACCGGTAGACGTCCAAAAAGTCGCCGGCTTCGTCGGCGCCAAGACCCACGGCTTTGAGGAAAACCTCTTCGGAGTCGATCTCCGGCCGCCAATGGAGGCGGCCGTGGGCCTCCTGGTCCGGGACGAACAGTTTTTCTTTCAGGGGTTCGTAAGGGATTTTACGGGTTTCGCATTTGATCTTAAGAAAATAATCGTCGACCGTGGCGACTTCGTATTGCCACCAGGCGGCCACGATGGACATGTCGTGGGTGGAACAGACGGCCACGGCGTTGGGGCGATAGGTGCCGGGAGAATTAAACCCATACGTCTTTCCCCAATCCCGCGCCCAACGTTGGACATCCAAACCGGGGATCGACAGTTCTCGCAGAACCTTATACGAGCAGGCCGGCACAACCCCCAAATCTTCACCGCAGGGCAACATGCGCGTGCTTTCCAGCATGACTTCCAGCAGGCGCCGGCCGTGCTGTTCCCAGCCCCGTTCGTCTTTCGGCTCAAAAACGCCGTCCAAACCTCCGCGATCTGCCGGACTGGAAAGAGGAATCGTATACAAGCGGAAAACGCCGATGACGTGATCGATGCGATACATGTCGTAAAAGTTCTCGGCATAACGCAGTTTGCGTTCCAGATAATCGTAATCGCCCCGCGCCAGGGCGGGCCAGTTATACGCGGGCATGCCCCACCGTTGGCCGCCAGCAAAATAGAGGTCGGGCGGCGCGCCGGCGGAGAGGTCTAACCGGAAATAGTTGGGATGCGCCCAAACATCAGCGGAGTCCCGCGCCACTAAAAAAGGCATGTCGCCCATCAGCAATACTCCGCGCCGTTTGGCGTGTGCTTTGACCTCTAAAAACTGTTCGTATAACTGCCACTGGAGCCATTCGTGGAACCGCACGGAATCCCGTTCTTCGCTGACGAGTTTATCGAGCACCGTGGCTTTTCGATCGCGATAGGGGTCGGGCCACTGTTCCCAGGAGGCCCCTTGGAACCGTTGTTTCAATATTTTGAAGAGGGCGTCGTCCCTTAACCAATAGGCGGTGCGTCGACGATACAATTGGAACCGAGAATCTTCCGGTTTATCGCGGTGGGTGAACATCCGCCAAAGGAGGTCCATTTTGGCGCCTTTGATCCCGTAATTCACCCGGCCGCCGATGGGAAAGCGTTCGGCTATGTTTTGGATTTCAGGTTCGAATCGGTCGGTATCGACCCCGGCCATGTTTCTCAGCGAGAGATACATGGGGTCGAGGGCAAAGGAACTTTTGGCGCTGTAGGGCGCGAAATCGTAGCCCACGTCGTTGAGCGGCAGGAGTTGAATAATAGAGAGGCCCGTTCCGGCGCACCAATCCACGAACGGTTTTAGGTCGGGGATCTCGCCGATCCCCACGCTCTCTTTGGTATGCAGAGAAAACAGCGGCGCGCAGACGCCCGCCCGGCGGTTGAGGCCCACACGGTCCCAATGGGGCCGAGAGGGACTTTGGAGAAAGGATTGGTAATCGTAGCCTGTCATGGGTGAGATTCTATAATTTGAAGAGACGCTATTATACGCTCTGCGGCGGCGACGCCCCCTGCCACGCAATCGGGAAGCCCGATCCCCCAAAATCCATTTCCGGCGAGTTCCAGGCGGTTTTGCGTTTGCGCACGGCGGAAGGTTTCCTTGACGCGGTCCACGTGGCCGAGGTTGTATTGGGGCATGGCGGACGGATAGCGCCTAAGTTCCATCCATTCGGGCGGACCGTTTAGGCCCAGAAAGTCTTTCAGGTCTTTTAATACGGCGGCACAGAGGGCTTCGTCCGTTCCCGTCAGGGCCGAACCTCCCACAAATGCGCGAAGCAGGGCGAACCCTTCCGGCGCGCGGCCCGCGAATTTGACCGAGCTGAACGTGCATCCAGTGACGGTTCTGTTTTCAATCGCCGGTACCACGAACCCGAACCCGTTTAAGGGATGACTCAACCGGTCGCGGCGGACCGCCACGTTCACCGTGGCCACGTCCCCGTAGGGGGTTTGGGCGAGAAGGGTCGACAGCGTGGGGTCAACCGATTTCAGCAGGGTTGAGGCTACCGCTGAGGGGACAGCCAGGATGAGCCCGTCGGCTTCGAATGAAACGTCAAATCCCCCCTCCCCCCCCTTTTCCAAAGGGTGGAACGGGCCTTGTTTACAAGTCAGGCGCCATCGTTCCCCTATTTTTTCGATCCCTTGGACATGGGTCTCCCCATGATATGTCCCCGTGGGAAATTGTTGATAAAGGGTTTGAACAAACGAGCCCACGCCGCCCTCGAACGAGGCAAAAAGTCCGTACCGCGCCCCGCTCGGGGGGGCATTCGCCCGGGGGGCATTCGCCCGGGGGGCATTCGCCCGGGGGGCAATCGCCCCCTTTTTTCTAGAGGCCAACAGGGAACGTATGACGCCGCCTTTTTTTTCCATTTCCAAGAATTTTGGGAAAGTGGCTTGGAGGCTTAACTGTTCGGGATCAGCAGAATAAATGCCCGCCACCATGGGTTGGGCCAAGCGGTCCAGCACTTCTTGCCCAAACCGGCGACGGACAAAAGCGCCTAAACTTTCGTCGGCGTTGCCTTCACGCGGAGGAATAAAGAGTTCCATGGCCGCACGGACTTTCCCGGGCCAGGACAGAATCTTTGTTCGGAAAAGGGGGCCGAGTTTTGACGGCGCCAATAAATAAAACCCTTCCGGCGTGGGAAGAAGAGTCGCCCCCCGCGCGATAAAACTTTGTTGAAAATTTTTATTGGTGCCGATCACCTGAAATTCCATCCCCAACGTGCGGGCCAGGGCCAGGGCGGCCGGTTTTTCCGTTATAAAACTGTCGGGACCCCCTTCCCACAAAAACCCGTCCCGTCGACCGGTCTCGACCACGCCGCCCGGTTGTTTCCCCGCGTCCAACACCGTGAGACGGACATCCGCTCCCGTCTCGCGGGCATGTTCCTGGACTCGGTAGGCCGCCGAAAGACCAGAGATCCCCCCCCCAACAACAACCACCCGGCGCGCTGGGCGAGGGAAGGGCCCTGGGGAAAAGGGATCCTGAGCCTGAAAATTCCAGTTGACTGAGCCTTTCCGTCCGGGAGGGTTGGAAAATTTTGTTCCGGACCCTATCGACGGGAGCCCTGTGCCAATCGGGGAATCCCGGTGAGGGATCTCTTTCTGGGATTTGGATTTGCCCAATTTATCGGGCATCGTTCGTGACAGAGAAATAGCCAGCGGGTCATCGGCGTGCCCCATAAATGGGGCAACCACAAGGTGATCAAACTCACGTTGAACCTTGTCTGTCAGCATGTCCAAAAATGTCGGGTGCAGACCGACTGTTTTAGCGCGGTGATACCGGGCGCCCACGGCGTTGGAAGCTTCACGGGCCTTGATGTCCAAATCGAACAGAACCTCCACGTGGTCCATGAGAAACCCAACGGGGATCAACAAAATATCCCGGTCTTTAAGTTGAGAATCATGGCCGATCTCAAACGCCACGTCGGGTTCGAGCCAAGGATCTTCCGGTCGACCACTGCGGCTTTGATAAACCAGCCGCCAATCCGTTTGTTTGAACCGGGCGGCCGTGCGAGCGCAAAGGTCTTTGATCTGTTTTGAATACCCCGACGCCTCATCCCAGGGGGTTGGAATACTGTGGGCCGTGAAATACCATCGGGCCTTCGCCCGATCTTCCTCGTTGAGGGGCTCCAATACCTCTTGAACCCGCGCAGAGACCGCCGCCTCGAACCGTGCGTCCCCATGCCAAGGGGACACATACCTTAAACGGAACCGCCCCCCCACATCGTGAAAAGCCTCCGCCGTCGAACGCAAATAATAGTTCCAACTGGGGAGAGAACGGTAGGCCGCTAATACCACGCCGACAATGTCGGTGACGCCGTCGTCTTTGAGTCGCGCCAAGGTGTCTTTCAGTGTGGGGGCCCAATGGCGCATGCCAAGCACGACAGGAAGGTTCATCGCGGTCAAACGTTGTTCCAGCTCCCGCGCCAATGAAGCCGCCAAATCGTTGTAGGGAGATCGTCCGCCGATGCGCTCATACTGCCGCGCCACCTCTTCTACCCGATGGGGAGGAACAGCCCGACCACGCAAGACGTTGGATAAAAAGGGACGAATGTCCCCGGGCTGGTCCGGCCCGCCGAACCCAATCAAAAGGACGGCGCGTTTCACTTCGATCTGAATTCCTTCACTGTCTGCACCAACGTCACCACGTTTTCAAAGGGAGTGGAGGGCAAAACCCCGTGGCCCAGATTAAAGATAAATCCAGGCTGCCCCCCCACTTCGTCTAAAATTCGCAAAACTTCCCGACGCACCACCGTTTTTGAACTTAAGAGAACGGTGGGGTCTAAATTTCCCATCACCGCCACAGGCCCCAACCGTTTCCAGGTCTCTGAAATCGGCACGCGCCAATCCAAACCGATCACGGTTCCCCCCGCCTCTTTCATACGTTCAAGAAGAGCCCCGGACTGGGTGCCGAAATGAAGCGCCGGAACATCTTTGGGAATCTTCTCGAAAACGGATCGACTGTGCGGCTGAACATACGTGGCATAGTCCGACGGGGAAAGAACCCCCACCCAACTGTCAAACACCTGCACCGCATCAACCCCCGCGCGTATTTGTTCAATTAACAGATCGCTCACCACGCGGGAGATTTTACCCAACAACGCGTGCCACGCTTTCGGTTCCGCCCTCATAAACGATTTCACGTTGGCAAAATCTTTTGAGCCACCGCCCTCGATCATGTAAGCGGCCAAGGTAAAAGGGGCCCCCGCGAACCCCAACAACGGAACGTCCGGCGAAAGAGCGCGGCGCGTCTGACGGACCGCGTCCAAAACGTACCCCAACGATTCGGTCACGTTCACCGGTCGCAGGCGAGTCACGTCCGACGCGTTGCGGATCGCTGGCACGATCGAGGGCCCCTCCCCTTTTTGGAACGACAACACCAGGCCCAACGGTTCCACCGGCAAAAGCAGGTCGGAAAAAAGGATGGCCGCGTCGACGCCGGTTTCTTGCACGGCGTTCACGGTCACTTGGGCCACCAGGTCCGGGCTCTTGCACAGTTCCAACATCGACACATGGGCCCGCAGGGTTCTGTAACTGGCTTGATACCGTCCGGCTTGGCGCATCAGCCACACCGGCGGCCGTTCGGTTTTTTCTCGCCGACAGGCCCGAAGAAACAGGCTCTGCCCCAACGGATTATGAGGTCGAAGAGAACCGGTCACCAATCCCCCACACATTCTTCCATCATGGCCCGAAGAGCCCCCGGCGACACGGGTTTCATCAGAACTCCGAACGCTCCCCGCGCCTTGGCTTCGTTCTCATGAATTTTTGCATCGGCGGAAAGAAGGATCACCGGAATCCCGGACACCCGGGGATCCGATTTCAGGTGCGCAATCACCTCCACACCGGACATGTCCGGCAACCGGTAATCCACAGTGATCACGTCCGGACGATCGTTGGCGGCTTTGGCCAAAGCAGATTTACCATCCACAGCCGCCAGGGCAATAACGTCGATCTCTTCACAATAATCCGTCATCAGATCCATTAAGTTCGGATCGTCTTCCACAATCAAGAGCCGTTTTTTGGTCGTCCCCATTTTTCTCTCCGTTTTAACTTGAAATTTTTAGTCGACTGAGCATTTCCGTCCGAGAGGGTTGGAAAATTCTGTTCCGGACCCTGTCGACAGGGGCCCTGTGTCCACTGGAAAATCTCGGTTAAAATAAAGAAAATCCACCGAGCCGTAACCCGCCCAGCGTCTGGGCCCCCAATAGCCACAGAGCCGACAGCCATACCAAAACCAGAAGCACGCTTGTTCGGCCCCCCATCCAAAACCGAGCACAGGAAATCCCAACAAAAACAAGGGCGGTCCAATACCCCAGAAATCGATGTTCGGCCCATGGACCGCCATCCATCACCACCGACTTTTGCGCCAGAAACACCCCTGTCAAAATGGATCCCAACAGCCCCCCCGTGCCCACCCACAAAAATACGCGGGCAGTCGTCATCGGCGGTTTTGGCCGAGCCGACTCAAACAGAGGTTTAATTTCCAGAACAAAACCCACAAGGATAGCCAAGAGCGAGAAAATGACGAAAAAGGTATGCCAGGCCAAGGGGGTCACGTAAATCACGCCGTTTGATTAGGGTAATTTACGTAGCTGTTTCTCGGCAAACCATTGATAGCTGGAATCGCGGGAATTCAACAGATCGAGGTAAATCTCTTTGGCCCGGGTAAGGTTCCCTTGCTTCAGATGTATGTTGGCCAATATGTTTTTTATCATGGAGGGACATTCCGGATCGCGAATGGCTTCTTCTAGGTGGGCGATGGTTTTTTCGACTTCCTGATTTTTCGATACGCGATGCCGCCTTGATACATCCGATACCGCCAGAAACTGGGATCACCGCGTAGGCCAAACTCCAAAGCCGTCATCGCTTCGTCCCCGCGGTTCAAGTTGAACGCGAGGGCGCCGGATCCGAAAAGAAAGAGAAAATGGAAATGAGGGTCCAGAGAACCGCCCCGGAGCGTGTATTCCAAAAGTTGGGGAAAGGATTGAAACGGTCGATTCGTCGCGTCGGCTGTTCCCTCACTTCCTAAATGCAGGTGCACATGCTCTTCATGCCCGTCTTCATCATGGGGTTTCTCAACGGTCTTCCGCCGCCTCCCCCGGGGGTGATGCGGGTTTGCATTTTCCGCCGAACCGTAATATTGCATCAGCTGAATTAAGGCCAGGTCCGCGCCCAATCGGCGGGCGCCGTTAAGCACCATCCCCATATCTTGAGCGGCATAAAGTTCCATCAGGGGCCGCTCAAACGGCGGGAACTGGGGGTATGGTTTGCGGGAAATGAACCACGCTCCCAACAACAAAAAAAGAGATCCCAGAACCCATCCCCAAAAATCCGAACGCCGACTCAGCGGCATTTAACTAAAATTCCTTTTTTGAAAAAAGCGCCGCGCTGAGCGCGAGACACGCCAACGTATACAAAAGGGCATACCCTGCTCCGTAAAGAAGAGGGGTCAATCCAAATCCCGGCAAGTCAATCACATCCCGGGCGTTCAGCAGGCTCAGGTTAGGCAACACAGCGCAAAACAGTTCCCCCGCGACCTTGGCCCATTGTCCGGCTCGATCAGCCATAAAACGGATTTCATTGCCAAAATGGCCCAGAACCCAAAACAAAATTGAAAAAACCGTTGCCGTGGGGGCGGAGGTAAATGTTAACGAACAAAGAAGGCTCAAGGCCGTCATCACCATTATTTTCAGGCCCATCATCGGCAACGCGGCAAAAACAGCGGGGTCCGGCGTCCAACCTTTCATGAAAAGAAGGGAAAAATGAAATACTTCCATCACGGCCATGCTGGCCCCCACCGCCAAAAGAAGGCCGAGAAATCGACCCAGGACATAAAAAGGGCGAGGAAGCGGCCGCGTGAGGATAAGATAAATGGTTTTGGACTCCATCTCTTCCACCACCAACGTCACGGCCCCAAACACCGCCGTGGCCAGACCAAAAATCTCCGCTGTTACCAACCCGAAATCCAATATAACCCGAACCTCCTGGTCCCCCGCCAGCGCGCCAAACAGCAGGGAAGCGGCCACCAATAAAAGTCCAAACAAAACAACCACCAGATAAAGCCGGTTACGAAACTGTTGAAGAAAGGTATACCGCGCAATGGCCAGGATGGATCTCATGAGAACGCCTTTTGATGGCCGGAAGCGACCGTGGAAACAAAAATTTCTTCCAAACGGCCGTGTTCACCGGCCCATTCCGATTGGTTCACCACCCGGGCCAAGCGGCCGCTGACAAGAATTCCGACTCGATGGCAAAGTTTTTCGACTTCCGAGATGCTGTGGGATGAAAAGAAAATGGTTTTTCCTTTCTGGTTAAGGCCGTGGATGATCTCTCGCATTTCGCGCAGGCCCAGGGGATCCAAACCGGTGACGGGTTCGTCTAAAACCATCAAGCGCGGGTCGTGAAGCATGGCCTGGGCCAACGTAATGCGTTGGAGCATTCCTTTCGAATATTCTCGCATGGCGCGACCCGCGTTGGCGGTCATGCGCACCTGGGCCAAGACTTCCTCGATGCGAGCGCTTATGGCTTTTTCAGGAATCCCAGAGAGCCGCCCATAAAAACGCAACACTTCTCGGCCGCTGAGATATTTATAAAAATAGGGAATTTCGGGTAGGAACCCCACGGCGCGTTTGGCCTCCGGCGAGCCCGCCGGAAAACCGAACACCTGAACATGCCCGGCCGTGGGGAACAAAAGACCCAGCATCAATTTAATGGTCGTCGTTTTTCCCGACCCGTTCAAACCCAGCAACCCAAACACTTCCCCTTGTTGAACAGAAAGGGTGATGCCATCGACCCCCAGGCTCGTTTTAACTCGCCCCAGGTGAGATCGACGGTAGGTTTTACTTAACCCTTCAATCGATATCGCGGCAACGTGGTCGCCCATGGCTTCGATTAAAGTTTTACCATTTTTGCCGACAAAACCGAAGCGTGCGCTTTCACCTTGGCCAAGACGGTTTCGGGAACGGGCGCATCCACACTCCACAAAGACACCGCCACACCCCCCGGTCGGTTGCGCGCGATGTCCAGCCCCGCAATGTTGATCCCCCCGCCCGACAGAACGGTGCCCGTATGCCCCACCACGCCGGGACGATCTTCGTTGGTCATGACCATCAAAAACCCCTGGGGGTTCACGTCCACCGGAAGGTCATCGATCCGGACGAACCGCAAATCGCCCCGCCCATATACCGTGCCCGCCAATTGGTGGGACCCCGTCGCCGTCACGGCCTCCATCTCCAGGAGAGAGGCATAATCTTTCGCTTCGGGTTGGACGGTGTTCCTGAATCTGAAGACTCGCGTTGTGCCGCCAACAAAGCGCGTTCACCGGAGTGGCCGCCACCCCCAACCCAGAAAGATACCCCGCCGCGGCGGTGGCGGTGTAAAGAGCGGGGTTCACCCGCCCCAACTCGCCCGAATAACGAAGAGAAATCCGGATCGGGGCGCCTTCCCCCACTTGGGCCAAAAAGGCCCCTTGCTTGTAGGCCAACCCCACGAACGCCAACAGTTGGTTTTGACCTGCCACATCCAACGGCGGGAGATTCACCGCTTGACGGGCAAACCCGTTTTGAAAGAAATCCACAATCGCTTGGGACAACTCGATGGCCACTTTCACCTGGGCTTCTTCCGTCGATGCACCCAAATGAGGTGTTAAAATGATCTCGGGATGTTTCAAAAGAGGGGACGTGGGATCCAGCGGTTCTTTTTCAAAGACGTCGAGGGCCGCTCCTTTCACGTGCCCTTTTTCGATCGCCTCGATCAGCGCTTGTTCGTTGACGATGCCGCCCCGCGCGCAGTTGATCACGCGAACGCCTTTTTTGGCTTTGGCGAGGGTCTCGCCGTTTAAAAGACCCCGCGTCTGATCGGTCAAAGGCACGTGAACGGTGATAAAATCCGACTGAGCAAGAAGTTCGTCAAGGGAAACGAATGTCACCCCGGCCCGACGGCACCACGACTCATCTCCCATCGGGTCAAACGCCACCACCCGCATGGCCAACCCAATGGCGCGCGTCGCCACTTCGCGCCCGATCCGGCCCAACCCCATCACGCCCAAAGTCTTGCCGGTAATTTCCGTCCCAATAAATTTAGAGCGTTCCCACTTTCCCGCGTGGGTGGACGCGTCCGCTTGGGGCGTGTTTCGCGCCAAAGCAAATAAAAGCGCCAGGGTCTGTTCCGCCGCTGAAATGGTGTTTCCGCCCGGCACGTTGGCCACCACAATCCCTTGGCGCGAGGCGGCGCCCAGGTCA
>JADKCG010000017.1 GCA_016714745.1 Elusimicrobiota bacterium | reverse complement strand
ACACCGAACGCGCGCTCACGTTCCGATTTGTTTCCAACGTGGACGGAAGCGATTTTGCCGAAGCCGTTCGTGATCTGAACCCCGCCGAGACGTTGTTCATCGTTTCTTCCAAGACTTTTACCACTATTGAAACCATGACGAACGCCCAAACGGCCCGAGAGTGGCTGTTGCAAGGGTTGAAAAACGACGATGCCGCCGTGGCCAAACATTTCGTTGCCGTGTCCATCAACGCCAAAGACGTGACAGACTTCGGCATTGATCCGGAAAACATGTTCGGGTTCTGGGACTGGGTGGGCGGACGGTATTCCATGGAGTCCGCGATCGGACTTTCCACCATGCTGGCGCTGGGCCCCAAAGAGTATCAGTCACTTTTAGATGGGTTCCATGCCATGGACGAACATTTTCGCACCGCGCCCTTTAACAAAAACCTCCCTGTGTTGTTGGGCTTGTTGTCCATTTGGAATATCAACTTTTTGGGCGCCGCGACAATGGCGGTCCTCCCCTATGACAACTACCTTAAACGATTTCCCGCTTACCTCCAACAATTGATCATGGAAAGTAATGGCAAACACGTGACATTAGGAGGAACTCCCGTCAATTACGACACCAGCCCCATTTATTGGGGCGAACCCGGCACGAACGGACAACATTCGTTCTATCAGCTCATCCACCAAGGGACCCGTCTGATCCCCTGCGATTTCATCGCCTTCGCAAACTCCCTGAACCCCATCGGGCGGCACCACGATCTTCTCTTGGCCAACGTCTGCGCCCAGGCGGAAGCCTTGGCTTTCGGAAAACCCTGACGGAGGTCAAAGCCGAAGGTGTCCCCGCAGAACTGATCCACCACAAAGTGTTCGATGGCAATCGTCCCAGCAACACAATCATCGCTGAAATGATGACGCCCGAATTATTGGGAAAAATCGTGGCCCTTTACGAACATATGACTTTCACCCAGGGAGCCATTTGGGACGTGAATTCGTTCGATCAATGGGGAGTGGAATTGGGCAAAGTGCTGGCACAAAAAATTATTGCGGAACTGGAAAGCGAAACCGACCTCCCCCTCGGCCACGACAGTTCCACGAACGCCATGATCCGGCGTCTACGGGCCTTGAAAAAAGCCTAAGGCGGGATCCCCATGCGCGTTGAAAGTCTTCCGAACCCCTGGGCGGTGGCCAAACGGGGGGCGGCCATTATAGCGGAGGAGTCCCGCACCGCCGTCGCCGCGCGCGGGCAATTTCTGCTGGCGTTGAGCGGCGGCAAAAGCCCGTGGAAGATGATTCAAGCGCTATCGAAAGAAACAGTTCCCTGGGAACATGTCCATGTGTTTCAGGTGGACGAACGCGTCGCCCCCGAAGGCCACCCGGACCGAAACCTTACCACCCTGCGGGACATCCTTCTCACCCAAACACCGTTAAGCGAAAATCAAATCCACCCCATGCCCGTGGACGATGAGGACCTTGAGGCGGCGGCCGCGGCCTACGGGGAAACCCTGATGACCCTGGCCGGAACGCCGGCCATTCTCGATTTAGTGACCCTCGGACTCGGCGTGGACGGCCACACCGCGTCCCTCATCCCCGGCGACCCAGCGCTGGACGTGCAGGACCGCGACGTCACTCTGACGGAACCCCATTTCAGCCGCCCCCGCATGACTCTCACTTACCCCATCTTAAACCGAGCCCGCCACGTTTTATGGATCGTCACAGGGGAAGAAAAGCCAAAATGATTAAACGCCTAATGATCGCCGACCCCGCCATCCCCGCTTCGCACGTCCTCCAAACCAACGCCACCCTCCTCGTCGACCCCGCCGCCGCCCCTTAGGGTCCAATAGCCCAGGGGTATTTCCGCTTTTTGTCTTAGGGGACGCCCTAATCTATTAAACTATGTAGGCGAAACCCATCCAAATCATTAAAAACGAATCATGTCCGCGCCGGGGTGGAGAACGGCGTGGAACAGCATCAGGTATTCCCTCAGGTGTCGGGTTAAAAGGAAGTTCTGTTTGACGTGTTCCCGTCCGGCTTCGCCCATTCGCCGAGCGAAAGCAGGATCGTTCAAAAACGCTTTCAGCCAATAGGCGGCGCCATCCGTTGTGTGAACGAGCGCTCCCGAATACTTGTGCGTGATTTGAAGCGGGATTCCTCCGACCGATCCGGCGATGACGGGTTTCCCTTCCACAACGCTTCCGACACCGTCAGTCCGAACCCTTCACGCAATGATTTTTGTACGAGGACGGCGGACGCCCGTTGAATGGCGTTGATTTCCACGTGACTCGTCGGCGGCAAACACAACACCAAAATATTCGGGTCGGCCTTGGCCCGCTCCCGAACCTCCGCCAGGACTTGAGCCCCCTCGGGGTCATCGTCGGCTGTGCCACCCACCAGAAGAAGCCGCGCGTCGACATAAGACTTTACTTTGAGGAAGGCTTCGATGACACCCAGCGGGTCTTTCAACCGGTCGAACCGCGACACTTGCGTCACCAGCGGTTTGTCGAGCGGAATCCCCAACCGTTCCAGGATGGCTTGAATTTCCGATTCCGGCAGTTCCCGGTTCTTATCGCTTAAGGGATCGATGGAGGGGGCGATCAGCATCTGGGGGATGTTCAGTTTTTGCGCGAAAGACGGCGCGGAAAAGACGCAGGCATCGTATTGCTCAACGTAGGGTTTCAGAAATTCCCAAACAGACGGGTCCGGGCGGGACAGATCGATGTGGCACCGCCACATCCAGTGGTTTTTTAAAGCCCGGCGTTTTTTGACCAACGCCGCCGGTTGGGGGTCGTGGATGAAGACAAAATCCTCCTCCAAGGGCATTCGGGACAGGTTTTCGTCCAGCGTGTCCTCATAAACCTGAAAATCTTTCGGCGTGACGGTTTGAGGATCGCCGTGCAGAGCGTTGTGAAACTTTTTGGTCACGGCATAGAAATCCTCCCCGCCCTTCACCACCTCCCACCGGGCGTCCAGTCCCAACTCCCGCAGGAGGGGAATCATTCGGCTCAAAATCTCCGCGACGCCGCCGCCCACGGCGGTCGAGTTGACGTTTAAAACGCTTTTCCCCGCCAGTGGCCGCGCCAGCAGAGCCAACTCCTCCAAGGTGTCCGATCCGACAATAGGGCGGTATTCCTCAAGCCTGGCCATGGGATTCCTCCTGTTCAATGAACGAAATAATCTTGGCCCTTAAACCCTCCAAGGTGTGGGTGTAGGGGTCCAGTCCGGCCACTTTCTTGGCTAAGGCTGGGCGACCCAACTCGCGCTCAAACCAGTTGGAGAAATCGTTGATGACATGCGGCGGCCGTAACCGCGCCTCGTAAATATGCAGGTACAGGCTCGCAATGCTGACCTTCCGGAGAGCCTCGGCGAATTCTGTCAGAGATTCGGCCGCGTGGGGCGTCGGGATTGAAAACCGCACCGCCCCGGTGAAATGGAATTCCTTTCCTGCCGGCGCCGCGCGCCCGTCGCCGCGTTTCTCAAGATGTTTCTCAATCGCGGAGGACAACGCCCGGCGCAGTTCGGCCAAATTGCTGAACCGCACAGTGTCCACGGAGGTCAACCGCTCGCCCAATTCCTCATCGCCCAACATCTGCGTCGCCCAGTAGGCGAAATCGTTGGGCGGTTCGGGCGTCAAGAATTGATGTTGTTGAAGAAATCGGTGGGTGTGTTGGTAGATGACATTGTCGGGAACGGTGTGGATGCCCTCCATTAATTCCCGACCGCTTCCCGCCCGAAGGCCCGTCAGTGTGGTGAGGGTGAGTCGTGTGAAGAAACGAAATGGCGTTTCAGCCCGTTCTTTCATTTTAATACCTCCGTTAATAGTGTCAGGAATCGAGGCACGTCTTTCTGACGCGGCAGATAGTCCATCGCTCGAGAGCTCCCGCTCTTCCCGATTCGAATTGACACGCCTTTCCGCCCCACCGCCTTAAACATATCTTCGTCGGTCACGTCATCCCCCACCGCCACGGGGACCGCCGGCCCCGTCCGCCGCAAAAGCTCCGTCAAGGCGCGCCCTTTATTCCAATCCACGCGCGGGAGAGCTTCCCATACTTTCTTTCCCCGTCGCCACCGAATGGGAAGGGCCGCCGTCCCCAACCGGAACGCCGCCAGGCTTCTGTTGAATCGACGCCGAAAAGACGGTGGCAGACGTCGAAAATGGACGGACATCGTAAGCCCTTTATTTTCAATCAAGACGCCAGGGAACCCAGCCAAAGTGGCCTTCGCTTTTTCGGCCAGGGCTTGAAACGTTGGTCGGATCACCGCCGCGCCTTTGTGTCGAAACGTTACCCCCGGCCCGCGCATCTCCAACCCGTGGTTGCCGACGTGGAAAAGGCCGCGCGCGAGGAAGCGCTGTCGAACAAACGACAACGGCCGACCACTCATCACCGCCACCCGCGCGCGCGGCAGGGCGGCCAACGCCGTGATGGCCCGCATCACCCGCTCGTTGGCCCGCGCCCGGTGCGGCATGGATACGATGGGGGCCAACGTCCCGTCGAAGTCCAAAAAGACGAACGCGCGGCGCCCCGACAAACGGCGCCGAAGCTTTTCCCCTAGCGGTTCCAGGCGCTTCACGATTCTTTTTCCGCCCGAACGGGAAGACGCACGTTGCATAGCTCGGTGATCAGGTTTCCCGCCCATCGATAGATGTTGTTCTCTCGGATCGTCGCTCGCATTCGCTTCATGCGGGCTGATTGTTCGTCGGGGTCCATCGCGAGCGCCTGATGGATCGCTTCCGCCATTTGTTCTGAGTCGTAGGGGTTGATGATCAAGGCGTCCCGCATCTCGCGGGAGGCACCGGCGAACCGGCTTAAAATCAAAACACCGCTCTCGTCGCTCCGCGACGCGACGAATTCCTTGGCCACCAAGTTCATCCCGTCATGCAGGCTCGTCACCAGGCACAGGTCCGACAAACGGTAAAATGGCAAGATCTCCTGATGACTGTGGTGTTTCTTCAAGAACACGATGGGCTTGTAGTCCCGGCGCTTAAACTTCCAGTTGATGCGCTCGGCCTCGGCGTCCACTTCGGCGAGAAAGTCGTGATAGCGCTTGATGTGCGTTCGGCTCGGCGCGCCGATTTGGACATAGACGAGTTCCCCCAGGTATTGGGGAACATTTCCAGAAACCGCTCAATGCCCTGGAAACGTTCCAGGACCCCTTTGGTGTAATCCATTCGTTCCACACCCACCGCCAGATATTTCGCTTTGATCCCAAGTTCCTTCAAGAGCGCCGCCCGGTCCATGGCTGGGTTTTCGGGCAAGACGTCTTGAAAAGCGTCCGGGAACGCCACGCTGATGGGGAAAGGTTTCACAAAAGTCGTGTGCCCGCCTTTAATCACGGAAAAATGTTCCCAGTTGATTCGGGATTCCAAGGTTCGATCCACCGTGTCCAGAAAATTATTGCAGTGGAACTGTGTGTGGAACCCGATCACATCCGCGCCAAGCAGGCCGTAGAGCAGTTCCCTTTGCCACGGGCAGATCCCGAAGGACTCGGGGTTCGGCCAGGGGATGTGCCAGAAAACGGCGATCCGAGCGTCGGGCCGCCGGTCTTTGAGCATTCGGGGCAGAAGCGCGAAATGATAATCTTGAATGAGCACGCAGGGGTCCTCGACCCCCTTCAATTCATCAACCACGGCGTCGGCGAATTTTGCGTTGGCTGACCTGGTATTGGGCCCAATCTTCGGCGCGGAACAGGGGCCGCGTGTGGGCGATGTGACAGAGGGGCCACAGACCTTCATTGGAAAATCCGTAGTAATAGCCGTTCTCCTCCTCTTTGGAGAGGGCCACGCGGCGCAAGGTGTAATGCGGGTCCTGCGGCGGAACTTTGATCCGCCCCTTCGCATCCACCATCTCCCAGTCCGCGTCCCCCGCGCCGTGAGCGATCCACGTGCCGCCGGACGCCCGCAGGACCGGCTCCAACGCCGTCACCAATCCTCCCGCCGGGACGATGCATTCCACTTTTCGTCCTCGATGAACGTGCATGTAAGGCTCCCGGTTGGAGACCACGACCAAGGGCTTCCCTTGAAGTTTCGCCTTCACATGCTCTTTCAATCGGTCCGGTGTCCAAAGGGATTCCGCCGTCTGGCGTAGCCGCGCCTCCTCCTCAACGGCGGCCTTCGCGTCTGACAGGTGGCGCGCGAACGTTGTGACCTCCCGCGCGATTGGCCCGAACAGGTCTTCCTTGGGAAGCGCGAAAGGCGGGGGGGACAGCTCCCCCGCCCGAAGTTGTTTCATCCATTCCGCCATTTTCGCGATGGGCCCCATCACGCTCCACCGCACCATCACGAGCGTCACCAAGGTAATGAAAAACACCTGGACCAAAACGCGCAAAAACGTGTTGCGATAAATTCGGAACAACTGGCGCCGAATGTGAGCCGCGCCCTGATAAACCACGAAAGCGCCGACGGTCGACTCTTCCAACCGCAGGGGCATGGCGTAGATGTGCCGCTCCTTTTCCTCCACAAGATCGAACCGGCTCCCGTCCATGTTCTTTGAAAAAACACCCTCCAACAGGTCCGCCGGGAAGACGGGGGACGTTCCCAGGCTTTTCGTCCCGGCCAGGAGGCTCCCTTTGGCGTCAAACAAAGCGACACCCGCCAAGCGTTCCCGGTTACCAAAGCGTTCCACGATTTTCCGAAGCCTTTCGAAGGCGCCTTGTTGAATCAATGGCGCGACCGTCTCCTGAAGCCCCTCCGCCAAAAGCCGCGCGCGACGCTCCATCTCATTGCGCATTTGGTCGCGTTCTTGTCTCACTTGAAGATAGGCAGAAAACGCCGCCACCGTACCCACGGTCACCACCAGTGAAACGATCAACCTCAGGGTCATTTTCATAACAGGCTCCTCCTTCGGGCATTTCCTTCGCGAAAACCAGGACCGTGCTCCTCCAAATGTGACGAGCGGACTGGGTCAATGGCGCACCGGAAATCGTCTTTTCCGCCGATTTTCACTTCGTACATAAGCGCATCCGCTTTGGCGATCATCACGTTCACGGAATCCGGAGGGACGGTGAAGGTGATGAGACCTATGCTAAAGGTCACCGGCCATCCCACCGTTTGAGTGGCCGCCATCAACGACTCGCGTAACTTCTTGACCACGACTTCCGCCGAAGATGAATCCGTGTCGGGGAAAAGGATCCCGAATTCATCGCCGCCAAGCCGCGCCGCCACATCCAAGGTGCGTGTGCCTCCGCTCAGCGTTGCGGCGATGAGGCAAAGGAGAGAGTCCCCCGCTTCGTGCCCCAGCCGATCGTTGACGGTCTTAAAATTGTCGACGTCAAGATACGCCAGGGTGACAGGACGCCCATGTCGCCGGGACCCGGCGATGGCAAGTTCGGCCTGTTCGTAGAACTGTCGCCGATTGGCGATCCCGGTCAAAGGATCCTTTCGCGCGAGCGCATGTTCATGAGCCAAGGCGTTTCGTAGCGCAGAGATGACCGAACCAAAGCTTAAGAAAACCGCCAGACGAACAAACATGTTCCAGGTTTGAGTCAGGAGGCCCGTCTGCGGGACCAACAGATGGTTAACGATCAAAAAGTCCACCGCACAGAGGATCGAAATCCACCGACCTTCTCGCGCACCCACGAACCATGACACGAGGAATACGGGCAAGATGTAAAACAGAGAAAGGGATATGCTCGCGCCGGAAAGATAATCCAGCAATCCAATCGCCAAGACCAGTCCCATCCCCCAGACAAGGACGATCCTCCGGGACTGTCTTTCGAAGTAAATGAACCCTCTTATGGACCGGCCATTTTCCATGGAAAGTCGAGGGGAAAAAGAGGGGGCGCGTTGCGGCATTAGTTAGCATTCCCCTTTCGGTAGCGATGAAGCACTGATTTCAGTTCAACAACCGGGAAAAGCACGTCGGTCCTGCCGACCCACAGGGTTTTTGGCCCGGCGTCTTTCCATCCACCAGCGTGCCAAGACGTGTTCGTCATTTCATCTTCCGAACCAATACGAGATGGCCAAACTTAAACCGTAGAGTCCCGTCAGCAAGATCGATGCCACACCCATTCGCCATACATGATGGTTGCTGTGGACCGCCAGGGCCGCCAGAGCGACGCCCTGCATTACGATCGCGATGCCGGCCATGACAAGGGAGGAGAGGGCCTCGTTCATTGAGAGAGAGGCGAAAAGAGGGGTGGGCGAAACGAAATCCGCCAGGGCGAGAACGGTCAAGACCATCGCGTTGGCGCCCAATATGTTGCCCGTGGCAAGATCGATTTCCTTTTGCCGCGCGCAGGCGATGGCGTTGGTCAATTCCGGAAGGCTCGTGACCACACCCAAAAGAACGGCCCCAGCGAAAGTGGCCCCCAACCGGTATTCAACAGCCAACCGCTCCACCGATAGAGCCAATCCGCGGGCGGAAATAAAAATGAGCGCGATCAAAAGAACGTAACTTAAAAGGATCCACTTGAGTGAAAAACGGTCGAACACGTTGTGGGTGCGAATCGGCGTTTCGCCGTGCACGCTTTTCGTCGCCAATTGATACAGCACGAATTGGCCCAAACCGAAGACGCCCAGCAGAGCCACCGAGGCCACGCCGACGTGCGAAAGTCCAGGCACGGCGGCGCGGACGCCGTTCAATCCGAGGGAAACGACGACGACGATCACGCCCAGTAAAACGCATCCCAACAGACCCGTCGACAAGTGGTTAAAAGACAGCCGTTTGTAGATCGGGTCCGGGTCCAGCAGGTCCATGAGAACAATGATGAGGAGATTGAAAATCACGCTTCCCAGAACGCCGCCGATGGCCATCCCGGCCTGTCCATGAAACGCCACGGTGGCCGTCGTCACGAGTTCCGGTGTGGTGGTCGCCAAGGAAATAAGAACTGTTCCCGCCCAGACCCGGCCCAACCTCAACCGCTCGCCCAATTCGCCGCTCACCCGCCCGATCAGGAGGCCCGCAACGACAACGGCGCTCCCCGAAACAAGGAAGGGAAACCACAGCGTGATCATTGGTTTGGCACCAAAACGCGTTTCCGGCGCCAATGGGACGCCAGAAGGATCCCCAGACGAAGGGGTTCGATGGAAGTCGCTGAAAAATCCACAAGCACCACCAAAGGCCCCGACCACGGCCGCGTTTTTATAGGAGCCTCCTCCTGGGAACGATGACCGGCTGAAAAAACAAAAGCCATCCCGCAATTCAGTGGAATAAGTTCCACCGTTCGCGGGATGGCGGCCCGACCATCCAAATTTATCCTCCGGGACGGTTACACGACTCCCGGACCTCTTTGTTCCTATTATATCCTTTTCAAAAACAAATGCTTGTGATACCTAGCCGGCATCAGGACTGGGCCGTCGTTCTGGTCATCGTTGTTTGAATCCTACGAAGACCCCCCCCATGGCGATTTCAAAACACGAACACGTCACCGGCGCGCGCGGGGAGGCAACGGGGACCCAGTTCATCAACAAGATATCGTGTCGCTTCTTCGCCAGTGCAATGACAGAGGAGGATCTTGCCCACGTTGTGACGAACGAGGGCGTTGCGGGCCATGTCCCATTGAGGGCGTTCCGCGCGGGATAAATGGAACCCCCCGATGACGGCGCGGATAGGCCCCGGGACCAGCGTTCTCGCATGATCCAGCGTATTGGCCACCCCCGCGTGGCCGCACCCCATCAAAACCAAGGTTCCTTCCACTGTCTGAATCAAAAGGGCTTGATCATCGTCCACAGCGTCAAGCCTGTTCCCAAGAAGGAAAAGGCGGTCGTCCAATCCCTCTGGCTCCCGAAGGCGGGGAATGGATCCCGTCGCCCACACACCCGGACGAACGCAAACAGGGCCTTCGGTCTCCACCAGGTCTTCCTGCGGAATGCGAAGGAGGGAGGCTTGCGCTTCTTTCGGCATGCCGATGGACCGGGGTTTACCCGTGGAAATGACCGAAGTGCGAACACAGCTTTTGATTTTCGACAGGGACGGCGATCTTCATGATTTTTCTCCTTGGAACCCGATGGCCTTCAAATTCTTTTTCCATATTTCATTCGCGCTGACGACCGGCACAACGCCGAAGTCCCGGCGAGAAAAATAGCCGTCCCTGGATTGTTCAAACTTTCCGGGACTTTCTTTAAAATCATCACTGTCTTTCTCAATATCATAAACGACCCGAACGGCATCGCCGAGAGCGGAGAACAGATCCCCCTTCATTTTCGCCTTCGGACGTAAGGCCTTTGGTGGATCAAGCCGCGGTGTCCACACAGCCGCGAGGCCGACATGCCTGCGCAAAGCTTCGAAAGCCATCTCCGCCCCTTTGACCCGTCCATCCCACGAAAGCCCGGCGATGTGCGGCGTCCCGATTGTGGCCAAACGCAACAATTCCATATCGACCCTTGGTTCTTCTTCCCAAACGTCCAACACGGCCCCCGCCAACAAACCGGTTTTCAGCGCCTTTTTCAACGCCATCGAATCAACCACAGCGCCACGAGCCGTATTCACCAGGACGCTTCCCGGTTTCATTTGGTTTATTCGTTTTTCATCAAAAAGGTGAAAAGTGGCCTCTCTCCCGCCTACGATCAACGGTGTGTGCAAGGTGACGATATCGCACCCCATCAATTCTATCAGAGGACGAAAACGGGCCGCCCCTGTCCTCCTTGCCAACGGGGGATCATTTAGAACCGTTTTAATCCCCAATATTTCCAGGCGCCGCGCCACACGGCCCCCTATGCGCCCCGCGCCAACAATCCCGACCAACGCTTCATCTAAGCGCGTTTTTTTCAATCGGTGGAGCGCCAAAAGTGCCGCCATGACATAATCGGCCACGGAATCGGCATTGCTACCGGGGGCCGAGGCAAAAACAATTTTCTGATCTTTCAAAAAATCTAAGTCCACATGGTCAAAACCGCTGGTCGCCGTCGCGACGAACGTGACTTGGGTCCCCTTCAAAAGCGCCGAAGTGACCGGCGTGACGGACCGAACGACCAACGCGTCAGCGTCGTGGACCAAACTCGGCGTTATTTTTTCAGCGGGGACCGCCACAACAAGCCCCAGGTTTTTAAAAACCTTGTTCCCGTAAGGAATATTTTTATCAAGAACTATTTTGATCATGCCACCGCCTCCGGAACTTTCCGCCACAGCGCGCGAACGTCTTGGGACGCCAGCAATTAATGTTAACCCTAAAAATAAATTGACCAACCATTCCCACTCACAAGGGCTGAACTTTTTTGTTCAGAACCCTGTTAACGGAAGACCCGTGCAACCGGGGACTCCCAGTTGGTCCCAAGAGTCGACGAAGGATCTCTCACTTTTAAATTTCTGAAAAAGTTCGTCCGATGTCCCTGCATCGACCTCTTTTTTTTGTCTTAAAAAGCGGAACTCCTTCGTCGCGCATCAGCACCTCTGGTGCCCCAGGTGCCGGGAGCTCTCAGACCGGCCGGTCCTGCGGGCCAAAAGGGAAGTTCCGGTTAATGAACGAGAAGACGTCGTAGGCGCAAGGCGATTAATGTGGGAGCAGAAAGGGAGGTCCGGGAACGCCGAAGGGAGGCTAATTCGATGGGGCGGTCGGTAATGACGACGGTGACGCCGTGGTCCACCATTCGTTCAAACGTCGCGGCGTCGTTGACCGTCCAAACATGAACGGCCAGGGCCTGCTGACGGGCACGGCGAATCAAGCGGCGATTCACTTCTGCGACATTAACACTTAAAAAGTCCACGCCCAATCGGGTGGGATCTCCCAACACTTTGGTGACGATCATGCCGGTGACCAATCGCGGTTCGATCTCCTTGGCCTGGCGCAAGGCCTCGTAGTTTAATGAGGTCACAACGCACTGGTCCAACATGCCTGTCATCTTCAAAAGCTCCACCACGCGGGGGGCCAAGGTGGGATCAGGCAAATTATATTTTAGTTCAATGTTCAATCCCATCCGGCCCCGCACCAATTCAAGGGCTTCCCGCAAGCTGGGGACCCGTTCTCCCCGGAACGCCTCGCCAAACGGAATCCCCACGTCGATCTTTCGAAGTTCCGCTAATGTGAGAGAGGCCAACGCTCGCGGATCGCGTCCCATGCGCATCAAATCCCGGTCGTGAAATACCACCACTTCGCCGTCCTTGGTGGTCTGCACATCGATCTCGGCGAAATCGGCTCCGTCCTTCATGGCCTGGCGCAGGGCACTCAGCGTATTTTCGGGGCGGCTGAACTGCCCCGATGGGCCGTGATCTGTCCGGATCAGAAAAGTCGAGACGTTTAAGCCACCACGCCCCGCCGAAACTGAAGGCGATCAAAGCGCCTAAGACCACGGCAAGAATAATTCGGCGGATCAGCCGTCGGTTTTTGGCCGATTCTTGTGGGAAATGGTTCGGCGACATTGAAAACGTTGTGTCAAAGATCCGGTTAATCAGGATCGCGTGAATAATGGGGCCCACCATCCCTGTCGCAAGGGAAACGAGGCCCCAGGTTCCGAATACGACGAGAACAACAAACACCGACAGCGCCAACCGTTCCCCCGACACCAAGAGCACCCACCGACCCAATCCGAAAACAGACCCGTTCACCCCATTGGAAGCACCCCAAAGAAGGACCCAAAACCCACCCACAATGATCAATGGGGGAACCCAATTCCCCTTTGTGTATTGAACGCTGGTCTGGAGGGATTTCCACGCGGACTCTCCACTCCGGAGGAGGATAGGCAGGGTATACACCCACCGCGCCATGACCCACACCCCAACGGCCACAGTGGCCAAACCAACCGTCCCCGTCAACCCAAGGGCCCAGTACCATGAGGCTGGTTTGGCGTGGGTGTAATAGTTGATGTCCTGGTGGCCCAACAAAAAATGCCATACGAGAAGTATCACAACGAGAAGTGGAAGGGCCAAGGCCAAGAGAACGCTCAATTGAATAAAGGTCAAAGCTAAAAGGGATTTGAGTCGTTGGAATGCGCCCTTGAGAGCCGACAAAGGGGACACGTCCGCACTGGCGGTCAGAAGATAAAGCGACGCCTGTTGAAGGCGGAGCGAAATCATTCCCGTAAGTCCTGCCACGGCCAAGAACCCCATCCCAGTGAGCGAAAGGAAGAACGAGGATAAATCGAAATTGGTGATGGCCGAGTCTCCCCCCGACCGAACCATCGCATTAAGGCAAAGGTGAACAAGGGGAGTAAAAACCAACGTCACCCCTAACCCGTAACAGACCTGGAACCCCACCAGCGCCCGCCATCGCAACGAAAAAATCTTTCCTGCCTCTTTCCAAGCCACCCCCAATCTTCTCATTAGGTCTATTCTCCAACTGAGCGATTTCACCAGATTGGTGAAATCGAGAATTTGTGGCACGGGCATCCTACCCGTGTGGAAACAGATGGGCTGGAAGCCCATGCCCCGTTTTTACAGGATCTACTGGGAGCCAATAAGGAACTTTTCATTAAGTGGGAGTTACGTTTTCTCGATCGTTCGTTGAGGGGCATTTTTGGTTCCCGCGAGAGGCGTAAACCAATTCTCTTTGGCCACCAGTTTCGGAGTGGCTGGATCCCCTTCATAGGCGGGGGTCATGATTTGGACATTGTTCTCATTGAACACATCCAAAATGTTCTGATGCAGAGTGGAATAGATTTGGAGCCGGTTCTGCGGTGCATCGCAAAAAGCGTTAATCTCGTAGGTCACGGCAAAATCGCCCAAACTCATTTTAACCACAAACGGTTTGGGGGTTTTGAGCACGCCGGAGGTGCGATTGGCGGATTCGAGGAGCATGGCTTCTACCTGGCGCCACGGGGTCTCATAGCCAATGCCAACGGTGGTGTGCAATATCAATCCGCGATCCCGCGCGAGTGTGCTGAAGTTGGTCACCGGAGAGTTCACGATGGTCGAGTTGGGGATGATGATGACCTCATTTGTTCGCGAACGAAGACGTGTGACCAGCGGAAGAATCTCCATCACTTCCCCCGCCACCGCGTCGACGCTGATCCAATCCCCCACCCGAAAGGCGCGCCGATAAACCACCGAATAGCCCGCGATCAAATTGGACGCGAAAGAAGAGGACCCCAACGATAGAATCACGCCTAAAAACACCGAAACCCCTTTGAACGCCAGCGAATTGGATCCCGGAATGTGGGGGTAGGCCACCACCAAGGCCAAGGCCACCACCAGCAGCCGCGAGATCCGAAAAGTCGGCATGGCCCAATCCTGATCAAAGCCTGAGATTTGGATGGTCCCCGTATGCACACCCATAAAAAACAGACTCATCATGCGCAAAATCACATACGTTAAACCGGCCACAACCACAACGACAAGCAGGCTGGGGATCGACGCCAAAAACGATTGGCCCAACATTTTCAGCGGATCGAACACGAGGTTAAGAAAGTTCGCTCCAAAAGACCGGGTCCATGGAAAAAGCCGCAACACAAAACCCAAGTGAAAGTAAATCACAACGATGATGGGAACCACATGAACAATTCCCAAAAACCCTTTCAATCCCTCCCACACGATCCCCGCGCGAATGAGATCAAATGATTTTGATTGAATTAGCGTTACGCGATGTTTCAGGGTTCGTTCGGCGTATAAATTTAATTTTCGGACCGTCCATGTCCAACCCAATAACAGCGCGGCACACAGGAAAACAACAAGAATCGCTAACACCGTATCCATGACGAGCGTCAAGGGCCGTCGTGCCTCACGGTAAGCCCGAAAAGCGTCCGCAAGTATTTTTTTTATGATCTCCGCTTGCATGGCCGAGGTAAACCCAGGGACGCCGGAATCCGCGTCAAAGACCCGCATCACCAATCGGTCGCCAACCATGACGACGCTAAAATCTTTTTCCAACACCACGTTAATTGCGGCCGTTGAAATAGAAGGATCCCCCAAAATCCCGTGAATCCTTTTGGAGATATCTCCCGCGCGTTTTTCAGCGGAGTAACTCGGCACACCGATCACATCAAAAAGTTTTTGACCGTCCAACGTGACCGGAGCCCGAGAGACCCCGCCGTCGTCCTGAGCCTCAATGGCGGCCAGGTCCACCGGCGCGCCTTCACCAAAAACGGACGCTCCGCCTAAAATCAAGAAAAAGAAAAGGATGAGGGTATTTTTAATAGGAATGAACATAGGCGCTCCTAACCTTAGTGTGGTTTAGATAAACCGCGTAGCTTTTAAACCAACAGTTTCATCACCCGAAGAAGGATCTCATTGGCGCCATAAGCAAAAAAAGCCAGCGGTAAGAACGGCGCCGCGGCACAGAGCGTCATGAACGAGACGAGCCGCACGTCCAAGGGAAAAAGCCCCATTTTACTGACGACCTCATACCCGCCCCCGAGATCCGCCAACGATTGAATATCACTGCTGCCCAGTAAATTGGGAGCCAGAGCCCCTTGATTCAACAGCCATTTCCGCTCAAAAAGGCCGGTATAACGTCCCGCCAATGTTCCGTAGGTCCGGAGCCCTTTACGTCGACATAAAAACAAATGTACGTTGAACACACACAATGGCAAAATAAAGGCCAGAACCAGCACCGCGATGGAACTCCCGATCAGAATTTTATGGGACTCAAACGTCGTTTCCTCATAAACCATCGATCGCCCAATAACACCTGCGATTTGGGCCGAAGCGGCCAATGCGAGCATGCCAAAAGCGGCGTGGGTGTCGGCCAAGATCCCTAGCCCGCCTTTCTTGTCGGGGTGGGTGGCACTGAGATTTAAGTTAATTCGCGACACGCTCCATAAAAACCATGTCCAAATAAAGATTCTCCACAGCCATCTCATTAAAATGAATCGGTAAATAGAGCAACTGACGTCTTGAAACCACACCCCGGCGGCACTGGCATGTTGTGAGGCGGGGTTCCACTGCCAATGGGTGACACCGCCCACGAACCCTGGGTCAAAGTCAACACGAAACCACAACGAAACGAACATCAAAAGAAACATTACCAACTCCGCAACAAGACTGTTGGCCCAGCGGTTTGCCCTCGCCACACGCTGATTGTATAAAGCAACGTCCTGTTCTTGAATGATTCCAGAAGATTTAAAATAGCCAATCGCGTTGTCCAGTTCGCGGTTGATCCCCTTTTCTGCAAGAATCAGGAGCGGCAATGAAAACAAGAAACGAGCCAAGACGCCCGGGTCATAAAACAAAGGCGCCTTCACCGCTTGGCCCCACGCTGTCCCCTGAACCAGACAAATCCCTATCACAGGGAACATCGCCAATCCCACAAGAAAAAGAATTCGGCGGCCAAACCGCGGCGTGTTCGCTTTTTCTAACCGCAAAGCAATAAACAAACGGTTTAATAACCCGCCAGTAAAAAGGGAAAAGTCAGGATTATTTATTGCCATTTATTTTATCCGCAGATAAAAACCCAATGCCTCGGGAAGGACTTGGGCCATAGACCAGACACGGCCAAAGTCCTCCCCCAGGCAAGGAGAAATATCCACCTATTTTTTCTTGGAACTTGGTTTGCGAACGTCGATCGCGAGGGTGCGGGTGAGTTTCACCATCACCTTGTCGCCTTTTTTGACGTTTTCGAGGTTTTTCACATCGGGGCGACGTCAATATCATACGATTGACCGTCGGGGCCCTGCAGTGTAGCGGTGCGTTTTTTCGCATTTACCTTCACCACCGTTGCCGTCACCACATCCGTGGCGACCGCGACTCCCGACGGTTTCTTTCCTTCGTTGCGAACAATGGCCACGTTTGACCCTTCAACGGTTGAAATACCAGCTTCAGGGGATTGAACGACAACCGCCACAGACACCATATAATCGATCTCAACAATGTCGCCCTTTTTCACTTCGTTGAACCGAACGGCTTCGGGTCCGACTTCCATGGAAACAGTGGAACCGTCTTTCTTTTCCAACGTCACCATGCGTGTTTCGTAGTTGATGTCTTTGACTGTTGCGGTCAAAGAAACAACGGCCGCCTCTACCGCCGCCGGTTTCTCTTTGGCCATTTCAACAGTCATGTTGGTCGACTTTTCAGCCGCACCCGCACCCAATGCCCCCATCAGCAATGCCACAGCCATTCCTGCCCATGCTCGTTTAGTCATTTTAACTTCCTCCTCATGATTTTGAAATGCAAATTATTTGCCCGTTTCTTTCACAGTCATAAGCCTTGAAAAGACGGCTAAAAGAAGACTTTATATCCGATGTTGATGGGAATAAATTGCACGTCGGCGTTGGTGTTATTGATGGTCACATATTGTACGTTGAAACTGATCGCACCGAGACCGCCGTCGAATAACAGGTCAAGCCCCACGCCCCCTTGCCAGCCAAGCCGTGTGGTGCTCATGTTCGACGTATTGTATTCCGTTCCCCCCGCCCCACAACCAAAGAGGGGATCGCAGGAATCATCCCATGTGGCCGAAGCATGTTCGTAATAAAGTCCCGGACCGACATAAACTGAAGGTCGAAGGTACTTGCCAAGCGGAGGGCAAACAACGAGACTGGGCCCGCCTCCGAATACGGCGAGATTGCCCTCGCTCGCATTTTCAAGCCGCGTTGTCACGGCGTCCGTCAAATTGAAACTTGCATACATGACGTCAAAGCGAAACCCCAATACACTGGATGGCTTTTGATACCCGGCATAAAAATCCAACCCGAAACCGTCTTTCACCACAGATTCAGTCTCCCCGGTCCCTTTAGGAAAACTAAGAGCAAACCCCATGTTCCATGGCGTGGGTCCGGTTGAAATGCCGTAAGGGTCCAGCGCTAAGGAATCCCCTTCCGCACGGAGAAGAGCCGGGTTCAGGATTAAGGCTATTGCACACGCAACAAAAAACACGGCCACACGAACACATTTATATCCAACGACAAACCCGAGGAAGACGCCCGCATTATTTTTGTCTGAATTCTTTTTCATTTACCCTTCTCCTTTTATTGGATATTTCAGATTAAGAAAACACCCTCTGTGCCCACCGGGACTATCTGGGGCCAACAACGTTAAATCGCCAAATCACAAAGTTAAGGCAGGAGGCAAAACTCACCCATAACAAATAAGGGATCATCATCGCCCCCGCGGCCCGGTGGTTCTGCCAAAACAATACGGTGACAATCGCGATGATGGACCAGAGAGCGACAATGTCCAAAAACGCGAGATCCGGCCGGAACCGCCCGAAAAAAAGGTACGACCAAAGGGCGTTCAAAACAAGCTGGACAACAAACAAACTCAAAGCCAAACCGGCCCCAGCGAACCCGCTCCGCCGCCAAACAAGCCAAGCCGAGACGCCCATAAGCACATAAAGAACCGACCACACAGGCCCAAAAATGGCGTTGGGCGGGTTCCACGTGGGTTTAGCCAGTGAAGCATACCATTCGCCAGGCATGAAACGGGAGCCCACCCACGCCGCAATAAACGTAATACCCAACCATCCCACAAGCCCATAAATGCCTTTCATATTTCCCAATTATGCCCCCTAATGTTAATCATGTTTAAACTGAATTTTTGAGGTCGATAAGACCGTTGTAGCACGGGCATCCTGCCCGTGCAGAATTATGGGAATTATGGGACGTTGTCTATATTGTCTATATTCAGTCCACGGAGATTTTTTCAACCGACCTTCATTTTCCGATAAATGCATTAGACGGCCCACCCCAATAAGAGATAAAGCCCAACTCCCAACCGGCCCCGTTATTTCCCTTGAGCCCGTCTCCGTAGCTCAACGAAACGATGAAGGCGGGGCTCTCCCAGCGGACACCGGTCTTATACTGGGTTGGCGAGTAGGCTTCGCCCTCGGTTCCAAAAACCTCGCCCACGATGGCGGACCGAGGAATGATTTTGTAGATCGCCAAACGCGAGGAATACGTAAAGCCCGCGGCGGTTTCTTTTTGGGTTCCAAAGTTATAGTTGACAACTCCGCCCGGAATGAGATCGAGCAGGACATCATCCCCATGAAGCGGGAGGGTGAGGGGACACTCGGCCCAATAATCTCTTAAATCTTTAGTGAGGGCGGACACCTGGTAATAGCCCGGCCGGGCCCCTGTGCCGAATTTCACAGCCGCTCCCCCATTCTTGGCTTGGTTCTCAAAGATCGTGTACTTGGCGTAGGTAGTGAGCTGGTAGTAGGCCGCGCGATCGCTGTCGGTGTCCTCCCGGAACGCCGTTGCACCCAAAGAGAATTCCCAGCTTTTAAGCAAAGAAAACGTATCCAAAAACAGCGTGTGCCGCTGGCCCACCGTCACAATGACGGTGCTCATTCCTTTCGGCGTTGTCCAATAATTGTCCGAGTTGAATTGCTGGGCACGCGCCGGGACACCTGCTGCCGCAAAGAGTCCGACCAACAGAATCGCCATCCTTCCCAAATATTGCTTTATTTTCCGCGTTCTTCTGTTCATAAGGACGATCTCCTTTCGTTGAAATAAGATAACTCCGCCTCGCAATGTCCTGTAGTTGCCCCATTTATTATGGGGCGCTCTGAATCCATGTCGCTTCAATTCGTCCGTTTGAGAACAAAACGAAATTCGGCTCCGAGCCTAACCGCATGTCGTTGGGCAAATCCCGCCGGGACTTCCAGGACGTATTGAGCTGGAGAATGGGACTTCAAAAGATGTTCCGAAAAAGGTTCCGCGTTGGGAATCAGAGCCACCAAACGCCTTTTCGAATCAAAGAATAGCATGTCCAAGGAGACGGGTGTGTCGCGCATCCAAAAGATTCGAGGCGCAGCTTTCCTGTAAACGAAAAGCATCCCCTCTCCATCTCCGTCTATCCGACGGTTCATCAGGCCGCGGTCCTGCTCAAATTTTTCGTCCGCTACCTCCACATCCAGGAGGATGGGCCCCGCGTTCGCCCCAACCAAAATCTCCACCCGCGCATCTCGGCGTAGAGACGAATCCCCTGGGTTCGGCGCGGTTGCGGGTTCCGCTTGGGCGCAGGACAAAACAATGAATAACCCCAACCAGACCAGAAACAAATTCCCCGACTTTATTTTCACGAATGTCCAGTCCCATGACCCGGCTCGGCCATTTTCAAGAAATTAGAAATCCCTGCGTGTATTCCAAGATTTTATTTCCTCCCATCCCTTATCCCCCGCCGGATCCCCCCCCATTCAACAACCGTAAAACCATTTCTCCTTCGGGTCGAACGGAACGTTGGCGGAAGAACGGTCTTGTCCTTTCCTAAAGGCTGATAATCCATAAGGACTCGAATTGTTGTGTCAGGCTTTGGACTCACTTTTAGTGGAGCGAGCTGATCAATGGTTTCCTGATCAATAAAAGTAATGAAGTAGTGCGACGCATCCAGAAAATGGGGAACCCATGCACCTTTAAAATCAGCGATCTCCTTTTTATTTAGCCCCAATTCCGGCAAAACGGCATCAAACAATTCCCCGACTTTTCCCTTCGCAACGACAAATCCCTCGTCTCGCATTGGCCACACGGGCCCAAACCCTTCCCAGAAAAGATAAGGATACTTTTTCCCTGCCAGACTGGTGACAGAACCATCGGGTTCGGCATACACATTCCACCCTGTCCCATAGAGCGGTTCGGATTGGGCGATTCCCTCTTTCGGATCGACCTCCACCCGCACTTTTTGACGCTTCGGTGAATACAGGTAAATGATGGGCTCAGCCCAGAAAGTCGGCAGAAAATCATTATTTGAAAATCGTGTTAATCGATCAAAAGGGTCTTTCCAAAAAAAGATTGGGACAGACCCTAAGAAATCCCCATAGGGGACAGTGTTTATCTCTTTTTTCATGTCCCCCGCGCTTTTTTCAGTATCTATTCCCTTTAGGTAATCGGAGTAGAGTTCTTTATAAAATCGATGATTTGGGTCCTTGAGTCCGTAGATCGGATCCCCCTTGTCGGTCGATCCGATTTGCTGAAGATCTAGACCGGGGTTAATATCCGAAGACGAAATAAAGGTCTTGTAAGGGACATGCGGTTGTCCAAAAACCTCCAGGTGTTGCCATGAGTAACCGCTTCTATTCTTAACCGTGGGACTGGAAATCCAAAAAATCTCATCAACCGTCAGTTCAGGAATGAATTCAAAAACCCAGCAACTCCCATCCGGCAAATCGGAGTAGAAGGCCTCCCCATCGAAATACACATCCCCGTAGAGTGGGTGTTGAAAAGCTTTCGTGAGCTTTTGTTTTTCCGGCATTGGAGCGATTTGATTCGATCCGGAAAATGTCCCCTTCGAACAAGGAAACGGGTCGATTAGCATAAAGCGATCCACGTTGTATTCTTCATCCACCATGAGGTGTAACCATGGGTCGATATCGTCGAGGCCCAAATTTTAATGTCACCCTCAGACCACCGAGTGTTTGAGATTTTAGGTAGAAATATTAAATTTTCCCTTGCAGGATAAACCGAGCGAACAAACCGTCACAGCCTACCCCTTTGCATGGTCCATCAGACTGAAACTCGGCCAATACGATTTGAGCTCCCACGTAGGGGCCCGACTCGAACTGTCCAAAAGAGAGGCCAGGTCCCATAGAATTCACATATAAATCGTAATCGGTTTCCCATCGAGGGAACACTTCTCTTTTTATATGAAATGAGATTTTGTCGCCCCTATTGATCGTCGATCGCTTTACGACATCAGGATATCGGTATCCTGAAGCGGGGACAACTTCCACGACCAAATCCTTGGTAACATTTTTTAGAGCGTCGGATTCCTTCTCCCCACATCCCACAAAAGCGATAAAACAAATGATGAGGTGAAAGGACAAAAAAACCGGGCCTTGTATATTCAGGGATATAATCGGTTTCATTCAATAAATCTCCTTATCGCTATACCGGGAGGAACTCGATACGGTGGTTGTTGTCCGGGTGTGCCACCGAAGGGCCGGCCACCAAAAGAGCCAATCCCTGGGTTGGGCCATGGCCTGTCAGAGCCTCCTTGGCAAAGTCCCCCCAGGATTTAGGTTCGGCTTCTAGGTGGTGGGGCAGGACCCCGCAGGAAAATTGCAATCCCTGGGCCACGGCCGAATATCGAGAAACGGCCACAATCCATTCCGCCGGTTTGAATCGGGAAATCATGCGGGCCGTTGTCCCGGTATGGGTGGGAACAACCACCACAGAGAAAGACGACATCGTGAGAGCAAACTCCACAACGCGAGTCAGGGCGTCGGCCCCAGCATTCTTTGCGCCGGGGGTGGGCCCACCATCCAGGCGAACCCGGGGGCGGGCTTTCTCTGTCGTATCGGCGATGCGGGCCAGGGTGGCCACGGCCTCTTCCGGAAATTTCCCCACCGCCGATTCGGCGGAAAGCATCACGGCGTCCGTTCCGTCCAACACCGCGTTCGCCACGTCCGTGGCTTCGGCGCGGGTGGGCAGGCGGCTCGCGGTCATGGATTCCAGCATTTGCGTGGCGGTGATCACGGGTTTGCCGGCCCGGTTGGCCCGGAGAATGAGATTTTTCTGGGTCAAGGCGATGCCTTCCAGCGGGACCTCCACGCCTAAATCCCCCCTCGCCACCATGATTCCATCGGCGGCCGCCAAGATTTCATCGTAATGTTCCAACGCGCCCGCCCGTTCAATTTTAGCGATCAGGAAGGGATTCCCCCCCAGTCCCCGAGCGGCCGTTCGGACAGCTTCCACGTCAGCGGCCTTTTCCACGAAAGACTGGCTGACCGCGTCGACCCCGTTTGTTATGGCGAATTCTAAGCACGCGCGGTCGTGTTCCGTGAAAGCGCTCATCCCCAAATCCATCCCGGGAAGGTTCAGCCCTTTCTTGGACCGCAATTCTCCCCCCACATCCACCCGACAATGGACGTCGTTGCCGTCCACCCGTTCCACCAAAAGCTGAACCAACCCATCGTTCAAAAATAGCCGCCGTCCCTTTTGCACTACCGCCGGGAGACGTTTAAAACTCACCGACACCCGTTGGGACGTGCCCGCCACTTCTTCCGTCGTCAGAATAAAGGGATCCCCCGCTTTCAGGTGTACGGGATCAGGCGCGATGGAACCGACGCGCATTTTGGGGCCCGGGAGGTCCGCCATCAGAGCGATGGGCCGACCCACCGCCTTGGCCGCGGCGCGTAATTTCCGAATCCATTCCGCATGCCCCGCGAAGTTTCCATGGGAAAAGTTGAGCCGCGCAATGGACATACCCGCCCGAATCAACCGTTCCATCATTTCCGGGCTTTCCGTCGCCGGTCCGATGGTGGCCACGATTTTTGTTTTACAGGGAAGGGCGGTCATATCTGGGCCCCCTCAGGGATGACGTGACGCCTTTGAGCGGCGAGGGGACTATAGACGGGCCCAAGGTTTTGTTCCTTAAATCAGCAGAGGCCATTGATTTCTCCAATTTTACCGCTCTGACAATAAAAAGCGACGGGCCTTGGCCAACTCGGCGCGTTTTTCTGGACCGATCTCGGGAAAATGCAGGTTCAGAGCACTTATTCGGTCGATGACCGCGGGCGATTCCTCAGCCGATGGAGTCTTAAAGGAATAAACCTGGCAACCCTGGGGGTTGACCCCGGACATCACATGGCGGATGGCGCCATCTTTGCCCGCGGCGTCCATGGCTTCAAAAATAAGTAGGACAGACCATTTGTCCTGGGCAAAAAGCATTTCCTGCATCTCAGAGAGGGCTTTCACCCCCAGGGCCAATCCTTCCTTGGCCGCGGGCTTGTGATCCGACGTCAGATCCCCCGTATCGCCGGGATCACGTCCTTGAGTCGAAATGTAAGCCCCTCTGACCCCGATAAGGCTCAGCCAATCGATGAGCCGTCTTAATCAAGTCTTGGAGTTTCATTTCGTCCCCACCTCTACTGACTTCGTCCAGACAGAAAATAATTGTCTCATTTATACATCTGTTAAACCAGAAAGAAAGTCCAACCAATCAGCGTAAGAGAGATTAAAACGTCGGGCCTTGATGGCGCACCGAAAAACATTCGGTCCAGAGCTTTCGACCCAGCAACAATTCAATTGGACTTAGGCGAGAAACGTTGGATTTCCAAAAAATAAATCTGCATGTCGTCTTTCGACATTTATGTTGGAACGAAGAAATTGCCGAGCCCTTCCGGCCAGAAAAGCTGGATCAAAACAAATCGGGTTTAGCGACACACTGAGAAGCCATTCGCATTAACCTGAAAATTTCAGTTGACTGAGCATTTCCGTCCGAGAGGGTTGGAAAATTCTGTTCCGGACCCTGTCGACGGTAGCCCTGTGCCAACCGGGGAATCCCGGTTAATTGATTATTTGGCTCCGTCCCGTCCCCTAATTTGGTCTCGCGAGGGGCTTCGAAGGCGGGCCCAGAGCGGTCCCGCTCGTTTTTCCAGGTCGATAACCAAGTAGGCGCCGGCGCTTAAGGCGAGCACCTTGAGCCAGGCCACTCCGGTGATCGGGGCGGTCCCGAACCAATGGTTCATCAGCGGAAGGTAGGTGAGAAGCACCTGCAAAAGCGCCATGCCGATGGAACCAAAGATCACCCAGGGGTTGGCAAAAAAACCGATGGCCACCGGGGACTGCATGAGGGATCGACAGTTGTACAGATAAAACACTTCCACAAACACCACCACATTCACCACGATCGTTCGCGCTTCGGCAACGCTTCCGCCGGCTTCCACAATGTGGTCGAAGATCCAGAACCCGCCCCCGGCCATGATCGCGCTGACAAGGAAAATTCGGAAGACCAAGGCCTTCGTGAGGATCGGCTGGCGAGGGTCGCGCGGGGGCTTTTTCATAATCCCGGGTTCCGCGGGCTCAAAAGCAAGCATGATCCCCAGAAAGAGCGCCGTTGTCAGATTGATCCAAAGGATCTGAACCGGTGTGATGGGTAGCGCAATACCGAGCAAGATGGCGAACATGATTAAAGTTCCTTCCCCTAGGTTGGTCGGCAGAGTCCAGAGAATAAATTTCTGGAGATTGTTAAAGACCCCGCGGCCTTCCTCCACCGCCGCTTCGATCGTGGCGAAGTTGTCATCCGTCAACAACATGTCGGCGGCTTCGCGGGCGACGTCTGTCCCGGCTTTCCCCATGGCGATACCGATGTCGGCCTGTTTCAGCGCTGGAGCGTCGTTGACACCATCGCCCGTCATGGCCACCACATGTCCCCGGGATTGAAGGGCTTCCACAAGGCGTAGTTTTTGCGCCGGATCCACTCGGGCAAAGACGGAGACGTCCTCAATCACCGCCATTAGTTGTTCATCGGTTAACTCGGCCAGTTCCCGTCCGGTCAAGGCTTTAAGCGGCTTTTTATCGTCGCTCGGTGTGGGCCCTAGCCCCAATTGAGCGGCGATGGCCCCAGCCGTGAGCGCGTGGTCTCCCGTAATCATCTTCACTCGAATTCCCGCCGACCGACAGGCGGCCACGGCGGCTTTGGCTTCGGGTCTGGGCGGGTCCATGAGGGCTTGGAGTCCGGTGAAGACCAGCCGGCCCTGCCAGTCGGTTGAAGCGAGCGACCGTTGCGCGAGCGGCAAGCCGCCTTGAGCAAAGGCCAGAACGCGGTAACCATCCTTAGCAAAAGTCTCGGCCTCTTGCAGGACAGCCGCGCGGTCAAGGGCCTCTTCTTGGCCGCCCGCCCCCGACTGCCGGTCGCACAATTCCAGGACGCGTTCAACGGCTCCTTTCACATAAACCAGGTTTTCCCCCCGGTCTCGTACCTCGTGCAGAGTGGCCATGTATTGGCGGTCGGATTCGAAAGGAATGACATCGATCCGGGGCATTTTCGGGGACAATTCCTCCGCGGGGCAATTCCCTTTTCGTGCCGAAACAAGGAGCGCCGCCTCCGTGGGGTCCCCTTGTATTTTCCACACCCCCTCTTCCTGCGTCAAAAGAGAATCGTTGCACAGGGCGCCGGCCGCCAGGACCTGGCGCACGCCGGCCGACATCTCTTTCGAAACGGCTCCACCGGCGCGCTCCACTCGACCGAGCGGTTCATAGCCGGTTCCCGTGACGTCAAAAAGCCCGTCGCCCGTGCTCAGACGCTGGACGGTCATTTGGTTTTGGGTCATCGTGCCGGTTTTGTCGGAGCAGATGACGGTCGTGCTTCCCAACGTTTCCACTGCCGGCAGTTTACGGATGATGGCCCGCCGGTGAGCCAGGCGCTTCACGCCGATGGCGAGGGTAATCGTCACCGCGGCTGGCAATCCTTCCGGAATCATGCCCACAGCGAGCGCGACGGAAGCCAAAAACATATCGATCAACGGCTCCTTCCGGAGAACCCCCACCGCGAACGTCAGACCGGAGAGGCCCATGATGACGTAGAGAAGCAGGCCGCTGAATTGGGCAATCTTCCGCGTGAGCGGCGTCGAAAGATCGGCCGCCCCGGAAATCATGTCCGCTATCTGTCCGCTTTCAGTGCGTTGGCCAATGGCGACCACCACGCCCCGCCCCTGTCCGTAAGTGGCCCAGGTCCCCGCGTAGGCCATATTTCGTCGATCGGCGAGCACGGTGTCAACAGCGAGTCCCTGCGCGCGTTTTTGCACGGGCACCGATTCTCCCGTGAGGGCGGACTCGTCCACTTGGAGATCCCGGCTTTCCACCAAACGCATGTCCGCAGGGACTTTGTCGCCCGATTGCAACCAGACCACGTCCCCAGGCACCAGTTCTTTGGATGAAATGCGGCGCTTGACCCCGTCGCGTAACACGGTGGCTTCTGTCACGATGAGGTTCTTAAGCGATTCGACCGCTTTCTCAGCTTTCGATTCTTGCAAATAGCCGACGATGGCATTGATAAAGACGACCCCGAAGATAACCCCCGCATCGACATAATGCCCCAGGACCGCCGTGACCACCGACGCAATGACCAAGAGGTAGACCAGCGGCTGAGCGAATTGGGACAGGAACGCGCGCAGGGGACTCCGCGCTTTTTTTCCTCGAAGCTCGTTGGGACCAAACAATTTTTGCCGGTGCCCCGCCTCAAAAAGCGAAAGTCCCCGTTCGAGGTGTGTATCCAAGAGCTGGACCACTTCCTCCGAAGACAGATGGTGCCAATGTTTTCCAATGATTCGTTCCATAATTATTACCCCTCTGTGATGTCGAGTAAAAACATATCGTGCAAATCGTCAGTTCAAAAACTTTAACTTAAAACGCCGGAGAGCGTCCAGCCTCAGATCCTGCAAGATCATATAACCGCAAGGGAGCCAGATCAATGAAAGGAAGCTCCCAACCAAAAGCCCCCACCCCATGGCCAATGAGAGCGGGACCAACAGCGGGTCCTTTCCTCCGAACCCGTAGGCAGTCGGGACAAGGCCGACGCTCGTGGTAAAAAGGTGCCGAGACCGGATTCGGCGGGTGTCCCTCGGCTCATTGTCCCAAGAACGTCGTTGTTCTTGAGTGTATCGCCCATTTTAGGATGTATTCCTTTTCCGGAACATTAACGTCAGGGAAATTAGCCACCCCTTTTTTAGGGCAAAGGGGATCTGATTTTGTTTTATGAGAAGTTTTTTCCTGTCAATGGGTTGCCTTTGCGGCCAGCGCAGGGACGTCTCTCACCTGGCGACGGATCTCTTCGCCACCACCCGTTTGACGAGTTTCTCGGCTTCCACCGCGATGAACACGACCGACGACAACGCCAACGTGAACGCCAGCTCGCCGGACGTCAACGCTTCGGTCTTGAAGATCGGCTGGAGGACAGGCACATAGATCGTCGCCATTTGAAGGCCGAACGTCAAGAGGAAAGCCCCCACAAGGGGTTTGTTCGTTAGCAGACCCTGGGAAAAAAGAGACTCGCTGTCAGAACGAATGGCGAGCACATGCCCCATCTGGCTTAAGCAGAGAACGGTGAACGCCATGGTTTGCCAGTGAGCGTTCCCCGTGTGGAGCGACCAAGCCTGGGTAAAGATGGTTGCGAACCCCATGAGCAATCCGACCCACAGGGTGTGCGCGCCTAGGCCGTGAGCGAAAATGCTTTCTTTCGGATGTCGGGGAGGCCGGTTCATGACGCCTTTTTCGGCCGGTTCCGCCGACAGGGCGAGTCCCGGAAGGCCGTCCGTCACCAGATTGATCCACAAGATGTGGATCGGTAAAAGCGGAATCGGCAGGCCCAAAAAGGGGGCGAGAAAGATGGCCCAAATTTCCCCAGAATTGCTGGTCATTGTGTATTTGATGAACTTGCGGATGTTGTCGAATATTCGGCGACCTTCTTTGACGGACTTAACGATGGTCGCGAAGTTGTCGTCCAGGAGGATCATGTGGCCGGCCTCCTTCGACACGTCCGAACCGGTAATGCCCATCGCCACGCCGATGTCGGCCCTTCGAAGAGCGGGGGCATCGTTTACGCCGTCTCCGGTCATGGCCACGAAATGCCCTTTGTCCTGAAGCGCCTTGACGATATCGAGCTTCTGTTCAGGGGCGACCCTTGCGTAGACCCGAATATTTTCTACGCGAGCCTCAAAATCTTGAACGCTCAGTTTCGCCAGTTCGCGGCCGGTGACGATGGCGCCGTGATCCTCTTCGATGATGCCGAGCCGTTGGGCGACAACCCGAGCGGTGATGGGGTGGTCTCCAGTGATCATCACCGGGACGATGCCCGCGCTTCGACAAAGGCGGATGGCCTCCTTCGCCTCTTCTCGCGGCGGGTCCATCATGCCGACCAACCCAATGAACGTCAAATCAGATTCCAGCGCATCGGGGGAGATGTCCGTTGGCTTCTTGGGCCAACGCCGCATCCCAACAGCCAAGACCCGAAGGCCCCGCGAAGCCAACGCGTCATTGGCCCTGGAAATCTCCGAAGCGTCCAAGTCGACCAGACCTTGAGAACTCACGCCGTTTTTGGTTTTGCCCAAGAGAACGTCCGGAGCACCTTTCGTAAAAGAGATGTATTCGCCGACCCCGTCCCCTTGAGCCACCCGGTGTAGGGTGGTCATGCATTTTCGAACGGAATCAAAGGGGATCTCGCCCTCTCTGGGAAGATGTTTTTCAACAAGAGATTTGTCGAACCCCGCATTTTTAGCGGCGATGTAAGGCGCGGTCTCGGAGGGGTCCCCAAACTCTTGCCGGAAGAATCCTCCCGCACATCGTTGTTTAAAGCCAGCGCGGTCAACAACAGGGCTTGCGGGCGATGTAAATATTCGGACGGCGAAACGGTTTTTCCGACCGTCGAAGCGGCCGGGACCACCGCCCCGTCCACATAGAGCTCTTCCACCGTCATTTTATTGAGCGTGAGAGTTCCCGTCTTGTCAGAGCAGATATAGGTCACGGACCCGAGCGTCTCCACCGCCGGCAACTTCCGGATCAGGGCGTTCTGCCGAACCATCTTCCGCGCCCCAAAGGCCAACGAGATCGTGACGACCGCGGGCAATGCTTCCGGGATCGCCGCGACGGCCAAGGATATGGCCGTCAGGAGCATGCGCAAGGGTGATTCCCCCCGAATTATTCCAACGACAAACACGATGGCGCAAATGGCCAAAACGATCAGGGCAAGTCTCGTGCCGAAACGGGCGAGCCTCTTTTGGAGGGGCGTCTTTTCCTCTTCGCCTTCTTGCAGCATCGTGGCGATCCGACCCAGTTCCGTCTCCATGCCGGTGGAAACGACAATCCCCGATCCCCGGCCGTACGTGGCGAAGGTTCCTTTGTAGGCCATGTTTTTCCTGTCGCCCAGGGGGGCCGTCGCGTCATCGATCGGGGCGGTCGCTTTTTCCACAGGAATGGATTCCCCCGTCAAAGCGGATTCGTCGACCTTCAATTGGGCGGAATTAAAAAGCCGCATATCGGCCGGCACCAGGTTCCCCGCTTCCAGGAAAACGATGTCCCCCGGCACGAGATCCGCCGCGGGCAGGGTCGCCGCTGTGCCGTTTCTGAGGCCCGTGGTGGAAGGCGCCGCCATCTTTTTGAGCGCCGCCATGGCTTTTTCCGCCCGGAATTCCTGAACGAAGCCGATCACCGCGTTCAACACCACGATCACGGCAATGGCGATGGTGTCGGTCAGATCGCCGATGATCCCCGCGACAACGGCCGAGGCCATCAACACAATGATCATGAAATCCTTAAACTGTTCCGCGAACATCATGAGAGCGGACTTTTTTTTCGTTTCCCTCAACGCGTTGGGACCGTGTTTCGCTAACCGTTCGGACACCTCAGCGTCGGAAAGGCCTGTGGCCATGTCCGTCGCCAAACCGCGCGCCACACCCGAGGCGTCCTCGGCGTGCCAAAGATTTTTGCTCGATGTGATTAAGGACGACGTTTTAAAATTAGTCTCCATTGGTTGCCTCCATGTCTTTAGTTAAAATAGTTCGATTGGCCCGGAAAATCGTCGACAAGATCAGGAAAATTCTGTTCGAGGGAGGGGACATGATTGACTAATTGACTTATTTTTGTGCCTACTCATGAAAAGTCAATTAGTCAATCATGTCCCCTCCTTCTTATGTCCCCTCTTTCTTAGGTTAGCGGTGAAGACCAATCAAGCCGATGACCCCCAGGCGGATCATCATGACGGCGATGGCCGCCAGAAAAATGTGCACGACTTTGGAAAGGGCCTTCAGGCCGGCGGGGTGGAAGATCCGCGCCAGGGGCGTGGCAAACGTGAGGACCAGCCAAACGAGGGAGAGGTTGACCCCCAAAGACAGCAGGGTCCATGTTCCCCCGTGGTGGTCCGTCAGCATAAGAATCGTCGTCAGGGCGGCGGGACCGATGATGAGGGGCGTTCCCAAAGGAACCACCCCGGCGCTTTCGTCTGGATCCCGACCTGTTTTTTTTGAAAAAAGCAGGTCCGAGATGGCCAGTACCAAAAGAACCAGCCCGCCGCCAATCCGGAAATCATCCGCCGTGATGCCGAGTAGACGAAAAATCGTCCGTCCCGCCACCAGAAATAAAAGAGAAATGCCGAACGCCGTGAGAACGGCTTGAAGGGTAATCTTCCTTCGTCGGGACCTCTCCACCCCCCCCATCATGCCCAGGAATATGGGCACCGTCCCAAAAACATCAATGGCCACAAACAGCGGAATAAATACGCTCCAGAATGTTTCCATGGCCCTATAATATCAAATGACACCCCGCCTGGACGGCGTGGAAGTTACTTTCCGGGTGTGCGATTTGCGTTGGATCCCAGTTCGTTAAGGATCTTTTCGCGGAGCGGCTCGCCGAAAACGACGGGTTTTCCGTCTTGGCGGCCAGTTCCACCGGCCCAATCATCCCCGTGGCCGGATCAAAGGTGGCGGTGTAAATGCCTTCGCTTTTCTCTCCCGTATAGGTCCCCAGGTAAATCCGTCGGGCCGGGGTTGTCCCGTGGAGGGCGGAGGCCAGCAAAACGGCCCACACCCCAACGAATATTTTATCTGTTAATTGTTTCACCGAGGTTGACCATCGCTCGGTTACGCCGCGGAGAATTGCACAACAAGGGGACATGATTGACTAATTGACTTATTTTTGTTCCTACTCATGAAAAGTCAATTAGTCAATCATGTCCCCTCTTTCTTGCACATTTCCCAATCCCGGTTTGTGTTGGACCAATTGAAGGCTCAACGGGATTCGGTGCGCCAGAACGTGGAACAATCTGTGCGCGACAGCCTGCACGCTTTGCAGGCCAGTGTCCCGTCCATTCGGTTGGCCCAGGACGGGGCTGAAGCCGCCCGCCGCACCTATACCCTCGTCAGCAAAAATTACGCCCGCGGCACCCGCTCGGTCGTGGATTTACTGGATGCGCAAAACACGAGCCTACAGGCGGATTTGGCCGCGGCCAACGCGGTGTATGCGGCCATGACGGATTTGATGAACCTGCAACGCAGTGTGGGAAGTTTCAATTACTTGGCCGAAACGGAAAAACTAGACGACACCCTTCGGCGCCTTCAGGAAGCCGTGAACCAACCCAAGAATTAAGGAGATTTAACGATGGCGTTGACACCGAAACAAAAGAAGATGGCGATTTGGTCTGTTATTGTCGTGCTCGGGGTGGGTTTTGGTTTATGGAAATGGCTGGCGGGGCCCAAGGTTCCTAAAGAGTTTGGTTACGGCAACGGTCGCGTGGAGGCCACCACCGTCGAGATTTTGTCAAAGTTTTCGGCCCGGATTGAGGCGATCAACGCCCGAGAAGGCGATAGGGTCACAAAAGGCCAGGTCCTGGTCCAGCTCGACACCAAAGAATTGAACGCCCAACTGCGCGCGGCCCAGGCCGAAGTTGAGCAACAAAAACAGGCCAAAAAGTCCGCCAAGGCCTTGGTGGCCCAACGCAAAAGCGAGCTCCTGTTGGCCAAACAGACCCTGGCCCGCTCCAAGAGCTTGTACGTGACCAAGGATATTTCACTTAAAGAACTTCAAGAAGATGAAACCGCCCTGGCCACGGCCGAGGCGACCCTGGCCGCGGCGGAAGCGGATTATGTCAAAAGCGATGCCTCCATTGAAGCGGCGGTGGCCAAGGCCGATACCATTCGGGTCAACCTGGGCGAGAGCGAGCTGATGGCCCCCCTGGACGGTCGCGTTCTTTACCGATCCCGGGAACCCGGCGAAGTGGTGAACGCCGACAGCAGTATCTTGACGGTGCTTGATTTGACCGACGTTTACCTGCAGTTTTATCTACCGACGGAAAAAGCGGGCAAGGTGGCCATCGGCGCTGAGGCCCGCATTGTCTTGGATGCCTATCCCGATCGTCCGATTCCCGCCAAGGTGACCTTTGTGGAATCCCGTTCCCAATTCACGCCGAAACAGGTGGAAACCCAGGCAGAGCGGGACAAACTGATGTTCCGGATTAAGGTGAACGTGGACCCGGACATTTTGAAGCGGAACATCGATCGGGTGAAAACTGGCCTGCCGGGCATGGCCTACGTGCGTTTGGACGATAACGCGCCCTGGCCCGCCAAATTCGCCGTGGCGGCCGATAATGAACCCCGAACCAACCCGTAAATTCGTCGCGCGGGTTGAAGGCCTATCGCAACGGTATGGCCGGAAACTCGCCCTGGATTCCATCACCTTAAACTTTCCGGCCGACTGCATGGTCGGCCTGTTGGGGCCCGACGGCGTCGGCAAATCCAGTCTCATGTCCATTATTTCCGGCGTGCGAAAGATCCAAACCGGGAAAGTGGAGGTGTTGGGCGGCGACATCGGCCTCGAAAGCCACCGCACGGCCGCCTGTCCCCGCATTGCCTACATGCCCCAGGGTCTTGGAAAAAACCTGTACATGACCCTTTCCGTCTACGAAAATTTGGACTTTTTCGGTCGCCTCTTCGGCCAGGACAAAGCCGAACGGGACCGGCGGATTGACGAGCTATTGGCCAGCACCGGCATGTCGCCCTTCAAACAACGGCCGGCGGGAAAACTGTCGGGCGGAATGAAACAGAAACTGGGTCTCTGCTGTTCGTTGATCCACGACCCGGACCTTTTGATTTTGGACGAACCCACCACCGGCGTGGACCCGCTCTCCCGGCGGCAATTCTGGGACTTGATCAAGCGCATTCGCGTACAGAGGCCCCAGATGAGCGTGTTGGTGTCCACCGCCTACATGGACGAGGCGGACGGATTTGATTGGCTCATCGCCATGGACGACGGAAAAGTGTTGGCCGAGGGCACCCCGGCGGAGCTCAAAAGCCGCGTGGGCGCCGACAACCTGGACGCGGCTTTCATTCGTCTTTTGCCTGAAGCGAAACGCCAGGGGCACAAGGCCCTGGTGGTTCCTCCCCGGAACGTGGCGATGGAAGGCACCCCAGCCATCGAGGCCGAGGGGCTCACCCGCCGGTTCGGAGACTTCACGGCGGTGGACCATGTGAGCTTTAAGATCCCCAAGGGCGAAATATTCGGGTTCTTGGGCTCCAATGGGTGCGGCAAGACCACCACCATGAAAATGTTGACGGGCCTTTTGCCCTCCACCGAGGGCACCGCCATGATGTTCGGCGAGAAAGTGACCGGCAAAGATTTGGCCACCCGCAAACGCATTGGGTTTATGTCCCAGGCCTTTTCGCTTTACGCGGAACTCACGGTGCGTCAAAACCTCGTGCTCCACGCGCGGGTGTTCGACCTGCCCAAAGACAAAATTGAGCCGCGAATCAACGAACTGATTAAACAGTTTGGTTTGGGAAATTACATCGAGGACCTGGCGGAGAGCCTCCCCCTGGGGACCCGACAACGGTTGTCGCTGGCGGTGGCGATGATTCACAAACCGGAACTGTTGATTTTGGACGAACCCACCTCCGGAGTGGACCCCGTGGCCCGGGAATCGTTTTGGGAGCTGTTGATCCATTTGTCCCGAAACGACAAGGTGACGATTTTTGTTTCCACTCATTTCATGAACGAAGCGGGGTGGTGTGACCGGATTTCTCTCATGCATTCCGGCAAGGTGTTGGCCAGCGATCCCCCGGCCAAGCTGGTGGCCAACTGCGGGGCGAAAACCCTGGAAGAAGCCTTTATCTCTTATTTAGAAAAAGCGGCGGCGGCCAACGCCGAGACGGCCGCGCCGGTGGCGGAGTCAAAATCCCCTGCCCAAACCGCCCCAGAGGCACCCCACGCTCTAGCAACCGGATTCAGTTGGCGGCGGTTGTTCGGCTACGCCTACCGTGAGGCCTTGGAACTAAAACGGGACACGATCCGACTGACCTTCGCCCTGGGAGGATCGGTTCTCATGATGCTCGTGTTGGGGTTCGGTATCAATCTGGATGTGGAAGACATCGCCGTTTCCATGTTCGACAACGACAACAGCCCCGCCAGCTTGCGCTACGCCGACAATATCGCGGGATCCAGCTACTTCGTTCAAAAACCGCCCGTGACAGATCCCGATGCCTTGGAACGAAGACTGCGCAAGGGCGATTTGGACGTGGTAGTGGAGATCCCGCCGAATTTCGGAAAAGATGTGGCCCGCGGAGCCAACACGGAAATTGCCGCCTGGGTCAACGGGTCCATGCCCTCCCGGGCCCAATCCGTCGCCGGTTACGTTCAGGGGTTGCATAGTGATTTTGTCGCCCGCACCGTCCCCCCCAGCGTGGGGGCTCCCAAGGTGGGGATTCAGCCCTTGCTCGAAATGCGTTACCGCTGCAACCAGGATTTTAAAAGCATCTACGCCATGGTCCCGCCGACCATCCCCATTATTTTGGTCCTGATCCCCGCCATGTTGATGGCGTTGGGCGTAGTGCGGGAAAAAGAGTTGGGATCCATTTACAATTTTTATTCAACTCCGGTCACTCGGCTGGAATTTATTTTCGGCAAACAACTGCCTTACGCCGCCGTGGCCATGCTCAATTTGGTGGTGCTCTCGGTCATGGCGGTCACCGTGTTTCAGGTGCCGTTAAAAGGAAGCGTGTTGGCCCTCATTCTCGGCGGGTTTCTCTACGTCATTTGCACCACCAGCTTGGGTTTTGTGATGTCGGCGTTCACGTCCACCCAAATTGCCGCGATCTTTGGAACCGCCATCGCCACGATCCTTCCCGCCACCCAGTTTTCGGGTCTCACCCAACCCGTGTCGGCCCTGGAAGGCACAGGAGCGATCATCGGGAAAATTTATCCCACCGCCCATTTCATTACAATTTCCCAGGGAGTCTTCAACAAGGCGCTTGGGTTTAAGGACCTGATCGATCCGTTTCTGGCTCTGGCGGTCTCCATCCCCATATTAACCGCAATCTCATGGATGCTGTTGAAGAAGCAGGAATCATGAAAAAACTCTCCAACATATTTCAACTGGGGATTAAGGAACTTCTCAGCCTCTGGCGGGACCCAGTGATGGTGATTTTCATCATTTACGCCTTCACCTTCGCCGTGATCAGCGGATCCAAGGCCACCTCGGGGGACGTGAAGAACGCCCCCATCGCCATTTTGGATCAGGACCAATCCCCCCTCTCGCAACGCATCGGCAACGCTTTTTTCCCCCCGCGATTTAAGCCCGCCGTACCCATTCAAGCCGACGATGTGGATCCGGCCTTGGACGCGGGCACCTACACCTTTGTGTTGGATATTCCCCCCAACTTTGCTCGGGATGTGCAGGCGGGGAAACAGCCGAAAATTCAATTAAACATCGACGCCACCCGCATGAGCCAGGCCTTCCTGGGTGCGAGCTACACGCAAACCATCGTCATGGACGAAATCCGAGCCTATCTGCAGGGGCACAAGACCCAGGCCAAACCGCCGGTGGATATCGTGGTGCGCTACAAGTTTAACCCCACCCAGACAACGGTCTGGTTCGGCGCCATTGTGGCGTTGGTCAACCAGATCACCATGTTGGCCGTGATATTGACCGGCGCGGCCTTGATTCGAGAACGGGAACACGGCACGTTGGAACATTTGCTGGTCATGCCGCTGACCCCCTTCGAAATCATGATGGCGAAAATTTGGGCCAACGGATTGGTGGTCTTGGTGGTGACCGCCTTATCACTGAAAGGAATTGTCCAGGGCGTTTTGGACATGCCCATCGCGGGCTCGGTCCCTCTCTTCCTCTCGGGGGTGGCCCTGCACCTGTTCTCGGTAACGGCGTTGGGCATTTTGATCGGCACGGTGGCCCGCACCATGCCCCAGATGGGATTATTGATGATCCTGGTGATCATTCCGCTTCAAATGCTCTCCGGCGGAAACACCCCTTACCAAAGCATGCCGGAGGCCGTGCAATTCATCATGAAAGCCGCCCCCACCACCCATTTCGTCGCCTTCGCCCAAGCGATCCTCTTCCGCGGCGCCGGTCTCGAAGTAGTCTGGCCGAGCTATTTAGCCCTCTTCGTCATCGGCTGTGTCTTCTTCGCCTCCGCCCTCGCCCTCCTGCGCAAAAGCCTCTCCGCCTCCGCTTGATCAGCGGTTCGACCTCTGTGCCCTTTGACGCTCATCGTGTCCCTCCAATTTCAAGACAACGAGGCACGGTGATTTCACCTTAGACACCTGTCCTTGTTGGGGTACGGCTCACTCCTTGTTCCGTCCACTTGTTACACCGGATATTGCTGTCGAGGGGCGGGGATCACAGGCAACGGCCGTCTTCCCCCGCGGATCCTGCGTGCTCCGCCACCACGGTGTAGAGACGGCCGATGACGCTCAAGAGATCCCGGCAGCATCCTTTCTCGGCGTGGACTGCCAATATTGTTTTGGCAAGTGTGGCCACGTCGCTCGGTCCCTGGCCCTGTTGGCACTTGCAGACAATTTGTTCCACTTGATCCCAGTTCATGGCCTCGCCTCTTTTCTCTGTTTTTTTGGGTCTTCTCCGTTTTGTGTGGGTCAAAACCGGATCTCCGCGAGCTTTCGGTTATAGACCTCGAGGACGCAACAGCCGACGATCTTGTCGCGAACGTCAGCGATATAAAAACAACCCAATCGCTTGCGAATATCGTCCCGCGATCTCTTAAGGACTTTCCCGCGCTCAGTGGCTTCCCGCACCAACTCCACAATGCGGTCGATGTCTCCTCGACGCGCTTTACGTACCGTAAACGTTGAATTCAAAACACGAACACGTCGCCTGCGCGCGCCGCCCGGCAACGAGACCCCCATTGATCGGTAAGAAATCGTGTCGCTTCTTCACCGGTGCAATGACAAGGGATGATCTCGCCCACCGCGTGCCGAACAAGAGCGTCCCGAGCCATAACCCAGCGCGAGCGCCCCGCGCGGGATAGATGGAACCCCCCGATGACGGCGCGGACCGCCCCCGGAACCAGCGTTCTCGCGAAATCCAGCGTATTGCCCACCCCGGCGTGGCCGCATCCCGTCATTATCACGTTTCCCCCCGTCGTTCGAACCAGCAAGGCTTGATCGTCTTCCACATCGTCACGTCTATTTCCAAGAACGAAAAGATGGCGATCCAATCCTTCAGGCTCCCGGGTCCGAGGGATCGATCCTGTCGCCCACACGCCCGGACGAACCCGGACCGGCCCGTCCGTCTCGAATAGATTTTTGGGCGACAACTGAAAAAGGGCGGCCTGCGCCTCTTCCGGCATTCCGATGGAACGGGTTTTACCGGTGGATCGGCTGAACCTTTCTTTCCGCGCCTGGGCATGAAGATAAACGGGCACCGGCCGGTTTGTGGCTTTCAAGGCGGCCCCCACCCCCCCCGAATGATCATAATGGCCGTGGCTTAAAACCAAGCACGTCACTCGTCCTAAATCCAACCCCATCCGAGCCGCGTTTTGAAGCAATGCCTGCCCCTGCCCCGTGTCGAACAAGATCACGTCTTCGTCCGCTTCAATCCAGAGGCACAACCCATGCTCAGGAACCAAATCCCCGGCCCCCGCATGGTTTTCCGTGACGATGCGCACGGTCAAGCGCTTCACGAACCCATGCGGGGCCGCGTTGGGCCTGTTTTTAGAAGCGACTTCGTCGGACAACGCGGCGCTCCTCACCCGTGGCGCAAAACGGCTTTAAAACGTGTCAATCTTATCATGGGTTTTTATGAGAAGGAAAAGTGGCCCAAGCGAAACGCGTTCCAGACCGTTTCCGCATTCGAAGAGTAAAGCAGGATCCCCAGTTTTATTTTAACCCTCCCTCATCGCGCTTGTTATCCGCTTTTACGATACTCGACCTCAACCGCCGCAGGTTGTGCCTTCCTCATGCGTGCAGGCGTTGGCGGTCGTTTTCAAAGTGCCTTCCACATATTGCCGAACAGCTGTTTCCGGCGACACGGACGGGGCGCCGACCACAACCTCGATCTTCCGTTCAGCGAAAAGAGCCCGCGCCCGCCCACCGATTCCTCCCGCGATGACAACCTGGACACCCTTCTCACCTAACCAACGCGGCAAAAGACCCGGTTCGTGGGGCGGCGGCGGTATGTCGACCCGGCCAATGATTTCTTTTTTATCCACATCGAACAGCGCAAACGTCTGGCAATGACCAAAGTGCGAACACAGCTGATCGTTCTCTACAGGGACGGCGATCCTCATGATTTCTCTCCTTGAAACCCAATGGACATCCATTTTTTCTTCAACTTTGCATCCGCTTCAACGACCGTCACGGCGCTAAAATCGCGTCGCTTAAAATAATCATCCCTTAAAGCGTTAAACGATCCCGTCTTCGCCCTAAATTCTCTATCGTCCTTTTCAATATCGTAAACCCCCCGAACAACGTTCTCCAGCAGGCCAAATAAATCGTCGCCACACGGCTGTGGACGCACCACCACCGGCGAATGGGTTGGCCGCGTCCACCCCGGTGGGACCCCGAAATGCCGCCGCAAGGCGTCGTAGGCCATCACCGTTCCATTCACTCGTCCGTCCCATGAAAGCCCGGCGATATGAGGCGTTCCCAAATCAACCAACGCCAACAATTCCGCATCAACAGTCGGCTCACCTTCCCAAACGTCCAGCACGGCTCCCGCCAATCGCCCGGACTGAAGAGCTTTCTTCAGAGCGAACGTATCCACCACACCCCCGCGAGCGGTATTGATCAGCACGCTCCCCGACTTCATCCGGGCAATCCGGTTTTCATCAAAAAGATGAAACGTCGCGTCCACATCGCCTTGTGTTAACCGGGATTCCCCGGCTGGCACGGGTCGACCATCGATTCCAGGCTGAACAGAATGGGCCGGCCCCTGTGGACAGGATGGGTCGGTCCACTGATTTTTTTGGGTTAAAGGCGTGTGCAAGGTCACAATGTCGCACGCCATGAGGTCGTCCAGCGGGCGAAATCGGCTATCCGGCGTTTGTCGCGCCAACGGGGGATCGTTCAAAAGTGTTTTGACCCCCAACCCCTCCAATCGTTGAGCGACCCGGCCACCGATGCGTCCGGAGCCCACAATCCCGACCAGCGCGCGATCCAGTTGAACTTTTTTCCGCCGATGAAGCGCCAGAAGCGCGGCCATAACATAATCCGCCACGGATTCCGCGTTACACCCAGGAGCCGCGGCGAACGCAATCCCCCGCGAATTCAAATAGTCCACGTCCATGTGATCGAACCCGGTTGTGGCCGAGGCGACGAACCGAATTCGGCTCCCCTCCAAAAGGGACCGAGACACGGGCGTGACGGATCGGACCACCAGGGCATCGGCATCCCGGATCAGCCCGGGCGATATCGATTCGGCGGGAACAGCCTGGACTGTTCTCAGCGCGCCGAACGCCTCGGCCGCGTGGGGAATGTTCTCGTCCACCACGATCTTGACCGGGGGCCCACAGGGGGAACGCGTTGTCCGTCCGCCGGCCTCTAAACAGTCCCGTTCGTGTTCGTTCTTCGAACATTCTTTCTTCAAAGGATGGGCCCTCACGCCGCCGTCACTTCCCGCCACAGGTCCCGAACGTCTTGGGCCGCCGCGGAGTCTTCCTCCACAACCGTCTTCCCCCGACGCTGGGCGGACACGACGGACGGGTCATAACGCACCCGTTGCAAAGGACGGACATTCATTTTTCGCGCTTTCGCTTCGAGAGAATCCGCCGCGACCGGGTGAATATCCCACTTGTTCACGCAGAGAGCCGCCGGGACAGTGAAGTGGCGCGCCAGGTCCGCCGCGCGCTCGAAATCATGCAAACCGGACACGGTGGGCTCCGCCACGAATAGAACCAACGACGCTCCAGATAAAGCCGCGATGGCCGAGCACCCGACGCCCGGCGGCCCGTCGACCAAAAGCAGGCCAAGACCCCGCTCCGCCGCTACGCGACGGGCTTCCCGCTTGACCAGGGACGCCAGCTTGCCGGAATTCTCCCCCGCCGGTTCCAACCGCGCGTGGACCAGCGGCCCGGCCCGGGTGTCGGACTCCATCCATTCCCCCACCGTCCGTTCCCTCATTTCAATGATCCCCCGGGGACACATCGGAACGCACCGTCCGCACCCCTCGCACAGGAAAGAGTCCACCTGGAACGCGGGACGGGTGTGTGTGTCCGACGGGCGAAGGGCGTTGAACCGGCAAACCCCCGCGCACACCGCGCAGTCCCCGCACTCTTCCAGGCGGACAACGGCCTCCAGCCCCGCTCGATAAACCTCTTTCCGACGCACGCGGGGATCCAAGAGGAGTGAAAGGTTGGAGGCGTCCACGTCGGCGTCGGCCAGAGCCGCCCGTTTCGACAGGACAGCGAAAGACGCCGCCACACTGGTCTTCCCCGTCCCACCCTTGCCGCTTAATATCACGATCTCGTTCAAAAAGACTCCTAGCGTCGACACGTCCCCTGCGATCCGGCGGTCCGGTGTTCCAAGCGGCCCCCGCGAACCGCTCTACTCGGGCTGGCCGACGGGCAACGAGTCCCACCCGGTTTATGTCTTAAAAATTTCATGAATCAGAGCCAAAAAACCCATTCCGCCCGCGAAAGCCAGGAAGTGAATGATATTCTCCTTGGCCGTTCGGGCCCGGTTGACCTCGGGAACCAAATCGGACGCGCCGATGTAAAGAAAGTTCCCAGCCGCGAAAGCGATCAGGAAATCCGTATTGAACTTGAAGGACATAACGAAGGCGGCCATTCCCCCCAAGGGGAAAGCCATCGCGGAGAATAGATTCAGGGTCAGGGCGCGCTTCTTCGTTAGGCCGGAGTGATACAGCGCGGCGAAATCCCCCAGCTCTTGAGGAATCTCGTGGGCGGCGGCCGCCAGCCAGGCCACGATCCCCACCCGGATATCCAATAGGAAAGCACCGGCCACCGCCAGACCCCCCAAAAAATTATGCACCCCGTCCCCGATGAGGAGCAAAGGTGCCGTGGGTTTGCGGCAGTCCGAAGCCCCCAGATGGCAATGGTGATGGTGGATAAATTGTTCCATGGCGAAGAAAACGGTGAAGCCAACCGCCGTCCATAGAAAAACCGTTGAAACCGCCAGACTTCCGCTCCCGAGAGCATAGGGAAGCATGTGGAATAACGCCCCGCCGATCAGGCTCCCGGCGGCCAACGCCACCAACGGCAGGACGAGGCGCTCAAACATCTTTTCCTTTAATAAATACGTCACGCCCCCCACCAGGGCGATGGCGGTCATCATAACACCGCTTCCCAAAATCCAAAAGAAAGCCTTCACGTCACGCTCCCCGGCAAGGAGTTCCGCGCGGAAGAGACCCCCGTCCGTATTTTTCCCAAGAGGGTCCGTTCGTTCAAAGCGTCATCGCTGATTTGAGCAAGGGAATTCCCTCCCTCACAAGAAAAATCCCCGTTTCCTTTCAATGCGGCCGACAGCGATTTCCATAGCGCGACAAACCTCTCTTTCATCCCGGGCAAGGAGTCGACCACGTTCTTCCCGCGCGAATAGGCTTCCGCCGCGCGGCGGTCATCGGGAATTTCCGCAAGAAGGAGGATGTTCTGCCTCACGCAATAATCCCGAATCCGGAGGTCTTCGGGCGTGTGTCGGTTGACCACGATCCCGCAGGGGACGCCAAGTTTGCGCGCGGAATCCACCGCGATGTCAAGATCATGAAGACCGAACGGCGTGGGTTCCGTTACTAAGACAGCCATGTCCGCCCCTCGAACGGCCGCCGTCATGGCGCAGGATGCGCCCGGGGGAGAATCCACGATGGTCCACCGAGCCGAAGAGGTCATCTCCCGCGCCGCGCGAATCACACGCGGCGTGGCCGTTTCTCCCACGTTTATCCTGCCTTGAACAAACGCCACGGCCCCGGCCGTCCCTTCCTCCACAACCCCCACCGTCCGATCGGTTTCCTTTATGGCTCCCCTCGCGCAAACATCCGAGCAGGCCCCGCACCCTTTGCAAAGGCTCGGGAATACATGGGGCCGCCCGCGCAACAGAACCAACGCGCCGAACCGGCACGCCTCGGCGCACCTGCCGCAGGATCGGCATTCCTCCCTGTTGATTTCCGGAACGGGGATCGAAACCGGGTTCGTCCGTTGGATGACTGGGTTCAGGAACAAATGCGCGTTGGGTTCTTCCACATCGCAGTCCACGAGCCGGACGGTCCCGGGCGCGGTCAAAGCCAAACTCACGGCCACGGTCGTTTTTCCCGTGCCCCCCTTGCCGGAAGCGACGGCGATGGTCATGCCTTCGTTTCTTTTCATCCCGCTCGCGACGCCATGAACGTTTCCACGGCCTGGCCGACTGTTCCAACCGTCCCGGTGCAAATCTGGATTCCCGCCGCTTTGAGCGCGTCGCACGCCTTGGGGCCCATTCTCCGGTCAACAGAACCTTCGCGCCCAGGGACGAAACGGTCTGGGCGGCCCAGGATCCCCGCCCCGTGACCGGCCTCTTGTCCCTGTTTGTTTTCCACAGCCCGATGCTCTCCGGTCTCCGTGTCCACCAGGACAAACCAAGCCGCCCGCCCGAAACGCGGATCGACAGGGGAATTCAACGAACGTTCCATCGACGACACGAGGATCTTCATGTGGATTTCCCTTCCCGTCGAACGGCGCCCGTGACCTGAGTCCCGCTTCGGCGGCCGCACCGATATCTCCGGCCCCTCCCGAGACATCGCCCCCAAAACCACCCTGACCCAAACCAGGATGGCCCCCCACCCGAACAAACGCCCGAGCCCATCCCCCTCCCCTTCGCCTGGCCCCTCGGTCCCCATGGACCACTGTTCAGCATGTCCTATCTCCTTTACATGACAAACCGCTTCAACAGCACGCCGCTTCTCCGAAACCCACGATGCCGATAGAAGATAAATCTCGGTTATTCGTTTTTTAAAAATGGACGCCCGCGCCCTCTTTCTACCGGGGACTCTTGCCCGCTTTCTGGCATTTCGGGCAAAACCCAAACAATTCCAATGAATGTGAGTGGATTCTGAATTTCAGCTTTTCAGAGGCGTAGCGGGTAAAGGCGGCAATCCGGCACATGGGAACGTCCTCGATACGTTCACACGATGTGCAAAACACGTGATGGTGGTGGCCGGAATGATCTTTCAACTCAAACCAACGAGAACGGCCGTCCAAAGCGATGACCCGAACGATCCCCGCTTTTTCAAAATGCGTGAGCGTTCGATGAACCGTCGCCAAATCGCACGATCCCCGCCCAATCCTCTCGTGCAACTGTTTGGCGGTGAGAGGCTTCCCGTAATCGGCGAGCGCCTTCAGTGTCCCCCGACGCTCCCGCGTGGAATAGAGACCCTTTTTCTCAAACACCGACTCCAAACCGTTCCGCCTCATGACACCACGATATAATATATGCAAACGATTTGCAAATCAGTTCTGAGGCTTGATAACTTTGCGCGGAAATTTCTTTCTCAAACCTTGCCCATAAAATTCACCCCCCCCAGCGAGTTCCCATTCAAATTAGGGTCCATAAACCAGGACATTCTTCGGCGCCGCCCTCGCCCTCCTGCGCAAAAGCCTCTCCGACGCCGCTTGAACAGCGGTTAGAGACGTTGACCTCCCGACGTTTTCCCGTTATTCAGTCAAACATCCACACCAACCCGGCGAAATTTTCACCGTAAGACTTGAAATTACCGCCTCAAGCGTTTCGCTTCTATGAGCGCTTGGATATCGGGGCGATGAAACCAATCTTGTATCTGTTTTCCAGCGTGATTAACTTGATTTTTCTGTTGAACCAGAAAAAAAGCTCCATCATCACCACCGGATTGTAGCCCCGATTCGATTGGGGTTGAGGAATCCCATTCCCAACCGAAACCTCTTTCATCACCATCCGGTCCAGCACCTCTTTTATCAGCCGCAGACCGGCCCACACCGTCACGAGTTTGTCCAAAAATACCCACGGGAGCCCCTCCGTTCCCTGCAACTTTTTGTCCGTTACGACAGACTGTCCTGTTGGATCTCCCATCTTACACCTCTGTCAATAGATTCTTTCCCTCCCTAGCCAGTGGCTCATTTTAAAAAGACCCAATGAAAAATCCGGGTTGTAGGAAGAGTAGGACATCGGACGGTATTGCGATTATCGCTGTCTGGTGTGTGGAGGGAGAAGTTCCGGGGGTTTCTTGAGGTGTTATGGCCGTCGACAAAAAACAACGGTGTTGCAGTTCAACCCGGTTGAATCAGCGGGGTCAGGAGGGGCCTATTTTTACTCAAAAAAGGCTGGGATTCTATGAACAAAAAAAAAGCCGACATTGTCGGAGAGGTGGGCTCTGCTGAAAATTTCAGGCTAATAGACCACTTCGCCGTGATCGTTTCGGAAGTGGCCGGGAGACTGGCCTGACCCATGGCTGGTGAGACAAGACAGACAGCGGCCAACCCAACAATTTGGAGAAGGTCGTTAAAACGAACGAAAAACGCTCCATGGCGCTCTCCTTTTAAGTTATTGCCGACCCGATCCTTCGTCGTTCCCGAACCGCTCAATACAAAAAAGTGCTGACTCTTACTTAAAGTTATAGCCGGTGAGTACCGATTCCCTCTTCGCAAGCCGGTCCTGCATATATTCGTTAAACGAGAAGAACATGTAGCCGCCTGCCAAATTAAAAACCTGGGTATAGCCCAGATTCTGCAAGGCCAGCACGGCATTATAACTGCGCTGTCCACTTCGGCAATAAGCGTAAACAGGCCGATCCTTCGGAATTTCCGACACCCGCCCGCGAAGCTGGCTCAAGGGTATATTCTTTGATCCCCTAACGACACCCGCCCCAACCTCAGACGCTTCGCGGACATCCAGAATATAGGACCCGCTGGCAACCAACGACCGCAATTCCGAAGGCAATACCTGTTTGAATGTGCCGTCCAGCAGATTCTGACCGACATAGCCCGCAAAGTTCGCCACATCCTTTGCTGTCGAAAATGGAGGGGCGTAGCACAGCTCAAGATCCACGAGATCCCGAATGGTAGCTTTGAAATGAATGGCCGTTGCGATCACGTCGATCCGCTTATCGGCCGCGCCTTTGCTGATGGCCTGCGCACCCAGAAGACGGCCGCTTGGCTTCTCAAAGATCACCTTCAGAAAAACCGGGGTGGAGCCCGGCATGATTCCGACAATGTCTTGCGGCGAAACAAGCGCGACATCATAACTGAGAGGCGATTTCATTTGCTTGATCTGCTCTTCGGTTAGGCCGGTGGATGCCGCGTTGTATTCAAAGACCTTGATGCAGGAGCTGGCGATATAGGAGGGATTCGTGAAAGGCAAGCCCTTGATGCGGTTCGCCACGCCGCGCGCCTGGATCTGGGCTGGCCAGGCCAACGCTATTTTAAACTTTTCTTTGAGGTAGGCATGATCCACTTCAATCGCGTCGCCGATGGCATAGATGTCCGGATCATTCGTCCGGCATTCGGCATCCACAGCAATGGCGCCGGTGGCCCCAAGGGTCAACCCGGCCGCTTTCGCCAGTCGGGTTTCCGGAGTCACGCCAATGGCCATGACCACGCCATCCGCCTTGATCTTACGGCCTGACCCAAGCACCACCGTGTTTTTCTCGAACGACGCGACTTTATCGCTCAGCACGAGTTCAATGCCGTGATCATCCAGTGCTTTATGCAAGAGTTGAACCATGTCGGCATCGTAGATTCGAAGGATTTGCGGCATCGCTTCCACCAACGTCACCGCATATCCCGCCTCTCGAAGGTTTTCCGCGACTTCCACGCCGATGAACCCGCCCCCGATCACCACCACCGTCTGTCCCGCCGCCGGAGTCATGCTTTGCTTCAGGCCGACCACATCGCCGACGTTGCGCACCACGTGTTTGTTCACCAACTCGATACCGGGAATGGGCGGAACGATGGCGGCGGCACCCGGGGAGAGAACCAGCTTATCGTAAGATTCCTCGTAGGTGGTGTTTTTGGTTCGGTCCAGAACCGTCAAGGTTTTCGATTTCCGGTTGATCGCCGTTACTTCCGACATGGTGCGAACATGGATATTGTACTGGGTCAGAAATTTCTTCGGGGACATCATCACCAGGGTCTCCGATTTTTCAACCACGCCGCTCAGGTAATAAGGCAGGCTGCAGTTGGAAAACGAAACGTTCTCGTCCCGTTCAAAAATAGTGATCTGGGCTCCCTCATCCAGCCGCCGCAGTCGCGCCGCACAAGACGCCCCGCCCGCCACTCCGCCAACGATAATGACTTTCATCCCCTTCCCCCTTTAAAATTCACGACTGTGGTCACCTTAACTCTTTCGCTCGGGCATGTCCATATCGCCCATCATAGGGACGCCTCCGCTCTAAACGAAAGGGGAAAACTCGTTGAGGTGCGAGGAGCTATCGTGGAGGAGGATGCCTCCCGAGAAGAGAACGCAAGCGAGGATTTTATTTCAGCCTGGCGTTGACCCTGGCGAGCGTGGTTTTGGAAACACCCGCCGCGCGCGCCAGTTCATAGAAACTCCCAATGGCATGGCGCGTTTGATCGATAATTTCTCTGGCATCGCGCGGTCGAAGGTCGACGTGCTTGGCCAACTTCACTAAATGATCTTTGCTCGGATTCTCCCCTTCCCCCGCCACCGAAAGCGTCTGCCACCCGTTGGGCCCCGTGTGAAAAGTGAAATCGTAGAACGGCGCCAAGCGCCACACGCCTTTTTCATCCATAAGAAACGCGAAGTTCTTCAAATGATCATCTCGGTTGCACGCCAATACATTCAGGCAGGCCCGCCGAAACAGCTCTTTTTTTTGGGCGTAATCCCGGGTCAAAGCCTCCGTCAAACGGAAAAGGACTTCATATTCAATCCCCGCTGTGCGGTAATCCGCATGTAGAAGTCCCGCCGCGGAATGAAGATGCAACCGTCGCCCTCCGGCTTTTCGGTCAAACCGGCGAACGCCGAAGAATCGGCCCTGCGGGGTTTCGAACAAGCGATGCTCCGGCATTTCAGCCCCCGCTGTCGCCGCCAGCTCGGCATAGGCGAACTCGAGGGGCCCGGCGTCCGCTCCCTCCTCCCGCGAATTGAACTTCACAATCCAATGGGCATAGCCCGGCGGCAATTCGTTATCCCCGGCAAGGATCGGGCCGCGCGCATTTTTCGCTTCGGGAATCCCCACCAGAATCTTCGGTCTCGCTCCGCCAGAAGTGCACGCCATTTTTCTTAATTCCGGGAGATCCTCTTCGGTCTTTTCAGAATCAAAATCCCAGGCCTCCACCGCCATGGCGCCTAAACCCGGGAAAGGGCTGTTCTCTATTTCTTCGGGTGGACGAAAAACCAGCGCCCCCATGGCGCGTTCGCCGACGAAAGCCAATCGCTCCAAGATCCCGGGACGTCGTCCAATCCGTTTTTGAAAGTGCTTGTCGATCAAGCGGCGGCCCCAACTGTCAGGCATGGCATCGTCAAATACCCCAAAGGTTTCCATGTGTCCATCTCCGTCATAAACGTGCAACCCCGGCTGAAGGGGCAAGCGCAGGGGCGAAAGGGAGAGGTTCAGGCGAAGGAACGATTCCGCATACTGAAAAACGAAATCCCGCCCGGCCACCCCCACCGTTCCCACTTTATGTTCCAGGGTTGGCGAAAAACGGAGATAGACATCCAAGGTGTTCAAGCGCCAAGCCCCCCTTTCGGTTGGGCGCGAATTCGCACGCGTTTTCGTAATGGGGACAGCGGTTCGTTCAAACCGGAAATATCGGAAGGCAACGAGGCTTTACGAATTCGATCCTGCCATTGGGCATGGAAGCTGTCCAGACCGCCGAGAGCCTGGAGCACTCGAATAAAACTTTCCAATCCCCCCTGTCCCTCCCTTTCCAACCGCGAAAGAGTGGCCACCGGCACCCCCGATTTGGCCGCCAGCATGGGTTGAGTCCAATTCAACCGTTGACGAGCAAGACGCACCCAAAGCCCCAGCGCTTGGCGCATTTCCCGCGGCCGAACCATTTGGAAATTGGTCAGCGTTTCATTCATTCCCGCTCGCATTTTTATTCCAATATAATATATTTAAATCAACTTTGCTGATATAAATATCATATATGATAATTAAAAATATATCAAGACCTCCTTGACGGTGAGGTTGGTGGGATTTACACGAGGTTGAATAGAAAGCGCCAGCACACGTTTATAATTTCGCTCGCTAGAGGGCGAGGGGGCAAAGAGGAATCAATTGAACCGATAGTTGACGGACAGGGTGAAAACGTGAAACCACGCGAAAGTGTAAACGGCGTCAGTGTCCGAGCCGCCTTCGATGGTGCGGTAGCCGCCGCCAAATTCCCAGCGATCGGACGTTTGGTAAAAGGATTGGACCGTCGCATCGATGGCGCGTCCGGGCCCGCCCGCTAACCCGTCCATTTCCATCAGGGTTCGCCATTGGGGAGTCATACGCCAAAGGCCGGATAGGTGCAGAAGAGGAACCACCCCGACGTTGCTTGAGGACGCGTGCTGTCCTTCCTGCTCCAGGGCGATTTTGGCGTCGCGCACCAACAATGTTCCCCCCCAGGACCAGTTCCATTTCTCGCTTTTATGAAATCGGTAGCGGTAAGTAAGCCGGTATGTGTCGAATTGATAGCTGGCCTTGACCGGCGTGCCCTTTGCGAAGGTTTTATCCACGAAGAAGACGTCCTCGTCCAACATACCCGTGCCTTCGATGCGGACCGGTGCGGCGGTCAAGCGAAGCCCGTGTTTGTCGGCAAACCGCCATTCCCCCCAGGCCCGCACCACCGGCACCGGGCCGCTTCCCTGAACATCTTTCAGTGAAAATCCGGTGCCCGTATCCCCCGGAATCCGCACGTCGTTTCGGCTCTGGTACCCCGCCCCCGCTTCGACCCCCGTCAAAATCTCGCTATAAGCGGCACTTGAAATAAAAGAGACCCCTAAACAAAAGACGACCGACTTAATATAAAATGATTGTTTCACTCTATCCTCCATTCATTCGACTGTGCAAGAAGCTTTATCCATCTTAATTTACCAAATCAAAAAACTCAAACAACCGCTGGGGTGAGCTATAAAAAGGAATTGGGTTTGATGAGGGTGCGCATCCATTTTCTATTTCATCCCCGGCCGGCCTGAAGAGAGAAGATTTGGTGTTTTTTTAGGGGCTAGGGTGTCAATAAAAAACAATAACTCACGAGACAGGAGCCCTATTCTCCGCGCAGAAGGCGAAGGAATTCGCTGTCGGTGGAAAGAAGGAGGGTGCTCCCCTCGGGGATGGCCTTTTGTATGCTTCCAGCGTTCGCAGAAACTTGTAAAGGGCCGGATCGGCGTTCATGGCTTGGGCGTAGATTCGAATGGCTTTGGCATCGGCCGTTCCTTTGGCGATCTCCACTCGTCGATAGGCCTCGGATTCGATCTCTTTTAAGTCCTTGCTGATTTTGCCTTCGATCTTGGCTTTCTCGCCTTGCCCCACCGATCGAATGTGCTGAGCGATTCGTTGTCGCTCCGAAATCATGCGTTCGTAAACTTTGGCTTCCACGCTGGCCTCGTAAGCGATGCGCCGGAGTTGAACGTCGATCAATTCAATGCCAAACTCGTCCAGGCCAGACTTGGCCTGTTGAATAATTTGAGCGCTCAACGCCTCGCGACCGACGGTCACCGGTTCAATTTCGCCCACAAATTCTTCCAGGTCGTTGCCTGGTTTTAGTTCGCCGCTTTTTTGCCGAGCCATTTTGTCTTTCATGTTTTCAAGAATGGTGTTGGAATTGCGAACGGCTTCCACCAAATTGTGTTTTGAAATGGTGTCGCGGGTGACCGCGTCCAAGATGGCGTCCAATCGGGATCGGGCCCCGTTCGGTTTGAACGGTTTGGAGAAAAGCGAGGGGGTTGACGATGCGCCAGCGAGCGGTGGTGTCCACCAAAATATACTTTTTGTCTTTGGTCGGAATCTGGTTGGGATACCCGTCCCAGTTCAAAATGCGTTTGTCAAACCGGTTGACGACTTGAATGAAGGGCACCTTAAAATGCAGGCCCGGGTCTTTCACGGCCCCCCCCGCCAAGGGTCGACCGAACTGAGTGATGACCGCTTGTTCCCATTCAGGGAGAACGTAAAGAGAAGCGGTGATAAGAATGAGAGCGCCTAAGGCCACAGCGCCCCCTAAAATCAAACGAACCGAGTCCCGAGGGGTCATGGTTTTTTCTCCGCCGCGCCCGTCCCGCCAAAAACCGGCAGGAGGCCTTCCACCGATTTGTCGACAATGGTCATGGATTTGACTCGCCCGTAAATGGTTTCAAGCGTTTCCAAATAGAGCCGTGTACGGGTCACTTGGGGCGCGGTTCGATAGGCGGCCAAGACCTCCCGAAAGCGGGAGGCCTCTCCCTGCGCTCGGTTGACCACCGCGGCGGCGTAGCCTTCCGCGTCGCGGATCACCTGTTCGGCCTTACCGCGGGCCTCGGGGATGACGCGGTTGTACTCCCGCTCGGCCTGGTTGATCGCCTGTTCCTGCTCTTGTTTGGCCGAGTTGACCTCATTGAAGGCGGGGCGAACGGAAGCGGGCGGGTTGACGTCCTGAAGCTTGACGGTCACAATCCGAATCCCCATGTCGTAACGATCAAGAATTTCCTGGGTCAGCCGTTGGACCTCCACGCCGATCTCGGCCCGGCTGACCGTCAAGACATCGTTCACCAGCCGGTCGCCCACAACCCGGCGCAGAACGCTTTGGGTGACATCGCGAAGGTTCTGCAGAACCTCCCGAGTATTAAAGAGAAACTTTTTGGGGTCGGAAATTTGGTATTGAACGATCCATTCTACCTCGGCGACGTTCAGGTCTCCGGTCAAGGTCAAGGATTCCGCGCCGAAAGTTTCGTCAGAATAATCCGTGCGAGACCCCCGCATGCCAGTGGAGCGAAAACCAAATTCTTCCTGGTGGATAATTTTAGTCTTCACCTTGACCACCTGCTCGATGCCGAACGGAATTTTAAAGCGAAGGCCGGGGGTCTCGGTGCGAATGAAGCGGCCAAAGCGCAGGACCACCGCCTCTTCGCTGGGTTGAACAGTGTAAAAAGAAGTGAAAGCGGCCACCAATAAAAGAAGCCCACCCACAATGGCGCCGATGCCCTGGGGGCTAACCCCGACGGATGTTTTCATGCGGTTCAGACGCGCCAACATTTGTTCTATCGGATCCAAGTTAGGTTCGTCATCATTCCAGGGGGTAGGCATGGGGTTATTCTAACTTTTCGGAAACATTGCGCAATTGGAAATTCAGTTTCCTAAAGTTCTATTAAGGTTGTAGCATGGGCTTCAAGCCAATGTGATTCTACAGGGCAGGCCGTTCCCACACCACACTTCAGCTATCGCGGGCGCAGGCCAGAAAGAACCGGGAGGGAGGGACAGTGGTCGTTCATGAACTTCATCGACAACAGATCATTCGTAAAGACAGAGGAGAGGTGTTTGCTTTTTACGAAAATCCTCAAAACCTTGCCAAGATCACTCCCCCCGCGCTGGGATTTAAAATTCTCACCCCAGCTCCAATAAAAATGGGGAAGGGGTGTCTGATCGATTACAGGGTTAAAATCTTGGGCTTTCCATTGAGATGGACCAGTTTAATAACGGAATATGCCCCCCCCTTCAAATTCGTCGACGTTCAATTAAAAGGCCCCTATTCCTTTTGGCACCACGCCCACATTTTCAAAGACCACCCGCAACAAGGGGACATGATTGACTAATTGATTTTTCATGAGTAGGCACAAAAATAAGTCAATTAGTCAATCATGTCCCCTGATTCTCCCTAAGCAAAGGACGAACGACTTAATAAAAAATGACTGTTTCACGATATCCTCCATTCATTCGACTGTACGTGAAGATTTATCTTTCGCAATTTACCATTTCAAAAGAGCCAAAACGGCCCCCATGCTACGCCAACCAATGAAGTGAGGTAAAAAAACCTTGCGTATAACTCATTAAGAGGCTAGAATGTGAGCTATAAAGGAGTTATTTATACCTCAAATGACTTGGAATTGGCAAAAACCGGATTGGCCACAATACCGTTATGATAAAAGTCTCTTGGAAACCCAAGAGGCCATATTCCTTCATGCCGCGGGTGTGTTTGTCGGAATCGTAAAACATTTAGAACCAACGGCGAGCGAAAAACTGCGAATTGAACTGATCGCAAATGAAGCCCTCCAAACATCATTAATAGAGGGAGAAATATTAGATCGGGAAAGTGTCCAATCTTCCCTCCGCAGGCAATTTGGGGTGCAAACAGAATCCCGTTTGATTCCCCCCGCCGAACAGGGAATTGCCGAGATGATGGTTGACCTATTTCGCCATTTCAATCAGCCCCTCACCCATGAGACCCTTTGCCGCTGGCATCTTTGCTTGATGAAAGGGCGTTCTGATATTCACGATTTAGGTCGATATCGGACCCACGAATCCCCGATGCAGGTTGTCTCAGGACGCGTGGACAAGCCCACCGTTCACTTTGAAGCGCCGCCGTCGGCCTCCGTCCCAAAAAAGATGGACGCATTTATCGACTGGTTCAATCGGACCGCCCCGGGGGCCGCCACCCCCTTGCCTCCCCTGACCCGGGCGGCCATCGCCCATTTGTATTTTGTCACCATTCACCCTTTTGAAGATGGGAATGGACGGTTGGGCCGGGCCCTTGCGGAAATGGCATTGGCCCAAGGCCTAGGCCACCCGACACTATTGTCACTAGCCGATGCGATGAAACGCCGGCAAAAAGCCTATTACCACGTTTTGGAAGCCACCAATAAAGACATCGAAATTACCCCTTGGCTCCGATGGTTTGCCGAAACGGCCATAGAAGCGCAACATCTGTCACAGATCCGCTTCGAATTCCTGCTGGAAAAAACCAAGGCGCTCGACCGATTGCGCGGTCAACTCAACCCGCGCCAGGAAAAAGCATTGTTGAGGATGTATCAGGAAGGACCGGAGGGTTTTAAAGGAGGCATGTCCGCAGAGAAATATATCCGCATCGCCGAAACGTCCCGCGCCACAGCCACCCGCGACCTGCAAAATCTAGTGGAATTAGGCGCCCTGAAACGAAAAGGCACCCTCAAAACGACGCGGTATTATCTCCCACATGAGAGGCAAGCCGCCGAGGTTTAGACACAATCCCGCTCAGTTAAGCGTAGTTGCCCAATTTATTGGGCGATTTTGACGTAATAGAATTGAACGTTTTTAAAAGCGCCCCATGAATGGGGCAACTACAAATAAAACCTTAGGATTTAAACCAATCAGCGCCCGGACATAGAGGCGATCGGAATTCACTCCACGGGTTTTATCGTAAGTCGAAGCGGTCGAGGTTCATGACTTTGGTCCAGGCCGCGACAAAGTCTTTAACGAATTTTACCCCCGAATCCTCTTGGGCATACACCTCGGCCAGGGCGCGCAACTGGGCGTTGGACCCAAACACCAGGTCCACGCGGGTGGCGGTCCATTTCAGATTTCCCGTTTTTCGATCGCGTCCTTCGAAAGCGTCCGCGGCTTCGGAAGTGGGTTTCCACACGGTTCCCATATCCAAGAGGTGAACGAAGAAGTCGTTCGTGAGTGCGCCGAGCCGCGTGGTGAACACCCCATGAGAAGACCTCCCGACGTTGGCTCCCAGAACACGCAGTCCCCCCACAAGCACCGTCATTTCCGGAGCGCTCAAGGTGAGGAGTTGGGCCTTGTCCACCAACATTTCTTCGGCGGACACGGTGAAGCCCTTTTTCTGGTAATTGCGGAACCCGTCGGCTTGGGGTTCCAAGACGGCGAAGGATTCCCCGTCGGTTTGTTCAGGCGAAGCGTCGGTGCGGCCCGGGGTGAAGGGCACGGCCACGGGATGCCCGGCGGCTTTGGCCGCCGATTCAACACCGCAGGCCCCAGCCAGTACGATGAGATCCGCCAGGGATACTTTTTTACCGCCCGTTTGGGCGGCATTGAAGGCGCGCTGAATGGTTTCAAGCGCGCCCAAAACCTTGGTCAACTGCGCCGGCTGGTTAACCTCCCACTCTTTTTGCGGCGCCAGTCGAACGCGCGCGCCGTTGGCGCCTCCGCGCTTGTCCGAGCCGCGGAAGGTGGACGCCGACGCCCAGGCGGTGGACACCAGTTCCGACACCGACAGGCCCGAAGCCAACACCTGGGCTTTCAAGTGCGCCGTGTCTTTGGCGTCGATCAGCGGATGATTTAAAGAAGGAACCGGGTCTTGCCAGATCAGGTTTTCCGCCGGGACTTCGGGGCCGAGGTAACGGGTTTTGGGCCCCATGTCACGATGGGTGAGCTTGAACCAGGCGCGGGCAAAAGCGTCGGCGAAAGCCTTTGGATCCTTATGGAACCGGCGGGAAATGGGCTCGTAGGCCGGGTCGAAACGCAACGAGAGGTCAGCGGTGGTCATCATGGGCCGGTTCTTTTTAGACGGGTCATGGGCGTCGGGAATCATGTGTTCGGGCTTGACGTCTTTGGCCAACCATTGCCAGGCGCCCGCCGGGCTTTTGACCAGTTCCCACTCGTAACCGAACAGCATATCGAAGTAACCGTTGTCCCACCGGGTGGGGTTGGGTTTCCAGGCGCCTTCAATGCCGCTGGTGGTGGTATGGACGCCCTTGCCAGTGCCCAGTTTGTTGATCCAACCGAGGCCCTGCTCTTCCATGGGGGCGGCTTCGGGTTCGGGTCCCACAAGTTTCGGGTCTCCCGCGCCGTGGGCTTTGCCGAACGTATGGCCCCCGGCCACGAGCGCCACCGTTTCTTCGTCGTTCATGGCCATACGGGCGAACGTCTCGCGCACATCGCGGCCCGAGAGTTTTGGGTCGGGGTTGCCGTTGGGGCCTTCGGGGTTCACGTAAATGAGCCCCATCTGAACGGCGGCCAAGGGGTTTTCCAATTGGCGATCGCCGCTGTAGCGTTTATCTCCCAGCCAAGACGTTTCACGTCCCCAATAAATGTCTTCTTCGGATTGCCAGATATCCACGCGGCCCCCGCCAAAGCCAAAGGTTTTAAAGCCCATGGATTCCAACGCGCAGTTGCCCGCCAGAATCATTAGATCGGCCCAGGATATTTTGTTTCCATACTTCCGTTTGATGGGCCAAAGCAGACGGCGAGCCTTGTCCAGGTTTCCGTTATCGGGCCAACTGTTCACTGGCGGAAATCGTTGGTTGCCCGTGCCCGCGCCCCCGCGCCCGTCGGCGGTACGGTAGGTCCCGGCGCTATGCCAGGCCATTCGAATGAACAATCCTCCATAATGGCCCCAGTCCGCGGGCCACCAATCCTGAGAGGTGGTCATAAGCGCGAACAAATCTTTCTTTAAGGCGGGCAGATCAAGTTTCTTAAATTCCTCCGCGTAATTGAAATCGGCTCCCATGGGGTTGGACGATGGCGCGTGCTGGTGCAAAATACCCAGGTTCAATTGGCGAGGCCACCAGTCACGGTTGGAGGTGCCTCCGCCGGCGGCGGTTTTTCGAGCATTTCCAGTAAACGGGCACTTGGCATTGTCACTCATCATCGAACTCCTTCATATCCTCCCGGGGGGGGGGGGGGGGGGGCCGGGGGGGGGGGGGGGGGGGGGGGGGGGGGGGGGGGGGGGGGGGGGGGGGGGGGGGGGGGGGGGGGGGGGGGGGGGGGGGGGGGGCGGGGGGGGGGGGCGGGGGGGGGCCTCTTTCGCTTATTTCGCGGGGAAGGTTTCCACTGTTACTTGGCGGATCTTCCCGGTGAATTTTTCTTTCTTGTGGTATCCCGGGAACACGGGGGTGTTTTCGTCCGTGCCCACATCGGCGGATTCGTCGATGCCGAAGGTGTTGGCGTTGGTTTTTGCGATCAGCCCCTCGGCGATTTTGTTGCCGTCCAGGAAAATCGTTCCCTTTCCTCCGGCCCCTCGGCCGCCCGAGTAATCAAAGGCGAATTTAAGCGTGTGGGGCCCCGCCGGGACCTTTTGTGTGGCCGTCACGGTGTAGGTTTCCAATCCCACCCAATTGTAGGTGTAGGCGGGTTTTCCATCCATCAGATAGAGCGTCCAACCACCAAAGTCCCCCCCTTGGCAGAGGATCACGCCGGAGGCGCCGGCCGGGACGTCGAGCTCGGCGGTAATGGCCAGCGAGGTGTTCTTAACATTAATGAACGCATTTTCGGGGATGCCGGTCGCGCCTTCGTAGAGAACCAGTTTCGTGCGCCCGTTCATGAGGTCCGGACGACCAGCGATAATAGGATCAAAACGCTCGATGCTTCGGTCGTCAATGGGCAAGACGTTGAATTTGACCGCCTCTTCCATGAATAGCTTTTTGAGCGCTTCGAGTTTTTCCGGATATTTAGCGGCGAGATCGCGTGACTGGCTGAAGTCCTCGTTCACGTTGTAAAGCTCCCAAACATCCTCCGCCAAAGGACGGCGCGGTTGAGCTTCCCAGGGCGCCTTGTGAATGGTTCCGGCAAACCAACCATCGTGATAGATGGCGCGGTTGCCAATCATTTCAAAATACTGGGTTTTTCGAGCGTCGGGCGCTTTGGCGTTTTCAAATGAATAGGCCATGCTGAGTCCCTCGATGGGGCGTTGTTCGATCCCGTTCACCATCCGAGGGGCGGGAACGCCCGTCGTTTCGTAGATCGTAGGCGCCACATCGATGACATGATGAAACTGCGAACGGATTTGGTTTTTGGCCTTGATCCCAGCGGGCCAGTGAAGCACCATGCCGTTACGCGTACCGCCGAAGTTCGAGGCCACTTGTTTGGACCAGGTGAACGGCGTGTTGCCGGCGATGGCCCAGCCGGCCGCGAAATGGTTGTAGGTCTTTTCCGACCCCAGTTCGTCGATCCGTTGTAACTGCATGTCCAGGGTCTCCTGAACCGCGTTAAAATAAGTGTTTTCATTGAACATGCCGATCATGCCGCCCTCGGCGCTGGAGCCGTTGTCCCCGACGATGTAAAAGAACAGGGTGTTGTCCATTTCCCCCCGCGCTTCGATCGCCTGTATCAACCTTCCCACTTCCATGTCCGTGTGTTCGGCGAACCCGGCGTACACCTCCATCTGCCGGGCGAAAAGCCGTTTTTCGTCCGCGGACAACACTGACCAATCTTTGATGTCGGTCGGTTTCGGGGCCAACCGTGTGTTCTTGGGAACAATGCCTAACTTTTTTTGCCGCGCCAACGTTTCCTGGCGCAATTTGTCCCAGCCTTGGTCGAACTTCCCTTTGTATTTTTCAATGAAGGATTTCGGCACGTGGTGCGGCGCGTGCGTGGCGCCGGGTGCGAAATACATATAGAAGGGGTTCTCCGGCGTGAGGGATTGCTGGGTGTTCATCCAACGAATGGCCTGGTTGGTCATGTCCGTCGTGAAATGGTAGCCGGGCGCCTCAACGTCGGGATAGGCCCGCGTGGTGCCGTCGTAGATCATGGGGTGCCATTGGTTGGTTTCCCCCCCAATAAAACCATAGAACTTTTCAAAACCCGATCCGGTGGGCCAGCGGTCGTAGGGGCCAGAAACGGATCCTTCCCAGGGTGGGGTTTCATGGTATTTGCCGAAAGCGGCTGTGTTGTAGCCGTTCATTCGGAGCACCTGGGCCACCGGCGTGATGGTTTGCGGACGAATCCCCGTGTTTCCGGGAAAGGCTGTGGCCACTTCCATGATGGCCCCGGCGTTATTGGAATGGTGGTTATAGCCAGTCAAAAGAGCCGTCCGTGTCGGGGAACTTAATGCCGTCGTGTGGAACCGATTATAGCGAAGACCGTGGGCGGCCAATCGATCCAAATTCGGCATATGGATCGGCCCGCCGAAAGCGCTGGAATGGCCGAACCCGATATCATCCAAAAGCACGACCACCACGTTCGGCGCGTTAGCCGGCGCTTTCACGTTGAACCGCCCAGGGGCCTGGGCCTTTCGGGCGTCCATTTCCGTGATGATGGGATAAGAGGGTTCTTTAATGGGGAGGACCGAACGGTCCAGCCCGTCGGGGATGCGATGGCCTTCGGTTTTTTGGGCTGGCGCCAAAGCCGGAGTTCCCCCCACGATCAAAGCCAATCCGCTTTTTGTTATTCGAGACCAAGTCGATTGTTTGTTTTTCATGGTTTCCCCTTCGAATTTAACACTTTGGAGGAAAATACCATTTTTTTGTCCCAACTGCGCTCGTGCCAGGCGAACTTAAATACCACACCATCGCCGTTGACCCTGACGCGGAGCATGCCTCTGGTCAAAAAGAAAGCCAAGTCCAATTCGTGCGGAGAATAATCGGATTAATCTCCGCATGTTTTGCCTAGATTATTTTGAAACGGGGTTGGCCAGAGGGGCCACCTCCACCGTCACTCGGCTAATCTTTCCGGTAAATTTGGATGCCCGCTCCGCACCGATGGTTTCCACCACCGGCGAGGCCAAATCAATCCCGACATCCGCTGTTTCATCGGCGGAGAAGATGGCTGGCTGGGTTCGTTCAATTCGGCCTTCCGCGACTTTTTTCCCGTCAACGTAGAGGGTGCCCAGCCCCCCTTTGCCAACGCCTCCCCCGTCGTAAGCGAATTCAAACCGCAGGGTGGTGGGGCCGGGTTTTAATTTTTCTTTCCCGGCGACGGTGAAACGTTGCATCCCCAGAAAGTTATAGTCATAGGCCGGCACCCCGTCTTTGACATAAACCGCCCAGCCCCCAAACCGTCCTCCCTGAGCCATGACGATCCCCTGCCCCCCCGTCGTGGGAACGTCAATCTCGGCGGTGATGGTTTTTGAGCGGTTTTTGATGTTGAGGAATGTATTCTCAGTCATCCCCACCATCCCCTCGGCCAGGGTGATCGAGGTACGGCCAGCCATGAGGTCCGGCCGTCCAACGTTGGAAGCGATGATCCGTTCAAACACGCGATCGTCGATCGGCAGGGCGTAGTTCTTTTCCGCCTCTTGCATGAACAAGGCTTTGAGTTCCTCCAACTTTTGAGGATTCGCTTTAGAGAGGTCGGTCACCAAACTGAAGTCCTTGCGGAGATCGTAGAGTTCCCAAATGTCGTCCGCCAGCGGGCGACGGGGTTTGGGTTCCCAAGGGGCGCGGTGAATGGTGCGCGCGTACCATCCGTCGTTGTAAATGGCGCGGTTTCCGAACATTTCGAAGTATTGAGTGGTGTGGCGCTCTTTGGCTTTGGGATCGTTAAAGGAATAGAGCATACTCACCCCGTCCATGGGACGTTGCGGGACGCCGTTGACCACCTTGGGTTCCGGAAGTCCCGCCGCCTCAAGAATCGTCGGCGCCACGTCAATCACGTGGGCGAATTGAGAACGGATTTGGTTTTTTGCCTTGATCCCCCGGGGCCAGCGGATGGCCATGCCAACCTTGGTGCCACCCGGATCGGAGCCGACCTGTTTGGTCCAGGTGTAGGGCGTGTCGAGGGCGACGGCCCAGCCCGCGGCCATGTGGGGATAGGTTTCGGGGCCGCCCCACTTGTCCATGACTTTCAGCATGTCTTCCACTTTTTCCTGCACGCCGTTAAAGTATGTCATCTCGCTGAACATGCCGTTGGCGCCGCCTTCGGCGCTGGTGCCGTTGTCGCCGTAGACGAGCACCACCATCGTATTGTCCCTTTGCCCGGCCTCTTCAACCGCTTTGATCAAACGTCCGATGTGATGGTCCGTATAATCCAAGAAGGCGGCGAACACTTCGAATTGGTGGGCGAACAGCGTTTTTTGATCTTTCGTCAGTTTGTCCCAATCCGGAATAGCGTCGGGTTTGGGGGCCAGTTTTGTTCCCTTGGGCACAATGCCAAGTTTGATCTGCCGAGCCAAAATCTCTTTGCGGAGGACATCCCAGCCCCCGTCAAACTTGCCTTTCCATTTTGCAATCCACTCAGCCGGCACATGGTGGGGCGCGTGGGTGGCGCCGGGGGCGAAATACATAAAGAACGGTTTCTCCGGCGCCAGGGCCTTTTGAAACTTCATCCAGGAGATGGCTTTGTCCGTCATGTCCGCCATGAAATGATACTGGGGATCTTCAGGAAGCTCCACGGCGGTGGTCCCGTCGTACACAAACGGGGCCCACTGATTGGTCTCACCGCCGAGAAATCCGTAAAACTTATCGAACCCTTGCCGCGTGGGCCAACGGTCAAAGGGGCCCGCCGCACTCGCTTCCCAGGCCGCCAATTCATGCCACTTGCCGAAAGCGCCGGTGCCGTAGCCGTTTAAGCGCAACATCTCCGCCAACGGCGCCACATTGGCGGGAATTTGCCCAGTGTTCCCGGGGAAGGCGGTGCCCGTCTCAATGATAGCGCCCATGTTGTTGACGTGATGATTGCGCCCGCTTTTCAACGCCGCGCGAGTGGGGGAAGACACGGCGGTCGTATGAAAGTTGTTATACCGCAAACCCTCGCGAGAGATCTGGTCGAAAGTCTCCGTGGGAACCGGCCCGCCAAAGGCGCTCGTCCCGGCAAACCCCAAATCGTCCAAGAGAACCACCATAACGTTCGGCGCGCCGGCCGGCGGCCGGACATCGAAATGGCGCGGCGGTGTGGCTTCCCGCACATCCAGCACACGGCTGGTCGGATAAACGGGTTCGCGCAGTGGAAGAATGGTGCGATCGACCGGGTCCTGATTTTCGGTTGCGGCGGCCAGCGCAGGGGTCGCGTTCCCCAAAAGCAATGACCCCGCCGACACACAGGCGCCAATTCGGGTTAATTTGTTTTCTTTGAATTGCATGGACTTACCTCCATGAACCTTCGTTGTATGCCGGCGGCGTCGAAACGATCGAACAAAAGCATCCTATCAAAAAGGGACGGCCAATTCCCCCCCCCCCCGCTCATGCCATTATTTTCTGTCCATTCGGTCGATGGGCGCCAGGGGAGACTCTTTTAGCCGTTTCACAATTTTCTCCACCTTGGGAAGGGCGTGTTTGAAGTATTTTTTAAAACCCCGGCACAAATAATTCAAACCCGGCTCGCCGTCTTCCGTGCGAATGATTCTGTTCTTGGGGCATTCGCCCCAGCAGTCATTAAGATAAGAGCACTTTCGACAAAAGGCGGGAAGCATTTCGCTTTTGGCATATCCGAATTTCACCTGAGTGGGAGAGAACACCAACTCTGACAGCGGCCGGTTTCGAATGTTGCCCGTTCGATATTCTGGGTAAACGAAATGATCGCAGGCGTAGACGTCGCCGTTATGTTCGATGGCGACGCCTTTTCCGCAAAACTCGCTGTATACGCACATCTGGGACGGCAAACCCAGATGCTGGGCCACGAGCGTCTCGAAATGGTTGACCAACACCTTGCCCACATCCTTTCGGTACCACAAATCAAAAGCGCCAATGAGGAAATCCCCCCAGTCATAGGGATCCACGGACCAATCCGTGACGATGGACTGGGGATGGCCGGGCCGGGCCTCGGGCGCGCCGTCTTTGGGAAGTTTATCGGAATCCCATGTGTAGGGAGCTGTGGTTTCAAACCCCTTGTATTCCACGATGGGAATAAACTGAATGGTGGTTGAATTCAATTCCTGTCGAAGAAAACGATAAACGTCTTTGGGACGTTTGGCATTGATTCGGTTGACACAGGTAAGGGTATTGAAGGGGACGCCGTGCTTCATTAATAGTTTGGCCGCTCCAAAAACTGCGTCAAAGGTGGGACGTTGATTTTTGGTGACGCGGTAAAGATCGTGAAGTTCTCGAGGCCCATCAATGCTGAGCCCCACCAGAAATCGGTGCTCCTTTAAAAAAGCCGCCCATTCCTCGTTAAGAAGCGTGCCGTTGGTTTGAAGATCGTTTTCGATGCGTTGGTTGGGTTTCGCGTATTTCTTCTGGAGGTCGACGACTTTGCGGAAAAAGTCCAAGCCGCGAAGGGTGGGTTCCCCCCCTTGCCAGCTGAAAACGACTTCCTCCCCCGTGACGCCATTAATGTACTGCTGAATAAATTTTTCAAGGATTTCGTCCGACATCCGGCCCGTTCCCGGCCCGTTGGGAAGGGTTTCTTTGCTTAGATAAAAGCAATAACGGCAATCCAAGTTGCAGGTGGACCCGGCCGGTTTGGCCATGACATGAAACCGCCTTTGTCCCAGGGCCCCCAGGATCCCCGGCATTTCGTATTTATTAAAGGTATTTGGGTTCATTTGACATCATGCCGCTAACTCCCGGAGAAAAACCGTTTTTTGTAATCTTTTGAGAAATTGTATATTCTTTCGGCTTTGGTGGTTGGGATTTATTCTGATTTTATACCGGAGGATCACTTTATGAAGGGAACCATCCCTCTCGTTGGATTGGCCGCGCTTGTTGTTCTCTCCGCCTGTTCGTTAAACAATACGCGGATGATTCAGGTATGGGCCAACCCAGAGATGAAAGTTCAGCCGATCCATTTCAATAAGATCTTGGTTGTGGCGGTAGCGCCAAACAACACAGAACGACGCAGTGCCGAAGATGCCATGGTGAACAGAATTGGCCCCAAAGCCACACCCTCCTACAATCTTCTGTCGGATGATGAGATAAACAAATCGTCAACCACAAAAGCGGCCCTCCGGGGGTCCGATTTTGACGGCATCATCGTCCTCCGTTGGTTGGGCGTTCGGCAGGAAAAAGAAATTATGGCCAGTCCCACCTATTCTCCCATGTGGGATCATTATTCCTACTCCTGGAGTTACATGCAAGAGTCGACGGTGGTCCAATGGAAAATTCTCCAGCTGGAAACACGCATTTATTCGGTTAAAGACGAGAAATTGATTTGGTCCGGAACCACTGAAACCGCCGAGCCGCAAACGATACAGAAGGTCATCAACGACGTGGCCGACGTGGTGAGAAAACAGCTTCGCAAACAAGGTCTGCTGGCTAATCCAAAAAAGGAAAAGACGAAATGAAAATTCGTCACTACAGTTTAATGGCACTATTAGGAGTTTTGTGTTTCTCCCCAGTGGCTGAGGCGGCGTCTGTTTCTGCTGGAAAATCTCTGTTCGATAAAGGGCGGTGGCGAGGGTCTTTTTTTGCGGGAACGGGACAAGGAAGCGGGGATACCTACATGGTGGCGGGGGTAGGACTCGGATACTTCCTTATGCACGGCTTGGAAGCCGGACTTGACGGCGAAGCGTGGGTGGGGTCTTCCCCCCAAGTCTACAAAGTGACCCCGGGGCTTCGGTATGTTTACTCTGGGTTTGAACGGTTTTGGCCTTATGTTGGCGCGTTTTACCGGCGGACTATTTACGAGGGATTGGGAGATCTCAATTCCTATGGTGGCCGTTACGGGGCTTACATGGGCCTGGGCGGTAACGCCTACGCGGGTGTGGGCGGGGTCTATGAAAAACTTACCGGGTGCCAGGAAACCACCTACACCTCCTGTTCATCAAGCTACCCCGAAATCACCTTGTCACTTTCATTTTAATAAACCAAATCAAAAGGAGAATCACGATGCACAAGAAACTGCTGTTGTCAGTCTTCACGCTTGCTTTGACAGGGGCTGTGATCCATTCAGAAGAATTGAACGCCAAATCCGCCCCGCCGGTGACCCAGGTGAACGTCAATCAAGTCAACGTGAGCCCGGAGATGATCAAATACGCCGTCACGGGTGAGCGTCGAGCCATCTTTACGGCCGCCATGGAAGATCTATTGAAAGATCCCACGGCCAAAAGCAATTTCTGGGACATCTACAACGCCTATGAAAAAGAACGCGCCAGCGTGATGGACTCACGCATGAATATTGTGTCCGAATACGCGAAGAACTTCCTGACGATGTCGGACATGAAAGTGAAGGAATTGCTGAAAGATTCCTATAAGGTTCAATCCAAAGATATTTCCATTCGCAAAAAGTATGCGGGCCAGCTCGCGAAAAAAGTCAACGCGACGGTGGCCGGCCGCTTTTGGCAAGTGGACGATTTCATCACCTCCGCCGTCAAAGTGAGCATCCTCTCCAGCGTACCGCTGTTGGGCGAAGACATTAAGTAATCCGTTTAATTCCTTAGAAAAAAGGCCCCGGGAGGAATCTCCTGGGGCCTTTTTTTATGGGGCCGTTCTTGATTTGCCCAGAGCCAGCACCCGGTCGGGCGGTCGACGAAGATCCCACACCAGGCCGCATTTTTCCAAAAATCGAAGGACGTAAAGAGTGACATCAATTTCCCACCAATAAAACCCCTGGGCCACGGAAGAAGGGTAGTAGTGGTGATTATTGTGCCATCCTTCCCCCAACGTTAAAATCGCCAGGATCGCGCTGTTTCGGCTGGTGTCCCGCGTCTCAAACCGGCGTCGCCCGAACAAATGACAGGCAGAATTAATAAAGAACGTGGTGTGCCAGAGAACGACGGTACTCACAAAAAAACCCCACAAGAGTCCCGGGAGTCCACCCAACAAGAGGCAAAACGCGGCCAGAAGGATCGGCGGGATGAGTGAATTTTTGTTTAGCCAGCGAAGTTCCCCAAATCTCGCCAAATCGGGGACCACTCGATAATCCGTGTAATCGTAACGGCTATCCAACACCCACCCCACATGGGCCCACCAAAATCCGTCTCGAACAGCCGAATGAAGGTCACGGGGGCCATCGGACTCTTGGTGATGGACCCGATGATGGGAAGACCACCACAGGGGGCCCTTTTGCGCGGCAGAACACCCAATCCATGCCAAAACAAATTGAAACAATCGGCTGGTTTTAAAAGTGCGGTGGGACAGGTAACGGTGATACCCCGCCGTGATCCCAAACTTTCGAATCAGAAACGAGACAATCGCAATTCCCACCAATTTCAAATTAATCGGGCCAAACAGCGCGGCGAGTGCCACGAGGTGAACACCCCCAAACGCCAGAAGGTTCACCGTCCCCCTAAACCGTTCAGGGGAATGGACAACACCCACAGGCAAATCATTATTCAACGCAAGAGCCATAAATTACCATCCTGGTCCTAATTTTTTATAAACGGGCAATAAGACTTCGACTGATTTGAGAGAAAAGGATCTAATGCTATCGCGGTGTGACTTTTTGGGGGGTGGCGGAACCTGGCTGAACAGAAATCAGATTTCGGCTGACACGGAAAAAATAGGTCTTTTCAAATTGTTGAGGCTGGCGGTAGTAATCCCCGTAATCGAACGTCACTTTGGCTTCGTGGTCGCCGTCTGGCCACGTGGTGGTTTGGGTAAGGCCTGAGACAGAACTCGTCCCTCCCGGGGGAATGGCCGGTGTTCCAGTCAAAAACAGCGTTTCCACTGTTTGCCCGCCGAACCGAAATTCGACGCGTCCCTTGGGCTGAACCGAAGCGTTTCCTAAATTTTTGAGTATCAAACTCACTTCCACTTTATTGGGCCCCTGAACTTCGGCTGTCGCGGCGGCAAATCGTATGTTGGGTTGAAGAAGATCAATTTTCAAGACCGCGTTTTTGTCAATGGGTTGAAGATATACCGCGAAGAGCGTGTTTACGAGGGGCGACGACAACGTATCCCCAGGTTTGCGAATGGCCAAGGAAATGGCCCCCGCAGAAAGTTTACTGAATTGGGGAGGAAAAACGACAGTATAATTAACGGCCTTACTTTCCCCCACTTTGAGGCGGAAGGCGGGGGCCCCGCTCAAAGTGATTCCGGTGCCTTTCGGCAAGGCAACCGCTTCGCCGGCCATGGGCAAATCCGTTACGGCTAGGACCACTTCCACATCGTAGCCGATGATATTGGTGACAAGAAAGGATCCCTGGGCAGTGTCTCCCGCTTTTCCCCCATGCCTTCCTTCGCGCGGTTGAATGGCCTCAGCGGCCCATCCCGCTCTTAAGATTCCTATCATGAGAAGCACCAGCCCGAAACCCATTCGTTTCATAATTCCCCTTTATTCCCCTCTGGATTCCCGACAAAGTGGTTCGGGAATGACGAACGCGAGAAAATTATTCTTCAGACACCTGAGATTAAAAACATTATATCATGGGTTCATCAAATTCTAACATTGGTTTGGAGGGACGCATGAAAAAAATTATGAGGAAGCCGCTGACACGAACAAGCATTTTGGTCAGTTTTCTGTTCATTACCGTTGGGGCGAAAGCTGTTCCCATTGAAATCGGGGCCATGGGCGGATGGCGGTTTGGCGGGACATTTGATGACTCTATGGGCCGGTCTTATTCCGCCGACGCCTCCGGATCGTGGGGAGGCATCATGGATATTTACACGTCTCCGGGAACCGCGGTGGAATTGCTCTTTTCCCGCCAAGAATCTTCTGTGCAAATAGAGGAAGGGGCCCTCCCCTTCCAGTTCAATTACACATTGGACCATTACCAAATCGGGGGCCTTAAAGAATACGGGGAAACCGCGTTCCGACCTTTTCTGGCCGGCCTGGTGGGGTGGAGCCACGCGAAAGCGGGGAACGAATCGAACGACTTCTTTTCCGTCACCCTTGGCGGCGGATCAAAATACTACATCACCCCGTGGCTCGGACTTCGCGGTGACCTGCGTTGCCATTTAATGTTCACCAACAGCACGGTGGCGGCCTCGTCAGGGCCCAGCGGAGGAAGCGTCAGTTTTGCCGGTGAAGTGTTTGCCCAAGGGGAAGTGGCTGGTGTTGTCTTCCTCGCGTTTGGCGGTCCACGAGAAACATCCGACCGAGAACGCCCTTTAGAAGATTTCCGGCATCGCGAAACCGTTCCATTCGAGTAGAAGTTTTGGGGAGTTGCCCGATTTAGCGGCGTCCGCCTCCGCCGCCACGACCGCCTCCGCCTCCGCCACGGGAACCGCCATAAGAGCCACCGCCCCCGCGGGAGCCGGAATAGCCCCCGCCGCTACTGCCACGGGAACCGGAATAGTTTCCCCCCGAAGATTGACGGGAAGTATTTTGGCGGGTTTGGCTCTGGCGATCGAGGTCCCTGCCATTTTGCCCCATACCAGAAGGTTGGGAAGGAGCCCATTTCCCCCCGCTCTGGGATTCCCAACCGCCATTGCTGTTTTGGCGATGGACATTCCCGCTGGGATCGGCATACACATTGTTTTTTCCGCCAGCGGATGAGCCCATATTCGCTGGGCGAGTGCCCGCAGAAGGGGTGTTCCCCGCCGGCCGGGTGGTCGGCTGGACCGCCGCTCCCCCGCGATTCGCTTGGTTATAAAGATTTCCTTTGCTTCCCCCCCCTTGAACAGGGGTCGGTCGGGCGCTTGGCGTTCCGGGTTTACCAGGACCGCCAATATGACCGGGCCCGCCAGGCCGGCCGGGGCCGCCGGGGTTGCCAGGGCCACCGATACCGCCGGGACCGCCAGGGCTTCCCCATCCGCCCACGGGACCACTGATGGCCACCCCGCCGTTAGGCCCCCGATACCCCACAGCGCCCCAGCCCGTCGCCGGGTTGTAATAAGCATGATATCCGTATGTCATGGGCCGGGCGTAATAGGCACCACCGTATCCATATCCGTAGTAGGGAGGATAATAGTAACCCGTGCCGTAAACAATCGTTGCCCCATAAACATAACATCCCATATATCCCGGAGTGTAACCCACGTAAACAACATCCGGGGTCGACTCATAAATGTATACGTGACTGCATTGGTAATGGGGACAGCTGGGGGGCAATTTGTTAAGTTCCGAGGGGATCGAAACGGCAACGCTCCAGGGCCCCTCGGGCTGGGCCGCCTCATACCACACCGCCTCTTTGCAAAGGTAATATCGATTTTTAACCTTAAAAATGGCCTCTGCGGTGTTTTCCGCATAGGAGATTTCTTTCTTTTCCATTCCTTCCACAGGTTTCCACTTCGGCGTTCCGTCGTAGGCGACTTTCACATCCGCCGGTCCTTTTTTGACCGCGGCGGTTTGGGGAACAGAAGCGTCCAACACCGCATCGCGCGCTTCGGGCGTTCCCGCAATAAAAGGCAGAACCCCCGCGCGGGGAGAATTGGGCGAGATGTTGGAAAACTCTTCAGGCAGTTTATCCGAGGACACGTAGGTCCAAGGCCCTTCGGTCTTTCTTGATTTATACCACCGGCCCGAAGCGACCAAATAGATGTCTTGGGAAGTGATATCCATCAGGATGTCTTGGTCGGAGTTGGCCACGTGAAGCAAATTCGCCCCTTTCAGCGGCTGAAACTGGGGTTTCCCCTTGCTCACAAACAATTCGGCCGGACCCTGTCGAATAATCACTTCGACCACGATCGGGGGCTTTTTCCCTTTTTTGGATTCAGGAAGTTAACAGCAAGTTTCTTTCCCAATTCTTCCACCGGGGCGGGAACAGCGGTGGGGCGCGGACCACGGACCTTCCAGTTTATCCGCGCCGATCCAGCCATCGTCTGTCCAAAGATAATAGGTGGAACCAGTTGAGACTTGAACCAAAACCTCCGCCGTGTTGACCACCTGAACCAACTTTCCCTCTTCGATGGACTGGGTTTTGGGGTCCCCGTCCATGATCATGAGCACAGCCGGTTGGGTCCGGAACAGGATTTCCGGCGGAGTGGTGGAAAGACCAGGATCTCCCCCGCCCGTATTTCCCATGGCCTCAAGGGTGGCGGTCAATTGGGCCAAGGGAATAACGAATTGAGACTGGGTCAGTTGTTCAGAGAGAAACTTCTTGAATTTAGCAAACCCGTCAGCCGAGGCGTCCGGAGCCTTCATATCGGTGACTTCCACCGAATTGACGGTCACAAGGCCCTTCTCACGATCGGTGGTCACCCGCCCCACCATCCAAACAGCCCCGAACACCGGCGTTTTCTCGCCCTTCATTAAAACGGAAACAGCCGATCGTCCCGTCAGCCGGTTGTCCTTAAAACTTTCCAATTGCGGCTGATAGACCGTGGCCACCCCCGCGTCTCCTTCAAATTGCAATGGCCCTTGTGGGGGAGAATTTTTCTCGGCCCACGAAAGGCCTGCCGCTGAAATTAACCAAACGACAAGAAGGAGACGGGTGGGGGTTCGCACGGGGGTTTAGCCTAGAACGGCATCCCGAAATTCAACCAAAAACTGCCGCCTTTGGTTCGGTTGTCAACGCTGACTTCCGGGAGCCATTTAAACTCAAAGCTCACGTCTCCAGCGGTATGGCGGATGAGCGGACCAACGGTGTAGGTCTTAGCTTTAAATGCTCCCATGTAGGCCCCAGCCCCTTTATCCGCTGTCATTTGTTGGTACACACTCCCGGTAAGACCCACGGCGGTATACATGTCGGTGTAAATCGCGGCCACCGCGTCCAAATGAAGGACTTCGCCGGATTTGTAATCGGTGTCCGTGTTGCGTTCGCGAATATCATACCCCGTATAAAGGGAAAACTCGTGTTTACCAGGGACAACACTGGAAACGCCGAGGAACGGGCTGTAGGTCCAATAGTTCAAGCCCCCCTGGGCCAAAGACCCCGAACGGTAATAACCGGTAGGCGCGTAAAGCCGCAAACCCGTTTTGAAATGGGTGGATCCCATCTGTTTTCCAAGCATTAACGGAATGAAAGACATGTCTCCGACCCCACCCTCGTAATCATAGGCATAGGCGGTTATGTCGTAAACCCCATTTTGAGAAGCGTAAGCCGCCGCGCTCTCGTAGACTAAAGGCATGCAGAATTCAAACCCATAACGCCAGCCTTCCCCAGGCTCGGCCTTCACGTAGGCCAACTCAAATTGAGTTGACGAAAAAGACCGATCCAACTCAGCCCATTGACTTTGGCCATACCGACCTGATGCATTTTTTTCAACATTTCCGTCGTAGAACATCATTTTAAAACGAAAGGTGGTCCCCGTTTCACTCGGGAGAACACCGGCAAAACTGGCTTTATCTCCCGCCAGCGTGTGTCCTCGCCCGCCTTCTTCAGATCGAACAGTGGCAACACCCATCACGGCAACTGCCGCCAACAAAATGAGAAACGTTTTTTTAAGATTCAAGGCAAGCTCCTTCACTGAATTTTGTAGGGGTATTCTACCTTTTTTATTAAAACACAAATCCATTTTGCGTCCAATTATAAAGAAACTGTTGCATGGGCTTCAGCCCATGTGCCTTTACACGGGGAAGCCGTTCCCACGGAACTTTCTAAGCGCGGTCGGATGCCCGTGTTACAAATACAAAACCCTACGCTTTTGGCTATTCCTGTTCCGGTTTCTTTTTAGGGGAAAAAATCGTGAACGGAAATTTAAAAACGTTTTTAACAACGCTGACCAGGGGGCCCGTGAGCGTTTTAATCGATCGCGGGGTCACGCTCGTTTCCCCGTTTTCAAAAACGACGTCAACCACCAGGGGGATCAGTTCCCCATCCTGGCCCAAAACCAGTGAAGAGACCACCGGGATCTTGCTTATGACATTGCTCGTCCCTTGAAGAAAATTAAAAAGAACCGTGCCCCGTGCCGTCATAAACCGCACATCCATCCATCCCGTGTAGGCGAGCTGAAACGCCCCGTTCTTCAACAACAGAGGCTTATCGAGAATGTAACGGCCTGACCGAATCGGGCCGGAGGCCTCAAACACATCAAAAGGCAGGCCGACCTCTTTTTTGCCTTCCATTGATCGTAACAGAGAATTAATTTTAAGGGCAGAGAATACCGAAAGCACCGTGGGGGATGTCAAAAATTCCCCGTCCCTGGCTATGAATGCCACAGAACCATTTAACCCCGCTGGATTCCAGGGATGAAGCGGCCCCGCAAGATCGATGCCGCCACTGAACCGCCCTTTCACCAAATAGGCGCTTGTGGAAATGGCCGCGACAATTTCTTTCGTTTCAATGTCTTTAAATTTCCCGTTGATCGAGAAAGTCAAGGGTCCCTCCTGAGGAACGCCGCGCAATTCGGCCTGTAACGTCAGGGATCCTCCCGCCGCTTGGCCTCCCACGTCAGAGGCCCGAAGCACCCCGTCCGACCATTCCAACCGACCTTGAACTTCGGAGAGATCGACGCCTTTCCAATCCGCGCTGGAGACTCGGACATAGCCCCCCCATTGAGCGGTGGGACCAAAAAAGTAATCTTTAGGAGACTTCAGGTTTATCTCCGAACGCCATTCGCCGGAAGCCCACCCCCGTCCGCCACGAACCCCCAACGTCGGAAACAATGTTTCGACCACATCCAAATCCAAAGCATCGATGTTCCCCCGAACAAACAGGCTCGTCCTCTCCTCTGCGATTTTGTTTTCCAAACCAATCGGCCATTGGGCCACCACGGTAACTGAGGAGACGCCTTGAACGCCAAAGCACCGCAACGTACCAAGCCCCTTTCGCCGCTCTTGATTTAAAACCACCCCCGCCTCATCAAAGAACCAGGTTTCGGTCCCCACATGGGTGGCCGTCCCTGAAGCCTGAAGAACCTCCGCCAAGGGAATAGAGCGGAGAAGAGAGACGATGTCCATTGATTCGTCGGGCTGAACAGGAAAATCTTTGACCCGAACCTTTCCAGAGAACCGCCCCCCCCAGGGGACGGTCGATCCCATGACCTGGGCCAGTTCGCCCACGTCCACCCCATCCGTTTCCATGGTTCCCGTCAGAGCCCACCCCTTTTTCTCCCGCTTTGGCGCGCGCCAGTCGCCAGAAGCTGTCACTGTGCCTTTGAAAAAAGAGAACGACAGATCCGACACACGTCCCTTCGTTGGCCCTGCGTTGGACCGCAAACGAACATCTTTAACAGCCCACTGCCGCCAGATCAAGCTCTCCAACTCCACGCGAGCCGCCAATGTCCAAGGGGCGATTCCCGAAACAGAACCGGAGGACACGCTGGGCAGGGATGAAAACAGTTCGGTGAACTCACCCAGGTCCAGCCGGTCTCCTTTGATACTGACAGAGATCTCTGGGACGCGCAGGTCTGGCAGAAGAACATCCGCCGCCACACGGGTTGTCGTTGATGTCCAAACCGCCCGAACGGTCGCAGAGGAACCCGACTGAACCGTCCAATCCAACCGCAACGGGAGGCGCTGGTCCGTGGACGCGATGCGCAGGTCTTCCATGTGTCCGTCAATTTTCCACTCCCGCTGGCCCGCTGAACCAAAAATCGACCCGTTCACTGAAAAGGAACCTGCCCAAGGAGACAAGGCCGGCACAAATTCAGCCACCAATCCCACGGGAATCCGGGCCGCGTTAAACCGAAGGTCTCCCCCGTCGCCGGTTCGTCCCTCCATCATAAAATTTCCGCTTCCCCGCTCTCCCGCCAACTGTCCCGAAACTTTTACACCCACCCCTCCCCCGTCCCAACGACGAGTGACTGAAATGTCGGCGCGCAATTGTAACGAAGGAGATCCCGCTCGGCTTTCATCCACAAGGTCCACGGTGGCTTTCGATCTGCAAGTGTTGGACCTGGAATTCATACCCCTCCCACTTCCGGTTCGGATTTCCTTTGAAGTCCGGAAGGACAGGCTCTGAGCCGTCCGGCCGTCGCCGAACCCGAAGGCGGGGGTCCACAATCTTCATTTGCGAAAACACCACCACCTTTCGAAACAGCGGAAGAACCTTCACGGCCACCCGCAGTTCTTTCGCTGTCGCACGAAGATCGCCATTGTTCCCCACGAATTTTATATCGCCCAACCCGATCCAAGGCCGAAACCCCAATTGGCCTCGAACAGAAGCAAAGGAGATTTTCCCTTCCAACGCTTCTGAAATCTCCCGTTCCAGATTGGCTTGAAACTCCGGGCGATTAAGACGTTGATTCAGGTTATACCAAACCAACACAAGCCCCAGCCCTCCCACAAAAAGGAACACAGCCATCGGCCACAGGAATTTTATTTTCTTCATACAGCGATTTTACCACCTGTCGGAAGGCCTGTCACCAGAAACGAATTATCCCATTGACAACGGAGACTTTGGGTCCCATACTAATCTCAACAGAAACTATTTGGAGAATCCGACCCCATGACAGATACCCATCGATTTGTTGATGAATGGTTGATTCGCGCGGTTCAACATCTCCCGGGTGTCAACCCGGATATCATTCGTTCCTTGCGAGAGAAAAAGGCGCGGGGGTTGGCGGATGCGTTAATAGAGAAGGAAGTTGTCTCCCGCGACACGATTAATTCCGCGGTTCTCACAACACACAAAATTAAACCGGTGGATTTGGGAGATGTGGTGGTGGACCGTCTGGCGGTGGCGCTCTTTTCGGAAGCGGTTTGCCAACGGCTGAAAGTATTCCCCATCCGCGCCCGAGAAACCAGCGTTGAAGTGGCCATGACCAACCCCCTTGATTTAGAGGGATTGGCGGACCTTTCGGCTCTCTCGGGCCGAGAAGTGATTCCCCTGTATAGCACCCCAGGACAGGTAGAATCGTTGATCACAGAACATTACAAGGCCGATTTGATGGTCTCCGGTTTGGTGGATCGGCTGGGCGTTGACGACAAGTGCGAATACGTTGGCCCCGAAACAGACGACCGGATGACAAACCCCGAATCGGCGGTGAGGGCTCCGGTGATCAAACTCGTCAATAGCCTTTTGACCAAAGCCATCTTGACCCGGGCGTCCGATGTTCACATTGAGCAGTCCGAACGAGGGACGGAGATCCGGTTCCGTATCGATGGAACCCTGAGAAGCGTCATGACCCTGCCGCGGAACATCGGCGCGGGTCCCCTGGTTTCTCGCATCAAGGTCATGGGAAATTTGGACGTGGCCGATCATTTAAAACCCCAGGACGGCCGCGCAAAAATTCGAGTGGCCGGCAACGATATCGGTCTACGGATTTCTTCTTTGCCCACCCAATACGGGGAAAAAGTGGTCATTCGACTTTTGGATCCCCGCTCGGCCGAAAAATCTCTTTTAGACATGGGTTCGGCTCTGCCAATGTGGCCCGATTGGAAACTCTCCTTAACCTGGCCCAAGGGGTCATTGTTGTCACTGGCCCGACGGGGTCGGGCAAAACCACAACACTGTACGCCCTGCTCAACAAACTGAAATCCCCCGACATCAACATCACGACCGTGGAAGACCCCATTGAGTACCGGCTCGAAGGCATCAACCAGGTCCAGGTCAATGACCGACAAGGGATGAGTTTTGCCACCGTTCTCCGCTCAGTCCTTCGGCAAGATCCAGACGCCATTTTAGTCGGCGAAATGCGGGACGCGGAAACGGCCTCCATTGCCTTCCAGGCCGCGCTCACAGGCCACTTGGTTTTGACCACACTGCACACCAACGACGCGCTTTCCGCGATTAACCGTTTAGTGGATATGGGCGTGGAACGGTTTAAGCTCGCCCCGGGACTTCTCGCGATTACGGCCCAGCGGCTGGTGAGACGGCTCTGCGCGTCTTGCCGTACCCCAGTCCCTGTCCGAGAAATCCCCCTCCCGGTTGCAGAGTGGATGAGGCGATTCAATTTAGAACCCACTTTGTTTAAAGCCGGGGGATGCGCCTATTGCAATTTCAGCGGGTATGTGGGCCGGTTGGCGCTCATGGAATTCTTAAACGTCAGCCGCGAATTGAGAGATAAAATTGCCGCGGGATCCGACGCGGCGACAATGCTTAAAACAGCCGAAACCAAAGGCGACTTAAAAACCTTACTTGAAGACGCCATGTGGCATTTAAGCCGCGGCGATACCTCTTTAGATGAAGTCTCGCCCCACGTGTCGATGGGCGACGCCAACGGGCCAGAACCATTGGAACGCCCCTTGCCCTCTTCCTCCACGAGCCGAAAGATTCTCGTTGCGGACGACGATCCTGTGATCCGGACAATCCTTCGCACCATTCTTTCCAGCACGGGGTTTGAGGTGATCGAAGCGGCGGACGGTCGGGAAGCCTTGCTTAAAGCGGGACAGAACCCTCCTGAGCTCATGATCATCGATTTGCATATGCCCCACGGCGATGGGTTTGAGGTGATTAAGGAAATACGGGGCATTGTGGGGTTAAGCCATCTGCCGATCATTGTCTTGACCAGCGATTCGGACGACGCCAGCCAATTCCAAGCGATGGAGTTGGGAGCCGACGACTATTTGATCAAACCCATTAAGCCCCCCCTGGTACTGGCGAGGATCAACGCGGTGTTGCGGCGGTCCGGGTGGAGCGAACCCGCTTAACCTTTCTGCATGGACCCCACCCGCAAAGAACCGTCGCCAACAGTCATCCAACGGCTCCGGAACATCGAAATGGCCTTGGACGTTTCGGCGATTGTGGCCATCACCGACCCGACCGGGGACATTACCTATGTGAACGATAAATTCATTGAACTTTCACAATATTCACGGGAAGAGCTCCTTGGTCAAAACCACCGCATCGTAAATTCAGGATACCATCCGAAAGAATTTTTCAGGAAATGTGGGCCACGATTCTAAGCGGAAAAATTTGGCGGGGCGAAGTGCGAAATAAAGCCAAGGACGGCACTTTTTATTGGGTGTCGGCCACGATTACTCCCTTAATGGACCCCGCTGGACGAATCGAACATTTTGTGGCGATCCGATTTGACATAACCAACCGAAAACGCGCTGAAGAAATTCTGGAAAAGACACGGAGCGAACTGGCCTTGGCCCGAGACGCCGCGCTCCAAGCGGCCCAGGCGAAAGCAGATTTCCTCGCCAACATGAGCCATGAAATCCGAACCCCCATGAACGGCGTCATTGGCATGATCGACCTTCTCCGCGACACCGAACTTAATTCCATCCAAAAAGAATATGTTGATACAATTTTGCGTTCCGGCGAAATGCTTTTAACCATCGTCAACGATATTTTGGACTTTTCGAAGATAGAGGCCGGCAAATTGGCGTTGGAATCGATTCCGTTTAATCCGCGGGAAACGGTGGAGGATGTGGTACAGACGTTGGCCCCGAACGCCCGAAAGAAAAACATCGAAATCGTCGCCCTCTTTCATCCGGAAGTGCCGAAATCGGTCCTGGGGGACCCCGTACGACTGCGCCAGGTTTTACTTAACCTTGTCGGAAACGCCATTAAATTCACTGAAAAAGGGACTGTCTCCGTGCAAACGAAAACGTTGGTCCACTCGAAGGAACGGGTGCGCGTTTGCTTTACGGTGGCCGACACGGGGATTGGGATCGCCCCCGATGTGGTGGAAAAACTTTTTTCAGCGTTCACTCAAGCGGACAGCACCACCAGTCGGCGGTTTGGAGGAACAGGACTGGGTTTGGCCATCTCGCGAAAACTGGCGACCATGATGGGCGGAACCATTGAGGTCACCAGCACCCCTGCCGTCGGGAGCCAATTTGCCCTGACCTTGGAGTGGCCTGTGGAACCGACACTGCCGGACTCCAAAGAGCTGATCGGCATGGGGTTGTTGGTCATGCACACCCATGCCCTTATTCGCGAAGCGCTTACCCTCACTTTAACAGAAATGGGCGGGCGGGTGGACACCGCGCACGACGTGGAGACAGCCCTCGCCGCCCTTTCCCGCTCTGTGCGAGAACGAACCGCCATTCACTGTGCCCTTGTGGATGTCTCACAAAACGGGGCCGGCCGATTGGATCTTGTGCGAAAAATCCGAGCCAACCCGGCGTATGCCGAGCTTCAAATCATCGGACTGATCTCGAACCCGGCCGATGAAAAAGATGAATCGTTTGCGCGGGCGGGCGTCAACGCTTTTTTGCTCATGCCGTTGCGGCGAAAACGACTTGATCATATTCTCGCCCAATTATTTCAACCGCCCGCTTCACAGGCCATAAGGACATCCCAACCGCCGGCCCCCGCGTCCCTGCCGCTTGGTAAAATCCTCGTGGCGGATGACAATGAGGTGAATCAAAAGGTCGTCAACGCTGTGCTGACAAAGCTGGGGTATACCGTTGACATTGTATCTGACGGAAAAGCGGCGGTGAAGGCGTCGGCGGAGACCCCATATCTGGCCATTTTAATGGATTGTCAAATGCCCGGGATGGACGGGTATGAAGCCACGGGTCTCATCCGCGCCCAAAAACGAACCGATCCGCTCCCGATCATTGCGGTTACGGGCAACGCCTTGACGGGAGACCGCGAACGGGCCCTGGAAGCTGGAATGGACGATTATGTCACCAAACCGATTTCGCTGGAAAGCGTGAAATCCGCTCTTCTCCGGGTTTTGTCATCCAAAACTCCTGTCGCCACGGAACCTCCCCCCCTTGAGAGCGACGCAAGATTGGATATGTCTATTTTGAATTCGTTGCGGGACCTTCAATCGCCCGGCCAACCGGATGTTGTTAAAATGGTGGTGCAGGTTTATCTCGGAGAAGCGGCGAACCGGTTCGCCAACATTCTCCGTGCCGTGGCGGGGGGAACCCCAAGGAGGTGGGAGACGCCGCCCATGCGCTCGGAGGCAGTAGTCGAAGTGTGGGAGCCCTGCGCGTGGGGAACCTGTGTAAGACCCTCGAACTGGACGCACGACGCGGATCCCTGGCTCTCGCCCCGGACCTGGTACGTCAACTTCAGGAAGAATGCACCCTCGCACAAAAAGAATTGAGAGCCTTGATGGAGTGAAATTTCTACCACGACCGCCGGAAAAACGCTATAATCAACCATAAACCAAACCATTTCCGTATCAACTGTTAAGAGGAACCCTATGGCCGTCGCCACAACGTTTTCCCCGAAACTGGACACTGCTTATTCAAAGATCGACGCTCTCCCCCCCATTTCGAAACTCATGGGGTATGCTAAAGCCGACACAAAAAAAAGCCTGTGGCAAATTTTCAACACGGCGATCCCTTTTGGAATCATGTGGTATGCCACCTACAAAAGTTTGGCTTATTCCTATTGGGTCACGATGCTGTTGTCCATTCCCACCGCCTTGTTCGTCGTCAGACTCTTCATTATGCAACACGACGCGGGGCACGGTTCATTTTTCAAATCGCACAAGGCCAACGATTTCATTGGGTTTTGGATCGGCATTTTAACGCTCTCCCCCTACCAGTATTGGCAAAAAACACACGCCATCCATCACGCCACCTCTGGAAATCTCGACAAACGTGGATTTGGCGACATTGACACCTTGACTGTGGCGGAATACCGTGGGCTTTCACGTTGGGAACAGTTCAAATACAGAGCCTACCGTCATCCGTTGACCATGTTCGTTGTGGGCCCCTTCTTCCAGTTTGTCATTAAACACAGATTTCCCTACAACATTCCAAAATCATGGAAACGCGAGTGGAAAAGCGTCCATTTAACCAACCTCGTTCTGGCAGGCGTTCTTCTATTGGCCTGGAGCACCATCGGGTTGAAGAACTTCCTTTTGGTCCAAATCCCCGTAACATTCTTGTCATGTTTTTTAGGAGCCTGGTTGTTCTACATTCAACACCAATACGCCGACACTTATTGGAAACGCGATACGGATTGGGATTATTTCCAAGCCTCCGTCAAAGGAAGTTCATACTACGTTTTGCCCAAAATTCTTCAATGGTTTACCGGGAGCATCGGCCTTCATCATATTCATCACTACAACAGCCGGATTCCGAATTATGAGTTGCAAAACTGTTTCGACGAAAATCCGGAATTTCAAAGCGTCACACGTTTGACGATTCCGAGCAGTCTCGCCTGCATCCGCTTGGCGCTTTGGGACGAAGACAAAGAAAAACTGATCTCCTTTAAATCCCTTTCCGTTCCCGCCTAATTCGTCCGGAGTATGCCGACCACTGTTTTCCTGTTAGCGGGGGGTCTGACCCTTTTGGTTTTGGGAGCGGAACTCCTGATACGGGGGGCAAGCCGGTTGGCGCTACGCATCGGGATCCCCTCGCTCGTGGTCGGATTGACCGTGGTGGCCTATGGCACCAGCACGCCCGAACTTGTCGTGAGCGCCAAGGCGGCTCTGTCCGGCCAGGCGGATCTCGCCTTGGGGAACGTTCTGGGCTCTAATATTTTCAATATTCTGTTCATCCTTGGCGCCTCGGCTTTAATCTCTCCTTTGATCGTTTCGCGGGCCATCATTTGGCGGGAAGTGCCGGTCATGATCGCCGCGTCGCTTTTACTTTGGGCCATGGCCACGGACGGGAGGGTGTCTCGGTTCGAGGGGGGTGTGCTCGTTGGGATACTCCTTCTTTACACGACCTACCAAGTTTGGACAGGTCTTCGCCAAGGTGCCGAAACCTCGTCGGTCCACCCCAAAAAGACCTCTGTCGCCTTGAATATTTTTTTTATTCTGTTGGGGTTGGCGTGTTTGATCTTGGGAGCGCGTTGGTTGTTGGATTCATCCGTCCAAATCGCCCGGGGGCTGGGCGTCAGCGAACTGATCATAGGGTTGACCATCGTCGCCATTGGAACCAGTTTGCCTGAGGTCGCCACGTCTCTATTGGCCACATGGCGAGGCGAACGTGAAATTGCGATCGGAAACGTGGTGGGATCTAACATCTACAACGTCGTAGGGGTTTTGGGTCTGGCCGCGTGGATCGCACCCAAAGGCATTGCCGTTTCGTCCGCGGCCCTCAATTTTGATTTTCCCATTATGATTGCGGCAACAGTGGCTTGCTTGCCCATTTTTTGGACAGGCCATCGCATTGCCCGTTGGGAAGGCGCTCTTTTTTTATTTTATTACGCGGCCTATACCCTTTTTCTAATTCTAAACTCAAAAAAACATGACGCATTGCCGGCCTTCAGCGGTCTCATGCTCTGGGTCGTCCTCCCCCTCACCCTTGTCACCCTGCTCGTAGGAATGGCCCGCCACGTAAAAAAACCCAATAAAATCTGACCAACGGATAAATAAGACGGGTGCGGGAAATAATTTCCCAGCCACAGCACTCGCCCGAAGTTGACCACGCCTATTTTCTGTAACCCAGGCACATCGTTAGCCCGGAACTTTCAGTTGGATCACGGGATTCAACGTAAAATTCAATAATTAACGGTTTATAAGTGATATCCCCCGCAATGCACCTCGTATTTTGAAAGCATAACTTTCAGAATGATCGGTATGTAGCGGGCTTATGAGGCGCTTCTACATCAGTATTTAACGGGTCTTCTGGGTTTCGTGAACGTAAAAACTGAATATACATCGTCTATCAAGAGTCCTTGAAAACCTGTCCTGGCCACCTCACGATCGTTCCAGGGGGTTCCACCCCCTGGCCCCCCGCCAGGCGCTCCGCCCTGGACCCGGCCCCCTTTCTTTTGGACACGCAAAAGAAAGGGGGGAAAGAAAACGTGCCCCGCCGGCTTCCGCGCGCCGTTTTGACGGGCGTCCCTCATGTGGCCCGGCAGAATCGCCGGGCCCGGTCTCTGTCGGCTTCGCCGCCAAAACGAGACCGGCTCGGCTCAACAGCCTATCGCCGGCACAACGGGCCGCGCCGCAACCGTCAAAACGTCGTGCTCAAATCGCCTCAAGGGGGGGCGCGAGTCAAAAAAATCAAATAATCCTATACTGAAACCCGGAAGAGCCTATTTAACTTACTTTCCGTGCGTTTCTGTGTTAGGGGCAAGGCGGTGCGGAAAAACAACGTTGTTGAACAAACTTCCACATTGGAAAGAAAGTCGACGCCGGCTATTACCGAACCTTCGCGGGAGCAGAGGTGGATTTGATATTGGAAGGCGATTTCGGCCTCCTCCCCATTAAAATCAAGTACGCCTCCTTTGTCGATCCCCGCGCCCTTCGAGCGCTCAATGATTTCATTGAAGAGCGAAAATGCCCTTACGGGATCGTTGTCCATAACGGCGAACGCCCGACCCGCATCGACAATAAAATTATCGCGGTTCCCGTTTCCTGTTTTTGAAGTTGGCTCAGCCTTCTCTGGTTTACCGCTCCGCCTAAAGACTGGTAAGCCGGCTGACGAGTTTTTGAAACAAGATGAGCGTTTTATCGAGCTCCCGACTTTCCAGGAAAGCTCGCAACAAAACTCAAACCGTTGAATAGCGGAATCTCGGACAACGCTATTTTTGGGAAGTAAGAGAACTTCCTCCAACCGTTTGACCGATTGGTTAAACTGTATTATGAGAGCCTGAAGTTTATTGCTCATAGAGAATTTCCACCCGCTCCTTTGCCACCCGCCGAAAATCTTCGGTCGTCCGCCCAAAGTCCACCACGTCAATTTTCTGCATCACGGGAAGATCGTCCAGATCCAGGCGAATGTCCGCCCAAACGTCAAGAGGAAGGGTGCTATCGCACTCGATCCCAATATCGTAGTCCGACTGTTCTTTCGCCGTTTTCATCGCCCGTGACCCAAATAAAAAAACCCGACAATGCGGTTGTTTTATTCGCCCGCGGATCACCGTCACGACATTATCTTTAATTGCCTGATCTGTCATTGTGCCTTTTAATTATAAACGCGATTAAACTGAATCGATTTCAATTCAATTAACTCGCCCATGTCTAGTCTACCTCTCCTCCCGCATTTTTTGTCGCCGCCGGTTGAAACTTCCCCGTTTTTGGCCGGGTATGATTTCCCCAGGGCAATAGGGTTGGTTCCCGTAACTTAAATTTCATAAGCCGTTTGGTTTGTTTTTCTCCATTTTGGGGTCTGGATTTGTAAGCCAAGGTTTCTTTCCTGACTCCTTCGACCTGTTTTGGGGGCATACTTGTGGCAGGAGGGCCCTGCCATGAAAATCCCGAAGAGGCGTTGTCATCATTGTCACCAGTGGTTCCAACCTGATCCCCGCGTTGCTTCCTCCCAAAAATATTGTTCCCATGCGCAATGCCGCCGTGAAAGTCGGTTGGCATCGCACCGCCAGTGGTGGAGCAAAAACGGCCGGGAAACGGACGCGGCCCGGGCCTCTAAACACATCCTCTGGACCAACGAAACCCACTATTGGGCCACCTATCGCTCAAAAAATACGGATTACGTGATCCGTGACAATGCGCGGCGACGGCGTGCCCACCATACGGCTCGGCGCGCCGCAAACCAGGACATGAGCCGCAAAATCTCCGTCGACAAGCTCCACGAGGTCTTGGATTTAGGGGTCGATAACGCCGCAAACCAGGACACGATCCACCGTCAGATCAAAGGGATGGTCCACTATCTTCTTTGGAAGGAAGGTGCCGCAAACCAGGACATTACAGACCTGACCACCACTCTCACGTAGAATAGCGCTCATGAATTCCGACCGCTGGGCCACTATCCGCCGCCTTTTTGAAGTCGACAAACTCTCTCGGGCAGACATTGCTCGCAAACTCCACTCGGATCCGAAAACCGTCCGTCGCGCTCTTGCTTTCAAAGAGGCCCCGCCGCCCCGCGTCGTGGTGGTCCGTTCCTCCAAGCTTGACTCTTTCAAAACATATCTGGCCCAACGAATCAAAGAATACCCAGACCTTTCCGCAGTCAAGCTCCTCGCCGAACTGCGGGGGATGGGCTATCCGGGAGGGGTCTCCATTATCAAGAGCCACCTTCGCGTCCTCCGCCCCAAAACCCCCGACGTCTTCCTCCGTATCGAAACCCTCCCAGGCGAACAGGCCCAGGTGGACTGGGCCAACTGTGGCACACTCCGCGTCGGGGCCGCCCTGCGTAAACTCTCTTGCTTTGTGATGGTCCTCTCTTACTCCCGCATGATCTACTTGGAATTCACCCTCTCCCAAAGCCTCGAGGATTTTCTCGCCTGCCACGTCCACGCTTTCAACTTTTTCGGCGGGATCCCCAAGAAAATCCTCTACGACAATTTGAAGACCGTCGTCCTTTCCCGCCTGGGCAGGGACATTCGTTTTCACCCGCGCTTTATGGACTTCGCCGGCGCTTACCTCTTTGAACCTGTCCCCTGCAACGTTCGCGCTGGTTGGGAAAAAGGGAAAGTCGAATCCGGCATCCGCTACATCCGCATCAGTTTCCTCACCGGGCGCCCCATCACCTCCTGGCCACTCCTCGCCAGGGACGCCGACCATTGGCGCGATACCGTCGCCAACGTCCGTAATCACGGAACCACCGCCGAAAAACCCATCGATCGATTTCCGGCAGATAAAGCCGCCCTACGCTCTTTGCCCGCGCGCGATTACGACACCTCCATCGTTCGTCCCGTTAAAGCCACCCGCCAGGCCTTCATCCTTTTCGACGTTAACGCCTATTCCGTCCCGGCCGCCCTCACGGGGAAGCCCCTCACCCTGAAAGCCGATCCCCATCACGTTCGTGTCTTTAACGGACAAGATCTGGTCGCCGAACATCCTCGCTCCTATGAAAAAGAACCTCGCCATCGAACGCCCCGAACACCGTCAGGAAATCCTGGCCATCAAACGCAAGGCAACCGCCTCCAAAATCTCCGACGCGTTCCTCGCCCTCGGTCCCGTGGCCAAGGATTATCTCGCAGGCCTCGCTTCCGCCGAACTCCACCTTGCCCATCACCTCGCCAAAATCATGGACATGGTTGCCCTCTACGGAAAAACAGAACTCCTTCAGGCACTGACCCACGCCCTCGCCCACAAAGCCTTTGGCGCTCCTTACATCCAGAATATCGTCTTACAACAACGCGCGCGCCGCGGACTCCAGGACACCCCGCCTCTCGTTATCCCCAACAAACCTCAATGGACCAAAATCACCGTCGAAGAGCAGGATCTTTCACTCTACGACGACCTTTTCCCAGGAGAACCCCATGACCCCCTCGTCCCTGACCACTCTTTACCCCTCTTGCTCACCACCTTCCGACTCCTTCACACCGCCAGCACCTTCCAGGATCAGGCCAAACAAGCCGCCCTTGAAAATATTTCCCATTTGGAATTTCTCGCAAGGGTCCTCTCTGCGGAGGATGCCCTTCGCCATGAACGCATCGTACGCGCTCGTTTGAAAGACGCTAAAATCCCAGGCATCAAAACTTTGGACGCCTTCGACTGGGCCCATCCCACCACCATTTCCAAATCCCTCATCCTCAATGCCTTCTCTCTCGATTTCATCAACACCAATTCCAATCTCGTCCTCGTGGGCCCTTCCGGCGTTGGAAAGACCCACCTCGCCCTGGCACTCGCCTACACCGCCTGTCAGAAAGAAATTAAAACCCTCTGGGTCACCGCCGCCGACCTCGTCAATACCCTCACCGCCGCCAAGGCCGATCACTCCCTTTCTCGCGCCATCAACCGTTTCAGCGCGCCGAAACTCCTCGTCATCGATGAGTTGGGCTTCTTGCCGCTCGACAAGGATGGCTCCGACCTTTTCTTCCAGGTCATGTCCCACCGTTACGAACAGAGCTCCGTGGTTCTCACCACCAACCGCCCGTTCAAAGACTGGGGCAAGATCTTTAATGACAATACGGTCGCTTCCGCCATCCTCGATCGGCTCGTCCACCATTCTGACGTGGTGAAGATCGAGGGTCCCTCCTATCGCGTTAAAAACCGCCGAGAACAACAGTCCCCGCCCGCAGGGAAGTAGAACAACGGATCATCTTTCCCCTCTTTCGGGGTCTCCCACCTTTGGGGGGCTCTTCTTGGAGGATTTTGCCCGCCTTTACGTGCCGGGACCGCTCTCCCATGCCTTCATGACTTACCAGGGGATTTTCAAACCGACCAATTTCAGGGATTTTTTAACCGGCGGCGACATTTTTTCCACACATTTATTTCTGTACAACGATGGTGGTTTTTGTTATTTGACCGGCGGAATCTACCACCAACACATAGAAACCGGGACTGACGAAGTGACCCTCACTGTTCTGACCATCCCACTCCACCGGCCAGATCCCCGGGCCGCGCTCCTCATCCAGGAGATCCTTCACTTTTTCTCCGAGACGGTTATAGACCGCCGCTTTGATTCTTCCCGTCGACGTCAATGAACAGTCCACAACCGCTCGCCCCCCCGATTTGATTCGGTTCGTCCGCACCGTCGCCTGCTGGTTTTCAACCGACATGAGACAGGAGGCTTCAATGGTTTCGCTCTCCCGGCGGGCGGCATTTCGAAAACGGACTCGAACGACTTTGGAGTCCTCTTTTGAGGAAGGTGACATCTGGGTGGGTTTGGTAGGGGATCCACTGGTCTTTAAAAGAATCAACGATGTCGCCGCTAATCATCATTTCGACAGGGTCCCCTTCCACCGACAGGGTGAGGGAGGCCCGCGGCGAGTTCCCCTGCCGGGGTCCGATCGAGACCGTGGGATTAAGCAGAAGACGATACCCATACATGATCCGAATGGCTCCAAAGGGTGCCAGCGACCCCACGTTGTCGTAAGTCACGAGATCTTTTAAACCGTCACCGTTCATGTCGACAAGTTTAATGCACTCAAAGGGTCGATCCCAAACAAACGTCGGGGTTTGAAGGGATTCCAACGGGTTTTTTCCCTCGAATCCGGAACTTAAATAGGCCCACAGATAGGGTTGCAACACCCCTTCCGTTGAGGTGCCAACAAAAAAGAGGTCGTTTTTTCCATCGCCGTCAAAATCTCCGATCGCCGAACTAAAAATGGATCGGATGCTGACGGGAAGAGCCTGCGGTGTCACGGGATTCACGGAGGCCGGATCAAGATTCACGACGGATTGGCCTGAAAGCAGATCGCTTCCATTCAATACGGCGCTTAATGGTCTGAACACAGGGAGAAGGGAGTAGCCAACGATAACCATTTCAGGGCGTCCGTCCCCTGTCAGGTCGCCCACGGCGGGGCAAAAAATGGCGTTGGTGGTGGGGGATCTCACGACACGCAGATCTGTGACAGGACGTGAGGGAAAATTCGGGTCCCCATGAATGATGTCTATATGTGCGGAAGGGACGATAAGATCATCGTCCCCGTCATGGTCTATGTCATGTCCCAATATGCCGACCGAGCTGTCATAAAGATTCATGGAAATACGAGGAAAGGTGGCAACGGATAAATCAAAATTGGTCCCGCTGGTCATTCCCGAACGACCAAACATAAAGTAGGACTTTTGCCACCCACCGAGGAAAAGGTCGACATTTTTATCCCCGTTAAAATCTCCTCGGCCGAAAGCAAATCCGAGATAACTGCCTGGTTCTCCAATGATTTGCACGTCGGGTAAGGTGTTGGTCATATCCACGGTCCTCGTCACACCTTTCTCACCTAAAATAATGGAGACTTGGCCCTTATCCCCATGTTTTTCCCAGTCGCCAAGGACCAGATCCTCCTTGTGGTCCAAATTAACATCAACCATTTCAATCGGCACGTGGAACGAGGAATTTACAAACACACGAAGGTGAGCATTCGTCGAAAAGGATGACGGAGGATTGGAGTGTTGGCCCAAGAAAAGATTGACTTCCGTATGGCCGTCGGTCGCGGATTTTGCGACTATGGCCAGATCCATGTGACCATCTCCATCGAAATCGCCATCCACAATATTGGTGTAGCCCAAAGCGCTTATCATCCATGTGGCAAATCGGTCGTTAACGATGGCCCTCATCTTCATCCCCGCATGGAAAACGGTTGAGGCTGAGGCGAATGGGCAATAAATCAAAATAGACAAAATCAGACCGAATAAAGAACGATTGGGCCATTTCATACATTCAGTATAAGCCCAGTTCTGGTTTTAATCAATGTTTGTATTATCAGAAGCTTTTCAAAAAGAGCCTCACGCCCAAAAATAGCGCCCCGTTTATGGCTCCCAAGATTCCCAGGCTCAGGATCACATCTTGCCATGCGACATACATGTTTAAGCTGGGCATGTTTTGTTTGGCTAACGCGAAACGCTTTTTCCAATGAGTTCCAGTGAACATATATCCTTCACTGATACACGATTGAATATCGGATACGTCGTTTTTACTTTCGCACGTGATGAGCATAAAGTTCCCCCTTTTGGATCCGCTTCACTTGATTCGTTTCACTCGACACTTCGGAGATCATGCGTTTAGGTGATTTTGTGGCAAACTGCTTATGTATGGCACGAAGAAGGGTCGTCACAGGAAGGAGCGCCGCGCAGATCCGTTGGAGCCATGCCCCTTTCCCAGTGAACACCCGTGGCGATTTATTGATCAATCCTTGAATAGACGCCTCGACAACCTCGTTGGGGTTCTGCATGTCCGCTTTGCGTAGAATCCCCTCCCGCAGGAGGTTTTGGTTGGCTTCGAGTTCGGTGTCAACGGCGCCCGGCATGAGGGATTGAACTTGAATTCCTTCTTTTTCCCACTCACAAAAAAGCGCCTGGGCCAACGACTGGGAAAAAGCTTTACAGGCGGCGTAGACCGCCATGTTCGGCATGGGCTGGTAGCCCGCCCGGGAAGAAACAATGACCGCTACGCTGGTGGAATGCGACGCGAGATCGTCATGGAACCCCAACAGGAGATTCATGGTCGCTGTCACGTGCACCCCCACCAATCGAGCGTAAAGCGTGGCGTCCCCCAGGAAAGGCCCCCAAACCCAAACCCCGCCGCGTGGCAGAGAAATCGGATTCGAATCCCCTTTTCGTAAAGAATGCCTTTCATTCGCAGTTGTTCATTTTGGTCCTCAAGGTCCATGGGCAAGGAAAGGGTTTTGATGGAGTGGCGCGCCATTAACTGAACGGCTGTTTTCTCAAGCCGAGCCGAGTCCCGAGCGATTAAGACCAGGTTCATTCCCGCCGCGGCCAACCGTTCCGCGTAGGCCCGCCCTATTCCGGAAGAAGCGCCGGTGACAACGGCCCAGTCATTCTTGAAGTTGAAGAGATTTTGATCGTGCGCGGAATGGTTCATCGTGCCCCTCCCCTTTCTTCCGTTGTCCTGCACAACCAGTTTACTGTCTGGTAGGTAAATGCCAGGGCACAAACGGTGAAATCTTTGTGAAATGTGCGGAATAGAAAAACCCCTTGAATTATTATCCTCAAGGGCTATACTTAATGAATGCGACCAAAAAATCGCTTTTTGGGTTTATTTTTTATAATCCCCCTGTTGACCCATGCCCTTTGGGCGGGAAACGTGGGCACGCGGGGGCCTGCTGTATTGGAATTGGAAACGGGGGTTCGAGCCATCGGGATGGGGGGTGCCTACACGGGGGTGTCGGATGATGCCAGCGCACTTTACTGGAACCCGGCGGGTCTTCAACAAACAAAACAACAAGAAGTTCAACTGATGCGAACAGAATCCTTTGTCGGTCAAACAGAAAACAGGGTAGCCTACACGCGGCCGACGTGGCGCGCGGGAGAACGGAAAACATGGGGGTTGTCTGTCCATCATTTGGCACTGCCTGATTTTGATGTCGTTGAAGAGAACGAATCGGTCGGATCTGTGCGCCCCCAGGAATTCGCGGTGGGCCTTTCTCATTCGCGACCGCTCTTTGGCGTTTTCTGCGGGATGAGCCTGAAATGGGTGAAGACGGAGATGTTTGAGGAAAGTGGCCAAACAGTGGCCGCGGATTTTGGAATTCTTGGGACCCACCCGGAGGGATGGGGGTGGGGTATGGCCCTGGCGAATGTGGGCCCTTCCATGAAATTGGGGTCAGACAAAATTGGTCTTCCGACCACCGTTCGAGGAGGCCTTTCGAAACGACTGCCCCTGGGATCGGGGGAATGGGTGGCCGCCGGCGATGTGGATTACACCGTTGAAGGGGATCCGTCCGGCCGTGCGGGACTGGAATACAACCTGCCCGTGGGGCGGGACTGGCGTGTGGCGCTTCGGTCGGGAGTAAGGACAACCGAGGAGGGACGATTTTCCTTTGGCGGGGGTGTGGGGCGGGGCCCTCTGGATTTGAATTACGCTTTTACGGCGTTCGGGGATTTGGGGTCCACGAGCCGAATGGATTTCACCCTGCGGTTCGGCGGGGAATTAGCGCCCGAAGTTCGTCGGCGGGAACTTATAAAAATGGCCAAGGACGCGACCGCCAAAGGAGATTTGCCCAAAGCGCGTCAAGCGGTGGAAGAGTTGAAGACTCTCTCCCCCCGCTCCAAGATGTCTTGAACTTGGACAAAGAAGTCCGCCTCCGTTATTCAGAAAGTTTGGAACCAGAGAACCTGCTGGCTTTGGGCAACGAAGCGTTGGACCAGCGGAATTATCAAGAAGCGGTCATTCGATTTCAAAAACTTTTGCTGGTGGATCCCACCAGTAAAGAAGGTCGCGCCTTGCTGACCCGAGCGAACGCCCTCCTTGAAAAGGAAAGACAGGACAAAATTAAAGCGGAGGTTACGCGGACTCGCGGCCTGGAGAAAAAACAATGGGAACAGGATGCGATTTTTCTTTTTTCTCAACAGGATTGGCAAAGTTCAGTGGGGGCTTGGCGAAAATGGGTTCAGGCGGGGGGCGACCCCAAACGAGGGGATACGGAGATCCGTCGTTGTTGGGACAAGATTTACGCTGAGGCGGAAAAGGCCCTGGGGGCCGGCGAGCAGGAGAAGGCCGTTCAGCTTTTCCAATCCGTTGGACCTGGTTTTAAAGATGCGAAAGAAAGGGCTAAAGCGATGGAAAAGAAACTCCAAGAAAACCGCGTGGCGATGGGAAAAATGAAGTACGAGCAAGGAATGGAAGCGTATGTCGCGGGGGATTTTAAAAAAGCCAAAGCCCTTTTTGAAGAGGCCCTGGCTTATCATCCCGACGATTTGCGGGCCCAGCAAGCCTTAAACCGAATCCGTGAAGAACTTCGTCCGGTGTCGGGCGGTGCACGGCCATGACGCTTCGGTGGCGTTTTTCAATCTTTATTGCGGCCGTGATTGTCGTGACCGTTAGCGTCTATTCCGTAGGTTTTTTATACTCCGAAAAACGCCACCTTGAAATTGAACAGGAAAAAGCCCACCTCACGGCAGCCAATCATCTCGCCTATGCTTGCGGTCAAGCACTCGTGAACCGAGACGACCTGGCGGTATTGAATTTTTTTAAGGAATTGAGCCGCTCCACTGATTTCGTGGAAGCCATGTGCGTCGACGAACATGGACGCATCACCCTGCACAGCAACCTGAAAAAATCAGGCGCGAAAATGGCCTCCGTAAACGCCAAAATCCCCTCCCGGGTAACCATCAAGGACACGGGGGGACGGAATCTCTGGGCGTACGACCACCCCGTCTTTCGCGCCGGACGGCCCGTATCGGGGGCGCGGGTCGTGTTCGATGAACAAAGAACTCAAAACCAAGTCAAAAACGCTCTCACCGGGACCATGCGTCGTTCCAGCGGTTTGGCGGTGGGCATTTTGGGTATCGCTTTCTTGTTTGCTTGGGGGACCGCACGGGCATTGACCCGCCCTATTCTGGCCATGGCGGTCGGGGCAAAACGGGTGGGCGGGGGTGATTGGTCCGCCCGAGTAGACGCGGGGGCGCCGGGAGAGTTGGGGGTTTTGGCTCGGGAGTTCAATACCATGTCCGAAAAATTAGGCGAGTTAGATCGATTGAAAGACCAATTCGTTGCTGCTGTTTCCCACGACCTTCGCAACCCGTTGGGGGCGATCAATGCTTCAGCTAAAATGCTTCAAGGAGACGCTTTGGGCCCCGTTCCCGTGACCAGGTGGACCTCATCGTCTCCAGCGTCACGCGATTGAGCGCCATGGTGAGCAATATTTTAGACATCGCGTGCCTCCAAGCAAAAGGCCCTCCTCTTTGATATAAAACCATTTGCCCTCCCCTTTAATCAGCGATTTGTTTCGACTTTATAAACCCCTCGCCCAACAATCCCGGAAAACGATTGAAATGGACGTGCCGACGGACCTTCCCCCTCTTCTCGCAGACGAAGAAAAAGTATTTCGCGTCTTTTTAAATTTAATCGTCAACGCCTTTAAGTTTACGCGAGAGGGAGATCGAATCGTAATTTCGGCTCGGGCCATTTCCTCCCAAATGGTGGAATGCCGAGTTTCCGACACCGGTCGCGGCATTTCCCCAGAGCGTGTGCCGAACCTGTTTGAACCCCACCGGTCCAGAGGAGATTCCGCCGCTGACCGTTCAGGACAAGGGTCTGGCTTGGGGCTTTCTATCGTAAAGATTTTAGTTGAAGGGAACGGCGGGACGATCCGGGCCGAATCGGCTCCAGGTAAAGGGACCGCCTTTATCTTTACGATTCCAAGGGAAGTGAAGCCATGAAACCAAGAATCTATTTGGTGGAAGATGATCCGGAGATGCGCCAGGTGACTCGCTCGGTTTTTGAGCGGGGCGGATTTAGGGTGTCGGACTCTGCCACGGCGGAGGAAGCCTTGGTCGAAGTGGCCCAGAACCTCCCAGACCTGCTCGTTATTGACATTCAACTGCCTGGAATCTCTGGAGTAAAACTGGTGGAAATCCTTCGGAGCCAACCAAAAACGGCCACCTGCCCATGATTCTTTTGACAGCGCTGAAGGCGGGTGCAGATAAAGTCATAGGGCTCAAACAGGGGGCGGACGATTACGTCACCAAACCCTATGATCCAAAGGAATTGTTGGCGCGTGCCGAGGCGTTGCTACGGCGCGTGGGGCGCGCCCCCGCACCAACGGACAACCTTTCATTTGAGGGACTTCGAATGGACCTGGGGCGGCATACAACATCCCTGGATGGCAAAACGGTGCTTCTGAGACGTAAAGAATACGATCTTTTGGTTTTATTTCTAAAACATCCAGGACAACTCTTGACCCGAGAAAGACTTACCCGACTCCTCTGGGAAGACGACGTCATCGTTACCGATAACGCCCTCTCGGCACAAGTCAAAAACCTTCGCACAAAATTGGGTCTTTTCGGCCGCCGCATACAGTCCATGGCAGGAGAAGGGTACAGGTTTGATGATGAAACATAAAAAATAAACGCCATCCCATTTCCCGGCACAAAATCTTATTCGAAACGCCTCAATATCGAGAGACCAAACGCATAAATCCCCACTCCAAGCCCTGAAGCCCTGTGAAAAATGGCAACAGTGCTCGCTTCCCCAGTAATTGTTGTCGTTGACTGTTATGGAATCGGATTTCAGGGAATGGTTTCGATCACCTGGGATTTTAGATATCGGACTTTTGGGGCCTCGGCATATTTATCGTCCGCGGCGCGGTATCCCGCCGTGGCGACCACCGCGGTGGCATAGCCTTTCTTGTCTAATCCCAAAAATTTCGTCAAATTTCGCTCGGTCAAATCCTTCCATGGGGCAGGCGTCTACACCCACCATCGCCGCTGAAGTGAGGAAATTGCCCAGGGCGATATAGACTTGGCGGGCGGCCCATTCGTTAATGTCTATGGGGGGTTTGGCGACAAATCCTTCCATCATTCCCTGATAAGGCGCGAGAGACTCTTTGGGAACCCCCCGGATCTCTGCGGTCAATGCGATGAATCGGCGCACATCGTCTGCGTTTAGATTTTTCTTAACGGCAAACACGACCAGGTGAGAGGCATCAACGATTTGGGATTGGTTCCAGGCGACCGCTTGAAGTTTCTTTCGCACGTCAGGATTTTTGACAACAAAAAATTTCCACGGTTGGAGACCAAAAGACGACGGAGAAAGCACCAGAGCCTCTTCCAAGGTTTGCCAAAGGTCCGGACCTATTTTTAACGAGGCGTCGAATTTCTTAACAGCGTACCGCCACTGGAGTTGGCGCACTAAATCTTTTGAGCGGATCGACGCGTTAATTGTTTCTGTGGCTGTGCCAGGCATAAGGTTCTCCTTAACAATTTTATCTCCATCATCTACAACAGCAAGAATCGTAAAAAGTTCCAGCCTTTACATCCGAGCCCCTTTCCAAAAGATCATGATCCCGAACAGAATAAAAAGCCCGGCCGAAAAACGGCGGACCCAAATCATTGGTATTTTTTCGGCGAATTTTTCGCCTAACAGCACTGCCAGGCCGTCGGAGAAGAGCATGCCGAGCGTGGTGCCGAGTGTGACCATCCAAAAAGAGCCGAACCGGGCCCCCAGGGCGATGGTCGCCAATTGGGTTTTGTCTCCCATTTCGGCTAGAAAAAAGGCAACGGTGGTGGTGGCGTAGGCGCCCCACCGGCTCTCTTTGGGGCCGCCTTCGTCTTTGTCCGGGAAAAGAATCCAGATTCCAAACCCAATAAACGTCAAAGACAAACCGATCCGGAGAACCAATTCCGGTGTGTGGGCGGACACCCAGGCGCCGCCCCAAGAGGCCAGTCCGTGATTTAACAGTGTGGCAGTGAGAATCCCTCCCATGATGGCCCAGGGTTTCTTAAATCGTGTGGCCAAGGCAAAAGCCAACAGTTGGGTTTTATCCCCCATCTCCGAGGCGGCCACCAAACCAAAGGAACTGACAAGCGTGCGAACCCACATGTTCTATTCGCCTTCGCCGCCGTGGCGCGGGCCGATCCACCAGTCGAACATGTCTCGCCTGAGCTTGGCCCAACGGCCGTCCGGATGCCAAAATACGACTCCTTCGGGAGCTCGTTTTTGACTTTCGTGGAACCGTTGATACATGAGAGAAAATAAGCCGTCTTTAAACCAGGCGCTAATATTCTCATAGGTCTTTGGATACTTGTGGTAGGACCGGTAGCTGGCTTTCTCTTTGAGATAATCCAGGGGAAACCAAATCGGACGATCCAGTTCCAGGAAGTTTTGTTGGATGTGAGGGCCCATGAGGTTTCCCAAAATGTTGGCCGTTGGCGGGGGGCGTGTTCCCCGGTCAATCCAGTGGCGAACGCCCTGGATGAACCGATTGGTGTCTAATGTGTCAAAGGGGATACGATTTTTTCGGTTGGCCAACACTTTAAGCTGGCCCGATTCCATCACGACGCTGACGTTCGTTCCATCTAACTTTTCAATGGCCAGGACGTTGGGATCGGTGAAAACCCATTCAAACCCTGGCTCGATCTCGGACGTCGCGATATAGGCTCCGTCCCGCATTTTCCGCCGAAAGGGGCTTTGGATCTTTGGCATATCGTGAAATTCCATTAAGTTGTTGGACATAACTCCCCCGTGGAAAACAACGTTGCTCCAGTTCTATTTTATCTAAAAGACGTTCCCAAGGGGCAAACGTTTTCTTAAAAAAACCTCCGTCTCGATCCACGCTGGGACGTGGGCCGGAGCCGGAGGTGGCACGCGATAATTAGATGTTGATGGTGTATTTTACGGGATAAACGGTGGTGCCCTTTTTCATTCCCGATGGTATATTGCCCTTCAATTTCGAGAATGTCGCCTTTGTAATTGCAATTTTAATTGTAATAGTAATAACGATAACGCCAAGGCGTTTCGCTTCCGCCCTACTGCATGTAAGAACCCTTTGAACAGAGAGAGCCCCATAGATGGAACTGTTTGTGAGACAGGTTCCGTTCAATTCTTTGACCGTGACCAATCTCCCCCTGAACTTTCATAATAATTCGCACTGAAATAAGTGATTCCGTTCACCGTATAAACACTGGAGGATCGGTTCACTTGCGGGGGATAGGTGACGGTTGATGAACTGAGAGTAATGCTCCCGGGAACGCAAGCGGCGGATTGGGGAGCGGCCAAGGGAAATTTCCCAGTCCCCTGAATCTCTTGAGCAATCTCCGTCGCCACTTTGTTCATCAACTGGTCATCCACCGAAGACGCTTTGTTGGGCGTGGCCCCGGTTCACTGACGGACGGTGTTTCGTCTGTGCTGAAGAGACGATCTTTCATTCCATTGCAGGCGACCGTCAGCCCAAGAGACAAACGGCCATCCAGAGTTTCATTTGTTTCATTTTTTCCTCCCAAACTTCAGATTGAATACATGGGTAGTTTACGCGGGAGGACTGGTGTTTGGCTGAAGAAGGGCTGAAATATTCCTGAAAGGACAAAACCGTCCAAGACAAATGAGACAACTGATTTCCGGGCTAACGGTCGCTGAGGCGGTAGCCTTCTCCGACGAGGGTTTCGATGAGGGCTCCGCTGGGGCCCAGGCAGGCTCGAAGGTTTTTGATGTGAACTTCGAGGGCATTGGGCGTGACCACAACGTCGTCGCCCCAGAGGGCCTTCAGTAAGGATTCTCTCGTCAAAAGTCGGCCGGGTTTTCGAACAAACATCGAAAGAAGTTCGTATTCTTTTCGCCTTAAAACAATCGGGCGGCCTTTGATGGTGACTTCACGACGAGCGGTGTCCACTTGGATGGGTCCGACATTGATCACCTTTTCAACCGCACCACTGTCTCTCGTGCGCCGGAGGACCGCTTCCACTCTTGCCAATAACTCATGGGCATCGAACGGTTTTGTTAAATAATCATCGGCGCCGGTCCGCAGACCGTTCACCTTTTCTTGCGTTTTTCCAAGGACCGTCACCATGATGATCGGCAGTGACGCGGTGGCGTTGTTTTCTTTAAGAATTTCACACATTTTAAGGCCCGAGATCCCCGGCAGTTGAACGTCTGAGACCACCAGGTCCGGTTTATTCTTTTGGATCAAAGCGAGCGCCTCTTCCCCCGAAATCGCAAGCGTCACCTTGTATCCGGCCTGAGTGAGAAACCGTCGTGTGATCCCAGCGAGGCTGGCATCGTCTTCCACCAAGAGAAGCGACGCGCTCACGTCACTTTCCAGGCGGGAAGATGGACACAAAAAAGTGGTTCCCCACAGTTCGGTTCGGATTCGACAGTCACGGTTCCTCCTTGGGTTTCGGCAAGGGCTCTGGCTATCGCCAACCCCAATCCTGTTCCCTGATGTTTTTTAACATGGGTCCCCACGTTCTCTGCCGTGTAGAAACGGGTAAAGAGGGTGGGCAGGTCAGCGGAGGGATTCCTGGGCCGTTGTCCGACACACGGATGGCCAGCTGTTTTTCGGGTGTGGGGTCCGCCGCGAACGTAATGCGATCGCCCGACGACGTGAATTTGAAAGCGTTCGTTAGTAGGTTGCCAGAGGAGGCGGTAGGTCTGGTCCTCATCACCCATCGCCATGGGAAGATCCGGCGGAATCTCCAATCGAAAATCTCGGCCAAACTCTTCCGCTTGGGCGCTGAAAAGAGCATGCAACTCACCCATCACTTTTTTAACAGAAAACGGTTCACGTAAGGAAACCAAAGGGCCCTGTTTGATTTTTGCCGCGTCAAGAATATTGTCCACCATATTCCTTAAACGCGCTGTGCTCACAAGCACCGTGTTGAGCACCTGGCGTGACATTTCTGGCGTGAGTGGATTGGGCGGCGCGATCAAATAACGGGCCGCCATGGTGATCGCGCCCAACGGATTTCGCAGATCGTGGGAAACGGTGGCAACGAATTCATCTTTCAGTTCGTCCAATCGGGCAAGGCGGCGAGACATTTCGGTAAAGGCCACAGCCAACTCCCCAATTTCGTCTTTGCGGTACACCGCCGCTCGCGCGCGCCAATCGCCAGCGCCCAACCGCCGAACAGCGGACGTCAACTCGTTTAGGGGGCCCACCAACCCCTTCGCGACGAAGAGTGCCACAATAACCCCGACCCCCAAACAAAGAAACGTGGCCCCGGCAAATCCTTTCAGTGAGGACAGGAGCGTCGAAGAAATTCGTCCGGTTTGGCGGTCAGATTCGAACGCTAAAATCGCCACTCCGACAAATTCCCCCCCCCGCCACACGGGATTTGCATAGGCGATGAGCGGGGGGCTTTCGTCATTAAACTCACGGTGTTGAGGACGGCGCGATTGAAGCGCCCAAACGCTCACAGGATCGGCCGAGATCGTATTTTTTATTGTTAAATCCGTGTGCATGATGACCTTCCCTTCCTTACTCATGAATGAAGCCCAACGAACATCCTCCGCCCGGCGCAACTCGCGGACGTAGTGTACCAAGGTGATTTCATCTTTCGATAAAAGAGATTGTTCGCACAGCACCGTCCACCGGCTGCTTTCTTCAATATTGGCGCGGTCTTGCTCGTTATTTAGAAATTCCCGCTGGGTCCATGACAGGGCCCCAGCATAAAGGACAAAAGATCCCACGGTTAGACCCACGACATAAAGGAGAAGCCGGGTGCGCAATGTCATGGGATGGGTTTCCGCTCTTCTTCCACCCGTTCCAGAGCTTTTAGAGCATATTCGTGCTCTGGGTTTCTTGGCCAAACAGGCACGGAACTGAACGACAGCAGCGTCAAGATCGCCGTCCGCGTAACTAATGAGCCCGAGCGTATAAAATTTCTCGGACGCGTCCGCACTTTCCTGGGAAACAAGCGATCCATTTGTTTTCCCATTGGGGTCAACCCGCTCACCCCAATGACGTCTAATCACATCCAACTCTTCTCGCGCTTGGGCGTTCAACGGGTCTTCCCTCAGAACCGACAACCAACTTCGGGCCGCCTCCATCCAGCGGCCCTCTTTTTGTTCTTTGAGGGCGTTCGTCCGATGGAAAAGAATCAACCGTTCTCGCGTGTGAAGGGCCACGCGCTGTTGAATCGTTTCCAAAAGCGCCAGCAACCGCTCATCCCCTGGCGAATCCGTGAGCCCTTGCTTTAAGAGGGTGAGAGGCATCATCTCGGTTTTCTTTGACGGCGGTTTTTAACCTCGGTTATGCATTTTTCCGTTCGTGCGAGTTGTTGCTCCTTTTCTCGCGCTTTGGCGGTCTCCGCCAGGTGACGAAGAGGGTCGTCTTGCGGATGGCTTTTAAGCGCCAGGTCCCAAAAAGTGGCGGCCTCCCCCCAGCGGGAATGGCAAAAGGCCACATATCCCAACACCCGGTTTTTGTCAGCGGGATTCATCAGCATCCCTGAATGAATCGCCGTTTCCAGATTCGCACACACCGAATGGAGATATTCCCGGAACCTCTGACTCTCTGGATCGTCACCCAACGTGACTTCCAAAACCAGGTCCACTCCTCGGCAGGCACGCAATGTATCTGGGGCGTAAGAATTTGGCTGGCGCGCTGGGCGATTTTAAGCTCAGTCAAGCTCGTCGGTATCCCGCTGACGAGTGTCTAAACCCTTTCTGCCTGTTGCACGATAAGACGCAAATCGTCCGCGGATATTTTGTCTAAATCGTCTCCTCCCATCAACTTTTGACCGACCGCCAAGAGGAGCCTTTGCACACGTTTGTCGCCGGGGCCGCGGACCAAAGCCTCTGTCAATCGGTCCACCGCCGTGAAATAATCCCGACGATCAAATGCGGTTTTGACCTTCCTGAAAAGCGTCCCTTTTGGGTTCCCCCCCCTGCACGAAAGAAATCGCCCCCAGGACCGCGCACAGAGTGGTGAAAAAGGCTCGTGTCCGCTTCACGGAGTTCGAGGGTGAAGCTGTTTTTGCAAAAATTCGTTTGATTCATGAAGCCGGGCTAAAGCGCGCCGGTGTTGAGGATTTAATGAGATCGCTCGGGCAAAATGAACCACCGCCTGCGCGTAGTCTTTCCGTTGGAGACTGACCAGCCCGCGCTCATAAAATTGTTCAGCGACACTCCCAAACCGATAGGTGAGCCCCACATGGTGGGTTTCCCCGAGCGACCCAAAATCGATAAAGGCATAATCCACATCCAAATCCCAGGCGCGGAAACCAAATCCCATGCTCACACCGGACCCCTCTTTGGCCGTGCGCCCGTTATAGCCCAGACGTAACGCCACAGCGCCTCGGGCCCAGTATTCGGCCCCAGCAAGAATCGAAATCGGTTCCCCGGGTGATTTCTGTCCGTCAACGGACAAGCTCATCCCCTCAAAAAAAGGTCGGAGATTGACCCCTGCTTGGACGTTTTGAGGGCCTTTTCCCCAGTGATGAAACGCGCCCCCCACTGTTAAGGTTCTAAACCATCCGGCTCGGAAGGGAACCCATAGAATTCCCCCGTCACCAGCGGTGCCTTGATCCGTTTCATCAGCTAAGGTTTCGGTGGCGTAGGACCCCTGGAGCCCCCAGAACAATCGGTCCCCCGCAGATCGCCCGTACCCCAACCGGACGACAGCGTCCCGTGCAGACACTTGTCCTTCCGCCCCCCCGGTGGGACCATAGCCGGAAATATCCCCATAATCCAATGAAAGTATTGACCCTGCCACGGCCCCCCCCCGAGCGAACGGATGGGCCATCCCTACAGATTGATAGTGGGCGTCATCGATCCAGCGCGCCCCTGTAAATGAAATTTCATCGCGCCATAATCGGCCCAACCCCGCGGGATTAATGTGTGCGCCGGCCAAGCCTTTGGCCTCAGCCGCGCCGGCCCCGCCCATGGCCGATGTGCGCGCCCCGGATGGAAGACGAAGAAATTCAAAGGTGTCAGCTTTCTTCGCGTGGACATTAACGACCGCGCCAAAGAATATCGCCGCCAACACGGCTGGGAGGGATCTCATGGGTTCACCGGATTATCACCAATTTGCCGCGTTTCTTGTCTGCGGAACTTTCGATGAGATAAAAATAGACGCCGCTGGGAAGCGGATCACCCTCCGAATCTTTCACGTCCCATTCCAGTTCTCCGTCCCCATCCTCCTCTTCGAGAGTTTGAACCAAAGCCCCTGAAGCATTAAAAATTCGGATCGTGGCGCGCTGGGAGAGGTCCCCAAAAGTGACCGTTGTATCTCCTCTTTTGGCGCGAAAAGGAACGGGATAGGCAAAAGTTGTTTCAAGGCTCGTGTCTTGCTGGCCCACCAAGGAAAATACACCCACACCGAACGCGGAGGCCGTCACGGTGTGAGCAGTTGTGTCCACTTGGGACGAAGGCAACCGCACCCAAAGATTTTTGGTTTCATTTAATCGATAAACCGCCAGCGTGCGCGCACGGACAAGAGGCCCTGCCCCCATATCGACAGTCTCGTGATCCAAGGCCGGGTAGACAAACGTCACCGTTAAAGCGTTTCCCCCTAGGGATTCAAGAGGAACACCCCCAGTGGTTTCTGCTCGGATTTCCGCATAAAGATCAGGAATGGGGGTTCGGGAAACTTCGCCGCTTTCACCGACTTCACTTCAGCCGCACGATTTGCGAAGAATATCCGGCGGTCCCAATGGGGCACGAAGGGGATCAGTGAGAGCAACACGCGGTAATCTTCCAGGAAGGTCCCGGTAGACACGATCACGGTAACTGAACCGTCAGGGCTTTGGACCGTTGTGGAAGATCCCCCTCTGTAAAAGGCTCAGGGGCCGTCGATGTGGAACCAAGATCCACATACGCTGTAGGCACAAGATCCAGTCACCGCTGAACTCGGGAAAATAAAGAGTGTCCTCAATCAACCCACTCACATCGGCATGAAGCGCAATGGTGGAAATTGTTAAAACCGTTCCTCCAAATGAAATACCGGTCGCGATTTGAACCTCGTAGGTCGTGTCCGCGGGGTTCCAAAGAACGGTTCCCGAGGCCCACAAAACGCGAAATCCTTGTGGAGTGATGTTCTCAAATGGAACTAAAACTAACCCCGGGACCTCTGCCAACGTCGTGGCCGATCCCAATGGCACAAGAGGAGTCCACACGCCATCGTCGTTCGTGGCCCGAACCCGGAAATAATACGACGTGTTCGGTGTCAGCCCCTCCCAGGTCACGGACACGGCCGTTGTGGACGTGGACATTAAAACAGTCGAAAAACCGTCGTCTGATATTTGGCTTTCAAACAGTGTTCCTAGCGGATTGCCGTTGGCCCCCCATTCGACCTTGATCTGCTGGGAAGAAAGGACCGTGGGAGAGAGAGCTGTCGGAAGAGCCGCTAAGGTTCGGGTAGACCCCAGTGAAAGACTTCCCCCCATGAATGAATTCGTGGCCACTTGGGCATAATAGAGGGTGTTTGGAATGAGCATTGGAGAAATTCCAAAAAAAGCGGGAGGGGCTGTCACGTCCTCGGAGATCGGAGTGATGAATGATGGGTCTTCGTCAATTTGTGTATACGTGAGAGAAGCGGTGCTACAGAAAGATTCCCAACCGAGAGTCAACCCTGTGGCTGAAACGTCCGAAAACGATTGGGTCGAGACATTGATACACCCCAAGACAGGGAATGCGCTCAAGAAAGCGATGAAAAATAAAATAAACAAAACTGCACGTCTCATCTTTTTTATCATTTCAGTTAACCCCGCCATAACCTGAAAATTTCAGAAAACTGCGCATTTCCGCCCGGGAGGGCTAATAATTTCTGTTCCGGACCCTGGCAACGATAGCCCCGTGCCCCCCGGGGAATCCCGGTTAAGAAGAGATCAGACTTTCGACACACCCAGTCACAGTATACACAACCAAGATGAATACGCCCTGTTGGGTTCCTGAAATCTCCCTGAAATAGGATGGGTTCAAAACCCCAAAAAATCAAGGGTCGGTGGTCTACGGTTTTTCGGGAGAAGAGCGGTATGGCGCTTGGCGACGCGCATTTTCCTTTTCTACGGCGGCTCCGTATGGGTTTTTAACGGCGGATCTTTTCGACCACTTTTTGTTTGGCGTTGGTGACGCCAAGTGTTAATTCTTCAAATATTAGTAGGGTCAAATACCGCCGCTGTAAGCATAAGAAGCATAAGGGTCGAGTAGCCCGGGGGATTGCTCCCCCAGGCCCTCACAGATCCTTTCTATTACCCACATCTTTAACGTTACGGCTCACCCCTTCTTGAAGATGGCGATGTTGGTCTGGATGAGCTTCTGAATGATTGCTCGTATCTTGGCGTAGTTGGAAATCAGGTGTTTCATTTCCGCGAGCCTGTTCCTCGGGATGTAGACAATCTGCGTTTTTGCCCACCGTCTTTGTAAGTCAAACGGTAAGCCATGGTTCCGGACTTCCTCTTGCAAATGCAATGAGCCGCCTACAAACGCCGCAGACCCCGGTGATGGAACCCTTGATAAAGCCGTTGGTTGCCGCCAGGTGCTCCATTAATCTTTTCCGTTGGTTGATGGGATTTCCATTACTCCTTCTTGTTTATTAAGGATGTATAATATACATCTATTACAACAAGGATGCTTGCAAACAAGGAGGCCTTTTCATGTCAAACGGACCGGGCGGCGGATGGGCGGCGGAAGAAATGGCACGGGCGGATTTGGGTGATAAGAGGCTAAGACCGGCTGATATCGATATGCGACCGATTCTCGGAATCACCGGAAAGCCCCATCAACCAGGCCTGCGAAGACTGGGCGGAAACGAAAGCGGCCTACCGGTTTTTCAACAATCAAGACGTCGAGCCCGACGCCATCCTTGAAGCCACCGGCGAAAGACAGCTGAACGTATAAAACCTCTAAGACGGTCCTCGCAATTCAGGACACGAGTTATTTCATCTATACCCCCATACCGAAACTAAAGGCTTGGGAACGATATCGCTAAGAAAGGGAAGAATGTTGAAAACATTCTTTCCAAAGGACTAGTCATGCATACGTGTCTGGGCGTGACAACCGATGGGCTACCATTAGGGCTTCTGGATCAGAAGGTATTTGCACGCAAGCTTCGCACGGCGGAACGGCGGCGACTGGACAAGTCCAATCTGACCCCCATCGAAGAGAAAGAGAGTTTCCGATGGCTTGAATCACTGGAGAAGACGAAAGCGATAACGGGGGGAACCCGGGTGGTCACTGTTTGTGACCGCGAGGCCGACATGTACGGCCTCTTTGAGTTGAGCCACCGCCTCTAATCCCTGTTGCTGGTCCGGGCCAAGGTGGATCGTCCCATCAACAAGAAGTCCAGGTATGCGGGAGAAGGATGCCGTAAAGCTTTGGAATTTCATGAACGACAGTCCGGTATCAGGAACTCTCACCATGGAGATTCCAAAACGGAAAGCGACGGCGCATGCCAAAGAGAGGAACGCGCGAACGGCCATTCTGACCGTCAAGTTCGGAGCTTTTCTTTTGAACCCATCCCGAAACGACATCAAACACCGCACGACTGATCTTCCGGATATACCGCTGAATGCCGTTTACGCCTATGAAGCCGATCCGCCAGAGAATGAAGAACCTGTCGAATGGATGTTACTGACCGACCTCCACATTTCCAACTTTCAAGAAGCTTGCGAGAAGGTGCGGTGGTATTGTCTGCGGTGGAGAATCGAAATGTTTTTCAAAGTTCTGAAGTCCGGGTTTAGGGTCGAGGATTGCCGGCTCGCGACAGCCGATCGACTGATGCGTTATCTCTCCGTTATGAGCGTTGTCGCCTGGCGGCTCTTTATGATCACGCTGATTTCAAGAACGGACCCCGACGCCCCATGCACGACCCTGCTTTCCGACCTCGAATGGAAAGTCCTGTTTCAAAAGATCAATAAGGGAAAGCCTCTACCGAAAAAGGCTCCCACCACCGGCGATATCGTTGTATGGATCGCCCGGCTCGGCGGTTTCTTGGCACGTAAATCCGACGGCATGCCAGGAACTTTAACTCTCTGGAGGGGATGGAAACGATTGACGGATCTTACCGAAGGGGTGGGAACTCGCCTTGAAGGCTCAGATATGTGGGTAATAGAAAGCTCACAGATCCGTACGTGAATCTCTCGATTCATACGGCTCCTCCTGATTAGACCGCATTTAATCGCCATTCCCAGTGCGCCATAATGGGTCGCGCTCGAGCAATTTGTGTCAGCCATCGAAGTGTGTGAATCAATCGCCTATGGCGTCGCTTGTATTTCCTCATGGCCCACTTCGCCAAATGGACATCAAGCTGATGTAACACCGGTCTTAAAGCAGACCGATGATAACGCCCATAGTAATTGATCCATCCTCTGACCATCGGGTTGACCATTTTTGCAATGGCATCCAGCGTCATCGGCGTTCGCACGCCCAGCCGCCAGCTCCGAATGGTGTAACGAATACCTTTCTGGGCTTTCGGACTCACCGCTGGCGTGAAACCCACAAAGACATTCCCTTGCCGTTCGTCCTTCACGCGTCGCGCACGGAACTCATACCCAAGGAATGTGAACTTTGTGTGGAGGGAATCCCCTTCCCGGTTGCCGTCTTTACAGTAGACGATTTTCGTCTTCTCCGGATGGAGGTCCAATCCCCATTGTTCCAGCCGTCGCCGTATCCGTTCCAGAACGTATCTCGCCTGTTTCTCCGTAGTGCAATGAACGATCATGTCATCCGCGTATCGCTCAAACGGCAATGTGCCGAACTCTTCCCGCATCCACACGTCAAACGCATGGTGCAGGTAAAGGTTCGCCAGGAGCGGAGAGATCACTCCACCTTGCGGTGTGCCTTTCTCTCGCCTCTCCCATTTCCCGTCCGCTGTTTCCAGCGGCGCCTTCAGCCATCGGTCCACATACAGAAGTATCCATTTCTCCTCCGTATATTTTCCGACCAGCTCAAGCGTCTTGGCGTGATCGATCGTGTCGAAGAATCCCCGGATGTCCAAATCGATCACCCAGTCATACTTCCAACACATCTCCCGCGCCTTGCCCACAGCTTCCACAGCCGATTTGTTCGGACGATACCCATAAGAGTCCTCGTGAAAGTGTGGTTCCACTTTCGGCTCCAGAACCATCGTGGCCACCATCTGGGCCACTCGGTCGGACACCGTCGGTATCCCCAACACCCGAATTTTCCCGCCTTCTTTGGGTATCTCACACTTCTTGACCGCAGGCGGAAAATAGCTCCCCGATGACATCCGGTTCCAGATCTTATAGAGGTTGTCCTTGAGGTTTCCCCCAAAGGCCTCGATCGTCTGGCCGTCTATCCCGGGGCCTCCGCCCTTCGCCTTCACTCGTTTCCACGCGTCCATCACTGTCCACTTCGCGATTTTATACGGCTTCGTCTTGTCGATGCATTCCTCCCACTCTCATGGTTGACACTTCTTCTTAACGGATCAGGGCACTCCCTTTGCTCCACGCCTTTGTCGGGCGTTTCCTCGCTACTACGAAGTGCTCCGCCCCTACTGTCCCCATCGGTATTTCCCACTTGCCTTGCGCTTTCGTGGTTTTCCCTTCTCATGGAACAGCAGGTTCCCACGTTCCGTATCCCAGCCCAGACAGAGGTCATGCCGCCTCTACGCCGGATGCCGCATGGCCCATACGCACGCTCCCGCCATGCTTGTCCCAGAGGTCACGTCCAGACTCTGGTTTTGACATCATCTAATTAATTTCGACGCTTGTTCAGCGGTTCGCTTTCGCTCATCTCCTCTGCCCGCACCTCTCCTTGACGCTCACGACCAGGCCTTTTGGACCAAGCCGCTCAAGGCGGGTTTGACGTCTGCTCGTGCAAGCCGACGCCGAGGGGCCTGCCCTCATCAGGAATACAGTTGTTACTTCTCGTGGCACACGGACGTTCTCAAATAATCAATTTACTGAGCACCGGAATTGATTCCAGCAAGAAGCTTCCTCGTTCCTTTGCCATTGAAGCCGCCTGTATGCTCATCCCAGTCATCTCTGCCATAGACTTGCAGGACAGTCCCTTAAGCCGTGTCCCCAGGAATATCAAAACAGCCTTCGCTTTGCTGACGGGGTCCCGACGTCCTTTTCTTAGCAAGTCCTTCAGGTCAACGTTCATCTCCCCAGCCACCATTTCCGCGATTTCGTGGATTGAAAGAGTTGTTTTTTCTAACGACTCTTTTTCGGCTTCTTTTAATACAGACTCCACAAAGTGACCACTCCCCAATATCCGATCATCATACGCTATCTTGTCATCCCTCTGCAGGCCTCCCCACTGCCCTGGTTTCCTTCCCAAACTACGCAACAGACCTCCGCCGATTAAGTCCTCTCTCTTGCCCTGATGGAGGCCTTCTCTTACAAACGCCTCATAGCGCTTTTGAGATTCTCGATGATTCGATCCAAAACAAAGAAGGACCTCATCGACCACTTGCCACTTCCGCGGTTTGTGGTTCATTATGGTCCCATGGCCAGACCAGGGGAATAATTTAAGTTCCTCCAAAGTCTTAACAATTCCAGCTCTCATGGGGTTCAGATGGATATATCGGACAAGTTCCGTTAGGTAGGAGTCACGATCGCAAAGAATCGATTTGTATCGGTTTTGGAAAAGGTGTCCAGACCGACGATACCGCCGGTTAAAATGCCCCACATACCCGGTCATCAGCCTCCTCATAAGCGGGGCGGCGGATCCCTGGGGACCCGACTGAATCAGAAGGTGAAAATGATTCGGCATCAAGACCCAGGCAAGGCATCGGCATTTTGACTTTTCTAAGCCAATTTCTAGACGATCAAGGAATTCGGAATAATCAGAGGCATCAAGAAATATCTTGCGGCGTTCATTTCCGCGGGCAATCACATGAAAAAGCCCACCGGGGATCAAAAGGCGCGCGCGTCGAGGCATGGCCAGATGATAAAAAAACAAACACCAGAAGTCAATTTAATTGATTAGTTGAGAACGTCCCCTTTACTACCTCCGCTCACCGCCAGTGTGTAAACGGAACCATCCGGGTCCGGCGGGTTCCAACCGCTGTCAAAACTTCCGTCCGACTCGTTGAACCGCGCCAATCTGACGAACGACGTCCCTCCGATTAAGCTAAACCATCCCTCCGCATAGACCTTGCCTCCGCTCACCGCCAGGGTGTTAACGGAATAGTTCGGGTCCGGCGGGTTCCAACCGCTGTCCAAACTTCCGTCCGTCTCGTTGAACCGCGCCAAATAGGGGAACGACGTCCCTCCTATTGAACTAAAGTATCCCCCCGCGTAGACCTTCCCTCCGCTCACCGCCAGTGTGTAAACTGGATTGTCCGGGTCCGGCGGGTTCCAACCGCTGTCCAAACTTCCGTCCGTCTCGTTGAACCGCGCCAAATAGGGGAACGACGTCCCTCCTATTGAGGTAAAGTTTCCCCCCGCGTAGACCTTCCCTCCATTCACCGCCAGTGTCACAACGTAACTGTTCGGGTCCGGCGGGTTCCAACCGCTGTCCAAACTTCCGTCCGTCTCGTTGAACCGCGCCAATCTGGGGAACGACGTCCCTCCTATTGAGGTAAAGTATCCCCCCGCGTAGACCTTCCCTCCGCTCACCGCCAGTGTGTAAACTGGATTGTCCGGGTCCGGCGGGTTCCAACCGCTGTCCAAACTTCCGTCCGTCTCGTTAAACCGCGCCAATTTAGGGAACGACGTCCCTCCTATTGAGTCAAAGCTTCCCACCGCGTAGACCTTCCCTCCGCTCACCACCAGTGTGTTAACGGAATCGTTCGGGGCCGGTGGGTTCCAACTGCTGTCCAAACTTCCGTCACTCTTGATGTGTGCCAGTCTCTCTCGGGCAACACCACCCACGTGACTAAAATTCCCTCCAATGTACCACCCTCCAAAACCATCTGGGACAACCGCAAACACATCCCCGTTCACCTGGGGCCATGATTTTTCCTGCGCCCCTGTTCCATCAAAGACCACGCCCGAACCCGAGAATGGACCAATCGTCGTAAATGCTCCGCCAATATACACCTTCCCATTTGCGCGCGTTATCGCGTAAACATCGCCGTTTGGCACCCACTGGCCCACCAATGGATCGGACGAAACATCCCCCAGGCCAACAGCCGTCCACACAACACTCATCCCTATCGCCCACAAAACTTTTCTCGTCCATCCTAAACTGTTCATCGGTTCCCCCTTTAATTGCCCTAAAATGTCAAAAACCTATTATTCCGTTTTTCGGCTTGAATTATTTTCCTCCCATTTTATATCCCAGCGTGATCCAGTGGGTGGTGCCCACGTCGCCGAACGGCAAGAACGCGTAGTCCACCGTTAAATCTTTGTGGTCGACGCCCAATCCCATGCTGAACCCCGTGAACCCGTCCACGTCGCTGGTGCGCGTGTTGTATCCTCCCCGCAATGCCACCCCCCAGGGGTTTTGGATCTTCAATCGATACTCTGTTCCCACACTGTAACTGCTGTCAGAATCTTTGGGGAACGTCATGTCCGCTACCGCGGTCCAATTCGTTTTGATCTCATACCCCGCCCCCGCCTTGATCGCCATCGGCAGATCGTTGCTTTCCTGGTCATACTTCAACGACCCCATCAGGTTCTGGCCCACCAAGCCCAACGTCAGGCGGTCCTTCAACATCGGTTTACTTTGCACACCCAGATCCAACGAGAAGGTGCTGGCCGTATCCACCAGGGTCGATTTGATGTATTTCAACCCCGCTCCCGCGGTCACAGGTCCCAACGGCCGAGCATAACCCCCGGTCAAAGCCAAGTCCTTGGGGTCTAGGCTTCCGTCCGGGTTGCCGCTGTTGTCGGTCTTATCAATGCTCCCCGCGCTGAAATATTGGAACCCCACGCCCCAAGCGCCCATTTTACTTTTTGGGTTCACATACGACACGTTGTCAAAGAAACTGCTGTCGATGTAGGCCCCGTGGGTCCCCACCACGCTCGCGCGCTCCAACCCCGCCATCGCCGCCGGGTTTATCTGCAACGCGTTCGCGTCCACCGTGTCCGCCAGGCCCCCTTCCCCCATCGACACCGACCGTGCGCCCGACGGCAATGTCAAAAACGCCCCCGCCGATCCTCCGTTTCCACCCGCCCACATCGACCCAGACACCAACAGGGCCAACCCCATCGTTACAATTCGTTTCATAGCGCCTCCAAAGTTTAGAGTGTTACCGCTGAATCACGATTTTGAACATCTTGCTACCCCCGGTGCCTTCCACCATCACAAAATACACCCCGCTGGCCACCGGTTCGCCCCCGTCATTTTTTACGTCCCAGACCACGGTGGTGGTTTCACCGGCCGTGAGCGTTTTCACCAACTGCCCGGTCACCGTATAAACTTTGATTGTCGCCCCAGTCGGGAATTGGTCGAACGTCATATTATCCGCCCCATGCCCCGGCCGGAACGGCACGGGGTAGGCCCGCGTCGTTTGCGTGGTTTTTGCCGTTTGTGTTGAGGCATCAACCATTGACCAACGAGCAATAAAGGTCTGATCATCCGTGCCAACCTTTGTAAATCCCCCCCCCGCGCTAAGAATTCCGTTTCCAGCGGCTATAGATGAGACAGGTCCGTTTAATTTAGCGTCCCAATCCGTAGCCTTTCCGTAAACGTCCACCCCCGCCATATAATTCCGTGGCTGGCCGCCAATCGTGGTGAATTCCCCCCCCGCGTATACCACGTCCCCCAACACCGCGAGGGTATCGACAACATTGTTCGCGTTGGGGTCCCAGGATGTCGCCTGGCCGTCGGTGGCCAACGCCGCCATATAATTCCGTGGCTGGCCGCCAATCGTGGTGAATTCCCCCCCTACGTAGACCACGTTTCCAGAGACCGCGATGGTTGTGACATCCCCGTTGGCGTTGGGGTCCCAGTCTTTCAGGTTGCCGTTGGCATCGAACGCGGCAATATGATTCCGCGGCTGGCCTGCTATCGTAGTGAATTCCCCCCCCACGTAGGCCACGCCCCCAGACACCGCGATGGTTGTGACATTCCCGTTGGCGTTGGGGTCCCAGTCTTCCAGGTTGCCGTCGGGATCGAACTTCGCAATACGATTCCGTGGCTGGCCTGCTATCGTGGTGAACTTCCCACCCACGTAGAGCTCGCCGTTAAAAACTGCAAGGGATAGGACATCTCCGCCGGGTTTGGGGGCCCAGGTCGTCAAAGAGCCGGAAGCATCGAAAGCCGCAAGGCCTTTCCTGTCTGCAGTGCCCCCGCCCGCAGTTGGGAAATATCCACCCACATAGACGCGTCCCCCGGACACAGCCAGAGCATAGAGGTGACCACCTGTGGGAAAGACGGTCCGCCAAGGCGTTAAGGTCCCGTTCGCATCCAACACAGCAACCGCATCTCTTGATTCACCTCCCATCGTGGAGAAATCCCCCCCCGCATAGACCACATCCCCAAACACCGCAAGGCTCCAGACATCACCCCCTGCACTGGGGTTCCAGGTCGTGAGGTTACCGTTGGAATCGAATGCCGCAAGATGATTCCGCGCGATATCACCATAATAATAGTCATAGAACTCTCCTCCCACATAAACAACGTCCCCGGAGATAGCGAGAGTTCTTACATCACCATTAATTCCGCGAGGGTACCAAGCCGTTGCGTTTCCATTGGCGTCCAACGCCGCAATGCGATAACGCGACTGACCTCCAATCGTGGTAAAATTCCCCCCCGCGTAGACCACCCCATTGGACACCGCGAGGGTCAACACGATATAGTTTGCGTTAGGGTTCCAAGCGGTCGCGTTCCCGTTGCCGTCCAACGCCGCAATTTTATTACGCGGCTGACCTCCAATCGTGGTAAAATCCCCCCCCGCGTAGACCACCCCATTGGACACCACGAGGGTATTCACACTTCTGTTGGCGTTGGGGTTCCAGGCAGTCGCGTTGCCGTTGGTGTCCAACGCCGCAATGTTATTACGCGGCTGACCTCCAATCGTGGTAAAATTCCCCCCCGCGTAGACCACTCCCCCGGACACCGCGAGGGTATACACCCAGTAGTCGGCGTTGGGGGTCCAGGGCGTCGCTTTCCCGTTAGCGTCCAACGCCGCAATGTTATTACGCGACTGACCTCCAATCGCGGAGAAATCTCCCCCAACATAGACCACTCCATTGGACACCGCGAGAGACGAAACACTACCCCAAAAACCACCTTGTGCATTGGGGTTCCAGTCGGGGTCCACCTCATAGTTCGATAAAATATGGGCTATATTGTTCCTCAGCACCCCGCCAACTTTGGTGAAATATCCTCCGATGTGCCAACCCCGACCCCATCCGATATGACAGAGTATACGGAACCATCCACCTTGGGAAACGAACCCAGAGCCATGCCTGTCCCTTTACTAATTGGTACTCCTGCGCCAGTGATGGGTCCATAATTCTGGAAATTCCCCGCAAAATAAGTTGTATCGCCATCTTGGGCAACCCTTGTTACATAGTCGTCCGGCCCCCACCCCTTTTTTATAAGTTCCGCGCCGCTCACCTCCCCCCAACTACCGAAAATACCCAACAAACCCGCCAGAATACCCCATCCACTTATTTTTCTCATAAATTCCTCCGTATTAATTACACTGATTTTCGAGTCTATACCAAGGCATGAAGCGACATTGTTGCCAAAAATATCCCTGAATTTCATTAATGTTCATATGGTTCAAAATTACCCGTTTTTTCAATAGTTCAGTTCAAAGAAAACTTCAAAGATCGGGTTCAAGCCCGTAGGGCGGGGATTATCCGGATTGTAACACGGGACCCAAGAAGATCTCATTAACAAGTTGTAAATTATTTGTAAATTTTGGCATTTCCAAAGTAATTCAGTTAACCTTGCCGGGAATGATGAATGAAATGCATTTATTCCCCGGACGCTCACCCGTTTCTTCCCAACGTCCCGCGCCAGTTCCTCTCCGCTTCCCCCGCCACCTTGCCGCACACCGCTCGCATCAATCTCCCCTTCCCGTTTATGTTCTCGATTGAAGTAGCCGGCATACCCGCTCATCAACTTCCGCATGGACAAGGGGTAAACTCCTCGGCCGAGGAAATCAGTACAGTTTCAGATCGGGGTTTACAGAAAGGGTCAGTCGAGGTCGTCGAACCGGTAGCCTTCTCCGACGAGGGTTTTAATCTGTTCTCCCCGGGGGCCCAGGGCCTTTCGCAACTCTCGGATATGGACGGTGAGGGCGTTTTCTCCCACAATCACTTCGTCTCCCCAGAGCGCTTGATTGATTCGTTCGCGTGAGAGGATCTTCCCCCCGTGACGGATCAAATATACCAACAGTTCATATTCCTTTTTGCGAAGGGAAATAGGCCGGCCGTCCGCCGTCACCTCACGTCCCGCCAGATCGATCCGAACTCCCCCCCTTTCCAGAACGTCGACGGGCGAGGAGGCTCTCTGGACCCGCCGCAGGAGCGCCTGAATACGGGCCAAGAACTCCCGGGGGTCGTAGGGTTTGGTAAGGTAATCGTCCGCGCCGGTTTCCAGTCCCTGAACTTTTTCCGGGGCACGGCTGAGGACGGTCAAAAGGAGAATGGGAAGCCCCGCGGTGCGAGGTTGTTCCCGAAGAATGGAACAAAATTTGATCCCTGAAATTCCAGGCAATTGGATGTCGGAGACCACCAGGTCGGGAAGAGACCGTTCGATCGCCGCCAGGGCCTCTTCGGCCGATCCGGCTTCCGTGACCAGATAGCCCGCGCGGTCCAGCAAAATGCGCGCGGTCCGGCGCATGTCAAGGTTGTCCTCCACGAGCAACAAACGGGCCTTCATAACCCACCGACCGCCGAAGGGAGTAAAATCGAAAATCGGGTTCCTTTCCCCAACGCGGATTCAACACGCACCGTGCCGCCTTGTCCTTCCACAAGAGCCTTCACGATGCTCAGCCCCAGCCCCGACCCCTGGCGAGAGCGCGCCTGTGCCGGTGTTCTCTGAGCCGCGCGGAACGGTTCAAAGAGGTGGTCGATTTGGTCTGGCCCCATTCCCCACCCGGTGTCCGATACCTGGATCTCCACCGTGTCTGGCGACGCCGACCGGAGGGACACTTCGATGAGGTCTCCTTCCCGGGTAAACTTGAAAGCGTTGGTCAGGAGATTCAAAAGAATTCGAAATATCTTTTCTTCGTCCCCGAGCCCTGTTGGGGGGCAGGAGGGCACACTAAACCGCAACGTTTTATTTGACTGTTCCGCCATGGGGCGATGGAGCCGGTCCATTTCGGCGAAGATTTTCGTCAAATCAACGGACGTTCGGTTAAAGGACAGGGGCCCGTCTTTAAGGCGGGCGCTATCCAAAATATTGGAGACGAACCCTTCCAGTCGCACAATGGACGCTTCCAGGGCCTCAACCACTGGAAAAGACGACGGGGGGAGAGCGTCGGTTTTTAAAATTTTTGTCAACGTGGTCATGGCCCCCAGAGGGTTGCGAAGATCATGGGAAATAGTATGCATCAATTGGTCTTTGAGTTGGTCCAGTTCTCCCAACCGATGGGACATCGTATTAAATTCAGCGGCCAACTCGCCCAGTTCACCGGGTGCCTGTTCTCGAACACGGATAGACCAATCCCCCATGGCCAGTCGTCTCGCCCCCCGCACCAATTCCATAATGGGGCGGGTGAGTTTTCGGGTCGCCACCCACGCGATCCCAACGGAGAAGAGGAGGGTGATCGCCGTGATCCCCAACGATCGACGAACGATTTGCATCAGCAGAAGGCGAACGGTTCGGGTTGTCTCGAACGAGTCATAAACAATCTGCCCCGCGGCCACCCGCCTTCCGCGCCGTTCCGCCGGAACAGAGTAGGACCAGGCCGTTCGCCCCTTTGAGGTCAGAATTTTCTTTATTTGGTTATTTGGAAATGGGAGCGTCGGGCCCGGTGCTCCTGATAGTCGGTCGCTGTGCAAAAAGACCCGGCCTGTTGAATCGAGACAGGCGGCTTCGACAAAATCAGTGGATCGTCGCAATTCTTTGAAAAAATTAAACACCGTTAGCTCGTCATGGTTAAGCCCGGCTTCCGCGCACGCATGGGCCAGATGCTGGGCCGCGGTCCAATGGGCCTGTTCGGCTTGTCGGGTCAAGTGGCGAACGTCCCCTGTCAACAACCCCACCAAATGCCCCGCCACCGCCAAGACAACCACCCCTCCCACCCAGAGACCGAACCGGACTTGCAGGGTCATGGGCGTGGTGCCGGGATCCGAAGTTCTTCCCGCAGGTGATTTAACGCTTGACGGACGGTTTTATTGTTAGGGTCCAAAGACAGCGCTTTCTCGAAAAGTGGGAGGGCCTTTTCCATCTCACCGGCATTGTACGCTTCCACGCCCCGGCTGTAAAACAATTTCGCCTCTTGCGTGTTTCGTGTTCTTCTTTGGGTTTCAAATTCGGTCGTTCGCGCGGCCGCCCTTGGAAAGGGGCCTGCGGTTTGGGCCAATTTTAAATAGTCTAGGGCCTTTTCTTGTTCTCCCGCCGACCAGGCCGCATCGGCCAAATCGCACAGTTTATGGCGGCAGTGATCCAGCTGTTTTTGGACCAGAGCCGGGGACTCGCCCATGGATTGAAGGCGTTTCCACTTTTCCATAGCCGCCAGCCAATCGCCCTTGCCTTCCAAGCTTTTGGCCTGACGGATTAGCTCCTCTCGTAACCGTTCTCTCTTCTTGTCAATTTCCTGTTGAAGAGCGGCGGTTTTTACTTTCAAAGATTGGGCTTCCGCTTTCGAAAGCCACTTTTGAGCGTCGGGGTAGGCGGGGTCGACCAGGAGGAGTTTGCGGAAAAGTTCTGCGGCCTGGTCGTACGAGTTGGTCGCATACAAATCCTGTCCGTGTCGGAACAGGGTCTCCGGGTGAAGAGATTCCACAAAGCGCTGTTCAAATTGATTCAGAAGATGTCGCACGTCACTGTTTGTCGGTGAAAGAGATTTTAATTCTTCCACCACGGGCCGGGCCATCCCCATGTCGTCTTCCGCCATCAACCATTCGGCCTTTCGAATCAGCTCCGTTCTTCGAACCTCTTGGGGCAAAGGCTTTCCAAAACGGCAGGTCAAGTCGATCCGGTGGGCGGGTCCCAGATCGTCATTGGGCGTCAGCGCGTAATTTAAATCCAGATTCCCACGGGTCAAACCGGCGCCGATGGACAGGCGGTTGGACCCGTGTGTTCTCAGCCCCGACCGAAGAGCGGCGCTCCAGAGGGCGCCCAACGCGCGGGTGTATTCAGCCCCGAACCGTCCGAGGGGGGTATCGTCTGTTGAAAAGTCGATCTGTGCCACAGCCATCACCGCCTGGCCTCCTTTCCATTGCCAGGTTCGCTCTCCACCGCCGCGCACCGCCGTTGGTGGGTGAACTTTTTCCGTCCCCAGGTTCATCGCCGGCCCCAGGTTGGACAACGCCACCCCCCAGCGCCAATGGTTGAACGCTCTTCCCTGCACACCCAGGTCCAGGACCCCCGTTTGCCCCACTTGCTCAAACGTGGAAACATGAACATATTTTCCGGTGACTCCCCAAAGATTAGGACCCAGGGGACGGCTGTAAGACAGACTGGCCGCCAGTTGTTGAGGCCGGGCCGATCCTTGAGCTTGGCCGTCCTCCAACACATCAAAGCGATCCATGGAAAGAAGGCTCACCCCGCCCCCCCAGGTTTCCCGTTCGCCGGCTCGCCAGACAGGACGGGCGAACCCGACGAACTGTTGGGATTGCTCGAAAAAACGTCCCTGCATCAATTGAATCTCCGATTGGGGCAATTGGTTGAGCCCCGCTGGATTCCAATGAACGGCGCTCACGTCATCCGCAACGGGCACATAAGCGCCGGCCATGCCCAAGGCCCGAACACCGGCTTCCAGCTTCAAAACCGCGGGGCCCCGGGTGGCCCGCGTCTCATCCGAAAAGAATCCCCCCCACACCCTCGCGCCCAACAAAAAAAAAGAGGCCAGGAGAATCCTCAGGTGAATTCTACCCACGAACCACGATCCTCAAACGGTCTGTGCGACCGTTCACGGTGAGAGCCAGAATGTAAACGCCGGGGGCCACGGTGCGCCCCGCCGCGTTGGTCCCATTCCATTCGACGGGCCAAACGCCCGGTCCCCGTTGTTCGTCCAGCAGATCCACCACCCGTTCCCCCTCCGGGGTATAAACGCTCGCTTGAAGGTGAGCGGTTTCGGTTACGGAACATTCAAATCGAACGGGTTGGCCCGAGCCCAACCGAAGGATGTTCGAGAGGGTTTGGAGACCCGCCTGATCGACAGAGAGAGTCACGGTGTCCTCAACGGTTTCACTTTCCCGACCGGAGGCGTTGCGGAAAGTGGCCCGGATCGTTTTGGGGCCCGGTTCCGGGGTCATTGAGGCACGCAAGGTCGGCGCGAAAGGGACCCACTTGTCGCGGTAGGCGTCCTCAATATCCTCGGAAAGACGCACCTCCGTTGGATTCCCTTCCGCGCTGAGGGAAAGGGTGACACGGGGCGAAGTGGGGGTTCTTTCCTGCACATGAACAGACGGGTGGTTCAGCCCTGGAAAGCCATAGATGACCCTCAAGGCGCCGTTGAACGATTGGGTCGGAACAGAGGGGATCTCCAGTATGACCACATCGTGACGTCCGTCTCCATTGATGTCGCCAAAAGAGGTTGTGAGGGATCCTCCAAAAGGGGTCATGACAATGGAGGGCTCTTGACTCACGCTCAAAGGAAACGAAGGGAAATCGCGTCCCAGATAAAGATGGGAATAAAAACTCGAGTACCCCATGAAATCCATGCGATGGTCGCCGTCAAAGTCCCCGGAAGGGTCGTCCATCGTTTCCAGGATGGAAACGAAGCTTAGGTCTGACGCATAGGAAGAACTGGTGTAAATCACGGGGGAGCCCGCGGTCCAATGGGCGCCGTTGACAATCGCGTAGGCCCGCTTATCGTTAGAAGTCCCTCCGTCTAAACACAGGAGTTCATCTCGGCCATCCCCATCGATATCTCCCGCTTTTCGTGCGACAAAACCAACGTAGGGAGCGTACCCAATGATCTGGGTGTTGGCGCTTTGGGAGGCGATGTACACCGGATCGAAAGAAGAACGAGTATTGAAGATGTACACCTTTCCTATTTCCCGCGCTCCCACAGGCCCCCATCCAGGAGCGCTAAGGTGAAGGAAGGGACCGTTCGGGCCCTGACGTCCAAAACCGACTCCGGCCCCGAGATGGGAATAGGGGGGTTCTCCATAAAATCGAATGAGATCGGGGTCCTCATTCAGATTCATTGTTCCTGTTTTTCGTTGCGGCGTTCCCCGAAGAAGAGAAACTTGTCCTGCTTCCGACCTTTTGTCTGGTTCTCCAATTAACAGATCGGGGAAAGCGTCGCCGTCGGCGTCCCCCACGGCCAGACGGAGCCTCCAGTTCGTAGAATCTGTCGATACAAGTGTGAGGTCCGCGGAAGTGAGAGGGTCGTTCTGGGCGAGGCTGGATTGGTCCTGGCCGTAGTAGACACGGGCGATCTGGGTCGTCCCAAACACCACCAACAAGTCGTCTTTACCATCACCGTCCAAGTCATCAAATTTTATGTTGGGGGGAGGCCCGGTATACGTTCCTGGGGAAACAAGCGGCAATACACGCGCCATGGACCGGTCAGACAAATCTGGACTTTTTGGAAGATTTCCCCCGAAATAAATGCGAATCTCCGTCCCAAAAAAGACCACTATGTCGTCAAATCCATCACCGTCAAAATCCCCTCCGGCTTCGAGCGTTTCAGTCCTTGATGGGTAGGTGGGACCCAACCAAGTCGAGGAATACATGTTGACGTCCGCCGTTTCAACCCCAACCCCCATGGTGGCATGGGCAGAGAGAGCCAGAAGAGGGTTCAGTAATAAAAAATAGAACTCCAAAGAGAAGTTAAAACGTTTAAACTTGAGCATTATTCCCCCTAAGTAAGTATACCCGGGTAACAAACATTGTCAAGGCAATAATCCATCTTATACCGATTTAACATGCCCGTTAGGTCCTTTTTAGGTCGTGGCGTTATACTGGAAGTGTCGCCGAACACTATGTTCCAGGAGGATTCCATGAACACGACCGTGAAAACTCAAAGGCGTTTGGCCGATCGAACGGGCTCTCTGCCGAATGATGTCCAAAGAATTGTGGATTGGTATGAATCCCTCACGCCCGAGTCCCTTTTGACCATTGGAACTATTTATAGCCCCGACTGTTTTTTCCGCGATCCTTTCCGGGAAATACAGGGGCTGTCCGATTTAAGGACCCATTTTTCAACCTTGTTCAGCCATTATCAAAAGGCGGGGTTCCGAATCACCAACCATATCGCGGAGGGGTCCCGGGTGGCCCTTTATTGGACGTTTTGGTACGAACGGCGATGGTCGAAAGGGGAGGTACAAGGATCCTTTCTCCTTGAGTTAGGGGCCGATGGAAGGATTCTTCGACATGAGGATTTTTGGGATGTCTCGGAGCAGGTTTACGAAAAACTGCCGCTGGTCGGACATCTGTTTCGATGGCTTAAACTATGTCTCGGGTATATGATCTGTCCGTCCCAGTCTCTCTCTCGGGAACAGCGGAGCGAGAACGAGAGTCCAATGCGAACAACCCTGTCACAAACCCACACCGTCGTCGATTTGTTTTTGGCCCGGGCTATGGCTGAACCGAAGGGGCTAATTCATAAATTCCGTGGCAAGGATGGGCGGTGGGTGGGTTCGACATTGAGCGAGGCGCGTAAACGCGTTTTGGCCGCCGCGGCCGGGTTTCGTCGGTTGGGTCTTGAACCCGGCGACGGCGTCGCCATCATCGCGGGATCTCGGCCGGAGTGGATGGAGGCGGAACTGGCGGTGTTGCACCAGGGCGGTTACGTTGTGGGGTTGGAACCCCACGCCCGTCCGGAAGAACTGTCCGCGCGAATTTTCCATTCGGGCGTTCGCGGTTTGGTTGTGGAAAATCGCTCGTTCTTGGATCGATTTCTCCCCAGGCACCCTGGCGGGTGTTTCCTTTGTCGTTTCTCTTGATGAGGTCCCAATTTCGGGCCAGGGTCTAACGTGCGACTCGTGGGACAATATGACGCGCACCTTAACCAACCCCTACAAATCCAAATTATTGGCAAATCCTGACGAATTGGCCGCCCTCGTTTACACTTCCGGTAGCACGGGCGAACCCAAAGCGATCCGGTTTACACACCGCCAAATTCTAACCGCCGTTCAAGCCATTGGGGGGGTTTTCCCAGAACTTTCCCCAGGCGATCACACGCTCAGTTGGCTTCCTTTGGCCCATCAATTCCCAACGGATATCCAACTGGGTGGCGTTGGGGGTAGGGGCGGTGATTCATTTTGTGGACGATCCTCGCCAGGTCATCAACCGCGCCCGGGAGGTTCATCCCACCGTATTTATTGGCGTGCCCCGGTTTTACGAAGTTGGTGG
>JADKCG010000016.1 GCA_016714745.1 Elusimicrobiota bacterium | reverse complement strand
TGGGGCGATGGGCAAACGATTGGCGGACGTTGCGGCCGAAGACATGATGCTCGCGGTCTTCCAGGAAATCATGAAACGGGCGCGGCTCGCCCCCGACCAGGTGGACGGCGTGATGGTCGGTTGGGTGGGCGAAGATTCCCACGCTTTAAATATTGCCCGGGTGACCGCGCCTGATTGGGCCTTCCTGTCGTCACCCCCGCGCTCACGCTTCGCCAACGTGCGCCGCGGTGGGTCGGATTATGGCCGGGGACGGCGAACTCTTTTTGGTCGGCGGCGCCGAGAGCATGTCCCGTGTCCCCTTCGCCATTCGGGGGACTCGTTCCAACGCGATCCTTCGTTCCTTGGAAACGGTGAAAACCCATTGGGCAGAAATTCTTCAGTCGGCCGATGTGACCCTGGTGGACATGCTGGAAGAGGGGCTCACCGACCCTGTGGCCCACATCAACATGGGCGCGACAGCGGAATTGCTGGCGCAATGACTTAAACAATTGGCCGAAAGGCCCAGGACGTTTATGCAACATAGAAAGTGCAAGGTCGAGCTTATTTGTTTGAAAGAGGGTTCTACGCCTCGCACATTTTCCCTCTCACTCAAAACGGAGAGCTGCTTTTAGACCATGACGAAACCCCCGTTCAACGTTCGGTCATTCTTGAAAAACCCAGACTGATGGAAAAAGCACCCGCGCTTTTTGATAACAGCCTTTTATTCCCTTCGAGATTTCTATCGCGACAACGGGGCTCACCTAAGCGGGGCGCTCCTGCCGGAGGGGAGTCGCGGTACCGTTTCGCTTCTCAACTCCTGCGGCCGCTCGGATGGCGCAGCGGGGTTGATTGTGACAACGGCGGAAAAAGCCAAAGCATGTCAGTTGGACGTCCTGGCGGAAGTGGCCGGGTGGGCCTTTCGTGGAATTGAACCAGAGAGAATGGGGTTAGCGCCGGCCGTCGCAACAAACGAAGTCTTAAAGCGCGTCGGGATTGGTTTCAACCAACTGGATATTATTGAACTCCATGAACCTTTCGCCGCCAGTGCGTTGGCCTTATTTCAGTTTGCCAAACAGACATACGACCACGCGTGGGCGGCCCGCTTCGAAGAAGGGCGCGTCAACCCAGAAGGAGGAAGCTTAGCCTTGGGACATCCCATCGCGGCCACGGGAGTTCGCATTCTGTTGAACTTGGGTTATTCCCTCCGCGGCTCCCCCTCATACCGATGGGGCCTGGCCAGCGCCTGTGCCTCGGGAGGAATGGGCGGCGCCATGATCCTCAGGAACATCGAAAAGTAACCTCTTTTTTTTGTCTCTTTAGCCGCCCGTTGTACCCGACTGAGCATGCATTTTATCGTTGCCCCATTTATGGGACCATCTTTTCCCAGGACAAGAACATAGAACGGACAATCGCCCGATAAATCGGGCAAATACAAGATTCGCCTCGGGGCGATCAACGGACACCAAAACCAAAAAATCCATCACCGTTTTTTAGAACGGACATTATTGTGGGGAGCAAGGCCAACCTCTAAACCAGTATTTCAGAAGGGGGCGGGTGGCTTAAAAAACGATGGGGACTGGCGGTAAAACCATAGGCCCCGGATTGAAAAACAACCACAAAGTCCCCCACCTGGGCCAGGGGAAGATCGATACAATCAGCCAGCAGGTCCATGGGAGTGCAAAGGGGACCCACGATTGACACCGTTTCTGTGGCCGGCTCTCCCATCCGATTTCCAATGGCCACGGGAAAATTCTTTCGAATCACCTGCCCAAAATGACCCGAGGCGGCCAAATGATGGTGCATCCCGCCATCCACCACCAAAAAAGTTTTCCCGCGGGACACTTTTCGATCGAGAATTCGACACACGTAGACACCCGCCTCCCCCACCAGGTAACGGCCCATCTCCCCTGTGATTTGAGCCTCAGGCAGAGCCGCGCGCAAGGGGGTCATCCAACGACGCAGGTTTTCGCCAATAGGAGCGAGATCCAACGGCTGGTCCCCTGGAAAGTAAGGAATCCCAAACCCCCCGCCGATATTAAGAACCCGCACCGGACCGGGAGCCCACGCCGATAAACGAATGGCCAGTTCCAAGGTAAGATTTTGAGATTCAACGATGGCCGCGCTCTGTAAATTTTGTGACCCTGAAAAAATGTGGAACCCCTCAAAGGTCAACCGGCGACGCCCAATCTCCGCCAGCAAAAGGGGAACCTGCTCAACATCCACTCCGAACGGTTGGGGGCCGCCCCCCATCTTCACGCCGGAATGTTTGAGCCCAAAATCCGGATTGACCCTCACCGCCACGCGGGGGGAACGTCCCAGCTCCTCGGCCAACCGGGTTAAAATGTCAACTTCCCGGACCGACTCCACATTGACCAACGCGCCCCACTCAACGGCCTGAGCCAACTCTTCCGGTCGCTTGCCCGGCCCTGCAAAACTGGTCTCAGCGGCGGAAAACCCCGCGTTTTTGGCCACTGTCAATTCCCCCCCCGATGCCACATCCGCCCCGTCAACCCACTTGGCCAGATGCGCCACCACGTCGGGCATGGGGTTGGCTTTCACGGCATAATGAAGCTTGATCTCGGAAGGAAAATGACGACGGAGGAGTTTAACTCTTTCTGTCATCTTCGCCCGGTCATACACATAAAACGGGGTTCCTCCCGCTCGATCGGAGAGGGCCGACAAAGACATCCCTCCAACGGAAAGGGTCCCGTTAACCACGGGAAACAAAGAAAAGGCCGGATGAAGCGGAGGCGTCTCGCCAAGACGTGTCATGGGCCTGGTTTTTGAAACAGGTCCGAAAATTCCAGAGAGAGGGATTTTCGATCGATCTTGCCGTTGGGGTTGCGCGGCAGAGACGCATCACGAAAATGAATTTGGGCGGGGACCATAAACGCCGGCAGTCGTTCCCTGCAAAAATCCATCATTCCTGCCTCGGACATGGAGCTCTCGGGACGACGTTTCACCACCGCCACCGCCGCCTGACCTAACGTCGGGTGAGCCACGCCAAACACCGCCGCTTCCCCCACCGCCTGAGTGTCATACAGAACTTCTTCGATCTCGGTGGGACTCACACGGTATCCCGAGGTTTTAATCATCTCGTCGCGTCGACCCACGAAGTAAAGGAACCCCTCCTCGTCACGGCGTACGGTATCGCCGGAAAAAACGGCAATTTCCGATAGAGGAAGGCCCGCCTCGCGTCCGGCGCCGGGCGGCAAAGGGCGAAACCTTTCCGCCGTTTTCTCCGGATCGTTCCAATACCCCATGGCCACCAAGGCGCCCCGGTGAACCAGTTCCCCAGGCTCGTTGGGACCGCACGGGGTGCCGTCTTCACGCAAAACCCAGATCTCGGCGTTGGGAATGGCTCGTCCTATAGAATCGGGACGACGGTCCACTTCTTCCGGTGGCAAGAAGGTTGAGCGAAATGCCTCGGTTAAACCATACATCAAGAACGGTGTTGTCCGAGGGAAATGAGCCCTCAATGTTTTGAGCGTTTCCAGGGGCATCCGTCCCCCCGTGTTGGCAAAATACCGCAAATGTTCGGTGACCGACGACGGCCAGGGCAAGGAAGACAACTGAATCCACAGGGAGGAACCGCCGTCAGCCCAGTGACCTTGTGGAGAAACGACGGCGTTCAAGACGTCCCGGGGCAGGAGATAGTTGAGGAGGACCACCCGGGCCCCAGAGTGAAACCCGGTGGTCAACTGGCTAAAACCCGCGTCGAACGACAGGGGAAGAGCCGCCAAAAGAGTGTCACCGGAATGGTTGCCCAGATATGCCGCCACGCTTTTGGCCCCGGCCACCATATTACGATGGGAAAGAACCACGCCTTTCGGTTTTCCGGTGCTTCCGGACGTATAAAAAATCGCCGCCATATCCGTGTCGATCACCCTGTGACCGAGCAAGGTTTCGTCGAAGAGGTCGGCTTCGCCAACGGAAGAACCTTCCATGAGGCCCGCCCAGGTGAGCGCGGCCGGGAAGAGAGGGGACGGCTCCCCCACCAGCACGGTGTGGCGGAGGTCCGGACATCCCTGTAAAGCGTTGGACAGAAGAGCCTGCCGTTCCGCAGAAGTGATTAACATCCGAACCGAACAGTCCCGCAGAATGTGGCCCACCTGATCGGGTTTCAAGAGCGGGTTGATGGGAACAAACGTCAGCCCTGCCGCCGCGGCACCAAAAAAAGAAATGACCGTTTCAGGCCGTTTCTCGAGATAAATTCCGACGCGTTCTTGGCGGCCGAGGCCAAGCTTTATGCTCCCTCGGGCAAACGCCGCGACGCGGCGACCCATATCGTTGTACGTCATGGATTTTCCTTCCGCCGTCAGCGCCGGATTCGTGGGTTTTTTAAAAGCGGAGAGTCCAATCAAATGGTGAATCAAAAAAGAAGATTTCAACGAACGTCCCCCGGAAAGGAGGATTCCCCTGTCCATTTTCGGGCGGGATTCCCCCGCCAATTTTCACCGGGCGGAATTCGAGTTCCTGGAAGCACCACCGTCCCCACCTGAAGGACAACCCCGTGACCGATCTCAACATTTGGAAATAGGACAGAATTGGCGCCTATCGTGACGCCATTCCCGATCTGAACAGGCCCCAGTGTTATTTTGCCGCTTGAAAGGACGTCGCCGGAAACAACCGAATTATTCCCTAAAACCGTGCCTTTCCCCACCGTCACCAAACAGGGGGTATCAATCCGTCCACCCACCACAACACCCGAGCCCATTTTTACCCCAAACAGTTTTAGAATTATGGGAAGATGAATGGACGTCGTCACCGGGCTAAGCGCTTTAAGACCGAAATGATACGTCACCGTAAGCCAACGCCAATAAACAGAATAAAGTTGATCGGGTAAATAGTCTCCCGCCCTCAATGGCCAAATCAATAGGACCAATCGCAAAAGGCCCGCAGACGTTAAGCCATAGAAAGTCACGCCCGCCAGCCCATCGACCAAAACATGGTAATCGCCGAAGAACCGAAGGGTCAGAGGGCGGAGTCCTAAATAAATCGCCAAAAAACTGACCAGAGCCAGCCCACAAAAAGTTACAGCATTCACCAAGATGTCGAGAAAAGATGTTTTCACATTTCCCCCTAAAAAAATTCCACCACGTAAAGCCTCCGAGCGATTGTACTATTTCCGACCTCCCCGTCTCTTCCCTTCGCCCTTTTCATTGACAGGGAGCACCGGGGCAGTGTAAAATCCCTTCGCGACACAGCGTTGTGCCGCAGAAGACAACAACGACGTTCCGGTCCTATGGGACACGAGAGCGGTTGGGCTGGGAGACATAGACGTCTCGCCGCGCGGGATCTGCCGCGACGCGAGGCGTTTTTTTATTCCCCCCATCGCTGAACCATTTCTGGAGGTCACCGCTGACATGAACCGAATTCGGTATTGGATTATTGGTATTTTTGCCGTTCTCTGGACCCCCGCGCTATGGGCTGAACCAGTGGGAGAAGTGGCCACGCCCGCCGTTAATTCGGGCGATACGGCCTGGGTTTTGGTCTCCGCCGCGTTGGTCCTTATGATGACACCGGCCCTCGCCTTCTTCTACGGCGGGCTTGTGCGACGGAAAAATATGCTGTCGGTGCTCATGCAATGTTTTGCCGTCATGGGCCTCATCACCGTGCAGTGGGTGCTGATCGGTTACAGTCTCGCCTTCGGCCCCACGATCCGAGGCCTTGTGGGCGGGTTGCAATGGCTGGGCTTAAACGGTGTCGGACTGACGCCCAATCTCGACTATGCCCCGACCATTCCCCACCAAGCCTTCATGATCTACCAATGCATGTTCGCCATCATTACGCCCGGACTGATCTTGGGCGCGTTTGCCGAACGCATGAAATTCTCCGCCTACATTCTTTTTTCCCTTCTCTGGAGCACGATTGTTTATGCCCCCGTGGCCCATTGGGTGGGGCGGCGGATTTTTGAAATTGACGGGAGCCCTCGATTTCGCGGGCGGCGCGGTGGTTCACGTGAACGCCGGGGTGGCCGCCCTGGCCGCGGCGCTTGTCCTCGGAAAACGGCGCGGCTTTCCCACCCGCCTGTCGCCGCCGCACAATCTTCCTTTCGCCGTGTTAGGCGCCGGGATGTTATGGTTCGGCTGGTTCGGGTTTAACGGCGGGAGCGCCCTTGGCGCCGGGGGCCTTGCCACCACGGCCTTCGTTTCCACCCACATTGCGGCCGCGACCGCCGGACTGGTGTGGGCCGGGTTGGACATGATGGTCAATCGTCACGCCACCATGTTGGGCACGATCACCGGGGCTGTGGCCGGCCTCGTGGCCATTACGCCCGCCGCTGGCTATGTGACGCCGCTCGGCGCCATGGCCATCGGGATTACGGTGGCGCTCATTTGTTTCATCTCGGTGATGTATGTGAAAGTGAAATTGGGCTACGACGATTCCCTCGATGCCTTCGGCGTCCATGGCGTGGGCGGCATTTGGGGCGCCATCGCCACGGGATTCTGGGCCACAAAAGCGGTGAACCCGGCGGGAGCGGACGGCCTCTTCTATGGAAACCCTGGCCTGGTGTGGATTCAAACCAAGGCGGTGCTGGTGACAGGGATCTACTCCTTTGTTCTCAGTATTGTCCTCCTTAAACTGGTGGATGTCTTGGTGGGCCTACGGGTTTCCGAACAGGACGAACGCATCGGGCTCGACCTCACCCAACATCGCGAAGCGGCCTACACAATCATCGACTAACCGCCGGCATTCGCCGGCTTAATCATGGTGTTGTCGATCGAAAGCTTCAGCATTTTTTTCGGCGCCCTAGAGAAACAGGGTGGTTCGTCACACTTTGCGCAATAAGGAGATCTTTCCATGAAATACATTGTTGCCATTATTCAACCGGATCGGCTGGACGACGTGTTGGACGTCTTAGAAAAAAAAGAAATCCATCTCGTCACTGTTTCGAACGTCATGGGACGTGGCCGACAGAAAGGCATTTCCGAAGTGTACCGAAGTCATAAGGAAGGCGGCAGTCTGTTAAAGAAGGTGAAAGTGGAAGTGGCCGTCAACGAAGAATATGTTCAGGCCACCGTTGAAGCCATCCAAAGCGCCGCTCGAACGGGAGCCGTGGGAGATGGGAAAATCTTTGTACTGGATTTGGGTCAGGTCATTCGTATCCGAACAGGCGAGACAGGAAGACTGGCGATTGGCTAAAAAATAATCTCGGGTTTACTGTCGTTGCCCCATTCCTGGGGCATACCCAAATCGCCCGTTAAATCGGGCAACGACAAGAAAATCATACGAATGCGCGCGGGAGAAGTTTTTTGACTTCCGAGAGGATTTGGTCGGGGCGGAACGGTTTGGGAATGAAGACGTCGGCGCCGGCGGCCAAGGCTTCGGGGCCCACTGTTTCCTGGTCGTACCCCGAGATGGCGAGGATGGCAATGTCTTTTAATTTTTCGTCCGCCCGAACCGCCTCACACACTTTCGTTCCGTCTATTCCGGGCAGTCGAAGATCCAAAACCACCAAGGCGGGCACCAACTCAGAAATTTTCTTGCCCGCCTCGAACCCATCGGCCGCTTCATGAAATTCCCCCTGGGGCAATCCCCGGCGGAGCGAGCGAATCACCAACTTTCGCAGGCGCTCTTCGTCGTCCACCACCAAGATGCGTAGCGGGCCTGATTCGCCGTTCAATTCGGGAGGAACAGGAATGTTGTGATTTTTCAAGAAAACCAAAACATCTTCGTCCCATACTCGGCGGTGGCCGCCGCCTGTGCTGAAAGACGGCATCAGGCCTTCTTCTATCCATCGGCCCACCGTGGGCGGGGTCACATGGCAAATGCGCGCGATGGCGTGGGTTCCGTAAGCCTTGGTTTTCATGGGGTCAGGTTTCCTTTCTAGCTATTTATCCCCAGGAACCCCTCCTGTCAAGGCCGACTTATTCGGTCAAAACGACTCGCTCCCCTGTGCGCAAGAAAATGATTTCAAAACCGCAGGGTTCACCCAACGACTTTTCAATCGCCTCTCGGTAATCCCGCCCCTGGTCCCCATACCGCTGGGCACGAACAAGAGCTTCCCCGGGATTTAAACGGTCGGTTTTGTAGTCGGCCACCCATAATTTCCCATCCCGTCTGTAGAGAAGATCAATGACGCCCCGCACCACAGTTCCCTTTTCGGCAAAAAGAAACGGCGTTTCCCGGGCCAACATTGTCTCTTTCCCCAACGACTGGCCCCCCGGCGATTTAAAGAAATTTGAAAGGACAGACACCGCTGACTCTTGGAGCCGGTTCCCACCGTCCAACGCGAGCCGGGCGGCTGTCTGGGCCACGGCGGCGGACACTTCTGTGGATTCTCCCCAGCGCCAGGTCTCCAAAACGCCATGGCACAACCGTCCCACGATCGCCGCGTCTTCCCGGGACGGGCCGACATATTCGTTTTGCCACAGGAGTTTCTCAGGCTCATGACCTTTGGCGGATGGGCTCCGGAAGAGCGGAAGGTTTTGGCTTTCCGCGCCCGCCTCGATCCGCTTTTGCCACGTTCGGATGAGCGTCGGGGTCAGAAGAGTATGACTGGGCCTCTTTTTACCGATCCAAAGGGGTGGGGCGCCAACATCTCGCGGCACGACCGTGACCGGCAGGCGCAGTCCATCGGCCAGTTCCCACGCGCCGTCCGTCACCCGCGCGGCCTGCTTTAACATTTCCATAAAGGATCCCCGGGCGGCCTTTTCGTTCCCCACAAAAATCACATGATCCCGCGCGCGCGTGGCGGCCACATAAAATATCCGGACCGCTTCTTCCTTTTCCCGCCGACGTTCATCGATTTCCATCAACCCCATGCCGAGATCGGCCCATTTTCGTTCAATCAGCCGGTGCCCCACACGGCTTTCGGCCCAGTCCTGCCGTAGCGCCGGAGGACGTTGTTGGCCGGTCCGTACAGACGACGACAGATTGGGCACCATCACCACCTTAAACTCCAGCCCTTTCGCCTTGTGAACGGTCAGCAGACGCACGGCGTCGGTTCGTTCTTCGCCGAGAGGGCTTTCCCCTTCCTCAACGCCTTTGCCCACATCGCGGACAACCCGCCGAACAAATTTCCCGATACTTTCCCCCCGCGCCATCCCGGCCTCGGCGGCCAATCGGGCCATCTTGTACAGATTGGAGACGCTTTGTTCCCCATGATAGGCCACCGCCGAAACCGCCAAAAGCGATGTGTCGCGTAACAGACGGGCCGCGAGGGCGCCCAAGGGCTCTTCTCGAGCGGAAATTCTGAGCCGTTCCAACATCCCATAAAATTCCGTGAGCCTCTCCACCACGTCGGCGGGAAGAGAAGGCGGAGGGGCCCGCCGATCGTCCAAAGCGTCGGCTTCGGCCAGGGCCATAAGGTGTCGATCTTCCAGCATGATCAAGGGGGAGCGGAGGAGCCCCACCAACGAGACCCGGTCCCCCGGATTGTCCAATACACGCAGGAGATTCAGAAAATCCATGACTTCCGGTGTGCCGTAAAATGCCCGGTCGCTTTCGACCAAATACGGAATCTTGGCGGCTTTCAGGGCTTCCATGTAAGTCGTGAGCGGAGACGTCGAACGGAACAAGAGGGCCACGTCGCCGAAAGTCCACGGCCGGTCCGATCCTTCCGGTCCGCAGTGGTCCACAATCCAACGGGCGATCCATCGCGCTTCCGCTGTTTGGGCCAACCGGGTTGAAGAAGTTTCTTCTCCGTCTGTTTTGGTTCCGTTATCGACGAGGGCCAGTTCCAACTCGCCCCCGCTGGGGTCCCCGGGGCGAGGAAAGAGCGGAAGATACGCCGCCTGCAGGCCCGGGACCTCTTGCATCAAGTCAGAGAAAAGCCGGTTAACAGGGTCCACGATCTTTTCGTGAGTTCGAAAACTGGTTTGCAGGTCACACTTGCGTCCGCCCTGTTCGATCACAAGTGACACAAAAGCCTCATACGCGCGAATATCGGCCCCGCGAAACCGGTAAATCGACTGTTTCGGATCTCCAACGATAAACAGTTTCCCCGGCGCCAACGTCACGTCGCGCCATTGGGTGGCTTCCGATTCTGGCCGTTCGGCCAGGAAAAGCAACATTTCCCCCTGAAGCGGATCGGTGTCTTGAAACTCGTCCACCAACACCGCGCCGAACCGAGCCTTTAATTCCCGTCGGACCTCCGGGTGATGGGCCAACAGATCCCGCGCGCCCCGCAGGAGATCGTCAAAGCCCATCCATCCTTCGGCTCGGTAGCGGGCGCGGCAATGAACCACAAAGGGGCCTAACAATTTCCGCACCCGAACCAAAGCGGCTTCGGCTTCGGGGGAAACGCTGTTCGCCAGAGCACAGGCTTCTTTGTAAAGAGCCTCACCCGAAAATTCTGCCCAGTCCGACGGCCATTTTTTGGGGAGTTCCTTCCATTCGTCGGGGTCCGGGAGGGGGACATCGGGGCGTTGAACGCTCTGTTCGACCGCTCGTAAACGATCCGCGATGCGATGGATGGATTCCAAGAGATCGCCACGACGCGGTTTTGGTTTTCCCTCCGGCAGACGCTCCAATTTTTCTCGGAGGTCCGCTAAGCGACGTAACAACGGTTTTGGGTCGGGTTCGATCAATGGGGTTTTGGCCATGGCGTGGGCGAGCCCCGCGATGTCGCCTAACCCCACGTGCGCAAGCACCTCGCACCACATTTTTTCGTGGGGGCTCTTCAGCGCCAATTCGTGTTCTAACCAACGGGCCCATTCGGTTTGAAACAGAATGTCAAAACCGTCGCCGGAATCCACTTTGAATTGCGGGTTAACGCCGACTTCCAGCGGGTAAAGTTGAATTAAGGTTTTACAAAAACCATGGATGGTGCCGATGGGCGCTCGGTCAAGATCCCGCAGGGCCTCTTCGGCCATGGAACGGAGACGAACGTCGGAGGCGCCGAACTCGTCCCGGGCTTCCACAAGCCAATAGTGGGTGCGCAGGGCCCTTTTTTCCGACAACGTTCGACCGCTCAAGTGGCTTAGCAGGTCATTGAGCCGCTCCGCTAATCGAAGTTTAATTTCACCCGCGGCTTTTTCGGTAAAGGTGAGAGCGACTATCCGCGTGACCGATAAACCCGACCGTTCCGGTCCCCCCGCCAACAACAAAAAGAGCAGTCGATCCGTTAACAAGGTGGTCTTCCCCGTACCGGCCCCGGCCTCCACCACGATATTGGCGTCGAGAGCTTTCCGCGCAAAATCCCGTGAATTTTGGTCGGCGGTGGGAATCATGGACGATCCCCCCCCCCATCGCCCCGTTGACGACTGGGGCCATGGGCCTTTCGGCAAGCCCGGGCGAAATCGCAATAGCCGCAATGGGCCCCGGGCCCTTCGGTGGGACGAATCGGGAACGTTCCGTTCTGAACAGAGGATAAAAGGAGCGTCCGACTTTTTTCGATGGAAGGCCCATGGAGAGCCCACTCTTCGGCGGTAAAAAGGTCCGTTTCGTTGGTGGCCAGAGATTCATACCGCACCCCGGCAGAGACCGCACCGAGCCCCCACTCCTTTTGGGCCGCCACCATTTCCAAATAGGCCGGAGCCTGAACCACCTGGCCGGCCAACACACGTTTGAGCAGGGCCTCTTTGCGTTTTTTATTTTTGTAATCCACCACGGTCCAGCGCCGGGAGACCGGAGACCAGTCCACCCGATCCACCCGACCCGTCCAAAAAAAGGGGGTCCCGGTCATGGGGGCTTTCAAAGCCCATTCCAACTTTTCCGGGCGCGCGCCTTCGGCTTTTAAGCGGGCCACGTCCCGTCGAACGAAATCCGCCAAATGGCGCCTCACCCGATCTTCCGTTGTTTGCCAAAGGAGAGGATAGGGGCCGGCCCCGCCGGACGCCCGGGCCGAAAAGTGATCCCTGACCGAGCGATACACGTATCGGACAGCCTCTTCGGGATCCGGCACGCCCTGGGCGATAAAATCGTTGTACACCTGATGGAGAACCTCGTGTTGAAGGGACCCCAGAGCGAAAGGCAGAAGGCCCTCTTCATCGTAGAAAGGCCGCGGGTCCCGAAGGCCCAAGAGCCTCGACAAAAAAAACTCGAAGGGACAGCTGGCCAAGGTCTCGACCGCGCTGGGCGAAAGTCCCCGCGTGGCGCAACGATCTAAAAAAGCGACCGGGGGTCCCACCACCCCGTCCCAAGGTCCGGGGGCTCCCCACCCCGCTATCTTTTCCGCCCGCTGTACTTTTTCACCCAAAGGGCCGATGGGGCGGCGGTCCTCCAAAATATCAACGAGGGCGGCTTCGGCGGGTGTTAAATAAACGGGCGGCACCGCTTTCCATTTTTCCAAAGGCGCGCGCGGCAATCGTTCGGCGGTTTCTAAATCCACCCCCACGGCCCGGGCGAGGTTACGCAAATAGAGGGAGGGCACTTCCGCCCGGCCGTCTTCCCTTGAGCGCGAATACAGAAGGGAGAGTTTTTCTTCTGCGGCAGAGAGGAGGAGAGTGAAAAGCAGTTTTTCTTCATCGTGCCCTTCCCCTTTTGGCAAAATCCAATACCCCCCCGGGTCCCGCAGGAGGCGGCGAAGATCGTCGTTGAGCAGAGGGTCTTCCCGTACCACGCGGGGGAACACCCCCTCCTTCAACCCCACCAAGAACAGGACGCGAAACGATTCCCCGCGGGCTTCCATGGCCCCCCTCACGCGCACCCCGTGAACCGCGCCGGTCCCTGCCCCCCGGGAACGCCGCAAAACGTCCGCCAATGTTGAAGCGAAATCTTCATCCGAAACCGGGGGAGAAAACCGGTCCATCTCAGCCAAACGGTCCAACATCCCACGGAGCGGCTCAAAGCCCGAAGACGTTTTAACGTCGATCAAGCCTTCCATTTGCTGACGCAAACAAGTGACGTGGGCGGACCAAGATTTCAAACGGTCCGGGAGATTGGGTTTAAGCCGCTGTGCCAATTCTTTGAGCGCTGGGTTCGCGGGGGTCGGAGAGGCCCACAGGTGGAAGATCCCCGCCCGCGGCCCCGCCTGCATGAGGTGGTCTCTGGCCTCTTGCACGGCGGCGGGAGGAAAAATGTCGGGGCGAAGAAGCGGAGAGGAAAGGATGTCAACCAACGCCTCCCGATCGTGGCCGCGAAAGGAGATCTCGGCCAACGTTAAAGCCAGGCGCACGACGGGAACAGCGAGCAGTGGCCCCCCGTCAGACAACGAAAAAGGAATTCCGTGGGCGGTAAAGATCTCTTGCACCAAATCACTGTAACCGTCCAACCCACGGGCCACGACCCCGATCTCATCCCAAGCAACAGAAGGGGTGTCCTCCCGTGTTCGGATGATTTCTTTTGCCACGCGCCAGATTTCATCCCGCTCGCCGGACACATTCAAAAACGTCACCGGGCCCCGGGGAGTCTCGGCCCCATGGCCGGGATCAAACACATGGTCCGCGATGGGCCCCAACACCCCGGCCAGGGGCGCGGTTCCAAAGGAGATCTCGGCCCCCCCCAACGGCAATTTCAGGTTAAGGAACCGCTCGGCGAACGCCCATCCGGAACGCCCCTTCACGCAGGGGAAGAAAAGGCGAACTGAGGCCGATCGGACCACCGCGCTAAAAAAATCCGACTGGGCGCCGTTTAAATCGTAAAACCCGTAGTACAACAATTCATCATAGCCCGCCAGAACCTCAGGCCGTTCGTCCAGGACAGCGGCCGCCCGTCGGGCCAAATCCGCCGACCCCGCCACATTCAGTTTTTCAAGTCGGTCCCGATAGCGGTCGGCAAGGACCAACAGTCGATCAAGTTTGCCCCTTCCGACCATTTCCAGATCGGCGAAATGTTCTTGAAAACTGGTGCTGTCCACACCGGCCTCCACCAGGTCCCGCAAGGTGGCCCGGTGGGCCCCCGCGAGGGCCCGGGCCCGGTCGGGGGCCATGTTTTCTTCCAACAAAATTTGTTCCACCAACCGCTCGTGAAAAAGGTCATCGTTAATAACCACGGGCAACGAAGCCCCCCCCTCCGCCAAGACATCCAACGATAGGCTGTGCAACGTGAGAAACCAGAGATTAAAGAGAGACAGCCCACGTTCAAGGGCCAACAAACGCTGAAGTCGTTCGGCCATGCTTTGGGAGGTAGTCACAATGGCGACCCGCCGTCCCGGCCCCGGCCGGTGGGCGGAGAGATGCTCCACCAACGCCTCTTCCAGGTAAGAGAACGGCCCGCAATTAATTTTCAGCATTCAGCGAGAGTGGCAGCGAGTTCGGCCGTCAGATCGTCCAGGGGGCTGACCGGCGCGTTCGCCATATCCCGTAACAGGTAGGAATATTTCATGGATGAAATGTTTTCAAGGGAGGAGATGTCAAATCCTTAAAATTTTTTTAAGTCGGCTCAGGGCATCGGAGTGTTTCTTTTTATCCATTTTGTGGATGTTTCTAAGTTTCCATTGAATAGCGGGCAAACGATCAATACCGGGGATATCGAGAAGTGTCCAGTCCGGGTTTCCTTCTTTCAATAGGACCAAGAACCGTCTTTCTTTTTCGGAAAGGTCTTTCTTTAGCGTTGAAATGAGAGTCTTCAACGTCATTCGCAAATCACGGTATTTCACAGGAGAAATTGTCATTCCCAAAAATTCATTTTTAAACGTAAGGCGGGTATCTTTCGGGATCGGTGCCAGGAGTTCACTTATCGGTCGATCATGGCAAGCCAAATACACAACGAAAGCTTTTCTAATCTCAGGCTTAATCCCTTCGTTTTCAAACAAAGTTTTGATATCAAAGAGGTCGCGCGGATGCTGACGGTCCAGCGCCGCACATATTTTCCCACCATATAAATCGGCAATCGAAAGGATATTCGCGGAAACGGAAAGTTCAAACATTTCTTCGGCTCTCTTGGAAAGGTCTCGTTGCTCGGGAGGATAAACGGTCCCACGAATAACCGTATTGGGCTCAATCTTGATTTTAACACCTTGGCTATCGACAACCAGTTTCGATAGTTGTGACCCACCCGCTGTGATTTTTTTTACAGATGTCCCCGGAAGATTTTCTTTAATCCGGGAAGCCATTCGTTTCAAACCATCATTGATATTTCTCAAAGAGACCTCCCGTGGCTCAATCGGAAAGTATGTTAAATCAATATCAACGGAGAGGCGCGGCATGTCCCTCACAAAAAGGTTAATGGCTGTTCCCCCTTTTACGGCAAAGTCCTTTTCTTTGGCCACTTGACTCATCGCGCGGAGCATGAGTTGGGCTTGTTTAAAGAAAAGGGTGGCTTTGAAATTGATTTTTCTACCCATTCGCCCTCGGTACGGTTATCTTGTATTTGGCATCAAAACGTCCCCCTTCTACGATGACTCGTTTGCCCACCCCAAAATCAACCCGCGATACATTTAATCGTTTCAGCCAGACCAGATTGGCCGATTCAGCCATAAACATAAAGAGCCGTTTCACTTTTATCGAGTTACATTTTTCAAGCAAAGACTGCGCCAAGGAGCATCGCAATGTCGTTAATCCATCCATCAACTTTTGAGCTTCATCAAAGGTTTCTTCTTTGGGAACCAAATGCAGGAGCTCAAATATGGCGCGCTCCGCAGAAGAGACATCAATCTCAAATATCCCTTCCTTAAATTTGGTAAATCCTAAAACATTATCGGGAGAAAAAAGGGCCGTGCCTTTGAAATCTATTTTTGATCCCCATTTATTCTTCAGGAACCAGCGAGGAAGTTTTTCGCGCGCATCCCCAAACAGCGTAATCTTTTCACTGCCCCCCAAAGGGAGGTAATGGGCCAGTCCAAGCAATTGGAGTGCCGTTTTTCCTCCGGGATGAACCGAAAGATGCAATTGATTTTGAAGGGCGTAAACACCGCCCTGCCACCCCACCTTATCGCCTGATCGCACAAGAGCCCCTGAGCCCACGCTTTTGACCCAATCGGTCATTTTATACCGTTGGATCAATTGTCGATCAACCCCCTGTTTCAGGAGCCATTGATTCACGGCCACTGTCCCCGAAGGCCAGGCTTTCAGCAGTTTGTTTAATTTTGTTCCTTTCCGTATATCCATGGTATACGTATTATAATAAATTTAAACCAAAACCAGCGCAAGCGGAATATAGATAACCGAAACGGCCCGCAATTAATTTTCAGCATTCAGCGAGAGTGGGAGCGAGTTCGGCCGTCAGATCGTCCAAGGGGCTCACCGGCGCGTTCGCCATATCCCGCAGAACGTGAGTGTAGATCATGGTGGTTTCCACATTTTTGTGGCCCAACAAATCCTGAACTTCCCGAATATTAACCCCCTTCATGAGGAGGTGGGTGGCGAAACTGTGTCGCAAGGTGTGAACGGTGGCGTGTTTTGCCAATTCGGCTGTGGCGACCGCCCGCGCCATGGTTTGTTGAATGGCCGTGTCGCTCAAATGATGCCGACGGATTTTTCCGCTCCGCGGGTCGACCGACAACCGATCGGAGGGAAACACGTATTGCCATCGCCATTCTTTCCCAGCATTGGGGTATTTCCGTTCAAGAGCTTCCGGCAAAAAAACGTCGCCATGTCCTTTGGCCAAATCGACGTCGTGCAGTTTCTTGACCGCCTCCAAATGAACGCGAAGAGGGTCTCGCACCGTTTTTGGAAGAATCGTGGTGCGATCTTTATCGCCTTTACCGCCGCGAATGTAAAGAGTGCCTAAATCAAAATCGATGTCTTGAACCCGTAACCGAGCCAATTCCATTAAGCGCATACCGGTCCCGTACAAAAGCTCCAAAATTAGTCGATTGTCTCCCTGGGCGGCGGCAAAAACCTGCCGCACCTCGGCCCGAGAAAGAACAACTGGCAACCGGACGCCACGCTTGGCTCGAACCGTTTTGCGGATGTCGTCCAGGGAGCGCCCCAGAACATCGCGAAAGAGAAAAAGCAGGGCATTGAACGCCTGATTTTGTGTCGAGGAAGAAACGCGATCCACCACGGCCAAACGACTCAAAAAATCACGCACATCCTCGGACGTCCACTCTGAAGGGTTTTTTCTTCCAAGAACGGTGGTCGCATATTTTTGAAATCGAGAAAACCAGTCCAGATACGTGCGTTCGGTACTAAAAGCGTAATGCCTCAACCTCATGCGTTCTTTTAATTTTTCCGCCACCTCATTTCCTGAACCAATCAATGGTGGCGTTTGGTTTTCATTCGTCCCAAAGTGGAGATGATAAAGCCGGATGCCTGTTTCCGCCTGCTGAATTTGCCAGGGTTGATTTTTTTCCTGAAGCGATGTATGCTTTAAAAAGCGTTCAAGGGTAATTTCAAACGGCAAAGAATCGTCTTTCCCCTGAGCCAAAAATGCGAGATACAGATGCGCCCAGCGGGCCAAAAAAGGAATGTGTTTTTCAAGAGCCAGGTTCCTCTCGCGAAGCAGTTTCTGAAACTCCGGCATGTAATTATTGTTATAAAAAGTTGGCATGATCAGATATTATAAAGTTTTTGTTAGTATTTCTTAACAGAATTGCATCTGCTTGATTTCAAGCACGGGCGTCATCGGGCCCTTTCCGAAGATTAGCAATAAGAGATAATAATTGTTGCCGCGGCGTATAACGACGATCAAGGCCGGGTTACAGTCAACAGGAGCATTGCCATGTCGCTCGGTTCGCAGATTAAAGGCATTTTCATCGTCCGGGTCGGGCACCGTTTGCCCGGTTCTTGCTCGGGTACACGCGGCACAGTAATGCGTCAACGAACCCGGCAACAATGCGCTCCACCGGACGCGGGCACGAGCGGCCCGCGCCGGTGAGCTTCACGTTGCCGCGGCGTATAATGACGATCAACGCCGGGTTATGGTCAACAGGGGCATTTCAATGTCGCTCGGTTCGCAGATTAAAGGCATTTTCATCGTCCGGGTCGGGCACCGTCTGCCCGGTTCTTGCTCGGGTTCACACGGTGCAGTAATGCGTCAACGAACCCGGCAACAATGCGCTCCACCGGACGCGGGCACAAGCGGCCCGCGCCGGTGAGCTTCACGTTGGGCCGGGTAAAATGAGATATGAATTTGATCGTTCATCGAGCAGGGTTAAAGGTCCCGCTCCGCTATGATTGAAACGGCAATGGCAAAACCGGTCTGGGTGCGCGGCACAATAAATTCAGCCGCATCGCAGTATTCGTTGGGCAGAGTCCCGCTTCACAACTCGCCCAACCACTCGCTCAACCGGACGTTACCTTGCCGGCCTACGGCCGTCAAACCAGGCAACGCCGGTTAGCTTTTTCGTTGCCGCGGCGTATAATGACGATCAACGCCGGGTTATGGTCAACAGGGGCATTTCAATGTCGCTCGGTTCGCAGATTAAAGGCATTTTCATCGTCCGGGTCGGGCACCGTCTGCCCGGTTCTTGCTCGGGTTCACACGGTGCAGTAATGCGTCAACGAACCCGGCAACAATGCGCTCCACCGGACGCGGGCACAAGCGGCCCGCGCCGGTGAGCTTCACGTTGCCGCGGCGTATAATGACGATCAACGCCGGGTTATGGTCAACAGGGGCATTGCCATGTCGCTCGGTTCGCAGATTAAAGGCATTTTCATCGTCCGGGTCGGGCACCGTCTGCCCGGTTCTTGCTCGGGTTCACGCTGCGCAGTAATGAGTCAACGAACCCGGCAACCAATCGCTCCACCGGACGCGGGCACGAGCGGCCCGCGCCGGTGAGCTTCACGTTGGGTCATTAAAATGGATCCTCAAATTCAAATGACCATCGCATTTCTTGCCCTCCCCATTCTGGGAACATTGTTATTTTGGTTGGGCGGTTTCCACGAGAAGAAATTTTCGGACATACCTCTTTCCTCATCAGCTGTGTGCGTGGGCTTTTTGGGTTTATCACTGTTCTTCGGGTTTATGCTGGTGAGAGAAAATTTTAAAATGGTTATTGTATTGGGAAGTCTGGTAAACCTGTTATTCGGCTTTGTTTGGGCAAGAGGGATGTTCCCACTGCTGTTGGGAGTCTCGGATTCTATTTCTTATCCCGTTCCCAGACCGCCCAAAATACCAACTTTCTGGTGGGTTTTATATGGAGGGACAGGCGGGATTCTACGTCGTTCTGCATGGCTTTGGGTTATAATGTTCCCACTGGTATGGCTTCTTGGAATAATTCAAAGTATTCTTCCGCGGAGGTTCGGCACTGAATTATCCAGAAGTCATAAATCCCTGCTCTATGCCTGGTTTATCAGTTTCTCTGCGAACCTTGTTACTCTTCCCTTGTACTTCTTATCCCCTGAATCGGGTTTATTCCCCCATTTTCCTAACATCGTCGTCTTTGTTTCATTTACCATCCTTTTGATTTTTCTATTTTCTTTTTTTGGGGTTATCGGAGGCTTTGTTGGGAAAATCGTCTAATGGTAGACTACCCAAACTGACCCAACAAGGCGGTGCAGCGGACGCCCTCTCCGGGCGCCGCTGACCTTGGTTCGTTGAGGCCAGGAGAATTAGAAATGAATGAAGAGTTTAAACCCATCTCTGTGTTGTTGATGATTCTCCTTTCTATAATCACGTTCGGCTTTTACCCTTTTTACTGGTTTTTTTCGCGCAGGAGGGATTTGCTGTCCATAAAAAAGGATTCACTACCAAGACACATGGACAAACTGTTGTGGTTGCTAGTTGCACTTCACGGTTTTTCTATGATCCCCTTGCCACTCGCTAAAGAGGTAGTTGAGCCACTTAATTTTTTTCGTCACCTGTTAACGCTTGTGCCCTGGTTTTACGTGACCTTTACGTTTAGGGACGCGTTTGAATCCCTCTATAGTCCAACCCATCGCCGAACTCCGCTCTTCTCGACAGGAGGCACATTCTTTTTCAGCGTTTTCTACATGCAATACATGATTAATCGGCTACTTGAAAATAACGGGCAAATCCCAGTCCCAGAAATTCATGAAAGCTCCGACTTTAAACCAGAGAAAGTATTAGAGCTGATGAATAAATATAATCCGAAAACGACAGAAGAGTTGAAATCAATACTCTCAGATGCAGGGTATTCGGATCGCGCTCGATTTGCCGTTCAATCGCTTTTAAAAAAACGTGGTGCAATATAAGGCCCAACAAGGCACTCCACCGGACGCGGGCACGAGCGGCCCGCGCCGGTGAGTTTCACGTTAGGGCTAAGGATAAAGTGAAAACATTTGACACCTTACGCAAAGTCATACTTTCCGGCCTCGTGGTCTATATTTCCACTGGCCTTTGGCTAAGTTGTCGAAATGGTCATAGGTCTGCAGATTGGTCCACTACTGTTGGCCAGATCACTGAGTCACGCTTAGTTTCGGAAGTCGATCTATATCGGGTCGAGATCCGGTATACCTACGAGGTTGCAGGCAAAAGCTATATGGGTGAACGGGTTTCTTCCTTGGGTGTATTTGTTGATCCTGGCTTAGTTGAGAAATACCCCAAGGGTAAGACTGTCACGGTTACCTATAATCCTAGCGATCCCTCGAAGGCCGTGTTAGAGCCTGGGACGAAGGTTAACTGGCCGAAATTTCCGTTGTTCGCTCTTTTGGTTACAGTGCTGATGGTTCTGGCCGCGTATCAGAAGAAAAATTCTACATCACAAGGTGCAAGCCCTAACCCGTCGGTGCAGCCGAGCCCACTACGTGGGCCGGCTGACCTCTAGTCGTTGGCCACGAGAATAATACAGAAATGGCCCGCAGTTACAGCGACACCGAAGAGTTACAATTTTAACCAACGCCGTCATCGTCTCACGGCAAAGTCAATATCGGTTTGGGGCGCGGCTCATTAATTTCAGCCGCATTATCACGTTGGGCAGGTGTGTTCTCGTTTCATCACCTGTCCAACAAGGCGGTGCAGCGGACGCCCTCTCGGGCGCCGCTGACCTTTAACGTTGGACCTCTCAAGAATCATACAGAGATGGCACGCAGTTACAGTGAAATAGAAGAGTTACAATTTTAAGCAACGCTTTCATCGTTTCACGGCAAAGTCAAAATCAGTTTGGGGGCGCGGCTCATTCATTTCAGCCGCATAGTAACGTTGGGCAGGTGTGTCCTTGTGTCATTCCTTGTCCAACAATGCGGTCCAGCGGAGGCCGCTCTCGCGGCCCCGCTGACCTTTAACGTTTAGTCTGTAGAAAAACCCCCCGTTCGGCCATTTCCCTGCCTCATTCCCCAGCGCTGGCCCTGCCTGTCGCCGCCAGTAGTAAAATCCCCTAATTTGGTCGATTTGAAAATCCCCAGGTCAGTGCCGGATGCATGGGAGAGCGGTCCCGGCACGTAAAAGCGGGCAAAATCCTCCAAGAAGAGGCCCCCAAAGGTGGGAGACCCCGAAAGAGGGGCAAGATGATCCGGTGTTTTACTTCCCTGCGGGCTGGGACTGTTGTTCTCTTCGGTTTTAACGCGATAGGAGGGACCCTCGATCTTCACCACGTCAGAATGGTGGACGAGCCGATCGAGGATGGCGGAAGCGACCGTATTGTCATTGAAGATCTTGCCCCAGTCTTTGAACGGGCGGTTGGTGGTGAGAACCACGGAGCTCTGTTCGTAACGGTGGGACATGACCTGGAAGAAAAGGTCGGAGCCATCCTTGTCGAGCGGCAAGAAGCCCAACTCATCGATGACGAGGAGTTTCGGCGCGCTGAAACGGTTAATGGCGCGAGAAAGGGAGGATCGGCCTTGGCGGCGGTGAGGGTATTGACGAGGTCGGCGGCGGTGACCCAGAGGGTTTTAATTTCTTTCTGACAGGCGGTGTAGGCGAGTGCCAGGGCGAGGTGGGTCTTTCCGACGCCGGAGGGACCAACGAGAACGAGATTGGAATTGGTGTGGATGAAATCGAGGGAGAAGGCATTGAGGATGAGGGATTTGGAAATGGCGGTGGGATGGGCCCAGTCGAACGCGTCCAAGGTTTTGATGCCGGGGATCTTTGCTTCTTTCAAACGAGCGCGTACGATGCGTTCATGGCGAAGGGCATCCTCCGCAGAGAGGACCCTTGCGAGAAATTCCAAATGGGAAATATTTTCAAGGGCGGCTTGTTTGGCCTGATCCTGGAAGGTGCTGGCGGTGTGAAGGAGTCGGAAGGTGGTGAGCAAGAGGGGTAAAGAGTGGTCAGGGGACGAGGGGGTCATGGGGTTCTCCTGGGAAAAGGTCGTCGTAGAGTGAAAGATCCTGCTCTTCGACGGTGATTTTGGTCCATTGAGGTTTGTTGGGGATAACGAGAGGCGGGGTGTCCTGGAGTCCGCGGCGCGCGCGTTGTTGTAAGACGATATTCTGGATGTAAGGAGCGCCAAAGGCTTTGTGGGCGAGGGCGTGGGTCAGTGCCTGAAGGAGTTCTGTTTTCCGTAGAGGGCAACCATGTCCATGATTTTGGCGAGGTGATGGGCAAGGTGGAGTTCGGCGGGAAGCGAGGCCTGCGAGATAATCCTTGGCCACGGGACCGAGGGCGAGGAACGCGTCGGAGATTTTGGAGGCGGTTGCCTTGCGTTTGATGGCCAGGATTTCCTGGCGGTGTTCGGGGCGTTCGATGGCGAGGTTCTTTTCATAGGAGCGAGGATGTTCGGCGACCAGATCTTGTCCGTTAAAGACACGAACGTGATGGGGATCGGCTTTCAGGGTGAGGGGCTTCCCCGTGAGGGCGGCCGGGACGGAATAGGCGTTAACGTCGAAAAGGATGAAGGCCTGGCGGGTGGCTTTAACGGGACGAACGATGGAGGTGTCGTAATCGCGCGCGGGCAAAGAGCGTAGGGCGGCTTTATCTGCCGGAAATCGGTCGATGGGTTTTTCGGCGGTGGTTCCGTGCGTACGGACGTTGGCGACGGTATCGCGCCAATGGTCGGCGTCCCTGGCGAGGAGTGGCCAGGAGGTGATGGGGCGCCCGGCGAGGAAACTGATGCGGATGTAGCGGATACCGGATTCTACTTTCCCTTTTTCCCAACCAGCGCGAACATTGCAGGGGACAGGTTCAAAGAGGTAAGCGCCGGCGAAGTCCATAAAGCGCGGGTGAAAACGAATGTCCCTGCCCACGCGGGAAAGGACGACGGTCTTCAAATTGTCGTAGAGGATTTTCTTGGGGATCCCGCCGAAAAAGTTGAAAGCGTGGACGTGGCAGGCGAGGAAATCCTCGAGGCTTTGGGAGAGGGTGAATTCCAAGTAGATCATGCGGGAGTAAGAGAGGACCATCACAAAGCAAGAGAGTTTACGCAGGGCGGCCCCGACGCGGAGTGTGCCACAGTTGGCCCAGTCCACCTGGGCCTGTTCGCCTGGGAGGGTTTCGATACGGAGGAAGACGTCGGGGATTTTGGGGCGGAGGACGCGAAGGTGGCTCTTGATAATGGAGACCCCTCCAGAATAGCCCATCCCCCGCAGTTCGGCGAGGAGCTTGACGGCGGAAAGGTCCGGGTATTCTTTGGTTCGTTGGGCCAGGTATGTTTTGAAAGGGTCAAGCTTGGAGGAGCGGAGCGTCACGACGCGGGGCGGCGGGACCTCTTTGAAAGCAAGGGCGCGACGGACGGTTTTCGGATCCACGTGGAGTTTGCGAGCAATGTCTGCCCGAGAGAGTTTGTCCACTTCAAAAAGACGGCGGATAGTGGCCCAGCGGTCGGAATTCATGAGCGCTATTCTACGTGAGAGTGGTGGCCAGGTCTGTAATGTCCTGGTTTGCGGCACCTTCCTTCCAAAGGAGATAGTGGACCATCCCTTTGATCTGACGGTGGATCGTGTCCTGGTTTGCGGCGTTATCGACCCCTAAATCCAAGACCTCGTGGAGCTTGTCGACGGAGATTTTGCGGCTCATGTCCTGGTTTGCGGCGCGCTGAGCGGTATGGTGGGCACGCCGTCGCCGTGCATTGTCACGGATCACGTAATCCGTATTTTTTGAGCGATAGGTGGCCCAATAGTGGGTTTCGTTGGTCCAGATGATGCGTTTAGAGGCCCGGGCCGCGTCCGTTTCCCGGCCGTTTTTGCTCCACCACTGACGGTGAGATACCAACCGACTTTCACGGCGGCATTGCGCATGGTGGCAATATTTTTGGGAGGAAGCAACGCGGGGATCAGGTTGGAACCACTGGTGACAATGATGACAACGCCTCTTCGGGATTTTCATGGCAGGGCCCTCCTGCCACAAGTATGCCCCCAAAACAGGTCGAAGGAGTCAGGAAAGAAACCTTGGCTTACAAATCCAGACCCCGAAATGGAGAAAAACAAACCAAACGACTTATGAAAATCAAGTTACGGGAATCACCCCTATTGCCCTAGGGAAATCCTAACCGGCCAAAAACGGGGAAGTTTCAACCGGCGGCGACACTGCCTACAAAAAAGAGATAAACTTGGATTACCGTCGATAACGACGGCCATTCCACCTTTGGAGTAGCCGATGCCGCGGTATAAAGAAGCCAACTACGCGCAAGGCCAGTTTGTTTCCATCCAGTTCGAACACCAAATCCTTCCCGGCAGTTTCGAGCATGCCCTCTGTTACGTCATTGACCACAAAATCAATATGAGCGCCTTTGATGCTTTGAGGAAAAATGACGACGTCGGCGCCCCGGCCTACGATCCGCGGGTCATGTTAAAGATTGTTCTCGCGGCCTACGCGCGGGGCATGATTTCAAGCCGCGACATCGCCTTTGCGTGTGAACAAAACGTGGTGTTCATGGCCCTCTCCGCCCGAAGTGTGCCGCACTTTACGACCATCGCGCAGTTCATCCGTGAAATGGGCCCTGTGATTAAGGGCCTGTTCGTCGACGTTCTGCTTTACTGCGACGAACTGGGGTTGATCGGGCGGGAGATGTTTGCCATTGATGGGTGCAAGATCTCATCGAACGCGTCAAAGGAGTGGTCCGGGACAAAGGAGGACTTCGAAAAGAAAAAGGCGAAGTTTTCAAAGTTGGTGGAGACCTTGGTGGCCAAACATAAGGAAGTTGACGCGGGAAAACAGGTTCTCCCGGCGGAGGTGAGGGCCAAGGAAGAGAAGGCGATCAAGTCGCTGGAAGATAAGATCGCGACGCTGGATGAATGGTTGAAAACCCAGGAGGACAAAATCAGCCACACGGGTCTCCCAAAGAAAAGCCACCTCTACGATAACGAAAGCGCAAAGATGGTGAGTTCCCATGGCGTTGTGCAAGGCTATAACGGTGTGGCGGCTGTTGACGGGGAATGCCAGGTGGTGGTCTCCGCGGAGGCGTTTGGAGAAGGCAGCGAGGTGAAACTCTTGGAGCCGATGGTGGACTCAGTGGAAAAGACATTCGCGGCTCTGGGGGACACAGAATCCCCGTTGAAGTCGGCGCCATTGTTGGCGGACAGCGGGTTCCACAGCGAAGCGAACATGAAGATGTTGGAGGGCAAGGAGATCAATGGCTACGTGGCGGACCGGAACATGAGAAAACGAGATCCCAGCTATGCGACGGCCGACCGACACGGAGGGAAGATCGAAGGGATCCAGGGAACGAAACCGGAAAAACGGTTCTTTGCCCCGGACGATTTCAAGTTCAACGATCGAGGAAAACTGGTGTGCCCGGCAGGCAGTGAGTTGTATATAGGATACAGGAAGCACGTCACGCCCAACGGATTCTACGGGGTGGCCTACAAAGCAAAGATCACAGCGTGCCGAGGGTGTGAACTAAGAGCGAAATGTCTTCAGAACCCCAACACGAAATATCGGCAGGTCTACAAGTTTGAAGGACGCCACCGCCCCCCGGCGGCAGTGAACGCAACGACGGGAATGATTCAAAAGATCGATAGCGCGATGGGACGTTTCATTTATAGTCGGAGGATGGGATTGATTGAGCCGGTGTTCGGCAATATCCGACACGCGCTGGGGTTGGACCGGTTCACGTTGAGAGGAAAGAAGGGTCAACATCCAGTGGAAGCTTTACAACACGGTGCACAATCTTTTAAAGATATTCCATACGGATGGACCACAGCGATGGTCCGAGCGGATTGAGGGCGATGGCGGGATAGAGAAACTTTGTCCACACAATCCACAAGAAAGATGGTAATAGATGGAAGGAGGGACTGGAAATTATGTTGAACGGGAGCTAGACTAGTCACTGAAGGGCTTGCAGGGGTGCGGGACCGCCGAAGTTCCCAACGGATT
>JADKCG010000015.1 GCA_016714745.1 Elusimicrobiota bacterium | reverse complement strand
CCGTGACGGGGGTGTTGTGGCCAATGTTCCGATCACCATCACTTACGCCGGTAGCGCTTTGGGCAATGGAGCGGACTTTTTGCAGGTGCGGGCCTTTGTCAACGCTCCCGCCATGCGCCAGGGGTTCAGCGCTTTCTTTAGTATTCGAGAAGACCCGGCTTTGGTGGACATTGTATTGACGCGGCTGGGAGAATCCCTCGGCCGGGGATTGGGGGCGCCCTTCAAGGCAGGGGCGCCAACACCCGTTTTGGCGGGGACGCGTTTGCGGTAACGGTCACCGCCGTGGACCAATATGGCAACAAGGTTGACGAATCCGGGGTGGCGGACCTGACCATGGTCGATCCAAACGTTTTTGCAAATTTGGGGGCGCCCGCCCAGGTGAGTTTCAACAATGGCGTCAGCAACCCCCCCGGGTTTATTCAGATCTATACGGCGGGGTCCTCGGTGATTCAAGCGACGGTCACGGCGAAGGGTTTTTTTGACCGATCGACCGGGACCATCACAGCGGGGGACTATTCCGCCAATACGGGACGCGTATTATTGTTGGCCCCGGGGGAGGTGGTCCTCCCAGGGTCTCCCGCGGCTCCCGGGAAAGACAGCGTGTCCATCTCTACTGTGGTGGCCAACACCTCCATGTCATACACCCTTTTGTTGTGCGATCGGTTCTATAACTTGGACACGACCTACACCGGCAACCACTTCTCTTTATCGTCTGACGACTTGGCCATTGATTTAACCGACATTGCCGTGAACAGCGGGTCAACGACCGTCAATAACGTGTTTTTGAACGGAAACCTTCCGAACCCTTCCACCGTGAAAGTGACCGCCGCAGATCAAAATAACGCGAACAAAACCTCTGTTTCAAATGTGCCGGTGACCCCGGGGGCGGCCTATGTGGTGACCGTGCCGGCGGCCGCAACCGTGGGGGCGATTTTTCAAATGACGGTGGAATTGATCGACCCGAACACGGGGCTTCCCATGGTGGGCGCCAACAATGCCATTGCGCTGGAGGCGTTGACTTCGTCGGGCACGCCCACGGCGGTCCCGCTCGGTGTCCAGGTGATGAATTTAAATAACGGCTCTGTGACCTTTCAGCAAAGTTACGGCAATGTCGAAACGATTAAAATTCGCGTGACCGACAGTTTTAACCGTCTCAAAGACTCGGGCAACATCACGGTGAACCCCAACGGACTCCTTTACCGGGTCACTCTTCCGGGCACTCCGACCACCGCGGACGATGTGTTTCCTGTCACGGTGGGGTTGTACGATTCCGTCCAGCAGAATGTTTTGATTCGAGGCGCTGGGTTCCAGCACAGTTTTAATATTTCTGTGGCCACCAGCGCCGGCGGGCCGCCGGCCGCGGGGACGATCCCGGTCAATTCGGGGACTTTGGTGAATGGGGAGGCCACCTTCAGTTTCAGCTACACGAAAGCCGAAAACATCATTGTCTCCGCCACTGGGACGCTGGCGGGGTATCCTCCGATCATCGGGTCCGCCAATATTACGATCCGACCTGGGGCGTATGTGAAATTGCAGATTGTGGCTCCTGACGAAGTGGAGGTCCCCGGGGTCCCCTCTCTGACAGGGAAAAATTCCGCCAATCTCCGCGCCCAAGGGACCAAGGATACGTTTAACATTGTTGTTAACGCGGTGGATCGTTATTGGAACACGGTCACTTCTTTGAATACTCCGAACGACCCGACCGTTCGGTTGACGGCTTCCGATGGATCTCTGGGAGCGTTGCCCCAGCAACCGTTTATTAATGGGCAGGCTCTTTTTGCAGGGGTCTCCCTGAATTCTCCCCCGCAAGTGACCGTGACCGCGGACGATCGCTCCAACGTCAATCTCTTTCCTCAGTCGGTGGTGATCCCTCTCAATGGGCGGGCCTATGTGGCGGAACTGATTTCTGCCCCTCCCTATTACAGCGGAAGCACCATTGACTTCCACGTGACTCTTCACCAGTATGTGAATGGATCCACGGAAGCGCTCATCGTAAATAATTTGCCCAAAGTGACGATCACACCCATGACGCCCACCCTTCAGCCGCTTGCCGTCGATAATCTGAGCATCGAAAGACCCGGCACCGTGGGGGCAAACAATGTGGTCCAAATGGTGCCTCTCCTGAACCTGGGTTTGAAATATCAGGTGGCGGAAAATGTTCGATTTAAATTTACGGATGAAGACGGCTGGCAGGGGTTTTCTTCAACGATTTCGTTTATTCCCAACGGGGTGGACTATGTTTTAACTTTTCCTGCCGAGTCCCGGGTGGGGCCCCCAGACACCTTCTCTATGACGCTAACCCCTCGGGACAAGGTGACCCACACGACGGCCATAAATTTTTCAACGAGCGTGACCATCACCCCTGTCAGTCCCAGCGGAGTTCCTCTCGCGGGGGTGTTGCAGAAAACCAATGCCTTGATCGACGGCGGCGCCCAAACGTTTCAGCAAGGGTTTTCCCAGTCCGGCGTGTTTTATTTTACCGTGTCCGACGGGGTGAACACCACCACCAGCACCACAATGAATTTTCTCCCGGGGCCCCTTGCTTCCATCGATGCGACGCTGTCGGCGGTTTTGGATGCGGGGGTGACAGAAACGGTTCGCGTCACTCTTCTTGACGCCTACGCTAACCCGATTCCCAGCACGGGGGTGACCCTTGAATTGTCGGATCCGTCGTTTGGCACGCTTTCTCCAACGGACGCAGTGACGAACGTGTACGGCCAGGTTTTTTCAACCTTTACGACCTCCAGCCAAAAATCCGGCACGGGCGAGTTTCGCGCGGTGTCCGGCAACATTCGGCTGGCGAAGGTGTTTCGATTGTTGGGCCCACCCACCACGTCTTTGCGCGTGCTCGGGTTTGGGGTGGAGGAAGAGAAAGGGTACGCTGTTAAACCAGGGGACGATCTTTATTTTGATTTCTCTGTGCAGGCCGGTTTGGACCCGGTGAGTGTCAGCTACAGCATTGACGGCGCCGCCACGCAGATCCTCAATATTTTTGTCCAGCAAATGTCGGGTGTCTATTCTTTTGGGCCCATCCAGTTCAACGCACCCGGACAACACACGATCGAATATTTCGGCGTGACGCAATCCACTTCGTCCGGTGTTTTTCACACGGAAACCACACGGACCAGCAAACCCATTTTTGTCTCCGCGGTGACAACCCCGGAAGAGGGGTTGGTGAACTATCCCAACCCGTTCCGGGCGGGACGGGATTTGACGTTCTTGGAATACACTCTTTTGGCGGACGCGGGGGTGCGATTGACGATTTATGACATGATGGGGCAGAGAGTTTATGAGCGAGGTTATTCCCAGGGGGAAGAGGGCGGGTCGTCTGGATTTAATCGGGTGTCATGGGATGGGCGCAACGGGGATGGGGTGGTGGTGGGCAACGGCGGGTATGTGGCCGTTTTGGAAGGGGCGGATGGAACGAAACTTAATCGAAAAATCGCGGTGAAAAAATGATCAAAACAGACAACCCAAAATCCCTCACACTCCCTTCTGCCAAGAGGAGAGGAAAAATATTATTGTCTTTGGCGAGCCTGTTGATCTCCTTCGGTTTATTCTTTTCTGTTTTCTTTCCAAATTTTGCTCGGGCGGATACGAGTTTTGGCCAGGCAGGGGATTTTTTGCGCTATGGAGCGGGCGCCCGAGCCCTGGGGATGGGGGGGGCGTTTACGGCCGTGGCGGATGATGCCTCGGCCGAATATTGGAATCCCGCGGCGTTGGCGTTTATGGACGAGTTTCAGTTTCAGACGATGTATGCGCCCTACGAATTCGGGACGAAGCTGTACTACACGTCTTTTGTCGCGCCGTTGGGGCCCCGCTGGGGGGCGTTGGGAGTGTCTGACTTTTTGCTTCGTTCCGATGGTTTTCAAAGGCGGGACAATTTGAATTTTGTCTCAGGCGGCGAGGGAGATGTTACCCAAAACGTGATTTCCCTTTCTTACGGGCGATCTTTTTACGATCTTTGGTCGGCGGGGGCGCGGGTACGGTTGCTCCAACAGAAAGTCCTATCGGACTCAGGAAGCGCGATGGCGTTGGATCTTTCCGCTTACACGCGGCCGTGGAACGGGTTGAGCGCGGGGGTGGCGCTAAACAATCTGAATGAACCCACCCTCACCTTGGGAGAGGATCCCGATGAGTATAAACAGAGCGGGCGCTTTGGTTTGGCGTATCACGCGCCGCGGGAGCGGTTTATCGTTTCTTTGGACGCCAACAAAACGGTTCAGCAGAGTCTCTATTTTGTGGGAGGCATGGAATACAATCCCCTCTCTCTTTTGAGTTTGCGCGCAGGCTGGGACCAGAACCAGGATGTGACGATGGGCGTCGGGGTGAATTTCCGTTCGTTTCTCTTTGATTACGCGTTCTCCAACCAGGAAAATCTGGGGGCGACCAATAAAGTATCGCTCACGTTCCGTTGGGGGAACATCTATCGGGCGAATATCTCGCCGGTGGGCCTTGCGCCAAACTCAGATTCGATATACATAGAAGGGCTGAGGAACGAGGTTCGCTTTAAAGTGGATGTTCCCCAGTTCAAAATCACGCACTGGACACTGATCGTCAAAGACGAAGACGGTCGCGTGGTGCGGACATTGTCGGAACAGTATCATCCGGGGGCCGCCATTTTGTGGGACATGACCGACGAGAACGGGCGGCCGGTGAAACGCGGGGTGTATCACTACCGATTCGCTGTGGAATACAAGGCTGGTCGGATTTGGGAAGAGAACGGGAAGTTCCGGTTGGACTACAAGTCCAACAGCGTTCCCGATGTGGAAATCCGCATGCGGGCCCCGGAAGGGTTGGAAGGCGCGGAACCGTCCATTCCCAACGCGCCCCTGGTGCCGCCCGCCCCTGTGTCTGAGCCGGCACCAACGGGGGGCAGTGGGGAAAAAGCGGGAAATTGAGGGGAATCGGAACGTTCGGAGAACGGCCGGGATGTCAAATGAAAATTGATGGAGAGGGACACCATGATGACATATGAAAAATTGACGAAACGGATTGTGTCGGTCGCTGTACTCTTTTTCGCCCTCACGGGGGCGCGCGCCGCTTTTGTGAACCCCGACGCGGAACGGTTGTTTGTCGTTTTGTCCGGTGCGTTTCAGTCCGGAAAGTATGAATCGTCCATCGCGGAATCCCGCAATTTCCTGAACCAATTCCCTCGACATTCAAAGGCCGCCGCCGCTCAATACATTAAGGCCGAATCCTATTTCCTCCAAAAACGTTGGCCTGAGGCCGCCGCTGAATTTAAAGAGTTCATGGCCAATCACCGTGCGTCCGAAAACGCTAATCTCGTGATCTCCGCTCGGTTTCGCATCGGTGAATGCCATTTGAATCTCAAAAAATATCTTACGGCGCTTGACCATTTTTCTTGGGTGGAAAAGTCCAAAAATAACGTTTTGCGGGCGGAGGCGCTGTTGGGGTCCGCGTATTGTTATCTCGGGCGAGGAGAGAACATGAAAGCCGAAGGGTCTTTCGTGAAGCTTCTCGAGTCTCACAGCGGGTACGCCAACATGCCGCGGGTGATCGTTCCCCTCGCGCTCATTTACATGGAACGCGGGGACTATAAAAGCGCCTCGACTCTTTTGGAACGCGCTCCTGATGATCCGGCGGCGCTTTTTTACAGGGGAGTCTGTCAGCGGCTTCTCAATCGCGTGATCGCGGCGTCTCAGTTGTTGAAGGAAGTTCTGGACAACGATCCCGCCCATTTGTGGACGGACAAGGGTCTGTATCAGATGGGTGAAGCCTATTTTCAGTCGAAAGAGTTTCCCTTGGCGTACAATTCTTTTCGGCGAATTTATAAGTCGGAACTGGCCAGCCCGCTTCGGCCGTTCGCGCTTTTCCGCATGGGCTGTGTGGATTTCCAAAACGGAAACTTTGAACAGGCCGGTTTGAACTGGGCCCAGTTGGTCAAAGAGTTTCCCCAAAACCTGTCGGGCCCCGCCAGCCAATATTTGTTGGCGGAAATATCGCTTCGTCAGGGAGAGTTGGCCAAGGCCATCCCCGGATTTTCGGCTCTCGTCACCAACAACGATTACTCCATGGACGCGCAGTTTAAAATCATTTGGAGTTTGGCGGTGCAGGGCCAATACGACATCGCCATCACCAAGGCCGACCATTTCATCAAGGACTTCGAATGGGGAGAACTGCACGCCAAAGTCAGTCTCATTAAGGGCCTGTGCCAAATGTTGATGAAAAAACCCGACGACGCGGTGGTGACGTTTCAATTCATTTTGGATCGCTACCCGAACACCGCCTACTTTGACAAAGCGCTCTATCTCATGGCGGTCACCATGGTCCAGGAACGGCGTTACGCCGAGGTGGTCACCCATGTTTACACGTTTCTCAAACGGGCCCCGGCCACCCCTACCCCCTGGCAGGCGGAAACTTATTATTGGGTCGCGGAAGCGTATTATAATATTGAACAATTTGAACTGGCGCGGCAGACCTACGAGCTTGTGACCAAAAATTACCGGGCCTCGCCTTTGGTCCCCGGCGCGATGTTGGGAATGGCGGCCAGTCTCTCCCGGTTAGGGCGTTACGACGAAGCTTCCGACATGCAGGCGCGTGCTCGGGAATTGGCCGCGGAGGGAGGGTCCGCCGACACAAAAATGGCCGGGTTGCTTGACTCCGCTGACGTGTTTTTTAATAAGCGCGAATACGAACGGGCGGCGAGTTTCTATGAGGAGTTCATCGCCAAATATCCGGATGACAGTCGCACCGAGCGCGCCCTGTATCAGGCGGGTTTGGCACTGTATCGGCAAGAATATTTCACCGAAGCCATCGCGAAATGGACGACGTTAACCAATAAGTTTAAAAATTCCCGCTATGCGCCCGACGGCTTGTTTCAAACCGCTCGAACCTATTTCGGCTTGGGCCAGTACAACCCGGCCTATCAATCTTTCCGGAAGTTAACGGAACTCTACCCGGATTCGCCTCTGGCCAAGGAGTCCATGCTCCAGATGGGGCAATGTTTCTACAACGCCGGTGATATCCCCCGCGCCATCGACCAATACACCGCCTACATGAAAAAGTATCCCAATGACGAGAAGGCCAACGAGGTGCAGGAACTACTCCAAATGGCGTATTATAAACAAGGCAAAACCGCCGGAGACATGAAAGATCTTGTGGCCCAATTCCCCAAAAGCAAATTTACAGCGGACATTTACTGGGAGCTGGGAGCCGAGGCATACAACCGAAAGGAGTACGACCGAGCCCTGGATTATTTTGAACGGCTGATTTTGGATTTCCCGGAATCCACCCAAGCCATGCAGGCCTTTTACTACAAAGCGGATTCCTATTTCTTGAAAGGAGATTTCGCCGCGGCCGTCAACACCTTTAAGAACTTTATTGCCAACTATCCCCAGGAGGCCCTCACCAAGGATTCGCGGTTTAAACTGGCCGTCTGCTTTTTCAGCCTGAAAGATTATGGGCAGGCGGCCATCGCGTTCAATGATTTCCAGGAAGCCCATCCGTCCGACCCGAAATCTAAGGACGCGGCCATGAATATCCCCGTCTGTTACACCAAAGCCGGGCAACCTTTTCAAGCCATCGACGCGTATGGTAATTTCCTTCGGCGGTTTCCAGACGATGATAAGACTGCTTACATCTACATGCAAATCGGCCAACTGTATGAAGACGCGGAAGACTTCGTGAAAGCGGTGGAAACCTATAAAAAAATTCAGACCGATGAGATGGAAATTTTCGAGGCGACGTTTAATTTAGGGCGGTGTTATGAAAAACTGAAAGCGCCGTCCGAACAGATGAAAGCGTATGAAACCCTGCGGCGGTTGTCCCCCAAAGACAACAAGTTCCGATTGGCGGGGTTGGCGCTGTTAGGCGAAATGTACGAAAAGGAAAAAGCCACCGCCAACGCCATTGCGATTTACTCAGACATTGCTTCGTTCAGCACCAACGCCGAATGGCGGTCCATTGCACAGCAAAAAGTGAAGGAACTTAAGGGAGGAAAGTAACATGATGAAAATGGGTTTCATAGAATGGTTCAACGTCAACCCCCCCATTATCAGCACCATCCTTGTCTTTTCGGTTCTGGTGGTGGCTTTCACTCTGGAAAGGTTTTGGGTGTTCCGCAAAGAAGCGAAGTTTCCTCGGGAACTTTGGGACCGCATCCTCGGGTTGGTTCGAGAAAAGAGGCTTCGGGACGCCATTGCGCTCTGTGAAGTGAGCCCCGGGATCTTTGCCCGGCTGTTTAAATCAGGGTTAGAAGGCTCTCTGGTGTCTCGTTTGGATGCGGAAGACGGCATGGTGATCGAGAAAGAAGAGGGCCAGGAAGTCTTGCGCAAACGCGTGGGACTTTTCGGCACCATCAGTTTTATTTCGCCGTTGGTGGGGCTTTTGGGAACGGTATTGGGCGTTCTCCACGCCTTTCAAAGTTTGGCGGCGTCTAAGTCAAACGATCCGTCCGTGGTGTCGGGGGGTATTTCGGAGGCTCTCATCACGACTGTGGCCGGCCTGGTGGTGGCGGTCCCCGCGGCGATGATTTACAACTACTTTAACTTTCGCCTACGCGCGACCCTGGTGGAAATGAACACCTATGGGCAAAGGCTCTTGTTGGCGGTTTTTGGAGAAAAACGCTAAGAACTTTCGGTCGTCAGCGGTGTCGAATCGAAAAGGGAGGACTTGATGAAGCGTGGCGCTATTGAAAAAAGCGAAGGGGATGAAATTTGCGAGATCAATGTTGTTCCCTTGGCGGATATTTCTTTGGTGCTTCTCATCATCCTTATGCTCATCACTCCGATGGTCATGCAGTCCATGATCAAAATCTCGGCTTCCCGGGCCGCGACGGCGGTGAAAGTTCAGGAGGCCGTGCCGGAAAAACCTTTGATCATTGAAGTTCGTCCGGAAGGATTTTGGCTAAACCAAAACAAAATGGATTCGGCGGAGTCTCTTCAGCGTTTTTTAGCAGGAGAACTTTCCCGTAAGAACGATCGGACGGTCATCATCACCGCGGCCAAAGGCGTACGGCATGGAATGGTGGTGACGGCATTGGATATGTCGAAGCAAGCCGGCGCGGAAAAACTTTCTTTGCTTAAACGGGCGAAAAAATGAAAAGAGTGAAAGAACACGGAAGCGCCATTTCGGGAATTAACATTACCCCCATCATTGATGTCACGCTGGTTCTTTTGATCATCATGTTGGTGGCCGCCCCCATGTTGAACCTACCCAACATGGATGTTCATTTGCCCGAGGCCTTTACATCGGAAATGAAGGAACAGAGCTTTTCGGTTTCGCTGGGGAGTGATTTACGGATTGCGATTGAGGACAAAATCGTGACCGTGGAAAACCTTCCTCGGCTGTTGGATGGCCTGCTTAAAAAAAGGCCGAATCACGTCGTTATTATACGGGCTGACAAGGACGTGGACTACGAGTCGGTGGAGAATCTGATGGAAATCATAAAACGGAAGACCCGGGCGAAACGCATCGCGGTGGCCACGAAACAGAAAAAGATCACCGCGGGAGAAAAATAATGTTGGAAGTGAACGAACATATTTTTGGCAGTCCTCGGGAAATGTTGTGCGTCGGGTTAGCTCTCTTGGTTCATGTTCCCCTGTATTTCTGGCAAGCCCGGCCGAACTTGAGCCCGATCACCGATCCCATAACCGAAATTGATTTTAAAGTGGAGCAGGTGGAACCTGAGAAACCAACGCCCCCCCCGCTGGAAGAAAAAAAAGAAGAAAGTTTTATGGAACGAATGAAAAAGGCTGTGGGGTTGGCCACGCCCAAACCCATGCCGAAGCTCATCATCGCCGAAAAGTCAAAGATGGAGCTCGTCGGCACCGCCACTCCCAACACAATCCAGCCTCCGACCCGTATGTCGGAGACCATTCAAAAACAAGCCAATTTGGCGAACAAAGAGCGGAGTCTGACCAACAGCTTTGACGTCGCTAAGATTGAAAACAAAGGGGCCGGGTTGGCCGGCGTCGGGTTGGGCCCCGGGGAAAAAGTGGGCGGCGGGGGCACCATTCAACAGAAATCCACCGCTTTTAAAATCGCCCAGGGCGACCTGCCTTTCGCTGTGAAAAAAGGGGGAGGGAACGAACTGTCGAATTCCGATGCTGACGCGCCTCGAATTGCGTTGTCTAATAAAACGGATAAACGCGTAAAATCAGTTTCTACCGATTTTTTTGGCACAGGCGGCGGAACCGGCGGTGGCGATGGTTCGGGTGAAGGCGGGGGCGGAAATTTAAAAGATAAGGGAAGCAGTTCCAAGGGGCTGGTGGGGGTCACGGGCGGGTTTTCGTCCATCGGCGCCCCGGGAACCGATCCGGTGGCGGGAGGCGGGGGTTTGGTGGGGTCTCCGGCAGGGACCGGCCGCGGAGGGGTGGGGGGAAGTTCTTCCCAGCTCCCCTTTAAGATCACCGGGCCCCTGTCGGGGCGTCGGATCAAATTCCAGGTGCTTCCCCCCTTTCCGGAATGGGCCCGGGAGAAAGGGATTTTCGCCACGGTGGTCATTGATTTTTATGTTCGACACACGGGGGTTGTGAACGCCAATAAAACGGTGGTTCAGCGATCGTCCGGATACAATCAGATCGATACACTGGCGGTTGAAGCGCTGAGCCAATGGCGGTTTGAGGAATTGGATCCGTCCACGGGCGAACAGAGCGGAAGAATTTTGTTTACATTTAAGGCGATGTAATCAGGGACTTTTTATTGAGGAGGAAGGAATGCGACAGCATGCGCTTGCATTTTTGATTCTTGTCTTGGGAGCCGGGGTGTGTGTCTCTGCGACATTGGGGGATCCAGCGGCCCCGTCGAAAAAGGCGGTCCCGTCGTTGAAAAAGACCCCCGCGGCCAAAAAGGCCTCGGTCGCGCCGGCGGCGGCGAAACCGGTGACATCGGTCCAGCCGGGTCAAAAGACCTCGACACCGTCGGGTCCCAAGAAAGCGGGGGTTCCACCGCCTCCCGCTTCGACCCAAGGGACAGGGAATTTGGAAGACATGGAAGTGACCGGTCAAGCCAAAGACAAGGTGATGATCGAAAAAGTCACGCCGGATGTGAAAGTGGATGTCAAAGAACTGGTGGATTCGTTGACGGATAAAACCGAAAAACTTTTGGAGCAAGGCCGTCCCATCCCTTCTGAGGAAGATTTTCGACAGTTCGATCGGATCGACTCTGCGCAAACGGCCCGGCCCTGGTTGCCGGATTTGGTGGAGCCGCCCTTGATCAGTTTTCAGCCCGCTCCTGCCCAGGCAACGGTGGTGGCTTGGCGTCTCGAAGTGACGGACGATAAAGGGGACGTTGTTCATGTGATCCCCGGCAAAGGCAACCCCGTTCACGAAATCGTGTGGGAAGGGCGTGACAAAAACGGAAAGATGATCCGTGTCGCCTCGGCCTACGCTTTTCGGTTTATCACTGTGGACGAATTCAAAGACACACACACGACGCTCGGGAAAGCCTTTACGCTCCGCCACTTAAAGTACAAAGATAAAAAGAATTTAATCGTAGAGCTTTCGTCGAGTTACCTTTTTGCCGATACCCGAATAAGTCCCGATGCGTTGCCAATTTTTGAGCGCGTGTTGGACGTGTTGCGGGAATACTCCGGCTCTCCCTTTTCCCTGGAATTCCAAACGATGGACTATGGGGGCGAAACCGTGAAAGCGCGACAAAAAGGAGTGACCGAAAAAATTGCCGCCGACCTTTTTTTATCGCCGGACAGCATCAATTTCTCTTATGCGCCGGTGGGCGATCGAGGGGACGTTCTTCGGTTTGTGATTAAACTGCGTTGAGTCCCGGCGGTCGCGGTGACCGCAAAACCAGCCTCCATGAGAAATGCCAGGGAAGTTCCCGTCGACCTGTTCAGGTAAAAAACGACAAAATTCGTCTCGAGCGATAATCGGCCACGATCTTCTGGGGTATGACATGTGTCATTGACCGGGGTCTGGGAGAATGTTAGATTGAGCGACATTGTTCTCCAAAGAGAGGGAGGGTCACTAATGAAAACATTGCGATTATTGCTGGCACTTGCGATTCTTTTTCCAACGGGAGGTCGCGCGGCGGAGGGAAAGGACCTTTCTCTTGACGATCTTGGATTTAAGGCGGACGATTTGAAGTCGGATTCTGCCGCTCAGGACACGCTCCATAAACGGTCCAAGATGCTCAAAACTCACCAGATTTTGGGGTTGGTGACGGCGGTGCCCATGGCGGCGACGTTGATGACGGCTTCTGGGGCGGCAGAGGGGTCCGACGCCAAACGGGATCTCCACAAAAATATGGCCATAACAACCGGGGTCCTTTACTTTACCACGGCGTCGTTTTCCCTGCTCGCTCCTGAAGTTGAAGAAAAAAAAGCCACAGGGTCCACCAAAATTCATAAGGCGTTGGCGTGGATTCATTTCCCGGCCATGGTCATTGCCCCGATTTTGGGGTATCAGGCGTACCAACAGAAAGATCGCGGAGAAGAAGTCCATGGGGCCGCGAAACATCACGCGACGGTGGCGGGGGTTGGGGCGGCGGCCTATTTCCTGTCCATGGCTGTGATGGTTATAAATTTCTAAGGGGTTTTCCATGAAAACATTTTGTTTTTGTCTGGCGGTTTTGACTCTTGGCGGTGCGGCGCGCGCGGAATCGTGGGTGCTGGAAAAATCCGAGTTGACCTATCATGTCACTCACACGCTTCACAAAGTGGAGGGCACCAGCACGGGCGCTCGCGGCAAGGGCGTTTGTGACGAGAAAGGATGTTCCTTCCTTGTGGCGGCGACCGTCAGTAGTTTCGTGTCGGGCGACACGAACCGCGATTTGCATATGTTGGAAACCATCCGGAGGGCTTCATTCCCTGTGGTGAAGGTGTCCGTCTCTCTTCCCACTGTCCCCTTGGCCGGAACATTTTCCGCGGACTTGGATATTGAGTTTTCGGGCGGGAAAGCGACCTACAAGGCGGTGCCTTTTACCGTGGTCGACCGCCCCGCGGGGGGGCTTCATTTTAAAGGCGTTGTCCCTCTAAACATCGACGATTTTAAAATTCCCGCGCCGTCCCTCCTGGGCATGTCCATCAAACGCCAGGTCCCTGTCGATGTGGACATGACCTGGAAAAAACAATAACTCCCAACCGAGAATAAAAAAACAAAAGAGTTTTTCACGTAAAGGTCGTCACTTCCTCAGCCTTATAGGCTATATTTGAACGATTGACCAAAGCCCCCCCCGTGAGTTATAATCTCCGACGGAAACGTACATGCCTTTCGGAAGTGAAGCCAGTCCGGGGTGTAGCTCAGTTGGCTAGAGCGCCTGCTTTGGGAGCAGGAGGCCGCTGGTTCAAGTCCAGTCACCCCGAAAATTCAGAGAAAAAGAAGCCTGCGTGGGGCGCCGTGTGCCATAAGGCACACGTCTGGCGCGCCCGGCTTAAGCCGGGCTGGCCCCGAAGGGGAGGAGGCCGCTGGTTCAAGTCCAGTCACCCCGAAAATTCAGAGAAAAAGAAGCCTGCGTGGGGCGCCGTGTGCCATAAGGCACACGTCTTGGCTCATGAAATCTTGGGCCAGTGGAAAAATTTCCCGTTCCTCTCGATCCATATGACGTTGCAGGCCTTCGGCGAAATGCGCGAGAGCTGATTTCCATTGGCTAATGCGGGAGCCGGTTTCAGAACGAGCGGTCAGCTCCGCGTGTCGTTTCGCGACAGAAGTATGTTCGTCATGGCCATGGGCAATAAAGTGATGGACGGTTTTTTTTCGAGCGTTTTCGTCGCTGGCGCGTTGCATGGCGGGGAATAAGATCTCTCCTTCCATTCGGGCGTGACGCCGAAGGCGGAAGATGAAATCCCTATCGGCATCGGTGATCGGCGGGGGCAGTCCCCTGGGCGCAAGGGTCGCGGCAAAACCGAGCGTTTCCTCCAAGTGACGGCGGAACCTCCGGTGGTCATCCAAGAATCTCTCAATGATCGTCATACTCATATATAATCTCAAAACGCACTTTTTTCAAGGGAAATGTTTATGTTGACAGTTCAAAATCTTCACAAGGCTTTTGGCCAACAGGTTGTTTTTGACGGCGTTTCTCTTCAGTTGAACGCCGGGGACCGTTACGCCCTCATGGGACCCAACGGGGCGGGGAAGTCGACGCTCTTTAAAATCTTGCGCGGGCTGGACCTGCCGGACGAAGGCACCATCACGTTCCCTCGGGGTGTTCGGATGGGGTACTTGCCGCAAGAAACAGCGGATTTGGGGGAAGGCACGGTGCTGGAGGAAACACTGGCCGGAGAAGGAGAGCATGATTCAGAGTCGTTGCCGGAACGACGGTCCGCAGAGGCCAAGAAAATTCTTATGGGATTGGGGTTCCGCGTGACGGACTTTGACCGGCCGGCTTCCTCCATGTCCGGGGGGTGGCGGATGCGCGTGGCCATTGGGCGGATTCTGTTGCAGGCGCCGGACCTTTTGCTTTTGGATGAACCCACCAACCATTTGGATTTGGCGTCCCTCTTGTGGTTTCAGGAATATCTCCAGAGGTCCAAAAGTTCCATCCTGCTTATTTCCCACGACCGAGCGTTTGTTAATGCCATCGCCCACGGCATTTTGGATTTGCGGGACCAAAAAATCTTTCGGTATGTTGGGGACTACGAGAAATTTTTGGCTTGCCGCGTCATGGAACAGGAACAAATCTTGGCGGCCTACAAGAAACAGCAAAGGGAAATTGCCGACGCTCAGGAATTCATCAACCGGTTTCGGGCCCAAGCATCGAAAGCGCCGCAAGTTCAAAGTCGCATTAAAATGTTGGAAAAGATGGAACGCATCGAAATTCCGCCGGAAATTAAAAAAATTTCCATCCGGTTTCCCCAGCCAACGAAAACCGGGGTTAAAGTGTTGTCCTTGAAAGGTATCGAGAAATCATACGGCGATGTGAAGGTTTATGACGGGCTGGATTTTGAGTTGGAGCGCGGCCAGAAAATCGCTTTTGTCGGTCCCAACGGCGCGGGGAAGTCCACGCTCTTGAAAATATTGGCGGGCGTCCTCCCTTTTGAACGGGGGGAACGGGTGTTGGGGTTAAACGTCGAGTCTGGATATTTTTCTCAACATCGCTGGGAAACTTTGAATGCGGGGCGGACGGTTCTTCAAGAAGCCATGTCCAACCGTCGGATGAATCCCGACCTCCTTGTGCGCACGGTATTGGGAACATTCCTTTTCCGCGACAATACGGTCTTTAAGAAAGTGGAGGTTTTGAGCGGTGGGGAGAAAAGCCGGTTGGCCTTGGCCAAACTGCTTTTAGACCCCCCGAATTTGCTTCTGCTCGATGAGCCCACCACACACCTAGATATGGCCAGCGTGGACGCTCTGGTGGAGGCGCTGAAAAATTTTGAAGGGACCCTCTGTTTCATTAGTCACGACCTCTATTTCGTGAACGCCCTGGCCAACCACGTGGCCCATGTGGACCAGGGGCAGGCCAAACTTTACACGGGAAACCACGACGATTTCCTTCGGCTCTCCGCGCGTCTGTCCTCTTCTTCTGCCCCCTCGGTCGGTCCTTCGGGCGGTTTGTCCCATTCAAATTCTCAAAAGGACGTACCCCGGGGGGGCGGCCCGGCTTGGATTAAATCGTCTTCTGATGATTTAAAACGGTTGCGGGAGGCCGAAAAAGCGCGATCGAAACGGCGGAAAAAGCTGAACGAACGGATTCGCGAACTGACAGAAGAAATCGAGGACATTCAGGGCCAGATGGGGTCGGTGTTCATCCAAAGCGATTATCAGAAGTTAATGGAGTTAGACCTGGGGCTGAAATCTCGCACCAAAGAGATGGACGAGGCGCGAGCCGCCCTGAGCCAAGAGGGATAATATGCCAATTGACAGTGCAAGGGGATGTGGTAAAATAAAGCATCAGATGCGAAATACACTTTCATTGGGTGTCCTTTTTTTCTGGGTTTCCTTTGCACGCGCGGGGGCCCCCGTTATGGAGTTGATTGACGTTCCCACGGCCGAAGTTTTGGATCGGTATGGATTTGATTCCTCTTTCCGTTTTTATTCGGATGGGGGAATGTTGGCCAAAACCCATTTCGGCGTTTTCCCCCGTCTGAATGTGGGGTTCGGTTTGGATGTTGATGGGTTTGTGGGGAACGACGCGATTGATTTGCACAAGCCTACGTTGAATGTCCGGTTTCGGTTTTTTGACGGGCAACGGAACCTTCCGGCCCTGGCGTTGGGTTATGATGGGCAGGGGTATTTTTTTAATAAAGAGACCGATAAATACGATCAACGGGAAAAGGGTCTATTTTTGGCGGGGAGCGGCGAAATCATCGTCCCTGATTTAAGCCTACACGCGGGAATAAATGTGTATGATTTCACCGACGATCACCTGTATGGGTTCATGGGGCTTCGCTACCTATACCACGATCTTGTTTCGTTCAACGCTGAATGGGACAATATTCGGGTGGGCCGTGAGAGCCGTTTGAATGCGGGGTTTGGTTGGTGGATCACCCCGAGTTTTTCGGTTGAATTTGCCGGTCGCGATTTGGTCGCGGCCAGCCGGGAACCCGAGCGCATCGTTCGATTGGTACACCGGAGGTTTCTAAAACGGAGGATGACAACCGCCTTGGCTGAACATACGACGTCCTTTATAGGGTTCGATTTCGAAAAACCTGTGCTTGATCTGGAAGAACAGATCCGGGTTTTGGAGAAAACGGTTTTAGACACCCCGGGCGAGGGGGTGGCGCAAGAGCTCAGTGACCTCCGTCTTCGTTTGGAAGACGTGCGGCGGGAGACGTATGCCCAACTCCTTCCTTGGCACAGGGTTCAACTGGCTCGGCATCCCCGCCGCCCCTACACGATGGACTTCATTGAACGGGCGTTTACCGGGTTCATTGAAATGCACGGGGATCGTCATTTCGCTGACGACAAGGCCATCGTGGGAGGGCCCGCCTATTTGGACGGTCGTCCGGTGGTTGTCATAGGCCACCAGAAAGGGCGTTCCCTGCAAGATTCGATGGCGCGCAATTTCGGCATGCCTCACCCCGAAGGATACCGGAAGGCCCTTCGGCTTATGCGGATGGCCGCCAAGTTTGGGGCGCCCATCATCACGTTCATTGACACGGCGGGGGCGTACCCGGGGATCGGCGCGGAAGAGCGCGGACAGGCCACGGCCATTGCCGAAAATATGCGAGAGATGTCACAGTTTAATGTCCCCATCCTCTGTTGCGTGATCGGTGAGGGGGGGTCGGGGGGGGCGCTTGCGCTGGGTGTTGCGGACCGGATTTTGATGATGGAAAACGCCTACTATTCCGTGATCTCTCCGGAAGGGTGCGCCTCCATCCTGTATCACGACGCCGCCAAAGCCCCCGAAGCCGCACGGGCGTTGAAAATTACCGCGACGGACCTCAAACAACTAGGGGTGATCGATGAAATTGTTCCGGAACCCCTGGGCGGAGCCCACCGCGATGTGGATGTTTCCATTGCCTCGGTGAAAGAGGCCTTGGTTCGTCACCTCGCCGAGGTCAGGCTCTTGCCTCCCGCCGGCCTTTTGCAAAAACGGTATGAGAAGTTTCGGGCCATAGGCCGTTTTTCAACGATCGGTACGGGGAAATCTCCCGTTGTTCGCAAGAAAAAAAACAAACCCGCCGAATAATTATTTTCCATCCTGAGGAGGATCGAACCAATGACCAGCACCCCCGAAACAAAGAAAGTCTCTGTTGCAGAACTTCTTGGCAAGGACGCCGAAAATCTTTTGACGTATAAGGCGAAAGTCCCCGCCTCCCGTTTACACCTGCCGGGCGCGGACCACGTGGACCGCGTGTGGGTCTATTCCGACCGGAAAGCCCCCGTTCTGCGCAATCTCCAAAATTTGATCAACAGCGGCCGAATGGCCGGGACGGGGTATGTGTCCATCCTTCCCGTGGACCAGGGCATCGAGCATTCCGGCGGAGCCTCCTTTGCGCCGAACCCGGACTATTTCGATCCGGAAAACATCGTCAAGTTGGCCATGGAGGGCGGTTGCAACGCGGTGGCGTCGACTTACGGTGTTTTGGGGGCCGTGGCTCGCAAGTTTGCCCATAAGATTCCCTTCATGCTGAAAATCAATCACAACGAATTGATGTCGCTTCCTCAAGTGGCGGACCAGACCATGTTCACGAAAGTAAAGCAGGCCTTCGACATGGGGTGCACGTCCATTGGCGCCACCATTTATTGGGGTTCGGTGGAAAGCCGCCGTCAACTGCAGGAAGTGTCTGAAGCGTTTGCTCAGGCCCATGAGCTTGGTATGTTCACGGTGTTATGGTGCTACGCGCGAAACAACGCCTTCAAGACCGCGGAGAAAGATTACCATGTGTCCGCTGACATCACGGGCCAAGCCAACCATCTCGGCGTGACGATCGAAGCCGACATCATTAAGCAAAAGCTCCCAGAGAACAACGGCGGCTACAACGCGGTGAAGTTCGGCAAAACCAGCCCGAAGGTCTACACGGATCTCACGACGGATCACCCCATCGATCTCTGCCGATACCAGGTTCTGAACTGTTACTCCGGTCGCGCTGGACTGATTAACTCCGGGGGAGACTCCAAAGGCGCTTCTGACTTGGCGGATGCTGTTCGGACCGCGGTGATCAATAAGCGGGCGGGCGGCATGGGCTTGATCTCCGGCCGTAAAGCCTTCCAACGACCGATGAAAGAAGGCGTGGGGCTCTTGAACGCGATTCAGGACGTCTATTTGGACAAATCGGTGACGATTGCCTAGGGGTTTTTTCGTTGCCCGATTTTTCGGGCTTTTTTCAGTTTAAGTCTCAAGGTCGCCCCATCAATGGGGCAACTACATTTCATTAAAACCCCCGGGCACCGGTTTTTACCGGTGCCCGGAGGGTTTTTATTTCGCTGAGGTCAGCTTCCATGCCAACCATTAAATCCGAACTTCAAATCGAACGATCCAAATTCAAACCCACGCTTCCGGCGGTCTTGCGGTCAGGACCAACGGGGGTTCTGCCTCGGATGGGAAAACCCACTCAGAGCCTATCGGACCAATCCTCGCTCCAGTCTATTTTTCCAAAAACCTATGGCCTTCCATTGGCCGTGTTTTCAAAGGGGCGGAACGCTGTTGTGGGGAAGAAATCCATCCGTTTAGGGGTTGTCTTGTCCGGCGGACAGGCGCCGGGGGGGCACAACGTGTTGGCGGGACTTTTTGACGCTTTGAAGAAAGCCAATCCCAAAAATAAGCTCATTGGATTTTTGGGCGGTCCTTCTGGAATTTTGGAGAACAAATGGGTTGATCTCACCGCTCCGTTGGTGGATCGATACCGCAACACCGGTGGATTTGACATGATCCAGTCTGGCCGAACGAAAATTGAGACGCCGGAACAGTTTAATGCGGCCAAACAAACGCTCGAAACCAATCGGCTCGATGCTCTGGTGGTGGTGGGCGGAGACGATTCAAACACGAACGCGGCGCTCTTGGCGGAATATTTTAAGGCCCAGGGACTCGCCATCAGCGTCGTCGGTGTTCCGAAAACCATTGACGGGGATTTGAAGAATGAGGACATTGAAGCGTCTTTCGGTTTTGACACCGCGACCAAGATCTATTCGGAGGTGGTGGGGAACATTTGCCGGGACGTTTTGTCGGCCCAGAAATATTGGCACTTTGTGCGGTTGATGGGGCGGAGCGCGTCCCACATCACGCTTGAGGTCGCTTTGAAAACCCAACCCAACCTGGCCTTGATCGGCGAAGAAGTGTTGGCGAAGAAGATGACCCTGGCCCAGGGGGTGGACCAAATTGCCCAGGCGGTGGCCCGCCGCGCCGAAACCAAAAAGAACTACGGCGTGGTATTGATCCCCGAAGGGCTCATTGAGTTTATTCCGGAAATGAAAGACTTGATTTCCGGGTTGAACGATACCTTGGCCGCCCAGGAACCCCGTTTGGCCTCGGTGTCTTCCTTTGAAGAAAAGCGGAGCATCGTGGCCAGCGCTCTGTCCGCGCCGTTGGCCGCGTTACTCAATTCTTTGCCCCAGAGCATTCAGGCCCAGTTGATGCTGGATCGGGATCCTCACGGAAACGTGCAGGTGTCCCAGATCGAGACGGAAAAACTGTTGGTGGAAATGGTCAAAACCCGTTTGGCCGTCTTAAAAGCCGAGGGAAAATATGCCGGGAAATTCGCCGCCATTACCCACTTCTTTGGCTACGAGGGCCGATGCGGCGCGCCGTCAAACTTCGACGCCACCTATTGCTATGCGTTGGGCTACAACGCGGCGGTGTTGTCGTTGAACGGTTTGTCCGGTTATTTGTCGTCGGTAAAAAATCTCACCCAACCGGCCGCCCAGTGGGTCCCCGGGGGTGTTCCTCTCACCTCCATGATGAACGTGGAACGCCGAAAGGGAAAAGAAAAACCCGTCATCCAAAAAGCCCTCGTCAAACTCGACGGTCCTCCGTTCCGCGCTTTTGAAAAAATGCGAGACTCTTTGGTTTTGGAAGATGCCTACGTCTACCCTGGCCCCATCCAGTATTTTGGACCGTCTTCAGTGACGGATATTACGACCAAAACTCTTCAGTTGGAATCGTAGGGTCTTTCCTTTGATCCACGAACTGGATTTTCGCGTTTCGTATGCGGACACGGATCGAATGGGCGTTGTGTATTATGCCAACTACCTCGTGCTTTTTGAGCGCGGGCGGACGGAGTTTATGCGGGAAATGGGGGTGCGGTATCGGGATTTAGAAGAGCAAGGGATTTATCTTCCGGTCATGGAAACCCAGGTGAAATATTTGGCGCCCGCCCATTACGATGACCTGATTAAAATTCGGACGAGAATTTCCGATCTCGGTCGGGCGTCCATGACCTTTGAGTATGAACTTGTCAATGGCGATACGGGAAAACGCATGGCCCTCGGGTTCACGAAACATCCTTTCGTCAATAAATCCTGGAAGCCCGTGCCGGTTCCTCCCGCTGTCAAAGACATCCTGCTTCGGGCGGTGGTCCCTCTTGCCAAGGAAGGATAAAGCGGTGGCGCGGGCGCGGGAAACGGGGACGGCGTTGTTGGACCCGACTCTTGGGGCGGCCGTGCCAACGAATGGCGAAACCCTTCCGGAGGATCCGGACCATTGGGGGCACCGACGACGCCTGCGGGCGCGCTGGGAATCCGTTGGGGGGAAAGGCTTCGCGGACTATGAGCTGTTGGAACTTCTCCTGACATACGCTTTTGCCCGCTGTGACACAAAACCTTTGGCCAAACGGTTGTTGGACAAGTTTGGTTCCTTCAAGGGGGTTTTGGACGCAAGCTCGGATCAGTTGGCTTTGGTGGAAGGAGCGGGCCCGAGCACAGGCGCTTTTGTGTCATTGATTCGTGGGGTGATGGAACGCTATTTTGAGACGGAAGCACGCCAAGCGGATCTGCTGAATTCCCCGGAAGCGGTCTTGTCTTATTGCCGCGCCTCGCTGGAAGGTCTCAAAAACGAAGTGTTTGACGTGGTCTACCTTTCCACCAAAAACCGGGTGATCGGCAAAGACCGGTTGGCCGAAGGGACCATCGACCAAGCCGCGGTCTACCCGCGCCGCGTGGTGGCCGGAGCCCTGGCGGCGAATGCCGCCGGGCTCATTTTTGTGCACAACCATCCCTCGGGCGATCCCACTCCGTCTCCGGACGACAAACGCTTGACCGCTCTTCTTGTTCAGGCCGCTAAAACCATTGGGGTCACTGTGTTGGACCACCTCATCGTGGGGAACGGCCGCTATTTCAGTTTTCGAGACAAGGGGCTTTTGTGAAAACGCTTCGATGGCTTTCCCTGTGGGGGCCGGTGGTGGGGTGGGCGGGCCTCATCTTTTACTTTTCCTCTATTCCAGATTATCGAACTGGCGGGGGGGCGGAACTTCCAGAACTGATGTTTCGGAAATTCGCGCATCTCTTTGTCTACGGCGTCTTGGCCTTTTTTTTGGCGCGAGCTCTGTCGAGAATCGGTTGGCAGGCGCGGCGTGTCCTGGTGGTGGGGCTGTTCCTCTGTGTCCTTTACGCCGTTTCCGACGAGTGGCACCAATCTTTTGTTCCCGGCCGGTTCGGCAAAGTCCGCGATGTGGTATTGGATTCCTTGGGCGCGGCCTTGGTCCTCTCCCTCTACGTCCGCCAGCGGAAATCCTCTCTCTTTAAAACCTCCAAACCATCAGCCGTCCAGTGATTGATCCGGATCTTTGCCCCCATTTCGGGGTGTGCGGAGGGTGTGCCACCCAAGATCAGCCTTATGCGCAACAGGTGGCGGCCAAAGAAGCGATGGTTCGGCGGGTTCTCCAGCCCTTTCCCGTCACGACGTTCCTCCCCATGGTGTCCTCGCCGGACGAATGCTTTTATCGGAACAAAATGGAGTTCGCTTTTGGTGGATTGAAAGATGCCCCGCCGCTTCTCGGCCTTCGGCAAAAAGGAAAGTTCGACCGGATCGTGGACTTAACGGAATGTCGCCTGCAATCTTCCGAGGTGGGGCGGTTGTTGGCGTCGGTTCGTGCCTGGGCCGTTAAGGAAAACCTTCCCACATACCATTTGAAATCCCATCGGGGTTTTTTGCGCTATCTTGTTGTTCGGGAGGGGAAGAACACGGGCCAGAGGATGGTGGTTCTGGTCACCGCGGAGGGGGAGATTCCCAAAGAGTCTTTCCTAGAGGCCCTGAAGTCCAGTGGGGCGCGCGTGGATACGGTGGTGTGGAGCGTGAACGCGGGTCTCTCGGACGTGGCGTGGGGAGAGGAGCGGGCGGTATTGATAGGGCCGGGATTTATTGAAGAAAAACTGGGAAACCTGACCTATAAAATTTCACCCCGAACCTTTTTTCAGACGAACACCCGGGGAGCGGAACTCTTGTATCAAGTGATTAAAGAGGGACTGTCTCAAAAAGCCCATTCCCTTCCGCTCGTTGGCGCGGCCGGTATCCGTGTGTCCGGTGCCTGGGACGACAAAGCCGCTGAAACAGACAGGGGGAGGGATGTGGTCTTGTTTGACGTATACTGTGGTTCCGGCTCCATCGGGCTCTATTGTGCGGATCGGGCGGACCGAATCATTGGCATTGAACTGAACCCCCAAGCGGTGGCCGACGCCCAGGCGAATGCCCAAGCTTTTGGTATTTCCCGGGTGGAATTTCATACCCTAGACGCTGCGTCTTTTGCCAAATCGCCCCATTTTTTAGAGGCGTGGAAAGCGCCGAGGTCTGTGGCGGTGATGGACCCCCCCCGCCCCGGCCTCCAACCCGATGTGTTGAAACTCCTTCTCCATCATCCCATCCACCGCTGGGTCTATGTCTCTTGTCACCTTGAAGCCCTCGCGCGCGACCTGAGCCTTTTGAGCCCCACGTATCAAGTGGAGGCGGCGCAAGCGGTGGACCTCTTCCCCCATACCCCCCACGTGGAAACCGTCGTAGTCCTTCAGAAAAGGGCGGGAGGCGCGAATGAAAGCGAGGAATCCCAAGTCAAGACTTGAGCCCTTTTGATTTGTCTGTCTGTCGACCCGCGTCACGTCGATCGTTAAACATGGCTCCCTCTTTATCTCAGTTCGCCCAACTGTTTAAGGGCTTCTTTGAGGTCGACGTCGTGTGTGTGGTTTTCGAGGCGGGCGGTGAGGCTGTAGGCGCAGGGGACGACGAAAAGGGTTAATAGCGCGGAGACAGAGACGCCGCCGATGATCACCAGGGCCATGGGCACGCGGGTTTCGGCCCCAGGGCCGAGCGCCAGGGCGGGGGGAATCGCGGCGGCGACGGTGGCGACCGTGGTCATGAGAATCGGGCGGAGTCGGATGGGGCAAGCGTCCATGAGCGCCTCTCTTACGTTGAGCCCTTTTTTCGTTCGCCGTTCGTTTGTGAAATCCACCAGCATGATGGAGTTCTTTTTGACGATCCCCATCAAGAGGACAATCCCAATCATGCTGAACATATTCAAGGATTGGTTCCCCAGATACAGAGCCATCACGGCGCCGGTAATGCTGAACGGGAGCGCCAGCAAGACGAGGAGGGGGTGAATGAAGCTGTTGAATTGGGATCCCAAGACCATGTAGGCGATTAGAACGCCCAGTACCAACGCGATGGCCAGTCCCATGAACGCCTCTTGAAACGTTTCAGAGGCACCCGAAAAAACCATTTTCACTCCTTCCGGTAAAACGTCCTTTTCTATTTTCCGCATGGCGTTCAGCGCGTCGGCTTGGGATTTTCCGGTGGCCACGTTGGCGTATAGTCGAATGGCGCGGGAACGGTTTTCCCGGGTGATGGTGAGGAGCGTTTTCTTTTCTTGTACGGTGATCACGTCGGTCAGGGGAACCACCTGACCCCGATTGTTGCGCACGCTGATCTTGCTAATGTCGGAAGGTTTGTTGCGGTCGGTTTCAGAAAAACGCACTCGGACATCGTAGCGGCGACCGCCCCGAGAGAATTTGCCCACTCGCTGGCCACCCAGGGTGGCGTTCACCACGTCGCCAATGGCGGAGACGCTAACGCCCCGTTCCGCGGCCGCGGCGCGGTTAGGGAAAATTTGAACTTCCGGCATGCCCAATTCATAATTGGAGTCCACGTCTACCATGAGACCCGATTCTTTCATTTTGGCTTTGACGATTTCGCTGACCCGGGCCAACTCGTCCCAGTCTCGGCCCCGGAGCGAAAGGTCCACGGGAAATCCGGGTTCAGCGCCGCCTCCCGCGACCGAGAGATCTTGCAAAAGGGCTTTTTCGACGCCGGGGATTTTGTTTAAGTCGTCGCGGAAAATGTCCATGAGTTCCTGTTGGGTATACGCCTTTTTTCGGCCAGGCTGGACAGGGCGATCTTTCGGTTGTTTCAAGGTGATGAACATGAACGCGGAGTTGATTTCGCCCCCTTCAAACCCGCCCACCGCGGCGTAGTACCGCTCCACCTCCCCCCGCGACAGCGTGAAGGTTTCCGCCTTTTTCAACGTGTCATCCGTAAACGCCAAGGAAGAGCCCACGGGGGTTTGGATTCGTACGAAGAGCATACTTTGGTCTTGGGGCGGCATCAGTTCTTTTTTGATGGGTTTGAACAGAAAGAGGGAGGCGGCAAAAATCAGGATGGAAATGCCCACGACCTTCCATCGGTTGCGAAGACAGAGTTCCAAGGCCACCTTATACCAGCGCGTCAGCACCTCCATCAATCGATCCATGGCGCGCGACACGATCCCGCCCTGTCCCACTTCTAAAAACTGGGAACAGCGCATGGGGGCGAGGGTCAACGCTTCCAGCAAAGACAACATGACTGCCGCTGAAATGGTCATTCCGAATTGGAAGAAATATTTCCCGATGACGCCTTTAATAAAGACCACGGGGAGGAAGATGGCTAAAATGGCCACGGAGGTCGCCATGGCGGCGAAATAGATTTCCCTCGCGCCCACGATCGCGGCTTGGACCCGGGGTTCGCCCATTTCCCGGTGGCGGACGATGTTTTCCAACACCATGATGGCGTCGTCGACCACGATGCCAACCACCAAGGTCAGGCCCAACAGCGTGAACGTGTTTTGAGTGAACCCCAACATCTGTAAGATAATAAAGGTGCCCAAAATCGATGTGGGGATGGCCAGGATGATATTAATCGCGGAACTCCATGATCCCAAAAAGAGCCAACAAATCACGGAGGTCAGGATCGCGGCGAGGATGAGGTTGAAATTCAATTCGTGGGTGGATTGTTTTACAAAAGCGGTTCCATCAAAGTTGACCGCCAATTGAACGCCCGCCGGCAGGGTTTTCTGGAGCGCTGTCACCTTCTCGGTAACGCGGCGGCCCACTTCCACCATGTTGGCGTTCCGTTGTTTTAAAATGCCGAGACCCACGGCGGGCTTGAGATTCACGCGGGAAATGGCCCGGGCATCGGCCAGGCCATCTTCCACGGTGGCCACGTCTTTGATTTGGAACCGTCGGTACACCGGCGCGCCGTTGCGTGTGGGGATGATGAGGTTTTGGAATTCGTCCGGTTTGGCGATCTCTCCCATGACGCGGAGATTCCATTCTTTAGTCGGAGAGGTGAGGTATCCGGCGGGACGTTCGCTGTGTTCGCTTTGGACCGCGGCGACGACGTCCTGAACGGTGATTTCCGTGGCGTCCATTTTTTTAGGGTCCAGCCACACCCGCAGGGACGGTTCCACATAGCCGCCCAGAAAAACGTTACCCACACCGGGGATCGTCGTGAACTCCTGTTTTAGGTTGTCCCGCACCAACTCCATTAAATAACGCAGGGGCCGGTCGCCGGAGACCGACAGCCACATGAAGGGTTGGTCTTCCGGGTTGAACTTGGCGATGATCGGAGGGTCGAGATCTTTCGGCAAGTTGAACTGGGCTTGGGAAATGGTGCTTTGGACCTCCTGGAGCGCCACGTCCACGTCTGTTTTTAAATCGAATTCGATGATGATGGAGGCTTGACCCAGGCGGGAGGTGGAATTGATTTTTTTCACGCCTTTGACCGAAGTCACCGCGTCTTCGATCACGTCCACCACATCGGTTTCCATGACCTCCGGGGAAGCTCCTTCCCACCGGGCGGTGACGCTAATGATGGGAAAGTCCACATCGGGCAATTGGCTTTTGCCGATGGACATGAAACTGATGATGCCGAAAATGATCATCCCGGCCATAAGCATCCAGGCGAAGACGGGGTTTTTTATGGCGGTGTCGGATAGTCTCATGGCAGAGCCCCTGTGACGACGACCAACGCGACGTAACGGCGTTGGGCTTCCACGTCGGCGTCGTCCCATGCACGCTTGGCGGTTTGCATGAGGTTCATGGCATTTATGACGTCCAGGTTCGTCACCAGGCCCAACCGGTATTCCCGCCGTTGGGCGTCATAACTTTTTTGGGCGGCGTGGGTGGCGTCGCCCAAGGCTTGGGATTCTTCAAGGGAAGCCGTCCAGGCCTCATACGCTTTTTTAACGTCGCTTTGGATCTGCCGTTCTAAATAGTCCAAGGACAATTGGGCTTGCTGAAGTCCAGATCGGGCATCCTTCACTCGGGCGGCCACGGTGCCCCCCTGGAAAAGCGGGACGTCTAAGTTCAACATCACGTCCCATTGGATGGGGTCATAAAAGCTGGGGCGTTGGGTGTAATAATTTCCCGACAAATTCGCGATGGGCCAATAAGACCCTTTTTCGTAACGGACACGCAACGTTTGGGCCAACACTTCTTGCCGTTGGGCTTCCAGGTCCGGTCGACGGGCCGCCAGGGTCAAGTATCGGGCGACGGGTTCCGGCGTTTCGGCGGAACCCTGAACCAAGGGGGCGGCTCCCACTTCTTGCCCAAGGAGGAAGGAAAGCGTTTCCCGGGCCACGCGGATTTGACCTTTCAGGCGGACGTGAATGGCCTTAAGCGCCGTCCATTGGGACTCTGCGCTAAAGACTTCCCCTTCCCGGGATTTTCCCAGTCGGTAAAACGATGTCAGTTCGGCAAGCCGGTCTTGGGAAAGCGCAACGGAGGTGGCGTTGTTGACGAGGGCAGATTCCAGGGCCACCACATCATAGAAGGCCCGGGACACTTCGTCATAGAGTTGGAGTTCCGCCTGGCGCAGTCGCCATTCATCCCGAGCCTCCTGCCGTTTAAATCCGGCGTAAGCGGAAAATTCTTTTAAGCCTGTGAACAGCGGTTGTTGAAGGGAGAATTTCGATTCGATTTGGTTTTTTTCCAGCAGGCTTCCGATCCCTCCGGAATCCATCCCGCTCCCGTCTTGTCGAATATCGCGCCATTCCCAAGAAACATGCGGAAAGGCCCCACCCAAGGCCGCACGCGCCTGTGATTGTGACCGAACAATGTCTTCCCGTTGACGTTTCAGTGGCTCACTTTGTTGAACCGCCAGGTCGTAACAGTGTTTTAGGTCGAGTCTGGACCCCATGGACGTCGGTTCCCCAGCGCTCAAGGAAAGCGCGAGAAAAAGCAGGGGGAACAAAAATCGGAGAGTTTGAGTCATAATTCGTCGAACACATTTTACCTTAAGAAAGCCGATTTTTGTGGTTTTTGAAACGAACTCATGAAGAGAGGATGTGGCCGTCCCAGAGACGGTGGAGGAAATCGGCCCAGGGGAGGACGTGGACGGGGCCCATTTGTCTCGGGCGGGGGTCTTGTGTCACGAGGATCAACTTTTTGACTGTGTATTCTTCCGCGAACGCCAGGAGTCCTTTGGCGTGGCGGGGTTGGGCCATGTCCGTGGATTTAACTTCCACGGCGACTTCGTGATCTCCCAGAATAAAGTCCACTTCCAGTTGGGACGCCGTGCGCCAGTAGTAGAGCGGGTAATAATTCCCCGAATAGTGACTGTGCGCTACTATTTCCTGAAAAAGGAATGTTCAAAGGCTTTTCCGAAGGATTCGCTTTTAGCAACGATGGGCCCCCGTTTGAGCAAAAAATTGGCGAGTCCTACGTCAAAGTAATAAAACTTAGGGGATCGGATGATCCTCCGTTTCGGCCGTTTCTGAAACACGGGGAGAAATCGGCCCACCAAGGTGTCTTCTAAAATTTGGAAATATTGTCGCACGGTGGGCCCGCTGACCCCGCACTCTTGGGCTATGTTCAACTCGTTGACGATTTCCCCGTTGCTGAACGCGGCGGATTCCAAAAAGCGATGGAAGGCGGGGACGTTGCGCACCAACGCTTCTTCGGCAATCTCTTCTCTGAGATAGTCAACGACGTATGACTGGATCAGGTCCGTGTGATTTTCGGAAAGGTAGTGCCTTGGAACAAGTCCACGGTTCAAGGCCCAGTCTAAACGGAAACGGGGAATTTCCCGGGAAACCAGGGGAAACATTTCATAGCGAAGGGCGCGTCCGCCCAACAAGTTCCCGCCCCCTCTTTTCAGTTTTCGAGCGCTGGATCCGCAGAGGATGAACTGGAATTTCCCATGGGTGATCAGCCACTGAACCTCGTCTAAGAGTTTGGGAACTTTTTGAACTTCGTCGATAATGATGGGACGGCGGGCCAGGGCGGGATTTTCCAATAGCTCTTCCCGTAAGAGGGACGGTTTTTTTTGAAGCCGGTCATAATCATCCGACAAAAGTAAATTGTAGGACCGCGCGCTGGGGAACGATTTCTCCAGCCAGGTGCTTTTGCCCACTTGCCGGGGGCCCCAAAGAAAGCAGGTCTCGTGGCCTAACCGGCGAAATGTCTGCAGTCGCTGAAACATGATAAATGAAAGTCTACTTTAATTTATCATACAACGGAAGAAGGCGATCAATGCCAGGGGGCGCGTCCTGGTACATGGTATCCCCTGGCGGAGATGGGGATTGTATCAGATGACGCACTCTTCGGCGGACCAGGTCATCGAGATCGAGGACTGGCAAGGTGACAATGGCCTCTGCCGCTGACGGGGCGGCTTCTCGTAGAATGTCCAGTGGGCTTTTGTTCCACTTGTGACTGTTCTTTCTCATCGTATTGAACCATCGTTGATAGGTGCTCGCCTTCATAAAGAAATCTCGGCGATCCTTAAATTGTTCAATCTCAAAGAATTCCAATTAAATCAAGTGGTGGATCGTCTCCACGTCAGCATTGTAGGTTGTCTTGGGTATTTGGAAGTGCTGGAACCCTCGGGACTCCACCGCTCGAATGAAATCTGATTTTTCTTTGGCGCTCGGCTTACTTCATGAAGTCCATCAACCCCTTTCTCCCGATACCGTTTGACCCACTTTCGCACTGTCCTCACCGTTGTTTTGTAAGCCCGGACCGTTGGCTTGATGCCATTTCCCAACGCGTCCATGACCAGGCTCCGTCGAACTCCAAACCGAAATGCCGCATCCTGGGCCTTCCTCATGCTACGATACTCCACGGGCATAGCGTTCTCCTCGTTGTAGATTGTGTTCTCGCAAACACCATCCTACACGATCGGACGCTATGTCCGTTTTTTATCCTTGTCTCAACGCCCATGGCCGCCAATTCCTCTCCTCAATCTCAGACTGCTCTCGATTCCAATGCCGCACGCGTTGCCAGCCCTCCCAGCCACCATCAACACCCAGCCGCAGACTCCGGATATTAATCAGCGAGCTCAGTTTGTAAAACGGAGAGACGGACCTTTCTTCCATCCCCAGGGGTGAAAACTGAGCGCGGACAGAATGTCGCATTGGTCCCGGGATTGATCCTCTACATTTCCAGAGTATCTCCCGGAGGCCCTTATAGGTCTCCTTTGATAGGGTCTTCTGGGTTTCGTGTACGAAAAATTGAATGTCTGTCGTCGATCAGGCGTTCTTGGAAACCTGTCCTGGCCACCTCACGATCAGTCCAGGGGGTTCCACCCCCTGAACCCCTGGCCAGGCGCTCCGCCCTGGACCCGGCCCCCTTTCTTTTGGACACGCAAAAGAAAGGGGGGAAAGAAAACGTGCCCCGTCGGCTTCCGCGCGCCGTTTTGACGGGCGGCCCTCAAATGTCCCTTCGGGACCGGTCTCTGTCGGCTTCGCCGCCAAAACGAGACCGGCTCGGCTCAACGGCCTATCGCCGGCACAACGGGCCGCACCGCAACCGTCAAAACGTCGTGCTCACATCGCCTCAAGGGGAGGCGCGAGTCAAAAAAATCAAAAAAACCTGTACACGAAACCCGGAAGAGCCCTTTGATATACAGGAAAATCGCCTCAGGGGGATACTATGTGCCTGGTCAAGAACTAAATTAAAAAAAAGTTTCTGCGGGTCCCGATCGTCCATCTCTGGTATAATCTCTTTCTCTCCCATGGCCCTCGACTCCCAACTCCTTGCCACACTGAATCCTCCCCAACGGGAAGCGGTGACCCATGGGGAAGGTCCCCTTTTGATCTTGGCGGGGGCAGGGTCGGGAAAAACACGTGTTATTACCTTCCGCATTGCCCATTTGTTGTCGGAGGGGGTGCCGGCTTGGAACATTTTGGCTGTCACTTTTACCAACAAGGCCGCGGCGGAAATGCGCCATCGGGTGGACGATCTGGTGGGGGGAACCGGGCGGGGGGTGTGGATTTCCACGTTCCATTCCTTTTGCGCTCAATTCCTGCGGGTGGAGGCCCGGGCCGTGGGGTTGGATCCCCACTACGTCATCTATGACGATGGCGACCAAACTCAGGTCTTGAAAGAAGTTTTGAGGGAATTGAAGCTGGACGAGAAGAAATACAAGCCCAATCAGGTTCTGAACGTGATTTCGCGGGCCAAAGACGATTTGTTGGACGCCGATTCCTATGCGATCCACGCCATGGCTCAAAACGACCCCTTCCGTCAGATGGTGGCCACCCTCTACAGCCATTACCAGAAGAAAATGAACAAAGCGAACGCCCTGGATTTCGGCGATCTGATCATGCGAACGACCACCGCTCTTCGCGACTTGCAACCTCTGCGGGCCAAATATCAGGCCCGGTTCCGTCATGTGATGGTGGACGAATATCAAGACACCAACCATGCTCAATACCTGCTGGCGAAAAATCTGGTGGCTCCGCCAAAAAACCTGTGCGTCGTCGGAGATGACGACCAATCGATTTATTCTTTTCGCGGCGCGGATGTCCGCAACATTTTGGAATATGAACGGGACTATTCCGGGGCCAAAGTCGTCAAACTTGAACAGAACTATCGGTCCACCCAGCCCATCCTGACCGCCGCGCACAACGTCATCTCTAAGAATAAATATCGAAAAGACAAAAAGTTGTGGACGGAAAAGGGAGACGGACAGCCCGTTCGATTTCAGGAATTTGCCGACGAACTTCAAGAAGCGGCATTCATTGCGCGGGAATCGGCTCGGTTTTTGGCGGAGGGGCGGCGGCGGTCGGATATTGCGGTGTTCTATCGCACCAACGCCCAATCTCGGGTGTTGGAGGATGCGTTTCGTCGGGAAAATATTCCCTACACGCTGGTAGGAAGTGTTCGGTTCTACGAGCGGATGGAAGTGAAGGACGTCTTGGCGTATCTTCGTGTGGCGGTGAACCCTGCTGATTCGGTGGCGGTCAAGCGCATCATCAATGTGCCCACGCGGGGCATCGGGAAAACCACGATCCAGGCCTTGGATATGGACGCCGCGGCCCGGGGGGTGACTTTTTATCAAGCCGCCATTGACATGGCCCAGAACCCCGAGACGTCGGCCGGGGCCCGGGGCAATTTAAATAAGTTCTTAGACATCATAAAGGCCCTTCGGTCCGCCGTGCCAACGGCCACGGCGTCTGTCATGGTACAAACCGTTTTAGAGTCGGCTGGGTATTGGGCGTTTTGGGAGGAACAAGCGGGGTCGGACCCCGAAGCTGCCCACCGGTTGGACAACCTTCAGGAACTGGTGAACGCGTCAAAAGAATTTGAAGAATCATCTGAAGATAAAACGGTGGGGACATTTCTTGAAAAAGTGTCCCTGGCATCGGGGTTGGACGTTCTTAAAGAAGACGGCGGGTCTGTGACCTTGATGACGGTCCATTTGGCCAAGGGACTGGAGTTTCCCATTGTCTACGTGACGGGGTTGGAAGAGGGCCTTTTCCCTATTGGCGAGTCGGCTTTTGACGAAAAAGAATTGGAAGAGGAACGCCGATTGGCGTATGTGGCCATCACCCGGGCCCGGGAACATTTGATGTTGACCGCCGCGTCCTCCCGTCGGATTTATGGCCGGTCCCATTGGAACGTCCCGTCCCGATTCGTGACAGAGGCGGGGCTTATCGAAGCGCCGATCCACCGCCCCCCGCCCCCTCCCGCAACGCCCTGGGGTCGAGAGCCGAACGTTTTTTCCCCTGCGGGAGGGGGGGCCGGCGCTCGTGCACCGATCGGTTCTTTCGATCCTGATGAGGAATCTTCTGTTGCAACCCCAGCGAATGTCTCGGGCGCCCACCCTCTGCGGATGGGTCAACGGGTTCGACACCCCATTTTTGGCGAAGGTAAAATTTTGGACAAGTCCGGCGCCGGGGAAAACGTCAAAGTCACCGTGCTCTTCGACTCCGGCGCCCGAAAACAAATTTTAGCCCGTTACGCCAACTTTGAACCCGTCGTTTAGAATGGGGATCCCCGTTTCCATCGAGGGATCCTAACCGCAAAAAGGAGGGAGGTGGTTTCATGGGCAGGCGGAACAAAAAGAAGAAATCCCTGGCTGAGAAAGGTGCGGAAACGGCGTCCGTTGGGGGATTCCCCCGACGAGGGGGGGTATGGCCGGCCGTGTTGCTTGTTGTTGTGGGATTCCTCCTTTATGGGCAGACACTCCGGGCGCCGTTCGTTCTTGATGATGTCCATAAAATCCAAAACAATCCCGATATTCGGATCGAACGTCTCTCCCAGATATTTTCCAAACTCGTCTACCCCTATTCGCAAAATAAATCGTTCGTCCGAAACAATCCTTCTCGGCCGGTCACCTTTTTCACCTACACGTTAAACTACTATTTCGGAAGGGTCGATCCCTTTGGGTATCGGGTCGTCAACCTTTTCGGTCACCTGGCGGTGGGGTTTCTTCTGTTTCTGTTGACTCGCCGTTTGTTTTTCCTGTTGTTCAGGACAGATCAAGCGGTTCTGTCTTTCTTCCTCGCGCTCCTTTTTGTGGTGCACCCGGTCAACAGCGTTGTGGCCCTCTACTCGTTTAACCGATCGGATATCCTCGCCGCGCTGACTTCCGTGGGAGCGCTTTTACTCTTTCTGGGGCCGGCCCCGCTCACCTGGGGAAGATATGGGGGGGCGATGGCACTTTTTGTGTTGGGACTGGGTTCGAAACAGTCTGTTGCCGTGCTCCCGGCAATCTTGCTGTTAGCGGATTTTGTCGTCGTTCATCGTGGGGAGTGGGCCTCTTTTCGTTCACGGGCGCGCGTGCATGTTCCGTTTTGGATCGTCCTCGGGCTTTATGTTATCGCGCGGATCGCCTACTTCGGGAGTTTTGGCGACCTGGAGGCGCAATCCCCGTGGGAACGCTGGCCGTATTTTGTAACGCAAACGGTTTCGGTTTTGCGCTATATTCAATGCGTCTTTTTCCCTGCGTGGCTTTCGTTCGATCACATGCCGGCGCGTTACGAATCATGGGGGGAACCCGCCGTTCTTCTGTCGGCCGCGGGGCTATTGGTGTTGGCGGGGATGGCGTGGACCATTGTTCGTCGAGGGACGGCGGTGTCCCGGTTGGTGTTGTTTTCCGCTTTTTGGTTCATCCTACAGTTGGCGCCCTCGTCTTCCTTTTTACCCACCACGGCAGCTTTTGCGGAAAACCGCCTGTATGTGTCTCAATACGGACTGTTGCTTCTCCTTGTCTTGGCCTACTGTGCTGTTTTTCGGGTTGATTTGACCAAACCGTTTCAGTCAGGGACGAAGGTTTTGTGCGTGGGACTCCTGGTGGTCCATGTGTCGATATTCGGAGTGCTTGCCCACAACCGGGGCCTTCTTTTTAACGATCCAGTCAAACTGTGGGAAGACGTCCTCCGGCTATACCCCAAACAATCTCGCGCTTTCTACAGTCTGGGTTATATTTACAGTGAGAATAAAGACTATGACAAGGCCCTCTCCTATTATGCCAAAGCGGTGGAGTGTGACCCCCACTACGCCGAGGCATTGAACAATATTGGGTTGATTTATGCCCGCCGATGGGAGACGGAGAAAAGCATCGAGTATTTCCAGAAATCAATCGACGCGGTGCCCAGGGAGATCAGCTACTGCAACCTCGGCCGAGCGTATATGAACCTCAAGAAATATCCAGAGGCGCTCACTGCCCTGGAGCGCGCCATCGGGGTGAATCCGTCTTCTGTCCTCGCCTATACTCTGATCGGGCGAATCTGGTATGAGCAGAAAAATTTTCAAAAAGCGCTCCAGAGCTTCGATCAGGCCTCTCTTCGTAATCCGGACTTTCCGGAGCTTCAAAACAATCGAGGCCTGCTCCTGCTGGCAGAGAAAAAACAGGATCAGGCCATCGCTCATTTTGAGCGGGCGATCGCGGCCCAACCTGGTTTTTCTGAAGCCTACTTCAATTTAAGTGTGGCCTACATTGAATCCGGATTCCCGGAAAAATCCCAGGAATTCTACGATAAGGCCTGTTCCCTCGATCCACAGTATATTTTTAAGCCCGTTCGCCCCGGCGCGGGATTTATGCCGGGGGGAGCCTTGCAAATTCCGCCGAACATAGAGAAATTTCTTCACCCCTCAAATCCCCCGGTTCGGGTGGGCGAGTAGGGGAAAACCGTAGAAACGGAGGCCGTGATGATTCAATTGGAGTTTTCCGAAGCAGAGTATCGAAAGTTGGTGGAGGCGATGTATTTGGCGGATTGGGTGACGAACGCCCACACGGTTTCCGATTCGATAACGAATCCGTATTCCCTCGATCAAAAGATTTATAAGAAGGCCCAAGCGGCGGGGTGCGGGGACCTTGTGGTTTACGCGGAAAAAGAGAAAGCCTTTATGCCGTCCCGCAAGTTGGAGGAGAAGGGACACGACGTCTTGGACGAATACGACGAAGAAACCTTTTGGGAAGAATTGGTCAACCGACTGGCCGTCCGCGACATCGAGGAAGAACGGGGTCCCGACGCTTTAGGGAAAATGTCGCAGGAGGAACAGTTCCGTTTGGTCAGTCAAATGGAAGAACGATATCAAACCGAGTGCGAAAGGTTTGGGGTTGATCGTTTGGAGATTGTGGAGGAGTACGGGCCCGCGCAGAAATAACTATCCACTTGGCCATCTCGCCGATTAAAGAATCTGATAAAATCCTCCCCATGTCTCTCACTGAAAAAGATGTGACCTATGTGGCGCGCTTGGCGCGGTTGGCGTTAACGGAAGCCGAGCGGTTCAAATATTTGGGCCAGTTGGAACGGATTTTGGACCACATCAAGATCCTCTCGAAATACGATACGCAAAACATCCCTGCGACGACCCATGTGATTCCCCTGTCCAACGTTTGGCGGGAAGATGTGGCTGTTCCGTTCCTCGACACGCCCTCCATTTTGGCCAACGCGCCGGACCGGGAAGAAGTCTATTTCAAAGTGAAGAAGGTCATCGAATGAGCCTTCACGACCTTTCCGCCAGCGAGATTGCCCGCCGGGTCAAAGCCAAAGAGGTGACCGCCCGGGAGGTCGCTGTTTCGTTTTTGGAACGGGCGAAGCGTTTAGACAAATCCCTCAAAGCCTTTTTGAGTTTTTCAGATGACGCCGCGCTTCGCCAGGCCGAAGCGGTGGATCTGTTCGTGTCGGCGGGGAAAGATCCCGGCCCTTTGGCGGGCGTGCCCATTGCTGTCAAAGACAACATGTGCGTCACGGGCACGCGCACCACCTGCGCGTCTAAAATTTTGGAAAATTTCACCGCCAACTACGACGCGACGGTGATCGCCCAACTGCGGTCGGCGGGCGCCGTGTTTCTGGGCAAGACCAACCTGGACGAGTTCGCCATGGGGTCGTCAACGGAAAATTCGGCTTTTTTCACGACCCGAAACCCTTGGGACCTCTCCCGGATTCCGGGCGGATCGTCGGGGGGAAGCGCGGTGGCCGTGGCGGCCCGGTTGGCCCCCTTAGCGTTGGGGTCCGATACGGGCGGGTCCATCCGCCAACCCGCGGCTCTTTGCGGGGTGGTGGGATTAAAACCCACCTATGGCCGGGTGTCCCGTTTCGGCTTGGTCGCGTTCGCTTCTTCTTTGGACCAGATCGGGCCCTTTGCGACAAACGTATCCGATGCGGCCCTTCTGCTTCAGTCGATCGCGGGCCATGACCCGAAAGATTCAACCTCCGCCAATATCCCTGTGCCGAACTATTCAGCGGCTTTGGGGCGCGGGGTGAAGGGCCTCCGAATCGGGTTGCCGAAAGAATACTTTATTGAAGGCATGGACCCCCAAGTGGAAAAATCGGTTCGCCAAGCGGTGGCCACGTTGGAGTCTCTTGGAGCGATCGTCTCGGAAGTGTCGCTTCCTCACACGGACGCGGGTTTATCCGTGTATTACGTGATCGCTCCGTCCGAGGCCAGCGCGAATTTGGCCCGGTTTGACGGGGTTCGCTATGGGCACCGGTCTCCTCGGGCAGAAAATCTGCTTCAACAGTATGAATTTTCACGGGACGAGGGGTTTGGCCCGGAAGTGAAGCGCCGCATCATGTTGGGAACCTATGCGCTGTCTTCGGGGTACTACGACGCGTACTATCTTAAAGCCCAAAAAGTCCGCACCCTCATCAAACGGGATTTTGACCGGGCGTTCGAGTCCGTCGACGTGATCGCCACGCCCACGGCGCCCACCGCGGCTTTTAAGGCAGGGGAAAAGTCCGACGATCCCCTTCAAATGTATTTGTCCGACGTGTTCACCATTTCGTGCAATTTGGCGGGCCTTCCAGGAATCTCACTGCCCTGCGGGTTTACCTCGGGTTCGGCGAAGAAACTCTGTTTGCGTCCGCCAACGCTTTCGAGAAAGCGACCGCATGGGGGCGAATGCCCCCGACCCCGGCGGGCGTTTGACCCGGCCGGCAAGGGAGGTTTCGGCGGGCGGGGTGGTGATGGGACACGCCGGTCTCTTGTTGATCAAGGTCAAGAATTTGCAGGGCCAAGTGGTGTGGACTTTTCCGAAAGGCCATTTGGAGAAAGGGGAAACGACGGAGATGGCCGCGCTCCGCGAAGTGGAAGAAGAAACGGGGTGGCGGTGCAAAATTTTGGGACCCCTTTTGGATGTGGAATACCCGTTGACGCGCGACGGAAAACCCGTGCTGAAAACGGTGCACTGGTATCGGATGGAAGCGGAGGACCGTATCGGGGAATGGGACCCGGACGAAGTATTGGATAGTCGCTGGTGCCTGTTGGCGGAGGCGAAAAATTTGGTGACGTATCCCTCTGACGTGCAAATTATAGAGCGGATCTCAAAAGGGGTCGACGCGTGACAACGTATGAGATGGTGATTGGGCTTGAAGTGCATGTTCAGCTTAAAACCGACAGCAAAATTTTCTGTTCCTGCCCGACCGCGTTCGGGGCAGACGCCAATACCCAAATATGCCCGGTGTGTTGCGGGTATCCCGGGGTCCTTCCGGTATTGAACCGGCAGGCCGTGGAAGGGTTGGTCCGGGCGGCGTTGGCGTTGGGGTGTCGCATCAACGAACGGTCGGTGTTTGCCCGTAAGCAATATTTCTATCCGGATCTTCCAAAAAACTATCAAATTTCACAAGCCGATCTTCCTCTGGCCATTCACGGTCATTTGGACATCGAACCCCAACCCGGCAAAAAGAAAACGGTTCGCATTCAGCGGATCCATTTGGAAGAAGACGCGGGAAAACTGTTGCACGCGGTGGGGAGCCGGGCCTTGGATTATTCTCTGGTGGACCTCAATCGCACGGGTGTTCCGCTCATGGAAATCGTTTCAGAACCGGATATTCGATCGGCCGAAGAGGCCAGCACCTATTTGGAAAACCTGCGCACGATCCTCCGCTATGTGGGGGTGTCCGACTGCGATATGGAAAAAGGATCCATGCGGTGCGATGCCAACGTCTCCATTCGGCCCGTCGGGCAGGAGGCCTTGGGCACCCGAGCGGAAGTGAAAAACATGAATTCCATGCGCAGTGTCCGGGACGCGATCACCCATGAAGTCGCTCGTCAAACGGCGTTGGTGGAGGGGGGCGGACGGGTGGTGCAGGAAACCCGGTTGTGGAGCCAGGATCAAGGCACGACGCAATCCATGCGGTCCAAGGAAGAAGCTCACGACTACCGCTATTTCCCTGATCCGGATTTGGTTCCCCTGGAATTGTCGAAAGAGTATGTGGACACCCTGCGACAATCGCTCCCGGAATTGCCCGAAGCGCGGCGGGTTCGCTATGAATCAGAGTTGGGTCTCTCCCCCTATGACGCGGCCGTGTTGACCGCCGAAAAAAACTGGCGGACTTTTTTGCGGCCGCGCTCGCGCGGTTTGATGGGGCCGATCGCCCGGCGGCCGCCAAACCGCTCAGCAACTGGTTGACGACGGAACTGCTGGGACGATTGAACACCCAACGGAAATCTTTGGACGAATCTCCTATTTCGCCGGTCCATTTGGCCGATTTGGTTCGCTTGGTCCTCAAAGGCGTGGTGAACAGCAAGGCCGCCAAGGCGGTTTTTGACCACATGTTTACCGATGGGGGAGACCCCGAAAGTATTGTGAAAGCCAAGGGTCTCGTTCAAGTGGAAGATGCCGGCGAGATCGCCCGCTGGGTGGACGATGCTCTGGCCGCCAATCCCAAAGTGGTGGCCGATATAAAGGGGGGAAAGGCCGGGGCCATTGGGTCTTTGGTGGGCCATGTGATGAAAAAGTCCGGTGGCCGCGCCAACCCGCAGACGGTCCAACAACTTCTAAAAGAAAAGCTCGGAATTTAACTTCACCGCTTTCCCCTGGACGATTCCTCAAATTGGGTGTATACATAGGAGAGAGGTGATCTCCTATGGAAATCGATCGTCGAAAAACATACCGCGTTCCGTTCAGTCCCAAAGAGGGATCCCGCGTTACCTTTTCCCCTATTGGTTTTACGGGGCGTATCAAACCGCCCCAAACGGGACTGATCTTCAATATGTCCGAGGGGGGCATGAGCGCCTTGATTCATATGAAAGTGGGCAAGGGGAAGAAATTTTGGATCGATATTGATTTTCCCGGGTTGCTCCAAAAATGTCGGGTACTGGGGCAGGCGGTGTGGGTTGAAGACGATCCCAGCGGGACCAATATCGGGATCAGTTTTATTGACACTCCGCCCACTGTCTTGGACGCGATTCGAAAAGTGGCGTACGATTACCGCGTCTGCGAAGCGGGAATGGCTTTTGCCATGGCGAACGTGTGCAAGCGGAATTGTTCCTACTGGGATTTTTGCCAAAAACCCATTAAGTTAAAAATTTGACTTTGGTCCCCTGATTTAATAATTTCTGGTCCAGCGCCCCCGTGGAGCGAGCTCCTCGGGGATTTTTGTTTTTGGGCGCTCCCAGGAGACGAACGATGTCCCAGAAAATGAAAGGGTTGAAGTGCAAGGAATGTGAGCGGCTCTATCCGCTCCAGGCCATTCACGTCTGTGAATTTTGTTTCGGCCCCCTTGAAGTCGATTACAACTACGATTTCATTAAACGGTCTCTGACGCACGGGAAAATCGAGTCTGGCCCGCACACCCTGTGGCGCTATTGGGATTTGCTTCCCGTTGAGACCGACAACGTTATTTCAATTCATGAGGGAATGACGCCGCTTTTCCATGCCAAACGGTTGGGAAAGGAACTGGGTCTCTCGAACCTCTTCATCAAAAACGATGCGGTGAACCCCACCTATTCTTTTAAAGACCGTGTGGTGAGCGTGGCGCTCTCACGGGCGCGGGAGTTGGGGTTTGATACCGTGGCCTGCGCCTCGACCGGGAATTTGGCCGGGGCCGTGGCGGCCTATGGCGCGGCCGCGGGGTTTCGCACGTTTGTTTTTATGCCCGCAGATTTGGAATCCGGAAAAGTGATCGGAGCGGGCATTTACGACCCAGTGATTGTCGGTGTCCATGGCAATTACGATGAAGTCAATCGCCTGTGTGCCGAAGTCGCGGATATGTATAAATGGGCCTTCGTCAATGTAAACCTCCGTCCCTATTATTCGGAAGGGTCCAAAACCCTGGCGTTTGAGGTGGCCGAACAGTTGGGCTGGCGCGCGCCGGACCACTGCGTGGTTCCTGCCGCCAGCGGATCGCTTCTCACCAAAATTCACAAGGGATTTAAAGAATTAGAAGGGATCGGGTTGATCCCGAAACACAAGACCAAGATGTCCATCGCCCAGGCGGACGGTTGTTCTCCGGTCGTGACGGCCATTCGTGAAAAAACCGATATCCTCCGCCCGGTTCGACCAAAAACCATCGCGAAATCCCTCGCCATTGGCAACCCCGCTGACGGGCCCTACGCGGCGCGCATCGTGCATGAGACCCACGGCGGGGCCGATACCGCCACTGACGCTGAAATCATCGACGGCATCCGCTTGTTGGCTCGCACAGAAGGAATTTTTACCGAAACCGCCGGGGGAGTGACGACGGCCGTGTTGAAAAAGCTCGCGCGGACTGGTATCATTTCATCCGACGAGCTGGTGGTGGCTTACATCACCGGAAATGGGTTTAAAACGATTGAGGCGGTTGCCGGACGTACGTCGCCCATGAATGAAATTTCTCCCAAGTTGGAGGAATTTCGGGAACTGTATGAACGGGTGACGGCTGTGCCCCCTCGTCCTTAAGGAGAAAGCGCCATGTCTGCCAAGGTTCGAATTCCCGCCCCGCTTCGCCGTTTGACAAAAGATCAAGCTGTCGTCGATGTGGAAGGCCAAACGGTGGTCGAGGTCATTGTTGATTTGGAGAAGAAATATCCCGGCTTGAAAGAACGTTTGTGCGATGAAACCGGACAGATTCGCCGTTTCATCAATGTTTTTGTGAACGGGGAAGACATCCGGTTTAAGGACGGCGCAAAAACGGCGGTTCCCGCAGGGGCCGAGGTCAGCGTTGTCCCCGCCATTGCCGGGGGATGCTAACGTGAAGAAACGCGTTCACTTGGTCTTTCGAACAGATTTGGTTCAAAAACCGCTCACGTGGGAAATGTCAAAAAAATTCGACATTATTTTCAACGTTCGCCGAGCGAAGATCACTGAAAAAACGGGCGAAAGCGTGCTCGAATTGGAAGGCGACGAACCCACCTTGGATGCGGCCATCGCTTGGCTGAAAAGTCAGGGGGTTCATGTGGACCCGGTGACTCACGACACGATGGAAGGGTAAGGTTTTGGTGCGGCCCGATTCATCGGGCGGGATAGGCGTGACCTCGGCGACGGGGCAACCACTGTAAGTCGGAGACTCATTGACACACTCTTCGGGCGTGGTCCTGGTGGTGGAAGACGATGCCGCTATTCAGGATGTGATGCGGGAAGAACTGGAATCTCAGGGGTTAAGTGTTTTAGTGGTCTCTTCGGGCGAAGAGTCTCTCATGGTTTTAGAAACTCGATCGGTCGATGTGATCATTATGGACCTTCGAATGCCCGGCATGAACGGTGTAGAAACCTCCATCGCCATCAAACACCGGTTTCCCGATATTCCCATCATCTTGTGTACGGTTTGCGATGAATCGAACGTGCGCCATTACATCGGCCGCGAAATCCAGTCTTACCTCTCAAAGCCGTTTACCCTCAAAAACCTCAACGATTCCGTCCAAACCGCCCTCGCGGGGTCCCGTTAGCCTAAAAATTTCGGTTGACCGAGCATCTCCTCCCGGGAGGGCTGGGAAATTCTTTTCCTCGCTCTGTCATCGGTAGCCCTGTGCCCCCCGGGAAATCCAGGTTGAATTTACAAGAAATTTACAACTTCTTTCGAAAATCTTAATCCCCAAACCTTATACTTTTCATTGTGAAAAGAGAGAGATTTTACAGGGGGTTTGCCCTCACGCTTTCGGTCCTCCATTTCTGGGTAAACGGCCTTGTTGTGTATGGCCGAGAGTCCCGTTTTTGGTCGGAGCGTCGGGGCGCGGTGGCGCATCAGCGTGCGGCCATGAAATCCTTGGTTTCCTTGGTCCCCGCGAGGGGACCGCTTCTTTCGAAATTAAGTTCTTACGGAAAAGAGTCAACCCTGTCGCTTTTCATGACGGAAGGTCTGCCGCCGGAATTTCTAAAAATTCACCGATCGCTTTTGGCGGCACTGTCGTTCCATCATGGAACCATTCGAAAAGTTTCGGTTCCTCCCACGCCTTCCCGGGCCCATCCGTTGGTTTTACACATCCAAGATGTTCATATGAATGCAGAGGCCCAGCGAAACATCGGGGCCGCCATCGAGGGTCTTCTGGCGGAGGGGAAGGCGAACTTGTTGGCCTTAGAAGGGGCCTCGGGAGAGATCCCGTTGCAACCGTTTCGGGATTTTCAAAATCGGCAGGCGCTTCGACAGGCGGCGGATTATCTTTTGAAAGAAAATAAGATTTCTGGCCCGATCCATGCGGCATTGAGTGGCACCGGTCCCCTCTGCCCGGTCATCGGGATCGACGATCCTGTTCACTACAACGCCAATGTGGAAGCCTACCGGCAGGCCATTCCGTTACAGAGCAAAATTCAGAAGACTCTTCGCGGGAGGGCGCGAGCGTTGGAACAAGAGAAAACGAAGGCGTTCTCCTCCGCTCTGCTGAAATTTGATGCTCAGGCCGCGGCTTATGGGGCGCGGAAACTGTCCTTGGGCGACTTCGTTCAAGTCATGATTTCTCAACAGAAAAAAGAATCACTTCCTCTCTCTCTCCGTCAATATTTCAAAGCGGTGAGCATGGAACGGGAGATGGATTTTAGTCGGGTGGAACAGGAACGGAACGCGTTGGTCGAGCATCTGGCTCGAAAAATATCTCCCCCCCAGGAGAGTGACCTCTTGGCCGTAACCCTGGCCTACCGCGCGGGACAGGTTCGCCCCGCCGATTTCTATGCCCGGCTAAACCGGCTCTGCAAACAGACCGGAATTTTACTGGAGAAATTCCCGGCCATGGACAATTATCTTCAGTACGTTCTGCTGGCGGACAAAATAAATCCGGAATCGTTGTATCACGACATTCGTTGGCTGGAACAAGAAACGTATCGACGTCTCGCTCAAACGCCGGAAGAGCGACGACTGGTGGCCCAATCCAAAACCCTCGCTTTAACTGAAAAACTGGTGGAGTTTAGTTTGACTCCGGGGGAATGGGATGAATATGTAACCGGAAGTTCAGGGGAAACGATTGTTGAGGAAAATCTGAAACCGTTTGAATCCTTTTATCGGGAAGCCAAAAGACGAGATCAAGCGATGGGGGACCATTTACTCCGTGCCATGGGAGAAACGTCGGGGCAAGTGGCTGTTCTGGTGACGGGAGGGTTCCATGCCGAGGGTTTGACGGAAAAACTGACAAAAGCCGGCGTGACGGTGGTCTCTTTCGTCCCGAAAATCGAAAAATTGAACACGGCCGAAGGGTCTGCGTATCTCTCCGTTTTTACTCAGGAGAAGACGCCCCTTGAAAAGTTGTTTCAAGGGGAAAAGTTGTTTCTGGCCGATCACCCGGTTTCTCCTGGGATTCTTCATACACTGCTCCCCCTTCTGTCGGTGACGGGCGCTCTTTACTTGGGCGGTCTTTCGATGAATCTGGATCCCCAGGTTCTTTACAGCGGCTTGGGCGGTGTGGGAATTTTGGGAGCCGTCAAAATAGGGGGGGATCATGTTCGTCTTCGGCTTTCTGGTCGAAATCGAGAGGCGTTTCTTTTGATCGAAATGACCTCAACGAAAATCAAGAAAGTGGTGGAAACCGGGAGGGACATGCTGTCTGTGGCAAGGGGTCTTCGCGAGGGATGGGTGCAAACGAAAGAATTTCTGAAAAACGAATTTTCGATTGAGGACAGGATCAATCCGATCCAAATACGAAAAGAGTTCGTGGACGTTCTCCCGATTCTTTCCACTCTCTTATATGATGCGCTGATTTCTCCGGTTTCCCCATGGGTTTTTCTTGTGAGCGGAAGTGTCTCCCTGGTCTGGTTTCTGTGGGGGCACCAGAAGGTGTTCTTCGCTCTACAAGACTCCACCCCCGCTCCCTATAAAAAAATCGTCGCTTGGCTCTATTTTCCCTTTGTTTCTTTGGGGTTCGTGATCTTTACTGGTTTTGGGGTCGGGGCCTTTACCGCAGTTGTTTCTTTGGCTCCCGCGGAGACGGGGGGCGCCTTGACGGCAGTTCTCGCGGGAGCTGTCCTGGCGTTTTACGAGGGGGTCACTCTCTCCCACCGTTTTGCCAATGTCAAGCTGGCTCTGCCGGCAACAAAGCAAAAGTCAAAAAATCGGGTCAATGGCGCCACGTTGCAAACATGGTACCCGAAATTTCGGAAAGCGTATCTCCCGTTGATATTGCCGAGTAAAGAAAAACTTGCTGAGGGAGATCGGCTCAGCCTCATTTTGAGGGAGATTAAACAAGCTCTTGACCTTAATGACACCCTGGGGAATTTGTTTTCACCGGAAGAAGCAGGGGATGACATTATTCATTTCTTAGAAGCCCTTCAAACCTACTTATTGCTACCGAACAATTTAGCGATCGGCGACTTGACTCTGTTTGACCGTCTCCTGCTTGTTGATCGAGACCATTCGCATCGGGTGTCCTATATGGGTCAACCCATAACCATTTATCCGGTCATAAATGTGGGAACCAAAACAGAATTTCCTGCCGTCCTGCCGACCAATTCAGGAGCACTGGTGGGAATGGTTTTTGTCGATCACATCGCCGCCGCTGAAGAAGCAAAATTAAAAATGTTCATAAAACAGGATCGGAGAGACATCGAATACGCTGTTTTGGACTGGAACACGCGAATCGCCCTCGCTCGAGTGAAGCACTTCATTTGTGTTTCTTTGAAAGACAATTTAAAAACCTTTGAATCACATGGGGACCCTGTGCTGAAGTTGGTGCTTAAACCTGATGGTTCGTTGATCCGGGCTCTCCCCCCCGAGGTCAACCCCATGTCTGAAGAGGGGGACGATCCGAATGAGGAGGCCTACATTGAGCGGATCAAAGCTGAAATGGCTCTCCAAATATTTGTTCAGTTTTTCGAGGGAACCATCGAACATTTTTACCATTTGCGACGTTATTATCAGAATGATGAGAAATCCCACGCGCTGGCATATTTGGCGGTCAATCGAATCTGGATGTCAGCGAAAACGAACGGCAACGAGTCCATGAGAAGAGGGCACCGGAAAATTCTTGAGTTGTTGCATTTAAGCCTGTCTGACGATCAGGCCGTTTGGGCGGCTTTTCATTCTCCTCACGGGCATTTGAATACCATGGATAAATTGATCTCTGTCATGGATGGATTTTACACGGATCAATTCATCCTCCCCGAAGATCGATTTTTCAGATCCATTCGAGAAACCCATCCACGGAAGAATTAGACGAATTGTATGGTCGGAAGGCTGTTGTCCAATATCGGTCGCAAGTGAATGCAATAAGAAGCAAGACATCCGCCCCTTCCCTCGAAAGGAAGTCCCCGCTTCTAGAAAAATTGCTGGCCAGGGGGAAGAGGGTGTCCCTCCCCCCGGTTTATTTAAACCTACGGAATAAATTGTTTATCGAAAAGGCCACAACTCTTTGGGACACCTATTCCAACGGGCCGGGAACCATGGAGGGTTTCACTCAACTTCTCTCCGAGATGGATGGAAAAAAGATGAGTCATGGCGGGCTACGGGGAGAGAGTCAGAGGATCAATGGAGATCCCGTGGTGAGAGAAATCTGCGCTCTTTTAGAAGATCTTTTAATAGGCACGGCGCAGAACGTCTTTGAGAAAACGTTGATTCGTGTCCAGGCAAATTCCGAAAGGGGGGATTTTAAGTCGGCCATTGGCGAATTATTGGAAATGAGGGGGAATGAGGATTTTCTGGATTCCCTCGGAATTGAAAAAGCGTTGGAGTTGGATGAACACCTTGCGAGTTTACGCGGTCGCCTTTCCGTGCAAGGCTCTGCGACCTCTCCCCATTTCTCTCCCGGAGAGAATCCGGAACTCTTTGGATTGGATCCCCAGGAAGTGGCTTTGTTGACAGAATTGTCTCGGCCAGAGACGGACGTTTCTGGAATGGGTTTTTGCAGGGAAGCTGTTGCCCTTCTCAGAAAAAAACTTGGACGTTTTGCCCCCGCCGGGTTGGAGTGGGTCGAATCTCAATCTGATCCGCGAGACCTCAGCACCAATGACGATGTTGTCCGACTTATGGGTTTCAGAATTTTTTTATCAGAAAGCTTGCAAAAAGGACAAGGTCAAAAATTGTGGCTAGATCATTCCCGTGAAATTTTAAAGAAAATAACGGAGTCTTTGAAACGTTGCGATGTCGATCAATTTGAGCGAAAAAGAGAACAAATAAATCCGATGGCCAGCGGTCGGTCCCTTAAAGGGAACTTGCGGGGGGTTCAACGCGAATACATCCAAGATCATTCTCTCCGGATATATTTTCGAATTTTTAATGATGGAAATATCGCTCTCATTGAAGTGGACAATAAAGGAAGCTCAACGACGAAAGGGGCCATGAACCCTGAGCTTACCAACAGACTCCTTCCTTTTGCAGGGGCTTCGAGCTTTTACAACCCTCTCTATAAAGGTTTCCGTCCTTTGTTGTCCAGGGGAAAGGATTCCCTTGTTGCGGGAGGCGAGAAGCCGAAGGGACTCCCCGCTTCCATAGCTGATCGATTGGCGAGAAATCAGTGGCGGGAAGAGGAGCGGAAGTATTACGTCTATACGAAGTATATGGCTCCGGCGTGGGAATGGATTTACTTTGTGCCGGGGCTTAACCTTGTGGGGCAGTAGGGACTTTCGGATTGGGTCATCAAAAAGTTTTTCCCTGCGCAAAGGGCAAATGTTGTCCGCCGAGTTTGGGGGCAAGGGGGGGCGACGGGGGGGGGCGTTATAGCTTTGGGGGGTGGGTTTTGGGTTGGGGGGTGGGTTCTGCTTGTTGGCGCGGTTCTTTGTGCGATATCTCTCTCCTACGTGTTTGGCGGAGCCCATCCGCCGAATACCACAGAGTCAGTAGATGAAATGCATTTCCACTATCAAATTGGTTTTTTGTTGGCTCTTGTCTTTATGGCTCCGACCCTTATCCTTTTTTGGTGGGACCCGGTTTGGTTCACGGGTCTGGGCGCGATTCTGGGGACCTTTGGGGCGTTTCTTATGGGGGTGGGCGCCAACTATTTTTTACACAGCTATTTTCAGCCGTTGGAAAAAATTCCTCACAGTGATCGTCATAAAAATAAAAAAAATACGAAAGGTGAATCAACGAATAAACCCAAGAGTGGGGCCCGTGGGAAGGATGAACCAGAGGAGACCCATGACAAGATTATTTCTTCCGTCCGGGTGAATTCAGAAGGAGTTACAGAAACCAATGGGAACAAAGATGCGACCGGGAAATCCAGTCCTGTTTCACTGGCGCCTGAGGGCCCGGCCGATTTCTCCGTTAACGCGGAAGTTCGTCTCGACTGGGCGCGGGCGTTGGCCTATGGATTATCTCAGAAGGGGCCGAGGGAATCTCTACAAAAGATCGGCCTCTTTGATGCCATTCGTCGGCTTATCAATTTACTTAAGATGGAAACCCCCAGCATTGTTTTCAATGGGCATCTTGTGCCGGTGCGCTTTATTCTTCCTGGCGTGACGGACGTCCCAGCGTTTTCCCCTTCCAAAGGGAACAACGTTCGCGTTCGCGTGAGGGGCGCCGAAGAACCGATCGATATTTATTTGAGTGGGAATCCTCGCTCAATGCCCCAGCCTTTTACGGAACTGATCCGTAAAGGTTTGGCCCACGGGGTGTTTCGAGAGGATGGGGGGCCCTCTTACGGATTGATGGGTGAAGTCGTTGCCTCTCTGGCGGAGGTGTTAGTGAACGATGGGAGGGATGGTTATTTGATCCCCTCTCGGAAATTGCGCGAAATTGAAAACATGAAACCAAGTGATTGGCGTGGAGTTTATTATGGTTCTTCAAGGGGACTTCCCCCGGATCTGCAAAAGCGGTTGGATTTTGTCGATGAATATCTTGAAGAATATTTAATCATGATGTGGAACGAACGTTGGGATGACCCGATCGCCCTTTTTGAAAAATATGCGATGGATGTCGAAAAGGCCCTGGCGACGGGCTCCGTGGAATGGGCAGGCGGCGCACTGAAACACCTTACGCGGATTTTATTTCATGTAGATAACCCCATGTTTCTAAGGGATTACCCGGCGCATTTGAGTCGTCGTTTGGATAGGTTAAGAGGCAGTGGGAAGCATGACAAGGAATACACAGATGATCTTGTCAAACTCGAAGACGCCTATTTTGCCGAAAGAAATTTTGATTTTATCCTAAAAACCGCAAGCCGGTTTCGCCAGCAGGAGAAATGGGCTGTGTCCCATGTGTCAGAGGAGGCCTTGGAACTTGTGGATTTTTGGAAGAGGGTGGCCATCATCATAGACTCAATTTTAGTCGCCGATTGGCAAAAGGCAGACCAGCAAACATTGGAGCTTGAAAAAAAAGGTCGGGACCAGTTGGCGAAAAACAATTTTTCACATTTCTATTTCGAAGAAATGCTCTTTGATTTCCTCGCGGATTATTGGGCTCAGCGGGATGGGAGGGCTCGCACCAACAAAGACACACGGGACAGCATTGCGAGTGTCTTAGCGCTTTCTCAAGGGGATCAACCTCCCACGTCCGATGAAATAAAGAGCGCGCTGGGTCAACTGACCTCTCCCCAGATCCACTATATGACGGATTACGAGAGGTGGATTCTTCAGGCCGCTTTGAGCCGATGGGCGATGACCCTTCCCCTTGAACGGCGAAAGGAGGTCCCGCGCCTGTCTAAGCACAAAGGGCACGTGGTGGCCAATCCTCATAAGGCCTTCCTGCTTGAAATGATGATGAATTTTCCTTTAAGAAAAGTTTCGCTAAATACAGTGGCAGGAGCATTTGGGTTGGTCGGGTCGGGAGCATTAAGTAGACGACACTTTGCACAAATGATGCATAGGCTCGGGTTCCCAAAATCTTTTGTGCAAGTGATCCTAATGGATCTTAATGATGGATTAAACTGGTCTTCCCCCAAAACAGAAGGGGCCAATCAGACAGGGATTATTTTGCCGGGATTGGCTGTTATTTTGTTGGGATTGTTTTCCTCCCTTTTGGCGGGGGGAGTCATGCTGGGCAGGAGGAATATCGATATTCTGGTATCGGTAATTTCGGTTGACCCACTTTTTCTTTTCGCTTTTTTGGTTACGGTGTTTTGGGGGGTATGGTTTATTTCTCTTGCCTGGGGATTGGCAAACCGTTTCTTGGCTGGTTCTTACGAGGCGCGTGAGAAAGACTTGGTTTTGGCCAATTCCTTTGCTGTGGCGTTCAAAAAAACGGAATTCATGGAGAGCGGTTCGGATCTAAACCTTGGTCTGGCGGGGCAGGATCTTGTCCGTCGGGTTTATATTCAGGACAGCCGTCATTTCCGCGGGATTCTTAAGACAATTTTATCGAAAATAGGCATTCCTTTGGATTGGGCTCATGTGCGCTATCTAATGGCACGGCTTTGGGGAGCGGAAATGATCGGCGATGTGACGCTTTTTCCAGAGGGACCGGGGGTGAGGCCGCTCACTGTTTTATATCTGGATGAGCGCATGGTTTCAGGCAACACGGGTTCTCTCCTTGAACAATATTCGCCAAAAGGGGGGGGGGCGCTGGTTCTTGTCCCGACGGACGAGGGCGCGCGCGCGGCTGTTTTGGTTGTGCCTGTCACCTTCAAAGGCTTAATTTTTGATAGTCGGGGAGAAGGTGTCCCTCGCGTGCCGGGATTGGCGGAGGTGGAACGGCGGCTTGAACGCGCGGGGGTGAATTTCGGTCAGTACACGGGATGTCGTGTGGTGACCCCCCTTGGGATGGTATTGGACACTGAAGGGGTTCGATCCTCATTGTTCCGCGAGGCTTTGGTTTTGCTGTTAAATGGTTTGACTGGCGTTTTATTAAAACGGGAAGACCTTCACTTTATCGATCGGGTGACCCGGGCTGTTAATTCCTCCGCTTAACCCAGAACTTTTAGTTGGATCATGGGATTCGATGTCAAATCTGGGATTTTTTTTCACAATTAAACGTGAACGTCGTTCCCGCTAAAAAAAAGACTTGACAAATTCCGTGGATATGGCATACTGTAGACCGTAAGATTGAAGTTTGGCTTCCGGTACGTCGGTGGAACATCATCGTAACAGGCCGTGTGGACAAACGTCCTCGCGGCTTTTTTTGCGTGAGATTCGCTAAGGAATGCGCTTCAGAAACTATCTTACATGGACGGTGATGTTTCAATGAAAGGCACAGTGAAATGGTTCAACGCATCCAAGGGGTTTGGTTTTATCACCCCCGAAGGTGGTGCGGAGGACGTGTTTGTTCACTTCTCGGCCATTCAGGGCGAAGGCTACAAAACCCTGAATGACGGTCAAGCGGTGGAGCTCGAGGTGACCAAAGGCCCCAAAGGTCTTCAGGCCGCCAACGTTCGCCCGTTGTAACCAACGGCTTCGTTAGAAAGGCCCCTGTCGGTTTTGCCGGCAGGGGCCTTCTTCTTTTTTAGCTATAATAACCTTCTCATGACTTCCTCATCCCCCGTTTTAATCGGTTCGGTTCGAATGGCGAACGATCGGCCTCTCGTGCTTATCGCAGGGCCCTGTGTGGTCGAAAGTGAAAAATTGACATTGCACATCGCCGGTCGTTTGAAGGAGATGGGGCGGCGGCTTCGCATCCCCGTTATTTTTAAGGCGTCCTACGATAAGGCCAACCGGACGTCGTCCGGCTCGTTTCGGGGGCCAGGACCTGCCGAGGGGCTCGCTATTTTAGCTAAAGTGAAACGTCGGTGGGGGCTCCCTGTTCTGACCGATGTCCATTCTGTCCAAGAAATCCCCGCGGCGGCGGCCGTGGCCGATGTTCTTCAGATTCCCGCTTTTCTCTGTCGTCAGACGGATCTTGTGGTGGCCGCCGCTCAATCGGGGCGTGTGGTGAACGTAAAAAAAGGGCAATTCCTTTCCCCCTGGGACGCAAAAAATATTGTTGAAAAAGTTCGAGCCGCTGGGTCGGACCGGGTGATGTTGACGGAGCGGGGGGCCTCATTCGGTTATAATAATTTGGTGGTGGACATGCGGAGTCTTGACGTTTTGCGAGGGTTTGGGGCTCCGGTGGTTTTCGATGCCACTCATTCCGTCCAATTGCCGGGGGGAAAAGGGTCCGCGTCGGGCGGACAGAGAGAATTTATTTATCCCTTGGCGCGCGCGGCGGTGGCGGTGGGCGTGGCGGCGGTCTTCATGGAAGTTCACCCGGAGCCCGAGAAATCTCTTTCGGATGGTCCGAACGCCGTTCGGTTGGCTCATGTGCCGGAACTTTTGACACGTTTGATGGCTCTTGATCGGGTGGTCAAGCGGCGGGGTTTTTTGCGCAATGAGTTTGTTTAGTGGGCGCAGGGCTACTGTCGGCGGCCCCCCCCCCCCCCCCCCCGCCCCCCCGCCCCCCCCCCCACGGGGGCCTCCCCCCCATTCCCCCCGCGGGGCCCCCCCCTCCGCCGGGGAGGGAAGAGGAAAATATGAATAAAATGAATTCCAAAAGTAATCCGATCGCGGTGCCCGTCACGCCCTTGGCGGACCCTTGGCGGCCTTCCTGGATGTGGCATTTGAAAGTCTTGGCGGGAATATATATTTTTCTGGTCGTTTTTTATTTTGTTGTGGACCATGTGTTGGCTCGTCTTCCTCAGCCCTATCGGCTTCGGGATGTGCCGATGGAAATGACGCCTTGGCTGAAAAAATAAAGTTCTCATGAAAAAACCGGCTCCCCGTTCTGTTTCCCGTTGGCTGGCACGCGCTCGGCAGACGCTTCGGATTGAAGCGCGGGCGGTGGCGGAACAGTCTCTTCATGTGGATCGGGCTTTTGTGCAGGCCGCGGAACGGTTGGTGCGCACGCCGGGGCGGGTGGTGGTCATGGGGGTTGGCAAATCGGGGTTGATCGGACGAAAACTGGCCGCCACCCTCTCTTCCACCGGGACCGCCGCTTATTTTGTTCATCCGACGGAAGGCATGCACGGCGATGTGGGCATGATCCTGCCGGGGGACACGGTGCTCGCTCTCTCCTATTCGGGGGAAACCGAGGAATTAAAAAAGATTTTGGGCCCGCTTCGTCGGGTGGGCGTCTTTTTAATCGCCATGACGGGGCGGCCCCGTTCCCCCCTTGGCCGCGCCGCCAATGTGGTGATCAACACGGCCGTTCTTCGCGAAGCGTGTCCCTTTAATATCACGCCGACCGCGTCCACCACAGCGGTCTTGGCCATGGGCGACGCGCTCGCTCTTCTGTCCATGGAAATGCGTGGGTTTGGGCGTGACGACTTCGCTCGCCTCCATCCGGCGGGCACGCTGGGAAAAAAACTCACGCTCCGCGTGGAGGACCTGATGCACAAAGGGGCGGAAAATCCTTTGGTTTTGGAATCTCGTCGGGTGGAAGACGCGTTGGTGGTTATGACAAAAACCCGGTTAGGGACCGCCTCCTTGGTGGACCGAAGCGGGCGTCTGACCGGGGTGTTTACAGACGGCGATCTGCGGCGGAAATTGCAGGAGGACGTGGGGCTTCTGGCCCGGCCCCTCTCGTCGGTAATGACGCGGCGTCCCCGCACCGTGGCGGCCGAAGATCTGGCGGTGGATGTGGCCCCGTTGTTTCGGAAATTCGGGTTGGACAATTTTCCGGTGGTGGACAAGCGCGGCCGGCCTGTGGGCGTGTTGGACGAAAAGGATCTATTGGAGGAAGGGCTTGTCTAAAAAAGAGGTTTTGAATTTGCTTTCGAAAAAGGCGTTGCAGAAACGGGCCAAAAGAATTCGGCTCTTTGCCATGGATGTGGATGGCGTTTTAACGGAAGGGTCCATTATCCTTTTGGAGTCGGGCGAAGAAATTAAGTTTTGGAACGTCAAAGACCGGATCGCATTCTTTATGTTGAAAAAATTTGGAGACAAGTATCCGGTGGCTTGGATAACGGGGCGCAAATCCCGCCAGGTGGAATCAAGGGCCCGCGAAGTGGGGGTGGTCTCGCTTCATCAGCACTGTGAACATAAGGGGTTGGCCTTGGACGCTACCCTGTCGGAGGTGAAAGTCCAACGGGAGGAAACTCTTTTCATTGGTGATGATTTGGTGGATCTTCCCGCGCTTCGAAGGGCCGGGCTGGCGGTTTGTCCGTCCGATGCGCATCCCGCGGTGAAAAAGGTGTGTCATTGGGTGACCCGGGCGCCGGGGGGTCGGGGGGTTCTTCGTGAAGTGGTGGATTTTGTCCTTGAATCTCAGAAGCTCATGAAGACTTTGCTTGACCTATACGAGAACCCGGACGGTCGGGCGGGATAATCGAGAGAGGGGCCCCCTCTGAGATTTATGGACCGTTTCGCTTGGGTCTCCTGGGGTGTTTGGTTTGTTCTTTTGTCGGCGTGCCGTCCGACCGGGACCTCCCGCGTTGCGGAGATTGAACCGGAGGAGGAACCGGACCAAACGTTGTCAACCTTACCATGGATTCCTATGAGGACGGTTTGCGCCATTGGTCTCTGCGGTCGCCTCACGCCGACATCTTCGATCGTGATCACCGTGTTGAGCTGGCCGACCCCCATGTTCGGTTTTTTAGCAACGGTCGGTCTGGTTCCTCTGTGGCCGCTCGCCGGGGGCGTTTAAACACAGAGACGAATGATTTTTGGGCGGGGGACGGGATGGTGATGGTTTCCACCGACGGCGTCCGACTGGAAAGCGATTGGATGCGGTATGAAAAGAGCGCGGATCGGTTTATTTCCACGGCGCCGGTCACCGTGACGCGGGGGCGATCGATCGTTAAAGGGGTCGGGTGGGAAGCTCGGTCCGATCTGTCTGAAATGGTGATCCGCGAGCAACGGGGGGAAATTGCCCCGGAAGACAATCGGTTGATGAAAAAATGAGGGGCGGGAAAGCGGTTTTGGGTTTTTTTCTCTTTTTTTTGATGGGGGGAGCGGCAGGGGCGGCGGAGGAACTGTCGGTCGTGCGGTCCACAGACCTGCCCAAAACGGTTATTACCAGCCGGTCGGCGCGCGTTTTGGGAAAAGGATCCTCGGTGGAGTTTACGGGCAACGTGACGCTCACGCGGGGAAATGACTTTTTGTCGGCGGACCGGTTGGTGACAGAAGATAAAAACAATGTGGCTCGCGCCTGGGGGCAGGTTTTTTTTCGCCGTGACGGGGCCGAAGAACCCGTCCGTTGGGAGGCGTGGGGAGACCGGGGCGTTTATGATACGGGCCTCTCTTCGGGGACCTTGTGGGGAGAGCAAAAACCGGCTCATGCCCGGCGCACCCCTTTGGGCAACGACGCTCTTTCCGGAGGAATCGTCGACATGGTCGCCTCGGAAATTGCGTTGATGCGGGTGGACCGATCCACGGGACACGACCGCCCTTGCTGCGGGGATTGTCAACGGAGCGGCGGCGTATATTTGAAAAGCGTGGAGGCGGGGCCTCTGTCTCGCGTCACGGAATTATGGGCCGATCGCTCGGATTTTGATGGTCCCTCCGACCGTTTTCGTCTGGAGGGAGCGTTCGCTCCCACGGGGGCCTTTGCCCAAAAGGGAGCCTTTTCCCCGGGGGGGGGCGGGACGGAGTCGGACCCGGAAGGGCCTCCTCTTCCGTTGGATCGGCCCTACGCGCGGCAGACCCAGGGGCGGGAAAAACGGGAACTGAGAGGGGAGATCATCGATTTACATCCTTCGGAGAAGCGATTGGTGGTTCAGAAGGCTGTTCGGGCGAATTTGTTGTTTGAAACCGGGCGGTCTTCTGTGGGGGTGAAAGGAAAAACGGGGAAGGAGGACAAGACGGGTGTCTCTGCTCGCTGAAAATTTAAAGAAATCCTATGGGACTCGTTTGGTGGTCGACGGGGTGACGGTGGAGGTGAACCCCGGCGAGATCGTTGGCCTGTTGGGGCCCAACGGGGCGGGGAAAACAACGAGTTTCCATATGGCCGTGGGCTTGCTCCGCCCCGATGCGGGGCGGATCACCATTGACGGGATCGATGTGTCCGGATTGCCCATGTTTAAGCGGGCGCGGGCAGGACTGGGGTATCTGGCTCAGGAACCCTCGATTTTTCGACGACTTTCAGTGCAGGATAACCTGAACGCGATTTTGGAACACCTCCCGCTCCTGCCTGAAGAACGCAACGAAAAACGGGAGAGTTTGTTGACGGATTTGGGGCTCACGAAATTGGCTTCTCAGATGGCTTACACCTTGTCGGGTGGCGAAAAAAGGCGGACCGAAATCGCCCGCGCCCTGGTGACGGATCCGCGGTATCTGCTTCTGGACGAACCGTTTGTGGGCATCGATCCGCTCGCGGTGAACGATATTCAGGAAGTGCTGGGACAATTGAAAAAAAAAGGACTCGGTATCTTGATCACCGATCACAATGTTCGGGCGACCCTCGAAATCGTTGACCGGGCCTACATCATCCATGCGGGGAGGATTTTGGTCCATGGGGGTGCCCATGACCTTATGAAATCGCCTGAGGCGCGCCGTCTTTACCTTGGGGAAAAGTTCCGCCTTTGACACCTCTCCGATGGAAATGATAAATTGAGGCGCGTCCCGGCTCCGGTAAAGTCGATCGAGGAACGAGTTACTAAAACTGAATTAATAGGATGACCTATGCAAATCCATATCACCGCCCGTCACATTGAATTGACTCCGGCCTTGGCTGATCACGCCCGCAAAAAGCTCGAACGTATTGCACGCCATTTCGAAATTGTGCTTCGCGCCCAAGTGATCCTGGGGGTGGAAAAGCACCGCCACATCGCTGAGGTCGTTGTCCACGCCCAGGGTCATCACGATTTCCGAGCCCGCGAAGTGGCCGGCGATCTCTATGCCGCCATCGATTTGGCCGTGGAGAAACTGCAGTTGCACTTCTCCCGCGAAAAAGATCGCCGGGTGCGCGGGCGCCGAGGAGATAAAGGTCGCCCGGAACCCGAGCCATTGATGTCCACCCCCAAAGATCCCGTGATCACCCGCATCAGCCGTGTGACCCCGAGGATCCTTTCGGTCGCCGAAGCGGCCAGAGCCTTAGACGATACCGACATGGATTTTCTTCTTTTTCTTGGAGAGGATGACGCTGTTCGGGTGCTCTACCGTCGGAAGGACGCCACCTATGGGCTCCTTGAACCGAACCTCTGATTTGATCAAGGACATCCTATGAAACTCGTTGACATCCTTCTTCCCGGCGCCGTTTCCGTTGATCTCGGGGTTCCCTCCAAAAAAGAGGCGTTGGAGGAACTCTGTGGGCTGTTGGCAAAGACGGGTCAATTGCCCGACGCAAAATCCATGGTGAACATTCTCCTGGAGCGCGAAGCCTTGGGGTCCACGGGCATCGGTCAAGGGGTGGCCATCCCCCACGGGAAATCCCCGTCTGTGAAAACGCAGGCCGCGGCTCTCGGGATCTCAAAGCGGGGCATGGATTTTGATTCGCTGGACGGTGAACCGGTCCATATCGTTTTCCTTCTCATCGCGCCACCGGACGCCGCCGGCAACCACTTAAAAGCGCTCGCCAAAGTGTCCCGTCTCCTCAAAGACAAATTCTTTCGTCAAGCGTTAAAAGATTCCAAGAGCGCGGACGAAATTTTAAAGATCATTCGCGAGGAAGACGAATACTGATGCAAACCGACGCGGCCGCGGGCAAACCCGCGCCTCTTTACGTCGAAGAACTTTGGAAGAGCCAAGCGGAACCTCTCCGGTTGTCTCTCTTGGGGGGGCAAAACGGGTTTCGGCGCATGATCCGCGTGGCGGACATCAACCGTCCGGGTTTGACGCTGGCGGGTTTTTTTGAATTTTATCGCGGGGAGCGGATGCAGGTGTTCGGGATGGGCGAGTCCGCTTTTACCGCCACGCTCTCGAACGCCCAGCGCATGGAAATCTTTGACCGACTTCTGTCCGCGCCCGATTTGCCGTGCGTCATTTTGACCCATGGCCGCGAACCGGTCCGCGAAATGGTCGAACAGTGCGATCGCTATCAGGTTCCCCTTTTCCAATCCCAGTGGGAAACCGCGCGTTTCATCGGCGAGCTGACGGCGTATCTGGAAGAACGTTTAGCGCCCACCACCTCCCTGCATGGCACCTTGGTCAACGTGTACGGGATGGGCGTGTTGATCTTGGGATCGTCGGGAATTGGGAAATCGGAATGTGCCCTTGAACTTTTGAAACGCAACCATATGTTGGTGGCCGACGACCGAGTGGAAGTTCGGCACAAACCGGGGGCGATCCTCGTGGGGTCTGGCCATCAGTTGGTTCAACACCACATGGAAGTGCGCGGGTTGGGGATCATTGACGTGTGGAAAATTTTCGGCGTGGGCGCGGTTCTCAAACGGTCGTTGATCGAACTCGTGGTGTATCTCGAAACATGGGACCAAAAAAAAGAATACGATCGGATGGGGTTGGAAGAAAAAAACACGACCTTGTTGGGGGTGGCGGTTCCGGAAATACGCGTGCCGGTGCAACCGGGACGGAACCTGGGCGCCTTAATTGAAGTGGCCACCTTGAACCAGCGGCTCAAACAGCACGGCGTTCATTCTGCGCGGGAACTCAATGAACGACTGATCCAACGCATGTCTGGGCATACCGGTCGAGTTCAGCCTCCGCGCCTGTGAAACTGTGAAACGACGGCGGGTTTCCCTCCAGCGAAGATCGGTTCGGCGCATGGATTGCGTGGTGGTCACGGGTCTCTCGGGCGCCGGCAAATCGACCGCCTTGCGCGCGTTGGAAGACATGGGCTATTTTTGCGTCGACAACCTTCCTCTTCCGCTCCTCCCCCGTTTGATCGGGCTCTACCGGGATTGGGGACAAGCGTTGACGAAGATCGCCGTCGGCGTGGACGTTCGGACCGGCCTTCCGGCCTGGGTGTTTCGGAAATCCATTGGCGACCTGTCCCGGCAAAATATTGTCCCGCGCGTGCTCTTCATGAACGCCGACAACGCCACGCTTCAACGGCGCTATTCCGAAACCCGGCGCCGCCATCCTTTGTCTGGGTCGGTGGCCAACGGGATCCGCCGGGAGAGACGGATCCTTCATGACGTGGCCGCTGTGGCGGACAAAACCATTGATACGTCTCATTTGGCGCCGCCGGAAGTGAAAGAAATGGTGCTGAAAACGTTGGGGCTCCGCCATCCGCGCGGCATGGCCGTGGTGGTGGAATCGTTCGGGTACAAACACGGGGTTCCCATGGACGCGGACGTGGTGTGGGACGTGCGGTTTTTGCCGAATCCCAACTACGTGGCGAACCTTCGACCCTTGACGGGGTTGAGTCCGTTGGTGTCCCGCTATGTGATGGAAAACCCGTTGACGAAACGGTTCTTGGAACATTTGGCGCCGCTTCAGGATTTTCTGTTGGACCGATTTGCCCAAGAAGGGAAAAGCTATTTGACGTTGGCGGTGGGATGCACCGGTGGACGGCACCGCAGTGTCGCGGTGGCCGAAGCCCTGGCCAAAATCATCCGAGAGAACGGGCGTTTTGACGTGCGGATTCATCACCGGGATTCGGCCAGGTAGAAGAGGAGAACAGCCCCCCCCCCCCCGGGGCGGGGGCCCCCCGCCGTTTTATGATCGGTGTGTTGGTGGTAACGCATGGTCGGTTGGGCCAGGAAATGGTGGATTGTGCGGAGAACGTTGTTGGCAAACAGGCTTCCGTTGTGTCTTTGGGGTTGGCGGGGTCGGAATCTCCGGACGGATTTGAAGCCCGTCTCAGAAAAGCGTTGTCGGATTTGGAAACGTCCGCCGGGGTTTTGGTTCTCTCCGATATGTTGGGGGGGACCCCGTGCAACGTGTGTCTTCGGTTGGCGCGGGATCCCCACCCGCATTTCGAGCTGGTGACCGGGGTGAACTTGCCCATGCTCATCACCGCCTTAGCGAACCGACACTACATGCCGCTGGCCCAGCTCGCTCAGAAATTGGTGGACGACATGTCTCGCAGCGCCCAACGGCCGCTTCAACGGCTTCGGGAACATCTGCCGTCGGCCTAAGACGATGGCCCTCGTACTCGTTCGCATCGATGACCGTTTGATTCACGGCCAAGTGGTGGGGGGCTGGTTGCCGGTGATACAGGCGGAGCGCATTGTGGTTGTCTCTGACACTGCCGCGACCGACGCTCTTCAAGTCGGTCTGATGCGCATGGCCGTGCCGGACCACGTGGCGGTGGACGTTTTATCTCTGGACGATGCCGTCCCCGCTCTTAATAAAGGCGCGTGGGGAAACGAACGGGTGATGCTTCTTCTTCCGGGGCTTCAAGAACTCGTTTGGTTAGTGGATTTAGGCGCGCCCATCACCCAGGTGAATCTGGGAGGCGTTCACGATGCCCCTGGACGGACGATGGTGGCTCCCCATTTGGCTTTTACGATGGAAGAACGAAATATTTTAAACCGCCTTTTCTCTCGGGGCATCCGGTTCGAGACCCGTCCTTTGCCGGGGGATGTGCCCGTGCCAATCCAAGAACTGGTCCCCGGGCTGGGCCGAGGCTGATTTGTCTGCCCTTCTGGCCGCTCTGGCTTACGGGGTTTTATCGCTGGACCATTTTACAGTCGGGCCGTTTTTGCTCTCTCGTCCATTGGTTTTGGGGAGTCTGGTGGGGTGTGTGTGTGGACACCCCGGTGAAGGGGTGGCCCTGGGGCTGTTGGCCGAAAGCCTCTGGGTGATGGTTCCTCCGGTCGGTGGTGGCCAGTGGGACGTCGGGCTGGCGGTGGCGCTTGCGGGGGTGTGGGCGTTCGAGTGGCCGCACGATATTCCGGTCCCCGGGGGAAGGATCGCTTTGGCGTTTCTCTTGGCGATTCCCTTCTCCGTCGTTGGGCGTCGCGTGGACCAATGGGCTCGCCGGCACCTGCGCCTTTTGGCGGTTCGGGCCTTGGCCGGGATCGAGCGCGGCCTGGTGGGGCCCTTGCGCTACAGCCTTGTATTCGGCGCCGTTTTGTGGGGGATTAAAAGCGTTGTGATTTTCTTTATTGCGGATTCTCTTGGCGGGGCGGTCTTTAATAGTTTGGTTCCGCGGATCGTGGGCTTTTGGGCAGAAGGGTTTGAGCGGACGTGGTCTCTTTGGCCGGCGTTGGGGGCGGCGGCGCTCTTAAATCAATTTTCTCGCCGTCTGGGGAAAAACCGTTTGTGGATTCCGGGCGGCTTATGAAATTGAATCGCCGGGATTTGGTTCGAATTTTTTTTCGGTCCTTCTTGATTCAAGGGTTGTGGACTGTCCAGCGGGCGCAAAACTTGGGATACCTCTATAGTCTGTGGCCTGTTTTTCGGCGACTATACCCAAAACGGGAAGACCGCGCCTCGCGGCCAGGGCGCACGCCGGGTTTTTAGCACCCATCCCTACACAGCCGGCGTTCTGTTGGGCGTTGTGGCGGGGATGGAAGAAGACCGGTCCGAAGGGCGAGGCCCCAGATTAGAAAGCGTTTTGGCCGCCCGTTCCGCCATGTCTGGCCCCTTGGCGGCCCTGGGGGAAACATTTTTTTGGGGAACGTGGCTTCCGTTCAGTCTCGCGGCGACGCTCTTTTTAGGAATGGGGGGTCCTTCTTGGGGCCTGGCCTCGCCGATCTTGTTTTGGTTTTATTTAATGCCCCACATGGCGTGTTCGGGCGGTGGGGCTTTGGCTTGGCTACCGATGGAAATCCGATGTGGTGGCTCGCTTGCTCCCCCTGCGCATTCAGACTCTCCTCCCGCTGGTGGCGGGGATCGGGATGGTGTTGGTCGTTCTTCGCATGGGGCTGGTTCCCCTACACGGCCAATCGGTGATCCGGGGTTTATTGTGGACCGGTTTTTTCTGGGGGGCTTTGCGGTTGGGGGTTCGCCCGTCGTTTGTCGCAATGGGCCTGGCGGGCGCGTGCGTGGCCTACTCTTTTGTGAGGGGATTGATATGATCGAACGAACGTTTACCGTTTTAAACAAAATGGGCCTTCATGCCCGGCCGGCGGCGGCCATCGTCACGGCGCTCCAAAAATTTGAGAGCGACGTCATCATCCGCAAAGACGATCAAGAGGTGGATGGGAAAAGCATCATGGGAATTCTCACCTTGACGGCCGAATACGGGTCGAAGTTAACCCTCATCGCCGAAGGGGCGGACGAACAATCGGTGATGGACAATATGACCCAATTTTTCAGCGATCAAGTTCATGAGGAATAACCCTTTCGTGAGGAGCCAATAGGTGTCTTCCACGGGTCATTCCCCTGAAACACGCGTATTCAAAGGGATCTCGGCTTCGCCCGGGATCGCGATCGGGAAGGCGTTTGTCCTGGAAGATATGGATCTCGCGGTGGGGCGTTGGCAGGTCCCCCCGGAGGCCGTCAAAGCGGAGGTTTCCCGGTTCCGGTTGGCGGTGGCGGACACACGCAAGGAAATGATCGGCACTCAGCAAAAGATTTTGAAGCTGTTGGGGAAAACCCATGCTCGGTTGATTGAGGCCTACCTCCTGATTTTAGAAGACCCGTTGATCTCGAAAGATGTGGTTAAAAACATATCCACCAACAGGGTGAACGCGGAATACGCGCTCTCCGAAGCCGTGGCGGGCGCGGTGAAAACATTGGAAGCCGCCACCGATGAGTATTTCCGTGAACGTCGCCACGACGTATTGGATGTGGGACGAAAAATTTTGCTTCACTTGCTCGGCCACGAGCCCCAAGATTTGGAAGATTTGAATGAGCCGTCTGTGATCGTTGCGCGTAACCTCACCCCTTCCGACACGATCCACATGAAGACCCAGTTCGCCGAAGGGTTTGCCACCGACATCGGTGGACGCACGAGCCACACAGCCATTTTGGCCAACTCCCTCGAAATTCCCGCCGTGGTGGGCCTGCACGAAATCACCCGCCACGTGCGGCCGGGCGATATGATGATTTTGGACGGCTACACCGGCACCGTGATCGTCAACCCGCTTCCCGATGTGGTCGACAATTACCGACGGGAACGCGAGATCCGGGGCGCCGAACGGCGAGATTTGGAGCGACTGCGTGACCAGCCCGCTCAAACCATCGATGGACGACGGATCGCCCTGGCCGGGAACATCGATTCCCCGGCGGAAATTAAAAATCTGCTCGCCAACGGCGCCGAGGGGGTTGGGCTCTATCGCACCGAGTTCCTCTATTTGAACCGAGACACGCTTCCGACCGAAGAAGACCATTACCGGTTTTACGCCAAGGTGGCCCAGTCGGTGTTGCCGCACCCCGTGATTCTTCGAACCTTGGATATTGGCGGGGATAAACTGGTGGACCTGGGGTTTCCTGAGCTCACCAAGAGCGAACAAAATCCGTTTTTGGGTTTGCGCGGTATCCGTCTCGCCTTGCGGCATCCGGATCTGTTTCGAACGCAACTTCGCGCGATTCTCCGCGCGTCGGTCCACGGGAAAGTCCGTGTGATGTTTCCCATGGTGTCCGGCTTGGAAGAATTTCGCGCCGCGCGCAAAATTCTTAACGCGTGCATGGAGGAATTGCGTAAAGAAAATATTCCTTTCGACGAAAAAATTGAAGTCGGCCTCATGATTGAAATTCCTTCGGCCGCCCTCGTAGTGGACTATTTGGCGCAGGAAGCGGATTTTATGTCCATCGGGACCAACGATCTGATCCAATACACCCTGGCCGTGGACCGGGTGAACGACGAAGTCTCCCATCTCTATGAGCCGTTGCATCCAGCCATTCTTCGCTTGATCCACCAGACGGTCAAGGCCGGTCACGCCGCCGGAAAATGGGTGGGTATGTGCGGCGAAATGGCGGGGGACGCGGAGATGACAGCCGTCCTCATGGGTTTGGAGCTTGATGAACTGTCTGTGTCGCCTGGCTTGGTGCCGAAAATTAAGAAGGTTATCCGAGAAACGAAATTTTCCGACTGCCACGCGTTGGTCACGGAAGTCATGAAAGATCCTTCCCGTGACAATGTGCAAGGTCTTCTTCGCCGGTTCCGTAACCGCTGACCGCGCTCGTCTATCTATGGACACCGCCCACATCCGAAACTTTTCCATCATCGCCCACATCGATCACGGGAAGAGCACCCTGGCGGACCGACTGTTGGAGGCCACGGGTACGGTTCAACGGCGGGACATGCGCGCCCAAATATTAGACGGTATGGAACTCGAGCGGGAGCGCGGCATCACCATTAAGGCCAAAGCGGTTCGCATGACCTGGAATTTGGGGGGGGAGTTCTTTTTATTGAATTTGATCGACACCCCCGGCCACGTGGATTTTACCTACGAGGTCAGTCGTGCCCTGGCGGCGTGTGAAGGGGCGCTCTTGTTGGTCGACGCCAGTCAAGGGGTGGAAGCTCAAACCTTGGCGAACGCTCAGCTCGCCCTGGATGCCGGTTTGACGTTGATCCCCATCATCAACAAGATCGACCTTCCCTCGGCGGATCCGGAAGGCGTGAAAAAACAGATCCACGAATTTCTGGGACTCGAAGGACCCTTTTTGTCTGTCAGCGCCAAAGAAGGGAAAGGGGTGCCGGAGGTTCTCCAGGCCATTGTGGAACGCATTCCGCCGCCCACGGGAGACCCCCAAAAACCCCTGGCGGCCCTGGTGTTTGATTCGGTGTATGATTCGTATCGGGGGGTGATCGTGTATGTTCGGGTGTTCGACGGGGTTTTAAAGGCGGGACAAAAAGTTCGATTCATGGGGGGCGGCAACGTCGATGAAGTGGAGGAGGTGGGGCACCTTCAGTTGAAATACATCAAAGCGGATTCCCTTTCGGCCGGAGAGGCCGGTTATGTGGTCTGCAACATAAAAGACATTCACCAAGTCCAGGTGGGCGATACAATCACCGAGCATCTCCGCCCCACCCTCACCCCCCATGCGGGCTACAAGGAAATGAAGCCGTTCGTGTTTGCTGGGTTCTACCCCATCGCGCAAACCGATTACGAGAATTTAAAAAAAGCCATCGACAAACTTCATTTAGAAGACGCCGCCTTCTTCCATCAGCCGGAAACGTCTGTGGCTCTGGGGTTTGGGTTTCGTTGCGGGTTCTTGGGATTGCTTCACATGGACATCATTAACGAGCGAATCCGGCGAGAGTTCGACGTGGACATCCTGGTCACTTCCCCCACGGTGATCTACCGCGTCACCACGCAAAACGGGCGCACCGGCGAATTTGACAGCCCCGCGAAGTTCCCACCGTACGGGGACATCAAAGAGATTGAAGAACCTTACGTGCTGGCCACTGTCGTGGTTCCATCCGATTTCGTTGGCCCGGTCATGCAGTTGTGCCAAGACCGCCGCGGACAGTTCCTTGACATGAAGTACTTAACACCCACCCGCGTGGTCCTCAAATATGAAATGCCCCTGGCGGAGGTGGTGGTGGATTTCTATGACGCGCTGAAATCCATTTCAAAAGGCTACGCTTCGTTTGATTACGAGCACGCGGGGTACCGGCCGGGCGATCTCCTTCGCATGGACATATTGATAAACGAAGAGGAAATCGATGCTTTTTCTTTTGTGGTTCCCGCGGCCACGGCGCCCTATCGTGGACGGGAAATCTGCGAACGATTGAGGGAGCTGATCCCGCGTCAAATGTTTGAAATTCCCATTCAGGCGAAATTGGGGGGGCGAATCATCGCCCGGGAATCCGTGCGGGCCATGCGCAAAGACGTCTTGGCCAAATGTTACGGCGGCGATATCTCGCGTAAACGCAAACTTTTGGAAAAACAAAAGGAAGGCAAAAAACGCATGCGCCAGTTTGGCTCCGTCGAGATTCCCCAAGAAGCCTTTCTTGCTGTTCTACGACGAGACGACGGGAACGCAAAAAAAGATTAACGGCGGGGCCCGATTTATTGATTTTTTCGGTTGTCTCAGGCCGTGAACGACACGCAATCAAGAGATCCAAGGATACTGACATGGAAGAAAAACTATTTTGGATTTCACTTATGAGCGGTGGGTACGCTTTTGCTTTCAAACGTTTCTTGCGTACGCCGAAACGTTTGGCAAACAACGTGGGGGTCATCCTCTTAAATGGCCTTTTCTGGGCCTTTGTGGGCGTGGCGGCGGGGTTTTTGATTGTCTCTTATAAAGAGTTAAACACTCTGTCCTGGCCCATTGGCCTCTTCTGTGGTCTAGCGGGGGGACTATTGGGCGTCCTTTGGGTTCTGCCCACCCCATTAAAACCCGAGGGAGTGCAACTCCTTTGGATTCTCCAAGGCACAGCCTTTGCGGTGGCTTTGGGCTCTCTCTTGGGAATCTCTCGGCCCGGTTTTGCGTTGGGCACGGTGGGGATCGGTCTTTTAGGGGGTGGGGTTGGCCAGTTGGTGAGGCACGCGTCCGCTCCGGTAGGGCGGGCATCGGTGGCAGGGTTTTTGGCGGCCCAGGGGGTTCTGGCCGGATATTGGTTTTCGGCGGCGGGGGGGGCGGATCCCTCCTTATGGATGATGGTGCTGTTGGGGGTGGGAGGGTATTTACTTGGGAACGGGTGGCGGTCTCGGCTCAAATGGTCGTCGGAAGAAAACGGTGTCCTACTGCGTGAAAGTTTGGAATGGGCCGACACCGGTTTTTCCGCGATTCTATTGGCGGCGGCCATCATGTATTTCGTGGTTCAGGCGTTTAAAATTCCATCGGGATCCATGCGGAGCACGCTTCTGGAAGGCGATCACCTGTTCGTTAACAAATTTATCTACGGTTTGCGTGTTCCCTACACGGGGAAAAAGGTCCTGCGCTGGCGCGACGTTCAACGGGGCGACGTGGTCGTTTTTCGTTTCCCTGCCGAGTCCAAAGAAAATCAGCACTACGGAAAAGATTTCATCAAACGGGCGATCGGTCTTCCCGGCGATACCATTGAAATAAAAGACAAGCGGGTTTTTGTGAACGGGAACGAGCAGACAGAACAGTACACCCAGTTCGAAGATGATTTTTTGATCCCCGCCTCCCCCTCTCTTTTGAGCGACTCAACCTCTTTTCAAAATCTCTGGGAACATCGTCACGCGGACCGCGCACCGGCGGGGGAAAATGTCCGCGACAATTTTGGCCCCGTGATCGTCCCCCCGGGGACGTATTTTGTGATGGGCGACAATCGCGACCGATCTTTCGACGGCCGATTTTGGGGCCCCATGCCCGATGCTAACCTGAAGGGCCGGGCGTGGCTCCTTTATCTCCCCTTCCGCCGCTGGAAAATCATCCGCTGATGAGTGTGGGGTCCTTCTTCCGGTCCCAGGTGCGAACGGGAGAGCGGGATCGCCCTCTTTAACGAGACACGAACAATTGGTCCCCACTGGCCTCTACCTCCACATTCCTTTCTGCGCCGTCAAGTGCCGGTTCTGCGATTTTGCCGCTTATCCCGGCCGGCGGGAGGATACCGCGCGTTACCTGAATGCCCTCCGCCGCGAATTAGCTGGGATTTCCCGGTTGAAGGGGGGTGAACAGAATGATTCTGACCTTGTCGACGATTCTTCCCGGTCAACTGGATTTTTTGGGGTACCCAGACGCGTCCTTGAAACGTTTTACGTGGGGGGAGGAACGCCGTCGCTGTTAGAGCCTGCCCAATGGCAAGGTCTCTTGGGCGGAGTGCGGGAGTGTTTTGACATCTCTGCTGACTGGGAAGCCACGCTGGAGTGCAATCCCGACGGTGTTTCTCTGGATAAGCTCAAGGCCTGGCGAGAGTCGGGGATGAACCGCCTCAGTTTTGGGCTTCAAACCGATGAAGGGCCCCTGCTCTCGGTTCTGGGACGAACCCATACGTTTGAAGATTTTAAAGATGTTTTTCATGCCGCCCGAACCCAGGGTTTCGACAACTTAAACGTGGACCTTATGTTTGGCCTTCCCGGCCAGACATTCGACGGATGGGTAAAAACCTTGGAACGGGTTATTGAATTGAGTCCAGAGCATCTCTCCGCCTATGCCCTTCATGTGGAGGAATCTACTTATTTTCACCGGTCCGGTGTGCAGTCCGATGATGATCTCCAGGCCGATATGTATGAGCTCACGGCGGATCTTTTAGAGTCCGCTGGATATGTTCACTACGAAATTTCAAACTTCGCTCATCCCGGGTTCGAATGTCGACACAACCTACGGTATTGGAGAAATCAAGAATGCCTCGGCGCTGGGACCTCGTCCGCCGGCTATGACGGCATTCGACGTCGCACCAACACGGACGATCTTTCCATCTATCTGTCATCGGTTGAAAAGAATGGCGTCCCCGACAGCGAAAGTCTCGAACTGAGCCCTGCCCAGCGTGAAGGTGAAAACCTGATGTTGGGTCTTCGGCTGAAGGAGGGGGCTCTTCTTACTCCCGCGGGCCAGGCTCTCTATGGGAAGTCACTGGACCGGCATGTCCGTGACGGCCTTCTGAATCGCAAAGGAGACCGTTACTACCCTACTCGCAAAGGGTGGCGCCTTTCCAACCGTATCTTTGTCGATCTCTTAGGCGGTTGAGGCGTTAACCTGAAAATTTCAGTTGACTGAGCATTTCCGTCCGGGAGGGTTGGAAAATTCTGTTCCGGACCCTGTCGACGGTAGCCCTGTGCCAACCGGGAAATCCCGGTTAACCCAGTCAATCGGTTGTCACTGTTTTCCAGAGGGGAGGGCCCCCTTTTGTAAATAGCCAAGCGGCTCCATAGAAAAAAATGACAACGAGATACATGGCCCGCATTCCCACCAGCAACGTCCCATATTCCGCCACGCCTCCCACAACAGCGCCCAAAAGATTAAGACCTAACGCAAGACTGGGGTTTTTTACCGTTGCAAATAATCGAATGAAGATTATGTTTGAGAGACCAAAGGTCAGAGATAGGATCAACGTTGTGAGAACACCCCCCGCCCAGGAGGGACCCCCTTGGACCCACTGTTCATTCCAAAGGCTACTGAGAAACAGAGAGCCGAAAAGAAGGATCCATGTCCATCGGGGAGAAGGCTCCCATCCATATTTTATGAGGACAATGGACGCTAGGATGATGCTCAAAACCGCGATGACGACAATGGAGGTGGTTTGCCATGTCGATCCATAGATCAGCGCCAGTTTAGTAATGTTTTTTGTTTCCAACAACATAAATCCCGCCCCGAGAAAGAAAAAAGCAAAATGAATAGGCTGGGATCTTATGGGGCGCGGAATAACGCTAACTGTGGCTAAGATCGAAAGAATTAATAAAAATCCAAGCACACTCGCATATTCCTTTGATAGGGATTTTTCCCGGTAATAAAGATAGGGCCAATCGTCTGTTGGGATTGGTGAAGGCAAAAGGGTTTCATAGAGAGGAGCCAGATTATTGAACCCCTCGATGGGGGGGGGGAGAAACGAGGGACGTTTTCCAATGGAGAAAATATGACCCATTTCACCATACCCCCCCCCTGGATAATTGTAAATATGAGGCGCATGTCCAAAAGCGCTGTTCAGCATGCCGAAAATTTTTTGGGCCACCCACCCACGCGCCACATAAAAACTCAAAAACAAAACTCCATCGTCCGTCAAATGGGAGGTGACCTGTTGAAAGGAATCAGCCGTGTACATGAAATTGTCTTGACGGACACTGGAAAGAGTGGAAAATAAGCGGTGGGAGTCCAGCCAGCCTAGGATCACAACATCGTATTTCTCTTGATTGAAGCGCAAAAAATGGCGAGCATCGTTTATATGGATTCGTACGCGCGGGTCTTGGTAAGGTCTCTCTGGGTGCAGTTTTGATCCCAAGGAGAAAATAGCCGGATCCAATTCGACGGCGTCAATCTGCTGTGCTCCGGCTCGAAGAGCGGCGGCCACATCGTTCCCGGTTCCTGAGCCAAGGACAAGAACTCGACGAGCGGACCGACCGAGCGCCCGATAGGGATATTGATAAATCTTCTCCCAGTGATGATGAAAGAGGTCCTTCTTTGATATTGTCTCCGTTAAGTTGAGAGCAAGCTGATGCTGATCGTTGTTCACCAAGAGCTGAAAGGATCCGGATTCAATCGGGCTCATTCGGTTGATCTGGATTTTATAATAAGGGGACCACAGGGCATTCGCCTGCTGGGTGTGAACAATTAAAATACTTCCGATCATGATCACCGCCGTTGTCACGAATGGCCATAAAGATTTTCGCTGGAGCCAAAGGAAGAGGAGGCCGCACACAACAAACCAAACCGTGGGAATTGTTTGCCAATAACTGCAGAGGGCAAAGGAAATGGTCCCGATTAAACTGCCGATGATATTAAGGGCATATCCCTCGAGAGGAGGAAACAAATCTAATAAAGAACCGATTTTTTGCCCAATAAAAATGAACAAAAAGACAATGAGAACATACAGACCCATTAATGCCGCGGTCCAACGAAAAGAACCTTGGGCGCTAAAAATAAATTCCGAATCGGAAAATGGATTAGCAAATCGTTGCCCCTCAATGAGACGGCAACTAAGGAGTATTATAAAAAGGAGTAAGAGGGCTCCTGTGAAAAGGGGTCGTTTATTCTTTAATGAGCAGCCGATCCCGAACCCTAAAAAACATCCCACAAGAATAATGTTGGCAAAGTAAGCCATAATGAATGCACTGGCGCTGACCCAACGGATCAGGGCTAATTCAAGAAATAGTAAAAGGAAGCTCGCCACTAATAAATCGATCTTGGAAGACCGATGGAACTTCCCAAGCTTGGATTTAATATATCCGATCATAGTCTTCAAGTAAGGACATTTTTATTTTCATAGCTCAAAGTTATCCCATATTTAGGCAAACACCACAAGAAGCGGAAGTAGGGGACGTTGTCTATTTCGTATATATTGTGTAACATGCGGCCATGCCACGACAAGCACGGTTGGACATTCCTGGGGCGTTGCATCACGTGATGGGGCGCGGAATACAGCGAGAAAAAATTTTTAGTGGAAGTGAGGATCGTGAAGAATTCCTGGCCCGCTTGGGAAAAGTGGTTGAAAAAGAATCCCTTCTGGTATATGCCTGGGCGTTGATGCCCAATCACTTTCACCTTTTGATGCGGACAACGAAGACGCCGCTGTCTCACGTTATGCGAAAGCTCTTGAGTGGGTACGCGGGATACTTCAATCGGCGTTACGGACGGGCGGGTCATTTATTCCAGAATCGGTTTAAATCGGTTCTTTGCGAAGATGACCCTTACTTCTTGGAGCTGGTGCGTTATATTCATCTGAACCCCCTAAGGGCCGGACTCGTCAAATCGTTGGAGGGGTTAGGGGGATCTTCTCTCACCGGCCATTCCGTTCTGGTGGGGAAAGTCAATCGGCCTTGGCAGTGCACAGGGGAGGTGTTGGCAAGGTTTTCTGGATTGACGGGACAGGCTCGGTCGGGGTACATCCGGTTTGTTGAGGAGGGATTAAAAAGGCCAGCGCCGAAACATTTGGAGGGGGGCGGGCTGGTCAGAAGTCAGGGGGGATGGAGTAATCTTATTGCTTTAAGGCGGGGGAGGGAAAGTTTTTTGGCGGATGAGCGGATATTAGGCGGGAGCGGATTTGTGGAAGGACTTTTAAAAGAGGCAGAGAGGGAGGCCCAGGTGCGTGGAAATTTGTTGCGCCGATGGGACGTGAAAAAATTGATTAAAGCGGTGTGTGAAAATGTGGGGGTGGACGAGGGGCAGTTAGTGGGGGGAGGGAAAGTCCCCCCCGTGCCCCGGGCGAGGGAAGGGATCAGTTATCTTTGGGTAAAAAAAATGGGTCGAAGCGGAGGGGAGTTATCTCGATCGACCGGGATGAAACCGGTGACAGTCTACGAATCTGCCGTGCGAGGAGAGAAGAACGCCAAGACATGGGACGAAATCCTTCACACCCTTAAAATATAGACAATATATACAACGTCCCCTAAAACGTCCTCTAAAAATAAAATTAACCATTGCAATTTACCTTTTCTCCGCATATAGTTGGGGGGCTCCCTGGGGGTGTTTAGCGGGGGGATGGTGAGCGGAATCCATGGCAACGGGTCCCTGGGAAATGTCGATGGCAGGATGTCCGTCATCGCGGGCGTTTTTTCCGACGGGAGGGCTTCGCAGAGTGAAGGCGTGGTGGGCGTTTGTGGTTCAGAAACTGGCCGCTCCTCCCTTCCGAGGGTGGGCCCCTTTATTTCGTAGCCGAACGCTCAGTCGTCGGCTCCTCGCCCCTGTGATCCCGGGCGTCATCATCGTTACCTTCCTTTTCGGCAGTGCCAGTTACCTCCTTGTTCGCCACCAGATTGTCCGCAGTGTCCGCCAAGTCATGGCCGCGGAAGCTCAAAACACCGCTCGAACATTAGAAGGATTTTTTCAACAGCGATTGAACGATCTGGATTCTGTTTCTGAAACGACTCTCATCGCTGATTACAACAAGAACCGGGGGTTTGGCTTGGGGCAAGAGGCCGCGGTGTATCGCCGGGAATTGGAAAAGTATTTCAAAAATTTTGCCCAACGAGCCAAAGTCTATTACGACATTTCCTACGTTTCCGCCGACGGTCAGAGGGTCTGCTCGCTCCGTTCCGCCATCGCGCCGGAGCGATACAAAGCTTCGTTCCCGCTTGAATTTATTGATCATTTACGCAAAGGGAAAAAGTATGACCCGCCGCTCCAACAGGCCGTGGAAGGGGGTCCCCTGGTGAAGCGATATGCCAAACCTGTTTTTGACGAAACGGGGGTTTTTTTGGGCGCGATCGTCACTGATTGCGACATGGCGGCAGTGGAGGACATCTTGCGTGGCGTGCAAGTCGGGGTGGGCGGGGGGGCTTTTGTTGAAGATTTTGACGGCAAACGGGTTTTAGGGTTGGAGCGGAGCAAAGCCAATTCGATCTTTCGTGGGGAGATGTTGATCCGTGAAAGCGACGGTCTCTGGCGGTGGCGGGTCGTCGTGACAGCGCCGGCGCGGGAATATTTGGGGCGCCCATTGCGGAACATCCTTTTGTTGACCGTTTTGATTTCCATCGTTGGTACGCTGGGGCTGGTGGGATTCATCGTTCACCGAGTATCGGACCTGATGGAGCCGATTCATTCTATGGTGGAAGGGACCAAGCGTTTCGCTTCGGGTGATTTGACGTTTCGGTTCCCGAGCTTCAAAAGCCGCGAATTAGACGTACTCGCCGCCTCGTTTAACCGCATGGCGGAAACCTTGGAGGCGCGAAACCGGGAGTTGGAGCAAAGGCTCCGCCAGGTGACCGCCTTGCGGGACATGGAAGAAGCCGTTATTCAACGTCAGGAAGAAGAGACCGAATCTCCGCACCTGTTTGGAGGCGGTGGCCCGGGGGTTCTCTTTTGATCGTACCGGTTTGTATTGGGTGGACCCTGTCCGTAAAGAAATTGTGGGACGATATCTCTTTGGGTCGGATGCCGCTGGGTTCTCTGAGATCGCTTTTAAAAAGCGGCGCGTGCCCTTGGGCGGGGAGGATCTCTTAAACGATGTGTTGCGGCAACGTCAGGCCGTCATTGTTAAGGATCCGTCCGGGGATCAGCGGGTGAATCCGATGTTCGTCGCGGAAGCCAAAACCCGCGAGTTTTGCATGGCCCCCATTTGTGGGAAAGACCGCGTCTTGGGGATTATCACCGCGGACAATTTCGAATCCAATCGGGCTTTTACCGAGACCGATCGGGCGGGGCTGATGCTGTACGCCAACGCAGTAGGGCTGGCGTTGGAAAACGCTTTTCTTTTTCATAACCTGGCGGAGAGCGAATCCAAACTGCGCACGGTGCTTGAAAACTCACCCGAAGCCATTGTCGGGTTGTCGCGGGAACAATGGATCAGCACTTGGAACCGAGGAGCGGAAAAAATATTTGGTTACTTGGGTTCCGAAGCCCTGGGCAAACCGCTCACCATCCTTTTTCCGAAAAGCGCGGGGAACGATTTTAAAAAGTTGTTGAACCAGGTGATGGAAAAGGGGTCGGTGCGGGATTTCTCTTTGCCCGGCCAGGCCAAAGACGGGCGTTCTTTAGAGCTGTCTGTCTCGTGGGGCGGCCAGCATCAAGATTTCTGGATGAACAAGGAATGGACCTTAGTGATCCGCGACACCACGGAAGCCCGCCGTCTTCAACAACAATTGATCCGATCCGAAAAACTGTCCGCTGTCGGTCAACTGATTTCGGGGATCGCCCATGAGTTGAACAATCCTCTTCAAGCGGTGGTGGGATATTCCGATATTTTAGGGGACGACATGAAAGAACGCTTGGCTTCCCCTGACGGAGGCCGACGGTTGGAGCCCCGGGCGATTTTGAACGATCTCCGTATCATTACGGAGAACGCCATGCGGTGCCAGAAGATTATTGAAAATCTTCTTTTGTTCGTCCGTCAAGGTGACATCGAAAAGCGGACCGTGGATCTGGCGCATGTGGTCGAGTCGTCGCGGGAACTTTTACAGTACAAGCTCAAAAAGGCGGCCAACATTGAGGTGACGGTGGACATCCCTAAACATTTGTCTTACGCGCGAGGCAACCTTCAACAGGTTCAACAAGTGTTCGTCAATTTGATCAACAACGCTTGTGACGCCATGGGGACGAACACCGGTAAAAAAACCATTCACATATCCGCCCGTGAGGAGCCCAACGAGTTGATCCGTCTCGAAGTGGCCGACAACGGCCCTGGCGTGCCCGAAAGCGCTCGGGAGCGCTTGTTCGAACCGTTCTTTACGACAAAACCCGAAGGCCGCGGGACGGGGTTGGGTCTGCCTGTCTGCAAACAAATCATCGAAGAACACGGGGGAAAAATTGGGTTTAAGACGGTTTTAGGCGAGGGAACCACCTTCTGGTTTGAATTGCCGCTCTCTCGAGAGGCGGTGGCCACGACGGCGGTGGCGGCCCCGTCACTGCCGGTGGTCAGAGGCAAGGCCATTTTGTTGGTGGATGATGAGCCGGACGTTTTGGGATTTCTGAGCAAGGTCATCCAAGCGGAAGGCAACAGTTTGGAGGTGGCGGGATCGTTGAAAGAAGCAATCGCGAAGTCGGCTCGAGATGTTTTTGATCTTGTGGTCACGGATGTTCGGTTGGGAGAGGGCTCGGGTTTTTCCCTTTATGAAAATTGGAGCCTCTGGACCCATCATCCCCGCCCCCCGTTTTTGTTTATGACGGGGGATGTGTTGAACCTTGCGCTGGTGGGGGACATTGAATCCCGTGGTTTGCATCTCCTGCATAAACCCATCGACCTCGCCACGTTCCAACGCGCCATCCGGGGGGCTTTCGGACCTCCTTCGTCTGCGTCAGCATTGAATCGTCTCCCCCCAAAAAGCTAGAATAGACTCGGTTCTGATTGCGAGACGTTCACAACACCGCGACAAGGACCTTTCGGTTCGGTCAGAACGTGTGGTGCCTGGGACAGCTGTGCCGATGAGAGGGGGATGCCACCTCCTTTCCTGGGGATGGAAAGCTTTCAAAGTTCCTTCGAGACGCACGGGAAACTCGGAAGCCCTCTTTTTTTGTGAACTAAAAAACGCATGTTTCACGTTGAATCCCGCGGTCCAACTGAAAATTCCGGGCTGGCAATGCCCGGAGAGAGGCGGGAAAATAATTTTCTAAGCGATAAAGAGACACGGGGAATTTATGTTCATTTCACTCCTATTCTGCTAACGTCCTTCCCGCCCCGGCCATGTTCCATCCTATTGATGAAAAAATGATGTCTCGCGCCATTGCTCTTGCGGAGCAGGGCGGAGACCTCGCCCATCCCAATCCTCGCGTGGGGTGTGTGATCGTTCGAGGCGGCCGGGTGGTGGGAGAGGGGTGGCACGAACGTTTCGGGGGTCCCCACGCGGAAGCGATGGCTCTTCATCGGGCGGGAGCCCATGCGCGGGGTGCGACCCTTTATGTGACGCTCGAACCATGCCCCCATTGGGGAAAGACGCCGCCCTGTGCCGCGGCGGTGGTCCGGGCGGGGGTATCGCGCGTGTGTGTGGCGACCCGGGATCCCAGCGTTCGTTTGAGTGGTCGGGGAATCGCCCTTCTTCGCAACGCCGGCGTGCGGGTAACGTCCGGGGTTTTGGCCCGCAGGGCCAAATTATTAAACCAGGGATTTTTTTCGGAATCAACGGTCGGGTCGTCCGCATGTGGTTTTGAAAATGGCGCAAACCTTGGATGGAAAAATTGCGTCCCGGACAGGCGTCTCCCGCTGGATCACCGGTCCCAAGGCCCGTGCCTGGGTCCATCAATTGAGGGCCGCGTCGGATGCGGTCCTGGTGGGCGCTGAAACTGTCCGCCGAGACAATCCCTTTTTGACCAGCCACGGTCTCGGGCCAGACCCGGTGCGAGTGGTGTTGTCTGGCACCCTCGATTTGCCTGTGCGATCGCATGTGTTTGAGCCGACAGCGCCCACCTGGATCTTGACTAAAACGGGAACGTCTCCCGTCCGAACGCGCGCTCTTGAAAAAGCCGGGGCTTTAGTGGTTCGGGTCCCTGGCCGAGGTCAAGAGGCAGATCCCCATCAGGTTCTTTTGGCGCTCGGGCGGCGTGGCATCACCCATCTTTTGGTCGAAGGCGGAGGTCGGGTCGCGGCGTGTTTCTTGTCCGCCGGGCTTGTGGATGAGGTCTATCTGTTTGTCGCCCCCAGTTTCCTGGGAGGAAAAGAGGCTCCCACGGCCATGGAAGGCAGAGGCGAGTCTCGCCCCTCCCACGCCCCGCGCTTGAAACGGGCAGAGATCCATCGCATCGGCGATGACTGGCTTATTCACGGATTTTTGCTTTAACCGGGATTCCCCGGTTGGCACAGGGGGACCATCGACAGGGTCGGGAATAGAATTTTTTAGCCCTCCCGCACGGAAATGCTTCGTCAACTGGAATTTTCAGGGGAATCTTTTGGCGGTCCGATTTTTGAGTGTTGTTTGTTTGATGGGGTTAATGTCGGCTCGTTTTATTTAGAAAATCGCCCGTTCCAGAGGGCAAACTTCAGGGTTTAAAAGAGAAACGTCATGTTCACTGGCATCATTCAAACAAAGGGGCGGGTCACTCGTCTCCAGGGCCTTCGCCTTGAAATTTCGACGGCCCTCTCTCGCGCACGGGTGGGCGATTCCGTGGCGGTGAACGGCGTTTGCCTCACGGTTATTAAAACGGTCGGCACGGCGAGGTCGCGGCGGTTGTCTTTTGATTTGTCCCAAGAAACATTGGACCGCACGACGATCGGTTTTTGGAAACCCGGTGCCCCCGTTAATATCGAGCCCGCGCTGAAGGCCGGGGACCCCATGGGCGGCCATGTGGTCCAGGGGCATGTGGATGGGGTGGGGCGGGTTGTGTCCCGCCGGGCAAAAGCGGGGTGGAGTCTTTTCACCTTCAGGTTTCCATCCGCGATGAAAGACTTTTTTATTCACAAGGGATCCGTGGCGGTGGATGGTATTAGTCTGACTCTCCTGAACCCGAAGAATGGCCAATTTGATGTGGCTGTGATTCCTCACACAGAGACGGTAACGAATTTGGGAGATTGCCGTCCGGGGGATGCGATCAATCTGGAGGCGGATCCCATCGCCAAACAGGTGGCCACGTTAATGAAAAGGTGGAGGCGAACGTGATCTTTCAACCGGTGCCGGACGCGCTCAAAGATTTTAAACGGGGAAAACCGCTGATTGTGGTGGACGATCCCGGCCGTGAAAACGAAGGCGACGTGGTGGTGGCGGCGGAAAAGACAACCCCGGCCATCATCAATTTTATGGCGAAAGAGGGCCGTGGCCTGATTTGTGTCCCCATGCTGGGGGAACATTTGGACCGTCTTGAAATCAGCCCTATGGTAGAACGGGGTGAGACGCGGGAAGCCGCGTTCACCATTTCCGTCGATGCCAAAAAGATGTGACCACAGGGATCTCTGCCCACGATCGGGCGCGCACGGTTCGCGCCCTCGTCAATCCGCGGACTCGGCCGGAAGACCTTCGCCGGCCGGGACATATTTTTCCTCTTCGGTATAAAGAAGGGGGCGTTCTTGTTCGTTCCGGCCACACGGAAGCCGCCGTGGACATGGCCCGTTTGGCAGGCCTGGCCCCCGCCGCTGTGATCTGCGAGATCATGAGCGACGACGGAAGAATGAGTCGGCTTCCGGCCCTGATCACGTTTGCCAAACGCCATCATTTAAAAATTGTCACGATCGAAAGTTTGATCGCTTACCGCCGGGCTCACGAGAAGCTTGTGCGCCGATTGGTTTCGGCCAACCTTCCGACACGGTTCGGACTCTTTCAAATTCATCTCTACGAGGACGTTCCAACGGGCGAGCACCATGTGGCGTTGGTGCGGGGCGAGGTGGCGGGGAAAGCGCATGTTTTGGTGCGGGTCCATTCGTCTTGTTTCACGGGAGACGTGCTTCATTCTCTCCGGTGCGATTGCGGGGAACAATTGGAGAAGGCTTTTGAAAAAATCAATGACGCGGGGGCCGGCGTCCTGCTCTACATGCATCAAGAAGGGCGGGGGATCGGGCTTATGAAAAAATTACAAGCCTATGCGCTCCAAGAGACGGGGTTGGACACGGTTCAAGCCAACCGGAAACTGGGGTTTGCGGCGGACCTCCGGGAATATGGGATCGGAGCTCAGATCTTGGCGGACCTGGGCCTTTCCAGCGTCCGCCTTTTAACCAACAACCCCAAAAAAATCGTGGGCATTGAAGGGTATGGGTTAAGGGTCAGCGAGCGTGTTCCTCTCGAGGTCCCCGCCAACCGCCACAACCGCCGTTATCTGGCCACCAAACGGAAAAAACTCGGCCACCATTTGGAGGGCTTGTGAGAATGTCTCCGTCCTCATCGTCTTTGCCCCTTTTGAACGGTCGCGGTCGAAAATTTGCCGTCGTCGTGGCACGCTTCAACAGCGCCATTACGGATTCATTGCGTGACGCCTGTGTTCGAACGCTCGAATCGCATGGGGGAACGGTGCGGGAGGTTCCGGTTCCCGGAGCCTTTGAACTGCCGCTCGTGGCCCGTCGTTTAGCGCGGACTAAAAAATATGACGCGGTCATCGCGCTTGGGTGCATCATCCGAGGGGAAACTCCCCACGATCGCTACATCGCTCTTGAAGTCGCACGCGGGCTAGGCCAGTCGGCGCTGGAGACCGATGTCCCCATCGTCTTCGGCGTATTGACGACGTTGAACGTTCGTCAAGCGCGGGCGCGGGCGGGCCGTGGACCCAACAACAAAGGGACTGAAGCCGCATGGGCGGCACTAGAAATGGCGCAACTGGGAGAGAAAATTTAATGGGTCTGCGACGACAATCACGGGAAGCCGCGCTTCAAATTCTGTATCTCGCGGACGTGGCGCGTCTGCCTGCCAAGGAAGCGGCCGACATTGTCTGGGCCGGGGCGAACTATCCCCAAAAGGCCCGCCGTTTTGCCGATTTTTTAGCGGCCGGTGCGTTGGCTCATCGTCCGGAGATCGATCTCTTGATCACCAAGCACGCCGACAATTGGGAAATTGCCCGGATGGCGACCGTGGACCGGAACGTCCTCCGTTTGGCCACTTTTGAGCTCTTGCACGAACTTGATACTCCCGTTTCCGTCGTGATCGATGAAGCGGTGGATATCGCAAAAATGTATTCCACTGTGGATTCCGGCAAATTCGTTAACGGTATTTTAGACCAAATTAAAGCCAGCCGGCCTGCCCCGCTTCCCGTGGCAGACGCGGGCAATCAGCGGGAACTGTTTCTCTCTTGACCGAGCCCCCGCCCCTCCTGCGCGCCCAAGCGGAAGCCCTGAGATCTGAAATCCGGCGGCACGACCGCCTTTATTATGTGGACGCGCGGCCGGAAATTGCCGACGTTGAATACGACCGTTTGCTCCAACAGCTCAACGTCCTCGAATCGGATTATCCGGATCTGTTAACCCCCGATTCGCCCACCCAACGGGTGGGAGGGACGGCCTCCGCTGAATTTCAGCCGGTTCAACATTCCGTCCCCATGCTGTCGCTCGACAACACTTATAGCGAGACGGATCTTTCCGAATGGCGAGATCGGATCTTAAAAGGCCTTCCCCCGGGCGAGCGGCCCACTTACATGGTTGAGTTAAAAATCGATGGCGTGGGATTGGCTTTGCTTTATGAAAAGGGTGTTCTGGTTCGCGCCGCCACGCGGGGCGACGGCGAAACAGGGGAAGATGTCACCGCCAACGCCAAAACCATCCGATCCATTCCGCTTCGGCTTGAGGGGACGCCTCCGGTTCGTTTGGAAGTTCGCGGTGAGGTCTTTATTACGAAGGACGATTTTAAAAATTGTGTGTTTCCCAAGTGAAAAAGGGGGCGCCCCCCCCCGCCAATGGGAGAAATTTTGCGGCGGGGAGTTTGCGGCAAAAGAATTCGGATGTGACGGCGGAACGGCCGCTTCGATATTATGTCCATTCCTACGGGGCGGTGGAAGGAACAGAGTTTGATTCCCATTCAGCATTTTTAAAAGCCTGTGTCTCTTACGGTTTGCCCGTGGACACCCACGCCGTCCGGTGCGAAACGTTTGAGAGCGCCCGGACGGTTTGCCTCCAATTTGAAAGGGAGCGCGAGACCTTTTCGTTTGAGACGGACGGCGCCGTGGTGAAAGTGGACCTCGTCGACCACCAGCGGCGCTTGGGGTACACGTTTAAATCTCCTCGCTGGGCCGTGGCGTATAAATTTCCCGCGGCCCAAGCCACCACGCGGGTCAACGAAGTCATTCTTTCTGTTGGGCGCACCGGGGCCGTCACTCCCGTGGCAAAACTTGATCCTGTGGAATGTGGCGGCGTGACCTTGTCAAGCGCCTCTCTCCATAACTTTGATGAAATTAAGCGGTTGGGCCTAAAAATCGGCGATTGGGTGTTGGTGGAACGGGCGGGGGAAGTGATCCCTAAGGTGATTCAGGTGATTTTGGCCAAACGACCGCCCGACGCGCGGCCGGTCATGATCCCGGGCGCTTGTCCCGCTTGCGGGGGGAAAATTTCCCGCGTGAAAGAGGAAGAAGTCATTTATCGGTGTGTCAATTCAGCTTGCCCTGCTCAAATTGAAAAAAGTCTTTTACATTTTGCCAGCCGAGACGCCATGGACATTCAAGGGTTGGGCGAAGCGGTGGTCGGGGAACTTTTTTCAAAAAAAATGGTCACTGATCTGGCCGATCTCTACCGGGTCAAGAAAGAACAGCTTTTGACGCTTGAGGGGTTTAAAGAAAAGAAAGCCGAGAATCTGTTAAAAGGCATCGCCGATTCGCGCACCCGGCCGCTGTCCCGGTTTTTGCATGGGTTGGGAATCCGGGACGTGGGGGCAAAAGGCGCTCTTCTTTTGGCCGAACAGTTTGGCTCGCTTGAAAAGCTGATGAACGCCACTGAAAGCGATCTGCTGGTTTTGCACGAAGTGGGGCCTGTGATGGCCGAATCGGTGGCGGGCTTTTTTCGTCAGCGTACCGCGCGCCGATTGATCGAAAAGTTTCGTCAATTGGGGATTAACCCTAAAGAATCTCCCCGCGCGGCCGGTCCGTTCACAGGAAAGACCATCGTTTTCACGGGCACGCTCACCCGTTTCTCCCGCCCCGAAGCCGAACGGTTGGTCCGCGAATTGGGTGGCAACGCTTCGTCTGCTGTGTCCAACCAAACCACCTTCGTCGTCGTCGGCCCCGACGCCGGCTCCAAACTAAAAAAAGCCCAATCCCTCCACATTGAAGTGATCAACGAGGAAGAATTCCTCAAACGTGCCCAATACAAGGGGGACGTTGTCAAATAAGGATTCTGCTTCAAAACCCTCGAAAACGACCACGTTGATTAAACAAATCAATGTAGTGTTCTGTTTGGGTTTTTCCGTCGGAAAGAGGGGGTGCAGTAGAATCATTAATTCCCAACGTCCCGTTGTGTCCTTGACTGTATGAATCAAATGAAATATTATTCCAATCGAAGTGGAAATGGAGCTTATGTTTTCCACCTTAGGTGCGGGGTGTGCGGTGGGTGGGCTCATTCAAGACGTTCGAAGGCCGGGAATCGAGCGGTTCTTGACAATATCTGGCGGAGAATTGAATT
>JADKCG010000014.1 GCA_016714745.1 Elusimicrobiota bacterium | reverse complement strand
TTTTAAAAGAAGCCCCGTTCCGCGTGCCGTGGGTGTTCCGCCAAGCCATTTTGGCGAAAATCAAAATCATGACCTCCAGCATGAACTTAACGGAGAGGAGGATCCCCCAATCCGGCCGGATCGAGGTGATGGCGAAAGGACGGCCCATCGAGTTCCGGGTGGAAACGATCCCCACGGTTTACGGGAATCCGCCAGCCTCCGGATATTGGACCGGAAAAACGTGAGTGTCGATATTCATAAGTTGGGTTTTTTACCGGACATCCTTCAGCGGGTGTTGGACCAATTGCGCGGCATCGGGGGAAAGAAAAATTTCGGTATGATTTTGGTGACGGGCCCCACGGGCTCCGGCAAAACCACCACGCTCTACGCTTGCCTCAACCACATCAACCGGCCGGACATCCGCATCCTGACAGCGGAAAATCCCGTCGAATACAACATCGATGGGATTGTTCAGGTGGCCGTCAATCCGGACATCAGTTTGGGCAAAGACCGGGTGTTCAATTTCGCCACCGCGTTGCGTTCCTTCCTCCGGTTGGATCCTGACGTGATCATGGTCGGCGAAATCCGCGACAAAGAAACCGCCACCATTGCTATGGAAGCCGCCATGACAGGCCACTTGGTGCTCTCTACCATTCACACCAACGATGCCGCCTCCACCGTTTCCCGTCTGGCGGAGATGGGGCCACCCGCCTATCTGGTGTCCAGCACTCTTAAAGCAGTTTTGGCCCAACGGCTCTGCCGTGTGCTCTGCCCCGATTGCAAAGTTCCCGTGGCGCCCACGGCTGATGAAAAAGAGATTTTTCGCATGAACGGTTTTGAATTGCCGGACGATACCGTCGTCTACGCGGGGAAAGGATGCAAAACCTGCAACGGGACCGGTCACAAGGGTCGGTTGGGCATCCATGAACTCTTGATTATGGACGAAACCGTCCGTCGCGTCGCGCTCACGGACCTCACCGCCGACAGCATTCGAAACGCGGCCATTTTTCATTCTCCTCAACGCATGCGCACCATGGTGCAAGACGGCCTGATAAAAGTATTACAGGGAAGCACGACGCTTAACGAAGTGTTGGGGGTCGTGATTAAAGACAAAGAGGAATAACCTCATGGGCAAAGAAAAAGAAACCGTCGCTCCGGGAATTCTCTTGGTTCTGTCCGCTCCCCTTGGTGTCGGGAAAAGAACTCTTTGCCAAGCGCTCCTCGATCGCCATCCGGACGCGCGCCTGTCCATTTCAAAAACCACCCGTCCCCGGGGGCCTCGGGAAGTGGAAGGATACGATTTCTATTTCGTAAGCGAACCTGAGTTTAAACAACAGATCGCGGCGGGGGAATTTTTAGAATACGTCCAGATCGACGGCCACTTTTACGGAACCCCGCGCCCCGCGATCTCCGAAAATCTGGCGGCGGGCCGCGATGTGATTTTGGATGTGGATACCGAAGGCTCCCGCGCCGTCAAGACAGCCTGCCCCGAATCTCTGTTGGTATTTGTTTCTCCCGCCAGCTCTGACACCTTGGAAGCGCGATTGAAATCTTTGGATTCGGGCCGCCCGGAGGAGTTGCCGCGCCGGTTGGCCCACGCGCGAGAAGAAATTGCCCATGCCGCGGAATACGATTTTGTGGTGCTGAGCGACACCCTGGTCGAAACCGCAGAAGAAATTTCCGCTATTCTTCGGGCCGAACATTGCCGCGCCGCACGCGTCGCCGCCAGGATAAATGGCCTTCTTCGATGAGACGCAAGCTCTCCCGTCAGTTGACAAAAACAGCGACGAATTAACCATCTCATAATCGAATAGACATTTGTTTTCCTGTCATTGCGGCGTGTTGTTGGCCGAAAACTAGTCTTTAAACTTCGAGTAAACTTCACCGGCAAATCCCCCCTGCCCCCCTTTGCAAAGGGGGGAAAACCGGGTTTTCTTCCCTTGCATGAGAACAGGCATATTCCCCAATAATTCGCGCGTCAATTTTCTTTCTTCTTTGGGGAATTTTGGTTTTCATAGACGATGGGGCTCATTTCATGGTATAGTATCTCTCATTTTAAGATGACACCCGGCCCATTCTGAAATTGGAAAGGCCAAGGCGCGCTCCCATGAACCCACATCTGCACCCATCGGAAAGTCTTCCTTCATCGGCGGACGTCCCCTTGAACGGTGGAAAAGGGTTGGCGCGGTTCACCTCTTATGCACGGAAGAACCTTTATTTAGGCGGCGTGTTGGGATTGGGATCCCCGCTCGGATTATTGGGGATCCGCTACTACTGGGACCACCGTCTTTCCGTCAATCGTTGGATTTATTTTGAGCTGGTCGAGCACGGATCCTATTACATTTACGCGGGTGTGGGAACGGTGCTCGCTATGGCGCTCTGGGGGGTGTGGAGCGGCCGCAAAGTGGATGTCCAGCGCGGAAGGGCCCAGGCGCTTGAAAGGGCGGCCCTCCGGTTGCGCGATATGGCGGACACGGATGGATTGACGGGAGTCCATGTCCGACGGCACCTTTTGGAAAAGTTGGACGAGGAATTGCGCCGAGCCGAACGATACAAATATCCGGTCGCCAGCCTCTTTGTCGACGTGGATAATTTTAAAGCCTTCAACGAAGCCCATGGCCACATGGTCGGCGACGAAGTGTTGCGCCGGATCGCTCAGGTCACACGCGCCAGCGTCCGAGAGACGGACATTGTGGGGCGGTATGGGGGAGACGAATTCCTCGTGATGTTGCCCCACGCCAACGCACGGGAAGCGTTTTCTGCCGCGGAGCGAATTCGCAAGGGCGTGGAGAAACTGACCGTCACCTCAAAAATGGGCGCGGCCGTGCCCGTTACGGTCAGCGTCGGAATGATCGCCGCCGTCCCGCACGAAGCGGACGTGCTTCGCTTTTTAGAAATCGCAGATCAAGCCCTTCATCGATCAAAAGGTCTCGGAAAAAACTGCACCATTTTATGCGACGTTCCTGCAACGGTGCCGGGCGCGCCATTACCTAAGGAGAAGAAGTCATGACCACTGCAAACCTAGAAAGTCCCCTCACAAAAAATCCCGCGGTTCTTAAATGGGTTGAGGAATGCGCGGCTTTTCTGAAGCCGTCCAACATCCAATGGCTCAATGGAACGGAAGCGGAGAAAAAACAATTGATCCAGGAATGTCTGCGCGACGGCGAACTGGAAGAGCTGAACCAAGAAATTTTGCCCGGATGTTATTTTCACCGGACGGCGCAAAACGACGTTGCGCGCACTGAACACCTCACGTTCATCTGCACCCCCACGAAAGACGAGGCCGGCCCGACGAACAATTGGATGGCTCCGTCCGACGCCTACGCCAAACTTCGGACCATTTACGACGGCGCCATGACCGGGCGAACGTTGTATGTGATCCCGTTCCTTGCGGCCCGGCGGGATCGCCGTTTTCCAAGGTTGGCGTTGAAATCACCGACAGCCGTTACGTGGTCTTGAACATGGGCATCATGACGCGCATGGGAAATGTGGCGTGGAAACAGCTGGGGGATTCCTCTGATTTCACGCGGTGCCTGCACTCGAAAGCGGACGTGAACGAGAGCCGGCGTTACATCTGCCATTTTCCCCAAGACAACGCGATATGGTCTGTCGGATCAGGGTACGGCGGCAACGCGCTTCTGGGCAAAAAGTGCCTGGCTTTGCGCATCGCCAGCGCCCTGGGCCGAAAAGAGGGTTGGTTGGCCGAACACATGTTGATTTTGGGAATCGAAAACCCCCAAGGGGAAAAACGCTATATTGCCGCGGCGTTTCCGTCGGCGTGCGGCAAGACGAACCTGGCCATGCTCATTCCGCCGGCTCACTTGGTCAAGAAGGGATACAAGGTCTGGACGGTGGGCGACGATATTGCCTGGTTGCGGGTGGGCGCTGACGGACGGCTGTGGGCGTCGAACCCGGAAGCGGGCTTTTTCGGAGTGGTGCCCGGCACCAACAGCCGGTCCAACCCCAACGCCGTCAAAACGATTCAGTCGAACACCATCTACACCAACGTCGGAAAACTCGCCAACGGCGACGTGTGGTGGGAAGGCCACGACAACCTGCCGCCCGAAGAATGTTTGGATTGGAAAGGCCAAAAGTGGACGCCCGACAGCGAAACCAAGGCCGCCCATCCCAACAGCCGGTTCACCACGCCGGCGCGCCAATGTCCGTCGATCGCCCCGAACTGGGAAGACCCCGCGGGGGTTCCGTTGGACGCCATTTTGTTCGGTGGCCGACGGGCGCACTTGACACCGCTGATCACGGAAAGTCTCAACTGGCAACACGGCGTGTTCATGGGCGCGACGATGGCGTCGGAGACGACCGCCGCCCAACAGGGAGGAAGCGTGGGCGTGGTTCGACGGGACCCGATGGCGATGTTGCCCTTCTGCGGCTACAACATGGGCGACTATTTCGGCCACTGGCTGGCCATGGGTTTCAAAATTAAGAACCCACCCAAAATTTTCCTGGCCAACTGGTTCCGTCAAAACAAAGAGGGAAAATATTTGTGGCCGGGTTATGGCGACAACATGCGGGTCCTGTTGTGGATCTTGGACCGCGCGGCCGGGAAAGGCGCCGCTGTCGAAAGTGCGATCGGGAAACTCCCGGTGAAAGACGCCATGGATACGAGCGATTTGAATCTTTCGCCCAACGCCATGGACGAGCTGATGTCGATCGACCGTGCGGCTTGGGAAACGGAGATCGCCGACATCGACAAGTTCTTCGCCACGTTCGGTGGTCATTTGCCCGCCGCTCTCAAAACCGAGCGTGACGCGTTGGCGGCCCGAATTAAAAAGACGTAGTTTCGTCCGTTCCTCCCCGCCCCTTTCCCGTCAAAGGGAAAGGGGCGGAGGGGGGGACGTGTTGGAGGAGGGGCAACGCCCCACGTCCCAACGAAAATTCTTCGATCGAGTGGTTTCGAGGAGAAAACAGTGCCTACCGCCACCGAGCAGTTGTTGAAAGATCATAAGATGATCCGGAAAATCTTGGAAGGGTTTCACGTGGACAATCCCCGATTTCCGGAGATTTTAAAAACGCTCCAGCGTGTGGTCCTTGGCCACGCCTGGTTTGAGGACCAGTTTTTCATGCCCGCGGTGAAATCCCGGCCGTTAATTTTCAAACCGTTCTGGTCGGAAGTTTCCACCGAGCACGAAGACATTGGTGGCCTGCTGGCTCTCCTACGTAAAACCGAGTTCAAGGAAAAGAAGACGCTTCAATCCCGAGTGATCACCCTGCGCTCTCTGCTGGAAACCCATTTTGCGAAAGAGGAAGACGTATTGTTTCCGCTGGCGGACCAATCCATGTCTCGGGAGAGTCTCGAAAGCCTTGGCGCGATCATGGAACGCCGAAAAGAAGAGGTGCGGGACCACCTACCCCGTTGAACAAGAAAGACCGCCAGACGTTGAAGGGGATGAAATCCCGAGGCAAACGAGAGTGGAGCGTTTACCTGGTTCGTTGCGCGGACGGATCCCTTTACACGGGCATTGCGAAAAATGTTGAAGCCCGGGTCAGAAAACACAACAAAGGGGTTGGTGCGGCTTATACCCGGTCCCATCGGCCGGTGACGCTGGTTCATGCCGAAAAAAGGTTCACCCGTTCCAAAGCCCTGATCCGCGAAGCCCAAATCAAACGATACCCCCGGCCCCAAAAAATAGCGTTGGTACGATCTCTCCGTGTCAAAAGGATTCCCCACGGGAAAAAAACGGACCTCTGCGCAAAACAAAAAAGTCCATGAAGGCAGAACCCAAAAGATGATACTATGTGAAACTAAAATAAGAATTTAGGAGGGATGGCCGAGTGGGTCCCGTGTGCCATGGGGCACACGAACGGGACGGGTCGAAGACCCCGGCAACCACATCCTGGACATTCCTCCATAAGAGGTGTTATCAACTTAAATTTAGGAGGGATGGCCGAGTGGGTCCCGTGTGCCATGGGGCACACGAACGGGACGGGTCGAAGACCCCGGCAACCACATCCTGGACATTCCTCCATAAGAGGTGTTATCAACTTAAATTTAGGAGGGATGGCCGAGTGGGTCCCGTGTGCCATGGGGCACACGAATGGGACGGGTCGAAGACCCCGGCAACCACATCCTGGACATTCCTCCATAAGAGGTGTTATCAACTTATATTTAGGAGGGATGGCCGAGTGGTTGAAGGCGCCGGTCTTGAAAACCGGTGTGGGTGCAAGCTCACCGGGGGTTCGAATCCCTCTCCCTCCGATTATTTTTAGGAAGTTCCAAGGGATCCATGAAATGTTTATAAACCAAATTAAATATAGACGATATAGACAACGTCCCCTACTATACTAACGCGGGTGGGGAAAGGTGAAAAACAGTGATTTTTTGGGAGCTATGATTCCATGAATAATCCGTTTCGTCCCATTGGCGTTTTTGATTCGGGGGTGGGGGGGCTGACCGTCCTTCGGGCGTTGGTTCACCTTTTGCCTCGGGAAAGTTTTATTTATGTGGGGGATACGGCCCGGGTCCCTTACGGGAGCAAGTCGCCGGAGGCTGTGCGGCGCTTTTCTTTGGAAATTGCGCGGTTTTTCCGTCGTAAAGGCGTGAAGATGATGGTGACCGCTTGCAACACCGCCAGCGCTTTGGCTTTGCCGGAACTTCGCGCCTTTATGCCGGTACCGGTCATTGGTGTGATCGAGCCGGGGGCCCGCGCCGCCTTGGCGTCGACCCGCACGGGACGGGTGGGGATCATTGGCACCGAAGCCACTGTTCGGAGCCATGCCTACGAGGGGGCGCTTAAACGGTTGGATAAATCCGTGCGGGTGTTCAGTCGGGCGTGTCCGCTGTTTGTTCCCCTCGTGGAGGAAGGGTGGTTGACCCATCCCATTACGCGGGAAGTCGCCAATCTTTATTTGGGCCCGCTGTTGAAACATAAGATCGATGCGCTGGTGTTGGGGTGCACCCACTATCCGCTTTTGAAGTCTATCCTTCGCCGTGTGGCGGGGCGGGTGGAATTGATCGATTCGGCGGAAGAGACGGCGAAAGCGGTTCGATCTCGGTTGGAGCAGGAGGGGCTTCTGCTTCAGGGGAGGAAGAAAGGGGGGGTGTCTTATTTCTCGTCGGACGATCCCGCCAAGTTTGCCCGGTTAGGATCTCGGTTTATCGGGGGACCCTTGGCGAAGGTTCAACGCATCCGCTTGGATGGAATTGACGGGTGATGTCGATTAAAACCCCCACTCAAACGCTGGACAACAGCCTTCGTCGGGATGTCGGCGCCGCCAAACGGGATCGGGGGAGGGCCATTGTTCTTCTCTCCGGAGGATTGGATTCGGCCACGGCGTTGATCTGGGCCCAGAGGGTTAAAAAGTGGGACTGTCGATGTTTGTTGTTTGATTACGGGCAACGCCATCGACGCGAAATTCGAGCGGCTCGGGCTCTGGCTCGACAGGCGGGGTGTCCGGTTCATGTGGTTCGGTTTCGATTGCCCTGGGGGGGGTCCAGTTTGATCGATAAAAAAGTGTCTGTTCCCTCCCATGCCCTGGCCGCGATCGGTCATGGCCCTTTACCGAACACCTATGTCCCGGCGCGGAACACCCTCTTTATTTCTTTCGCCCTCTCTTGGGCCGACGTCATTGATGCAGAGAATATTGTGATCGGGGCCAACGCCTTGGATTATTCAGGGTATCCGGATTGTCGCCCAACATACTTTCGCGCCATTCAATCGGCGGGTCGTTTGGGCACTCGGCTGGGGACAGAGAAAAAAAGACCGCTCCGTCTTTGGGCGCCGCTCTTACGATTGTCCAAGGCGGAGATTATTCGCAAAGGACTGGAACTGAATGTCCCCTACGAACTCACGTGGTCGTGTTATCGTGGCGGCCACCGCCCTTGCGGAACTTGCGATTCCTGTCGGTTGCGTGCCGAGGGGTTTCGCGCGGTGGGCCGATCCGATCCCGCGATATAGCGCCTTTTTCCGTCGGAATTTGCTATCCTGCCGCTAGCGGAATGTGGACCCGCCCACGACCTTATGACCTCTGACCCTGTTGTCTCTGAAACCGATGCTCCTCTCTCTGGCCATGTGGCGGATATTTTTTCCACCCTTCAAGGAGAAGGACTGTATGTGGGCCAACGCCAAATCTTTGTTCGTTTGTCGGGGTGTCCTTGGCGGTGTCGTTACTGCGATACTCCCGCCGATCTGGAAAAAACAGGACGTCCCACTTTTTCGCTTCAACAGGTTTTGGACAAAATTAAGGAACTTCAAACGGTTCGCGACCACGGGGCGGTCAGCGTGACAGGCGGCGAACCGTTAATGCAACCGGAATTTCTGGCGGCCTTATTGTCGTCCATTAAAGATCTCGGACTCAAAACCTATCTCGAAACCAGCGCCACCCATCCCCACCTTTTTCGTTCCCTCGCGCCCCTCTGTGACGTGGTCGCCGCTGACATCAAACTGCCTTCCGCCATTGGCCGCCCTCTCTGGGCCGAACAGGAAGAGTTTCTTCGGTTGGCGGGAGATCGCGCGTTCGTCAAAATCGTCTTGACTTCGGAGACCACCGATGACGAAATGGAAACAGCGGTGAGCCTTTTGACGCGGCTCGATCCCATTCCCACGTTGGTGCTTCAACCCGTGACCCCCATCCCCGACCTGGAAAGTCGTCTGAACGACGGGGAGCCGACGACCCGTGTTCAAATTCTTCCTCCCGCGCCGGCCCGTCTCGTGGGGTTTTGGGATTGGGCCCGCCAGCGGATCCCCGTCGTCAAACTGATTCCGCAAATGCATCCGATGTGGGGAGTGCCGTGACGTCCCGGCCCCAGGGGTTTGGGACCCAATCCGTCGTCCCGGCGTTCGCGGGAGCGACGGCCCTCCCAAGGGTCTCGGGATGACCCGCCGTCGACGGTCTCCCACGGCCGGGACGATCCCCCGAGCGACCGACGCCGTTGTCCGTCCCCTTCCCTCGCCTTCCACGGGAAGCGGTTTGCCGTTTGTTCGACTGAAAAACCAGGAAGATCGGCGGGTTCGCCGCGGGCATTTATGGATTTTTTCCAACGAAATTGAGCGGGCGGCGGACGGCATTGAACCGGGCGGGTTGGTGGAGTTCCTCACTTCCCGGGATGAACGGTTGGGAATCGGATTTTACAACGCGAAATCTCTGATCGCCGGCCGTCTCCTGGACCGACGGGACACCCCCATCGACGCCGCTTTTTTTATCGGCCGATTTCAGCACGCCCTCGCTCTCCGACAGCGGTTCTATGCCGACAACGCGTTCCGTTGGGTCCATGGGGAATCCGACGATTTGCCGGGACTCGTGATTGACCGGTATGGGGACGTCTGCGTTATTGAGTCTTTTGCCGCAGGGATCGACCGGCTCCTTCCGTTCATTGTGGAGGCCGTGAAAAGTTTTGGCCCGTGGCAGGCCATTGTGCTTCGTAACGACGCGACGGCTCGCCGGCTTGAACATTTGTCGGAAGATGTGCGCGTTTTAGAAGGGACGATGGAATCGTCTCATTGGTTTTCAACCGATGGGATTTTAATGGCCGCTGATCCGCTTCAAGGTCAAAAGACCGGATTTTTCTTTGATCAACGGGTGAACCGCGCGGCTGTGGCCGCCCTCTCTCCTGGGAAAAACGTGTTGGACGTGTTTTGTCATACGGGCGGTTTCGGTTTGTGGTGCGCGAAGGCCGGCGCAACACACGTGCTCGGCATTGACGCGTCCGCGCCGGCGTTGGCGTTGGCTCAGCAGATCTCTGAAAAAAACGGTTGGGCCAAGCGATGCGTTTGGCAAAAGGCCGACGCGTTTGAACACCTCACCCATTCAAAAGAAACGTACGACATTGTTGTTTTGGATCCGCCGCGGTTTGCCGCCACTAAAAAGAATTTGCCCGAGGCGATCAAAGCGTACGTTCGTTTGAACGCTTTGGGACTCAAACGGGTGACCGGCGGCGGGTTTCTTGCCACGGCGAGTTGCTCCCAGCACGTCAGCCGCGACGATTTCCGACAAATTATTGCCCGCGCGGGGCACGAGTCTGGACGAAAAGTCAAAATCGTGTTTCAAGGAAGCCCAGGGCCAGACCATCCTGTTCGCCCATCGATGCCCGAAACGGACTATCTCAAGTTCGCTCTTTTGCACGTCGCTTGAAATTTTTGGATCGCCACGCCGGGGCGTGGCGTTCAGGGGTTTTTCTCTCTCCTCTGAGGAGGTCCCTACTCACCACCCTCATCCGGCCCGCGGGGGCGAATACCCCGCGGGGGCGAATACCCCTCCGGGGCGAATACCCCCTCCGGGCCACCTTCTTTCAAGAGCCCAGAAGTTCACGTAAGGATGGGGCATGGGCTTCCAGCCCATGTTTTTCTACACGGGCAGGCCGTTCCCACACGGCACTTCCGCTAGCGCGGTCGGATGCCCGTGCTACAAAATCTCTATTTCACCGAATTGGTGAAACACCTCAGACGGGGGATATTTCTTCTCTGAGGATTTGGGTACAATACAACAACCATGTTTAAAAATATAAAAAACATTCATTTTGTTGGGATTGGCGGGTCGGGGATGAGCGGGATTGCGGAGGTGTTGATCACGCTCGGCTACGCTGTGACAGGATCGGACGCGAAAGCGTCTGAGGTGACTCGGCGTTTGACAGAGATGGGCGCTCGGGTGTTCATCGGCCATCGGGCCGAACACGTGGCCGGCGCCCATGTGGTGGTGACCTCCACCGCTGTTCGGCCGGACAACCCCGAAGCGTTGGAAGCCCACGCGCGAAAAATTCCCGTCATTCCCCGGATTGAAATGTTGGCGGAACTGGCTCGGCTCAAATACACGATTGCCGTGGGGGGAACCCACGGAAAAACAACCACCACGTCCCTGATCTCGCTTGTCCTCAACGCCGGGGGGTTGGACCCGACGGTGGTCGTTGGCGGGCGCATGCACAATTTGGGGACCGGCGCTCGGGTCGGGCGGGGGGATTACTTGGTGGCCGAAGCGGATGAGTCCGACGGTTCATTTTTAAAACTCGCGCCCACCGTGGCGGTTATCACCAACATTGACGACGATCATTTGGATTATTGGGGGACGCTCGCAAACCTGGTGGCGGGATTTGAGCAGTTCGCCAATAAAGTCCCGTTTTACGGTCGGGTGATCGTGGGGGTGGACGATGAGGGGGCCCGTAAAATATTAGAGAAAATCCGTCGGCCTCTGATCACCTACGGTTTGGCGCCCGACGCCGATATTCAGGCCCGGGACATTCGTCCGGGTTCGGACACCACCGTTTTTTCCGTTCATCGGAACGGCTCGAGTCTCGGAGAGATCCGCTGGAGCGCGGCCGGGCGCCACAACGTCATTAACTCTTTGGCGGCTGTGGCGGTGGGGTTGGAGCTGGACATTCCTTTCGCCAAAATCGCCGAAGCGTTGGCGTCGTTCCAAGGCGTGGGGCGGCGGCTTGAATTTAAAGGCGAACGCGGCGGCATCGCCGTGATGGACGACTACGGCCATCATCCCACCGAAATCAAAGCGACCCTCCAGGCCCTGAGAGAAAAGTTTCCCAACCGTCGGGTGGTGGTGGTGTTTCAGCCGCACCGCTATTCGCGGACCCGAATTTTGGCGGAGGAGTTCGCCGCCTCTTTTTCCCGTGCCGACGTTGTGGGTCTGTTGGACATTTACGCCGCCAGCGAAGCTCCGGTGTCCGGCGTTACGAGCGATTGGTTGGCGGAACGAATTCGCGCTCAAGGGACTTCCGTGACGCGGCTTCCCGCTGTGGGTGGCCCGGCGCTCCTTCAACGGATGGTCAAGAGCGGGGATGTGGTTCTCACCCTTGGGGCCGGCGATGTGTGGAAGTGGGGGGAAACCCTGTTGGTGTCGCTCTCATAATGCCGTCGCCCTACGCTGAAGAACTTCGATTTCTTTTTCCCGCTCTCAAAACCGACGAACCTCTTTCGCGGCACACGTCCTGGGGCATCGGGGGTCCGGCGGATTACTACTTGGAAATTCATTCTTCGGAGGAGTTGGCAAAACTCTTTGTCTGGGCTCGAGCGCACGGGTTGCCCCTGACCCCGCTGGGACTGGGGTCGAACCTGTTGGTGAGCGATAAAGGAATCCGCGGCGTGACGTTCCGTCTGCGGGGAGATTTTGAGGCTCTCCGTTTTGAGGGAGACCGCGCGGTGGCGGGGGCCGGGGTTCTCCTCCCGCAGATTTCCCGCGCCGCGGCCGAACGGGGGTTGACGGGGGCGGAACCCTTTTGCGGAATTCCCGGCACAGTGGGCGGCGCGTTGCAGACCAACGCCGGCACGCCGGAAGGGGACATCGGCCGATTGGTCCGCGAAGTGCGGGGGATGGACGTTGACGGTCGCGTGCGACGGTGGGGACGGGACGATATTCAGTTCGTGTATCGCGGATCGAGTTTGGGGGGACAGACGGTCATTTCCGTCGATCTTCAATTGAGGACCGGCAAGAAAAATGATATTCTCGCCTCGATGGACCAGCAGTTGAAACGTCGGGCTGAACGCCAGCCGCTTGGCACGAAGAATTGCGGTTCGGTTTTCAAAAATCCTCCGGGGGAGTATGCCGCGCGATTGATTGAGGCCGTCGGACTGAAAGGGTTTCGGGTGGGGGGGGCGCGGGTATCTCTCAAACACGCCAATTTTATCGAAAACGTCGATCACGCCACGGCGGCGGATGTCCAGACACTCCTCGATGCGTTGCGAAGCGCGGTTCGGCACAGGTTTGGCATCGAGCTGGAACTTGAAGTCTGGACAGTGGGAGAGCTTTAACCGGGATTCCCCGGTTGGCACGGGGCTAACGTCGACAGAGTCCGGAACAGAATTTTTTAGCCCTCCCCGGAGGAAATGCTCGGTCATCTGAAATTTTCAGGTGAATCCCCCCCTCCTCTCGCGCTCGCGGGGACCGGGAAGCGGAATCGAATAATGAACGCTGACTCAGGATGTCAATGGGGTATGGATTCTAAATTCACTTCTCTTCTTTCTGCGCTTCGGCGGCGGCGGATCGCGGTCCTTTTTGGCGGGCCTTCTTCCGAACGGGAAATTTCTATTCGGAGCGCGGCCGCCGTTCGCGCTTCTCTCCGGCGATGCGGGTTGGCCCATCACGCCATTGATCTTTCGCCCCGCGTCTGCGAACCTTTGCGCCGTCACAAAATCAATTTGGCGTTTCTAACAACCCACGGGACCCTGGGGGAGGATGGCCGGCTTCAGGGGCTGTTGGACGTTTTGGGAATTCCGTATACGGGAAGTGGGGTTCTCTCCAGCGCGCTGGCGATGCACAAACCCACCGCCAAACGGTTGTTTCAAAGCGCCGGTTTGGCGACGCCCGCGTGGGCGGTGGTTCACGCCGGCGACACGGCCACTGCGCGCGCGGTGGGGCTCTCTTTTCCGTTGGTGATCAAGCCGGCCAGCCAGGGATCCGCCGTCGGTGTCACGGTGGCCAGAAAGTCGTCGCAATTGCGGGCCGGGGTGAAGACGGCCGGCCGGCTGGAAAAGGATATTTTGCTGGAAGAGTATGTGGCGGGACCTGAAATTACCGTCGGTCTTGTGGGGGATCGGATCCTTCCGGTGGTGGAGATTTTGCCCGCTCACGCGTTCTACGATTTTCATTCCAAGTACGCGCCGGGGGGATCCCGCCACCTCCTTCCCGCCCGCCTGTCGCCGGGGGTTCAACGGCAGGCCCAGGAATTGGCGGTGGGCGCGTTCCATGTTTTGGGGTGCCGCCACGTGGGCCGCGTCGACATGATTGTCGGGCCGCGGGGGCAACCGACGCTCTTGGAAGTGAACACGTTGCCGGGGTTGACGGACACTTCTCTTTTGCCGGAGGCGGCTCGGGCGGTGGGGTTGACGTTCGACGCGTTGATCGTGACATTGCTCGGACTGGCGCTTCGGGAAGTTCCTTGATGCCCCCTCGTCGGCGAAAAAAACTGAAAGTGGCTGTCCGCCGGTCCCACACGGTTTATCGGTGGCGTTCTTTCGCCGAGTCGGCGGCCTTCTGGGTGAAGAGCGTGTTGTTCGTTGGGTCCGCCGCGGGGCTGGCGTGGGGCGCGCACGCGTTGTGGGAAAAAACCGCTCTTCTGACCGTCTCCGGTGTTCGGGTGGAAGGGCTTCTGCTTCCGGGGTGGGGGGAGGACCCTCCGATCAAAGTCGGCCAACCGTTGTTCTCTTTTTCGGCCGGCCGCGTGGAGCGGCGACTTTTGGAACGCTACCCTCAATTGGAAACGGTTCAGGTGCGTCGGGAGTGGGACCGCGTTGTCCGTCTGCGGCTGGTGGCCCGTCGTCCGGTGGCGCGGATACAATCGGGCGGGACCTGGAACGCGCTCGATCGGGAGGGGGCCGTTTTCCCTCTGGACGTCGCAGAAAGAGAGCTTCCTATTTTGGTTTTGCCAGCGAGCGATAGTCCGCCGGGGCCGGCGTTGGCTTTCCTCTCTGCGCTTCAAGCGACGAAAGAGTTCTGGACGGACGGCCTCCACAAAATTACAATGTCTACCGACGGGGAGGCCGTTCTCCTTCTTTCCAGCGGGGTGCCGGTCTATTGGGGGGACGCGACCAACGAGGGTTCTCGCGTGGCTCAGAAGGCCCGGCGACTTCAACGCGTGTTGTCCGCGCCGGAATCTGTCGGTGGAATTCTGTACGCACGGTTTATCGATGACCGCCGCGTGGTGATCAAGCCCCGCGCCGCGGGGGTCAAAGGAAAGGAGTCTCATGGCTAAACCAGACATTATGACGGGGTTGGACATCGGAAGCAGTCAAGTGGTCGCGGTGGTTGCCAAACTCGATCCGGACGCGGAGATGCCTGAAGTCATTGGCGCGGCGCGATTTCCTTGCGCGGGGCTGAAGGGCGGCGTTGTGATCAACATTGACGAGACGGCCCGTTCCATCACCCGCGCCGTGGAAGGCGCCGAAGAGATGGCGGGGTTGGTGGGCCACTCGAAAAGCGTCTTGATCGGGGTTCGGGGCAGTCACCTGCAAACGTTCAACCACCACGGGGCCATGAACATCGCTCGGACGGACAAAGAAATCACCGCCTCCGACCGCGATCAAGTGGTGGAAAGCACCAAGGCGGTTCCGATTTCACCGGACCGCGAGATCGTCCACGTCATCCCCCAAGATTTCATCCTCGACCGTCAGAGCGGTGTGCCCAACCCCATTGGCATGGAGGCCATGCTGTTGGAGGTCGACGTCCACATCGTGACCGCCAGCCAGAGCCACTTGAACAATGTCTGGAAAGCCATCGCCCGCGCCGGGTTCGACGTGGAGGAGCCCATTTACGGTTTGCTCGCCGTCGGCGACACAGTGGTCACTCAGGAAGAAAAAGGGCTCGGTTGTCTGTTGGTGGATTTGGGTGGGCAGACGACGGGGTTGGCCGTGTATGCCGACGGCAGTGTGCGGTTCACCAAAGAGTTGTCGGTCGGGTCGGACGCGATCAGCCACGATTTGTCCCACGCGCTTCGCACTTCCTTTTTGCAAGCTCAGAAGGTGAAAGAACTCCACGGCGCCGCCAGCCGCGCGTTGGCGGAGGGGCATTTGGACGACGACATCGAATACACCAGCGTCGACGGCCGTACCCCCCGCCGGCTCAAACGCACGACGATCTTTGACTACATTGCCCCGCGGGTTGAAGAAATCTTTACGCTCATTTCCGAGGAACTTCAACGGTCCAACTACGCTGACCATGTGGCGGGCGGCGGCGTGATCTTGACCGGGGGCGGGGCTCAGCTGAAAGGCATCGCCCAGGCCGCCGAACAAATTTTGGATTTGCCGGTCCGCATGGGCCTTCCCCAAAATATCGCCGGAATCCCCGACGTTATCGCCAACCCCGGCTACGCGACGGCGTTGGGCCTCATCACCTACCGTCATCTGGGCGACTGGGCCCGCAGTCGCCGTGCGTCCCATCGGACAGGTCTTGGCCAGCGCCTTAAATCTCTTGTCGAGGATTTCTTTTAATGGTCCAAATTAAATTCAGCGAAGATTTTAACGAACAACCGGCCGCCATCAAAATCATCGGTCTCGGCGGGGCCGGCGGCAACGCCGTCAACCGCATGATCGAGGCGGGTCTCTCTCATGTGGAATTCATCACCGCCAACACCGACTCCCAAGCGCTTCGACGCAACAAGGCTCCCGTTCGTCTGCAGTTGGGGGAACGCATCACCAAAGGCCTTGGCGTTGGCGGCAACCCGGTGTTGGGCCGGCAGGCCACCGAGGAAAGCCGCGACCGGCTGACGGAAATCATGACCGGCGCCGACATGGTTTTCATCACCGCGGGAATGGGCGGCGGCACCGGCACAGGGGCCGCCCCGGTGGTGGCCCAGATCGCCAAAAGTCTGACCCCCGCCCCCCTGGTGGTCGGGGTTGTCACCCGGCCGTTCGACTTCGAGGGGATGGTTCGAAAAAATCAGGCGGACCAAGGCATCGATGAATTGCGTAATCACGTGGATACTCTCTTGGCGATCCCCAACGACCGGCTTTTCGAGATCATCGATGAGAGCACCACGTCGATCGAGGCGTTCCGCGTGGCCGACAATGTCCTTCGCCAGGCGGTCCAAGCCATCACCGATGTCATCACCCGTCATGGCCTCATCAACGTGGATTTCGCCGATGTCCGTAGCATTATGGCGGGAGCGGGCGAAGCGCTGATGGGGATGGGGGAAGCCCGCGGAACCGGGCGGGCCTTGGACGCGGCAAAGACGGCGATTCAATCGCCGCTGTTGGAAAACGTGACCATCGATGGGGCCAAAGGTCTATTGGTCAATATCAGCGGGAACAAGTCCATCACGTTGTTCGAAGTCAAGACGGCCATGGATTTCATTAAAAACGCGGCCAGTTCCGACGCCCACGTTTTTTACGGTCAAGTGTTTGACGACGCGTTGGAAGACCGGTTCATGGTCACCGTGATCGCCACGGGGTTTCCCCCCGCGCGGCGTGAAGCCGCCCGCATCGCCGGGGTTCGCCGGTTTGTTCGGGAAGGGGACCTTTCTGTTCCTCATCGCACCCCGCCCCATCGGGCCCCCGTGGAATTGCCCGTGGGAGACGACGACCTGCGGCGCCCGGCGTACCTCCGTCGTAAGGCCCGAAAGCTGGGATAAGGAGTCCTATGGAAGCTCGGCTCATATTGCAAAGTCTTTTAAAAGAAGTCACCGATCGCGGCGCTTCGGATGTTCACATCGGGCCGAATTTTATCCCCATGGTGCGTCTCCACGGAGATTTGGAACCTTCCCTTTTTGGTCAGGTGCTGACCCCCGAAGAGACCCGCGCCCTCGCCTATTTAATTATGGGGGAAAAACTGCGCGTTCGCTTTGAACAAAAAAACGAAGTGGATCTGGCCTTTTCTGTAGCGAACGGCTCGCGTTTCCGGGCCAACATTTACACGCAACGGGGGTTGGTGAACTTGGCGCTCCGCGTCATTCCTTCCATCATTCCCACCTTCCAAAGCCTCTCTCTTCCGCCGGTGGTTCAGCGAATGGCGGAAAATCAGCGTGGACTTATTTTAATCAGCGGCACAACGGGGTCCGGCAAGTCCACCACGCTGGCCGCCATCGTTGATCACATCAACGCGACGCGCAAGGCCCATATTTTGACGATCGAGGACCCCATCGAATTCGTCCATAAAAATAAAAAATCCATTGTGAACCAACGGGAACTGGGATTGGACACCCACAGCTACGCCGATGCCCTCCGCTCCGCGATGCGGGAAGACCCGGACGTCATCCTCGTGGGCGAAATGCGCGATTTGGAGACAGTGTCTTCCGCCATCACCGCCGCGCAGACGGGCCACCTTGTCCTCTCCACCATTCACACCACCAACACGATCCAAATCATTAGCCGCATTCTTGATCTTTACCCGCCCCACCAACAAAACCAGGTGCGACTGCAATTGGCGGAAACGTTGAAAGGAGCTATTAGCCAACGGCTCTTGCCCCTCGCTCAGGGCGGTGGGCGCGTGGCCGCATTGGAAATCATGATCATTACACCGTTGATCGTGAAGGCGATTGAAGACAACAGTCTCGGCGATCTGCATAACGCCATCCGAAACGGCCAATTTTACGGCATGCAAACGTTTAATCAGGCCCTTGTGCATCTTTACAACCAAGGACGAGTCAAACTTGAAGATGCGGTTGCCACTGCCTCAAACCCCGAAGAATTCATGTTGGCCATTCGGGGAATTGAAGCGGGCGCGAGCGGCCAGGGGTTTTCACGGGAGTGACCGGGGCGTGGCGGTGCGAAGGCCACTGTGTTCATTTAGGGCAATGGGAGAACGCTTTTGGGGTGTTCGCCGCTGTGACGACCCGTCCATCGGGCAACATGAAGGATCCCGGCATTTTTGATCGGCAGGTTCGGGCCGCGGGTCTTGACCCCCACCGATGGGCGGGCGGCCAACAAGTTCATGGGAGGCGGGTGGTCCCGGTGGCCCGGCCTCGAATCAAAGAAAAGGGCCGAACGGATGGGATGGTGACACAATCGCCGGGCCTGGCGCTTCGAATTTTTACCGCCGATTGCATCCCGGTTTTTTTGATCGACCCTGTTCACCGGGCCATTGGTCTTGTCCACGCGGGCTGGCGGGGCGTGCAAAAAGGAATTGTGACAACGGCGATTCAATCTCTGTCTCGGCATTACCACAGCCGGGCCGGGGAGGTGTGTGTGGCGTTTGGTCCCCACATGGGGGCCTGTTGTTATGAGGTGGGGGTTGACGTGGCGTCGGTTTTTCAGGGGATCCCGGGCGCCGTTTCCCGTTCCCCGCGGCCGGAGGAGAAGACAAAGTTGAACCTCTCCGTTGCTCTTCGTTCTCAACTTGAAAAGATGGGCGTCCGTCGAGATAAAATTATTCCGGCCCCTGGGTGTACGGTCTGCGACCAAAAATATTTTTCCTATCGGCGGGATCGGACGGACGAGCGTCAAGTGGCCCTTTTTGCCATGGCCGGGGGGCGGGGGACCGTTCACTCTTAACAATGGATTTCCGGGATTGACCGGAGGGAGAAATGAAAAAGACAAACGGCTGGAAGCCTTGCGGGCCCAGGTGGACAAAATTGACGATCAAATCCTGGCTGAACTGAACGACCGCGCGGAGATTGTGCGGCGGATCGGTCGCGTCAAGGCAGAGAGGGGCGCCGATGTGGTCGCGGCCGGACGCGAAAAACAGATTTTGGACCGGTTGGGGGCGTTGAACACGGGGCCGCTTCCCCGTGAAGCCGTGGAAGATATTTTTAGCACGGTCATCGCCCATTTCCGACTTTTGCAAAAAAAAGTCACGGTATCGTATTTTGGGCCGGAAGCCACTTACACGCACCAGGCCGCGGTCAAACATTTCGGGCCCGCCATTTTTATGCCGGGAAAATCCATTGGAGATGTGTTTGACGATGTGGAAAGCGGTCGCGCGGATTACGGGGTTGTCCCCATCGAAAATTCCACCGAGGGAGTGGTGAACCACACCTTGGATATGTTTATGGAATCTGATTTGGTTATTTGCGCGGAACGGCAAGACCCCATCGCGCACTGTTTGATGGCCGCACCCGGAACAACCAAGGTCAAAAGCATTGCTTCCCATCCCCAGGCCCTGGCCCAATGCCGGAAATGGCTGGAAAGCCACATGGCGGGAGTGCCGGTGAACACGGCCGCTTCCACCTCGGACGCGGCCGCTCAAGCGGCCCTGCACTCGGGCGTCGCGGCCATCGCAAGCCCGTTAGCGGCCGAGATTTATCATCTAAAAATATTGGCCCCCGCCATTCAAGACGTCAAAGACAACCGAACGCGGTTTTTGATCATCGGAAAAAAATTGTCCGCCCCCACCGGGTCCGGGCGGGACAAAACCTCGCTTCTGGTGTCGTTGCGGGACCGCGTGGGAGCGTTGCATGATTTGTTGGGTTTGTTTAAAGACGCTCATCTTAATCTCACAAAAATTGAGTCGCGCCCGACCAAACGGCGCGCGTGGGAGTATGTTTTTTTTATCGATTTTTTAGGACACATCATGGAGCCTCGAGTGCAAAAAATATTATTAGAACTGAAACGGACCACCCTCTTCGTGAAAATGTTGGGGTGTTACCCGAGGGCAGACGGATGAACGACACAGACGTTTTACTCGCTCCGCGCCATGAAGTCTCGGGGTTTGAACCCTATGTGCCGGGCCGCGACATGGAAAACGTGAAGCGTTTGTACCATTTGAAACGCGTCATTAAATTGGCGTCCAATGAGAATCCCCTGGGGCCCTCGCCGCGTGCTGTCACCGCATTGCGCGGATCGCTCTCGAACCTGCACCGCTACCCGGACGGGTTTAGCACCGTCCTTCGCCGCGCCTTGGCAGACCATGTGGGGGTCAAAATGGGACAGGTGAGCGTTGGCGCCGGGTCGGACGAATTGATCGAGATTTTGGCCAAGGCCTATCTCGGTCCCGATGACGAGATCGTGGTCAGTGAACACGCGTTCCTGCGCTACAAAATGGCGGCGGATTTGATGGGCGCTCGCGTGGTCACGGTGCCCATGAACGTGATGACCCACGATCTTCCGGCCATGGCGGCGGCCGTGACGTCGCGAACAAAATTTGTTTTCATCGCGAACCCCAATAACCCCACCGGGACCTACAACACCACCACCGAACTCGAAGAGTTCCTCATCACGCTTCCGGCCCGCGTGGTGGCGGTTGTCGACGAAGCCTACTTTGAATTCGCCCGATCGCACCGGGACTACCCGAACGCGATTGACTTTTTCAAGGCGGGCCGGAACCTGGTGGTGCTTCGTACGTTTTCAAAGGCGTATGGGTTGGCCGGCGTACGGTTGGGCTATGCGGTGGGGGCCGAGGTCCTCATCGACACGCTCGAACGGGTGCGGCCGCCTTTTAATATTTCCCTCCCGGCCCAGGCCGCGGGGGTCGCCGCGTTGACGGATAAAGCGCACTTGAAACGAACGGTGTCTCTGGTGGCGCGTGAGCGGGAGATTTTGGAACAAGCCCTCAAAAAAATGGAAATCCCCGTGGTCCGTTCGGCGGGGAACTTCCTGCTTATTCAAGTATCGCCTCATCGTGGCGATGAAACGTTCGAGGCTCTGCTTCGAAAGGGCGTGATCGTCCGCGCGATGGACGAATACGGTTTTCCTGAACACATCCGCGTCACCATCGGTCAGCCGGCAGAAAATCGTTTCTTCTTGTCGGCTTTTCGCGAAGTGAGGAGACTCTTATGATCGTTACTCTTAAAAGCGGCACCAAAAAATCCGACGTTCAAGCCGTTGTCGCCCGGATCAAGAAACTGGGATTTGCGGCGCAATTGTCCCGGGGCGCGGAACGGATCGTCATCGGCGTGATCGGCGAGGGCAACAAAGCCATTGCCTACAAAGAACTTTTTGAGTCTATGCCCCAGGTCGACACCGTCACCCCGATCTCAAAACCCTACAAAGTCGTTAGCCGAGTGTTCAAAAAAACCGACACCGTCATTGACGTCAATGGGGTGAAGATCGGCGGTTCTCAAGTGGTGATTATGGCCGGGCCCTGTTCTGTTGACACGCGAGACAATTTGATGTCCACAGCCAAAGAGTTGAAAAAAGCCGGTGTTCAGATTCTCCGCGGCGGGGCGTTCAAGCCGCGCACATCGCCTTACGCGTTCCAGGGGCTGGGAGAAGAAGCGCTGAAATATTTGGCCGAAGCGCGTCGGGCCACGGGGCTACCGGTCATCACGGAAGTGATGGACCCCCGCCAAGTCGATTTGGTGGAACGCTATGCCGACATCTTGCAAATCGGCGCCCGGAACGCCCAAAACTATGACCTGCTCCGTGAAGTGGGCCGGACCCGCAAACCCGCCATGCTCAAACGCGGTATGGCCACGACCATTGAAGAATGGTTGATGGCCGCCGAATACATTATGGCCAAAGGCAATGAAAATGTGATGTTGTGTGAACGCGGGATCCGCACCTTTGAGACCGCCACGCGGTTCACGCTCGACCTTAACGCCGTCCCCGTTTTAAAAACCCTGTCGCACCTGCCGGTTCTTGTGGATCCCTCCCACGGGGTCGGCGTGCGCGACTACATCGTGCCCATGGCGAAAGCCTCCATCGCGGCGGGGGCCGATGGGGTCATTATCGAATGCCATCCCAACCCCGCGACCGCCCTGTCGGACGGTCATCAGGCGCTCTTGCCGTCCCAGCTCTCTGAGGTTGTCAAGTCTCTCCGGCGTGTGGCCGAAGCCGTGGGACGAACTCTTTGAAAACCATTCGTTCATGGCGGACATGACGCTCCAACGTCTCGCCATCGTGGGGGTCGGGCTCATGGGCGGTTCCCTTGGAATGGCTCTGCGCAAACAAGGAGGGTGGCAGGTGCGCGGTCTGGCTCGTCGGGAACACACCCTCCGCGTCGCGCGAACGCGCGGGGCGATTGATGTCGGATCGACAGACCCGGCCCAGGTTCTCCCGGGGGCAGACATTGTGGTTTTTTGTTCCCCGGTGGATAAAATTGTTTCTTTGGCCCGGGCGTATCGGCGGTTTTTTTCCCCCAACGCTCTTCTCATGGATGTGGGCAGTGTGAAAGGCCCCCTGGTTCGGCCCCTGGGGAAATTGTTCGATGGGCGGGACCGACCGGTGTTTGTCGGCGCTCATCCCATGGCCGGATCAGAAAAAACCGGCGTCGAGAATGCCCGAGCCAATTTGTATCAGGGCGCGGTGTGCGCCCTCACTCCCACCTCTCGAACGCCCCCGCGCCGTGTGGTTCAGGCGGCCGATTTTTGGGAATCGGTGGGGGCCCGCTCTCTGGTGATCGATCCGGACGCCCACGATCACGCTGTCGCCCTGGTCAGCCATCTTCCTCATTTGATCGCCGATGCGCTTATGCTTTCGGCGGGGGAATGGACAAAAGCCCACGGGGGAACCCTTCTTAAAAAGCTGGCCGCCGGCAGTTTCCGCGACGCCACCCGTGTGGCAGGGGCCGATCCCCACTTATGGCGCGGTATCTTTCATATGAACGATCGGGCCGTTCGAAGAGCCCTTCGGCTTTTTTCTAAAAATCTAACCCAATTGTCTCGACGGCAATGGTCGTTGGGAGATCTTCGGCGTGCACAAACATTGAACGCCCTTTTTAAGGAGAAGGCATGACTCTTTCCACCTCCAGCCGCGTGGTGGTCCCCGGCGGCGCTCTTCGGGGCGAACTGAGGCCGCCTCCGGATAAATCCATCACCCACCGCGCTGTTTTTCTTTCCTCCTTATCTCAGGGGACGTCCCGCATTGTTCATCCCCTCAAGGCCGACGATTGCGAAAGGTCGGCGGAAGCCTTTCGCACGCTCGGGGTCAGCATTGAAACCAACCCAGAGGGAGATTGGATTGTGGTGGGGCGTGGCCTCTATGGTCTTCGAGAACCCGCCTCAGATCTGATCTATTGCGGCAATTCCGGCACCACGCTCCGCCTGATCGCGGGGGTTCTTTCCGGCCAGCCGTTCTCCTCAAAGCTGATGGGTGATAAGAGTCTCTCGGGGCGTCCCATGGACCGTATCGTCAAACCCCTTCAAAAAATGGGCGCCGAGATCCGCGCGCGCAAGGGGAGTTTTGCCCCCCTGCATCTCCATGGCCGTCGTCCCCTTCAAGCCATTGAATGGATAAGTCCCGTGCCCAGCGCCCAGGTCAAGTCGTGTCTCCTTCTCGCCGGGCTTTACGCAGAAGGGACCACCATCGTGGAGGAACCCCTTCGATCCCGCGATCACACCGAACGCATGTTGGCCGCGGCCGGGGTTCGGCTGACGGTCGAGGAACGACGGGTGTCCCTCCAGGGTGGACAATCTTTAAAACCCCAAGATTGGGTGGTGCCCTCGGACATCTCCAGTGCGGCGTTTTTCATTGTCGGCGCTTTGCTGGCGCCGGGGTCCGAATTGATGCTTCGAAACGTGAACACGAACCCCACCCGGGATGGCATTTTGGAAATCCTGGAAAAGATGGGCGCTTCCATTCAGCACGAGCGATCGCTTGTCTCCGGGGGAGAACCCATCACCGATCTCCTGGTGCGGCACCGCGGGTTGAAAGCGGTTGTTTTCGGAGCCGAGATCATGCCGCGATTGGTGGACGAGGTGCCGATCTTGGCCCTCGCCGCCACTCAGGCCGAAGGCACAACGGAAATTCGTGGCGCGGAGGAATTGCGGTTGAAGGAATCCGATCGATTGACCCACGTGGCCCAAGGCCTCAACAAAATGGGGGCCCATGTGGAGGAACTTCCGGACGGGCTTCGCATCACGGGTCCCACTCCGCTCCGGGGAGCGGTGTTGGATTCTGCGGGGGACCACCGGTTGGCCATGACGTTCGCCATTGCGGGTCTGATTGCACGGGGCGAAACCGAGATCGACAACGCCGACTGTGTGGACATTTCGTTCCCCACCTTTTGGCAAGACCTCGAACGTCTTCGCGTTCAGTCTTAAATGGCCCGACGATCGCTTACCATCGCCATCGATGGCCCGGCGGGGGCGGGCAAATCCACCTCTGCCCAGGACCTGGCCCAGGCGTTGGGTCTCCGCTACATTGATACGGGGGCGATGTACCGCGGTGTGGCTTGGGCCGCTGTCCAGGAGGGCCTAGCGCCCGACAACAGGTCTCAGGTTAGAAAAATCCTTTCCCGAACCCGTCTCACTCTGAGCGATGAAAAACGTCCCCGCCTGTTCGTTAACGGGGTCGACGCTTCTCTCGCGATTCGAACTCCCCAGGTCAGCCAGGCCGCCAGCCGATTGGCGACGGTGCCGGAGGTTCGAACGTTTCTGGTTCGCGCTCAACGGGTGTTGGCGCGGGGCGGCGGTGTCGTGATGGAAGGGCGTGACATCGGCACCGTGGTCTTGCCCAACGCGGATTTGAAATTTTTTCTGGACGCGTCTGTAGAAGAGCGCGCCCGACGGCGATGGAAAGAACTGCGTGCCAAAGGAAAAAAGGATTCCCTGCGTTCCATCGCGTCTGCGATTCGGGAGCGGGACCTCCGGGACCGCACCCGGGCCGTCTCTCCTTTGTGCGCCTCCCCGGACGCTGTGGTGCTGGACACCACCCACAACTCCCGGGTCCAGGTCAAGCGCCTCCTCCTCGACTGGGTCCGTCGAAAAACCTCGCGTGCCCGCTGACGACCAATTTGTCCTAGATGCCGGAGGCTTTTCCGGCCTCCTTTCCCGCACCCTGTTCTGGGCCGGGCACACGCTTTTTCGGATTTCGTTTTCTTTGGTGTGGCGGCGCCGCGTTGTGGGCCGAGACCATATTCCTTCGCATGGGGCTTTATTGTTTGCCGCCAACCACGCTTCTTTTGCCGATCCGCCCCTGGTGGGGTCAAGCGTTTCCCGCCCTCTCTATTTCATGGCGAAGGAAGAACTGTTCCACGTTCCTGTTTTGGGATGGTTGATCCGCCATGTGAATGCCTTTCCCATTCGCCGGAAAGAAGGCGACGTGGGAGCGTTCCGAACGGCCCAACGGATTTTGGCGGCGGGGGGGGCGATGATCATGTTCCCTGAAGGACGGCGACAGAAGGGAGGGGTTTTTGGAAAACCCAAATCGGGGCTGGGCCTCTTGGCGGTCAAAAGCGGCACTCCGGTTGTTCCGGCGTATGTTCACAACACCCACCGGCTCTGGCGGTTTCCGCGTCTCTCGGTTGTTTTCGGCGCCCCCCTCACGGCGGCCCCAGGAGAAACGGCCGAACTCTTTTCTCAACGCATCATGGACACCATCCGACGCCTCAAGGAGGACCATTTTGGATCCGACCGTTAAAGATATTCTGAAAACGTTGATTGTCTCCGTCCTCTACCTGCTCCTTTTTGTCGTTACCCTTCCCTTGCTTCTGCGGGTTCTGGACCAGACGGCATGGAAATTCGTCTTCGGAGGGCTCGTGTTTTGTGGCGTGGGTTTGGCGATTCGCCTACGCCAGCTCTCTCGGCGTCTGTAACCCCCGGATCAAAATCGCTTTACTTTTCTCTGGGGCGGGGGGTATAATGAGAGCCTTCCCAGTGGCTCCTCGGCCCCGAAATGGATCGTCGGCAAAGCGGCCCGTTCGTCTAGCGGTTCAGGACGCCGCCCTCTCAAGGCGGAGATTCACGGGTTCGAATCCCGTACGGGCCACTTTGCTGATGAAGGGAGTTGGGAATTGATACCTTTTGGAAAGGCGGCACACTCATGGCGCGAGTTGTATTAAAGAATATCACTAAAACCATCGGCGAACATCTGATCGTAAAAAATTTGTCTCTGGATATTCCCGACAAAGAATTTTTTATTTTGGTGGGGCCCTCCGGATGTGGCAAGTCAACCACTCTCCGCATGATCGCGGGGCTCGAAGAAATCACTTCGGGCGAGATCCTCATTGACGGTCGGGTGGTCAACCATGTTCGTCCCAAAGATCGCGACATCGCCATGGTCTTTCAAAATTATGCCCTTTATCCCCACATGAGCGTCTACGAAAATATGGCTTTCGGTCTAAAACTCCGCGGCTACGCGCGTTCTGAAATTCATCAACGGGTGAAAGAAGCCGCGGATATCCTGACTCTGGGTTCTTACCTGGAACGAAAACCCAAAGCCCTTTCCGGCGGACAACGTCAACGGGTGGCGGTGGGACGGGCCATTGTTCGCAAACCCCGGGTTTTTTTATTTGACGAACCGCTTTCCAACTTAGACGCCAAACTTCGCGTTCAAATGCGGTTGGAGCTTTCAAAACTCCATGAACGGTTGAAAACCACCATCATTTATGTCACCCATGACCAAGTCGAGGCCATGACCATGGGCGATCGGATTTGCGTGATGAAAGACGGCGAAATTCAGCAGGTGGCTCCTCCCTTGGAACTCTACGAACGGCCGTCCAACAAATTTGTGGCTGGGTTCGTTGGCAACCCCCATGAACTTTTTCCCGGTTATGGTGGAAGGGGGAAAAAGCGGGAGCATTTGGCTCCGTCACGCCTCTTTCACGCTCGCGGTTCCCAAATCGCTTCTGGACGCCGTTCGCCCCCACGTGGGCAAAGAAGTCGATTTCGGGATTCGTCCAGAAGACCTGTACGACCGTCTTTTCTACAACTATCCCGTGCTCGCCCATTCCAGCGTCAACGCTGTGGTCGATGTGGTCGAACCCATGGGGTCGGAAATCTATTTGTATCTGAAAGCCGGTACTGTCGATTTGGTGGTCCGGGTTCCCTCCTATGTGAAAGCGGAGGCCGGCAAACGCATGGAACTCGTCTTCAACCTGGAACGCATGCACCTCTTTGACAAACAGACCGGGCAGGCGCTTTTAAAATCCGCCAACCGACCGGCCCCCGTCCCTCCTCCCGCTCCCGCTGTTATTTCCTGATGGGAAGAACGTTTTTCCCCGCGCTCATCGCATGCTTTGCGATGGCGGCCCGGGGGGCTCCTGTTGAAAAGTACGGACACAGGGCTTTCGCGGAAGCTCCTGCCGCCGTGTTGTCGGAGGTGGGGCCCTATCGCGATACGGGACGCATCGTCCAACTGCGCCCCTCCGCCGCTCAGGCATTTTTAAAAATGGCCGCGGCGGCGCGGGAGGAAGGGGTGGGCATCCTTCCGATCTCCGGGTTCCGGCCGATTTCTTACCAAAAAAATCTTTTCGCCCGGGCCGTGAAACGGTACGGGTCGGAAGAAAAAGCCGCCCGTTGGGTGGCCCCGCCGGGCTATTCTGAACACGCCACGGGATGGACGTTGGATGTGGGGGACACCGCCCACCAGAACACTGACATTGAACAGGGTTTTAGTGCCACCCCCGCGGCCCGCTGGTTGGCGATCCATGCCCACCGTTATGGGTTTGAACTTTCTTTTCCCCCCGACAACTCCCAGGGCGTGAATCACGAACCCTGGCACTGGCGGTTCATCGGCAACGACGACGCCCGCGCTGTCTTTCATCCCGCTCCCCCGAAGAAGCTATAATGTGGCGGATCGGCTTTCGCCGGTCAGACGTCCGGTGCGATTTTAAATTCAACCCGGACTTTGCAATAGGCGCGAGCACCGAGAGGAAGAAGCCGGCGGCTTTTTCGACGAAAAACGCGAAAGCGTAGCGGTGTCTACGGTTGAGCGTTTTGAGGAAGAAAAAGTCCCGGATTCTTCGTCGAATGCCGTGTCCTATTGCAAAATCCGGGTTCAAGTGAGGCTCTCCCATGGCTGGCGAATACATTTACACCATTGAAGATCTGTCCAAATCGTATGGGCCCAAGAAACTTTTCGAAAGCATTTATCTCTCTTTCTACCACAAGGCCAAGATCGGCATTGTGGGCGAAAACGGGTCAGGCAAATCCACGCTCCTGCGCATCATGGCCGGGCTGGAAAAAGATTTCATGGGAAAAGCCGAACCGAAAAAGGCGCCAGTCTGGGCTATTTGCCCCAAGAACCCCGGCTTGATACTTCCAAAACCGTTCGCGAAGAGGTGGAGACCGCATTCGCGGATATCAAAAACTGTTGGCCGATTACGATAAGGTCTCCGACAGCATGGGGGGGGACCTCTCGCCTGAAGAGATGGAAAAAGCGTTGGAAAAAATGGGACGGCTTCAGGAACAGATCGAAGCGGTCGACGGTTGGAATTTGAAACGTCAGGTGGACGTGGCCATGGACGCCTTGGTTCTCCCCCCGGACGACACGTCGTGCGCGGTCTTGTCGGGTGGAGAATCCCGCCGGGTGGCGCTCTGTAAATTGTTGTTGCAAAAGCCCGACATGCTTCTTTTGGACGAACCCACCAACCACCTGGACGCAGAAACCGTTTCGTGGCTTGAACAAACGCTCAAAGACTATCCCGGCAACGTTATCATCGTTACCCACGACCGTTATTTTTTGGACAATATCACCCAATGGATTTTGGAGTTGGACCATGGCAAGGGCATTCCGTTCGAAGGGAACTACGCCAAATGGATTGAAGCGAAAGCCAAGCGGGCCGCTGACGAAGACAAACGGTCCTCGGCCACGAAAAAACATTTAGAAAAGGAACTCGCGTGGCTCCGGCAAAGCCCCTCGGGCCGCCGCGCGAAAAACAAAGCCCGCGTCACCGCCTACGAATTGTTGGCCGCCGAGAAACATGAAATCCATGCCGACAGCTTGGACATCGAAGTGGTTCCCGGGCCCCCGCTGGGGAACAAAGTCATCCGCGCCACCGATCTGGGGAAATCGTATGGGGACAACTTGCTCTTAAAAGACGTGACCTTTGATGTGCCCCGGGGCGCGATTGTCGGGCTTGTGGGCCCCAACGGTGTCGGGAAAACGACGCTTCTGCGTATGATCACCGGTGAGGAAAAACCGGATTCTGGGAAACTCGAAATTGGGGAATCCGTGGTGTTCTCGTATGTGGACCAAAAAAGAGAAACCTTGACCCCCACCCACAACGTGTTCCAAGAAATATCGGGCGGGGTGGACATTCTGAAAATCGGCGGCAAAGAAGTCCCCGCCCGTGTCTATCTCACCCGATTCAATTTCCGCGGGCCGGACCAGCAAAAGAAAGTGGGGTCCTTGTCCGGGGGCGAACGCAACCGTCTCCACCTGGCCAAACAGATGTTGACGGGGGGCAACGTCCTGTTGTTGGATGAACCCACCAACGATCTGGACGTGGACACCATCCGCGCTTTGGAAGACGCGCTGTTAGACTATTCCGGTTGCGTCCTGGTGATCAGCCACGACCGTTTCTTCCTTGACCGTGTCTGTACCCATCTTCTGGTCTTTGAAGGCGAGGGTAAACTGCGCTGGTTTGACGGGAACTTCGAGGAATATCACGCCAAACACCTGGAAGAGAACGGCGGCCGGGAAGAAAACCGCCGCTCGAAGTTCAAGAAGCTTTCTCTCCGGTGAGGAGGCGGGGGGTGTGTCCCGGTTCATTGAACAACAACACCCGCGGAGCGTCCCAATGGCCCCCACCCCGGGGCAACAAAAATTTTTTTAAGAGCGGGCCGAAAGGAGTCTTTTGCCCCTCTACGAGGTCGTCATGACTTCTCTCCCCCTTCTTTCCGCTCGCCGAGTGACGAAATCGTTCTCGACGGACCAAGCCCCTCTTTTGGTTTTGAACGAAATCTCGTTGGATGTGATGAGTGGGGAGTTTCTCGCGCTCCAAGGGGCATCGGGGTCCGGCAAATCCACCTTGTTGTCCCTCCTGGCCGGATTGGACCGTCCCACGTCCGGTGAAATTTCCTTAGGGGGCGAACGGTTGGACGGATTAACCGAAAAGGATTTGGCGCGCGTCCGGCGGGAGAAGGTGGGATTTGTTTTCCAGTCTTTTCATTTGGTCTCAAGCCTGACGGTCTTGGAAAATGTGCAACTCCCCGTGGCCTTTCGTCTGGGGGAGTTCACGCACCAAGCCAAGGCCCGGGAACTCTTGGAACGGGTAGGTTTGTGGGACCGGGCCCGTTTCTTACCGGGCAAACTTTCAGGGGGTGAAAAACAGCGAGCCGCCATCGCCCGCGCTTTGATCAACGATCCCGCCGTGGTCTTCGCTGACGAACCCACGGGGAACCTCGATTCTCTTAACGGCCGACGCGTTTTGGACCTTTTGGAAGAACACACCGTGAAAGCCGGTCGCACGCTCGTCCTTGTGACGCACGACCCCGACATCGCTGACCGCGCCCACCGCCGAGTCCACCTCAAAGATGGACGTTTGGATGAGTTTCCCCGTTCTTGACCTTCGTGCGCATCAGTGGCAGTGGCGCCCCCGATACCCGGAGCGCTGGGTCGAAGGAAGCAAACACCCATGAATCTGTTTAGGGCCGTTTCACTCTTGATGGCGTTGCGGGAAATCCGATACCGTCCTGTTTTCGCGTTTCTTTTTGCGCTTTCCATTGCCGTGGGGACGGCGAGCTTGATGGCTTTGGCCGGGGTGTCGGGCGTGGTGAAGAAAACAGTGACCGCTCAGGCCAAAGAGCTTTGGGCGGCGGATATTTCCGTGAAAGGCAGTGAGGTCGTTTTGGACGACGTGGAAGGATGGGCCCGGACGCGATGGGCGGGGCTGACGTTCGCTCGGTCCATCGACACTCTTTCCATGGCACAACATCGCGCCACACAGAAGACGGGTCAGGTCACTCTGTCGGCGGTCAGTCCCGGATATCCCCTCTACGGGAAAATCACCACCGGGTCCGGTCGGCCATTTCATTCGGTGTTAAAACCGGGGTCCGTCGTTGTGGGGGAGCGATTACTGAAAGGATGGAAATTAGCGGTGGGAGATTCGCTTAAAATCGGCGCGCTCTCGCTGGCGATTGCCGATACGGTGAACCAACGAACGGATGTGCCCACCTCATTTTTTGAACTGTCCCCGACCGTTTTCATGTCTCTTTCGGACCTGCGCGATTCAAAATTGATGGCGCCGGGAAGCCGGGCCTCCAACACTCTTTATATAAACATTGCGAATGGATCAGATCTCACGAAAACTCTCACAGAGGTCAAAGCCCGAGCGTCGTCAGAAACGACCGAGGTCGCGAGTTGGGCCACGGACAATCCTGGGATTTTGAAATTCATCCAACGAACCCTCCTCTATTTGGATTTCTTGGCGCTTCTCACGCTCACACTGGGGGGAATCGGCGCGGCGACGGCCCTGTCGGCGGCGTTGAACGCGGGAGTAAAAAGTGTGGGGATGCTCTTTGCTCTGGGCGCGCCACGGGGTCTTGTTTACCGGGCGTGGCTTTGGTGGGGGGGCGGGCTGGCGGTCGTGGGTTTGATGGCCGCTCTCATTCTGAGCCGGGTACTGGGAGCGCTTTTGCTGTCCCTGTTTGGAGACCTACTGCCCGGAGGGCTCCTGCCCGCGTTTCCGGTTCAGGCGCTCCTGAGCGCCGCCGGGGTAGGGCTCGGGTCAGGATTCCTCTTTATGCTCTTGCCGCTTCTTAAACTCAGTGACATCGCTCCGAACGCCATCTTGTCCGACGATGTTCCTCCCGTTCCTCCGCGGCGATTTCGGACGGCGGGGGTGTTGGGGGTGGCTGTCGGCGGATTTTTCCTTTTGGCGTGGGCTCAAATGGGGCGGCCCCTTTTGGCGTTCCAATACGTCGCGATGCTCTCGGGCCTGATTGTGGTCGGGGGTGGGGTTGTGGGCGCGTTGTTGGGCACACTTCGCAAAATTTTGAACCGATGGGAATCCACCCCTGTCCGACTCGCCGGGCGGGGATTGGCCCGCCCGGGGAACTTGAACGGCGCGGTGGTGCTTTCCGTCGCACTTTCTCTCACGGTGATTTTGACTCTTTTTCTTTTAGAAAAAAATCTTTTCAGCCAAATGATCCAAAGTTTCCCCGCCGACGCCCCCAACGTCTTTTTTATCAACATCCAACCGACCCAAGCCGAGGCCTTCGGCTCGATCTCGGGGAACCCCCACGCGCGGCTCTTCCCGCTCATCCGGGGGCGGGTGGTGTCGGTCAATGACATCCCAGTACAAAAAATTAAACGACGGGGAAGTCGTGAAGGGGACCGGTTGACCCGGGAATTTGGGTTCACCTATGGAACGGATCTTCTTCCAACGGACACCGTGGTGGAAGGCCCCGGGTTGTGGGATTCGTCCCTTCCTGGGCCTCAGGTTTCGGTTTTTGAGGACTACAAAAAAAAGTTTGGGATTCGACGCGGGGACCGGATCGCTGTCCGAATTTTAGGTCGGCGATTTGAGGCGACGGTGTCGTCGTTTCGCGCCATCAACCACACCGTGCGCCAGCCGTTCTTCTACTTCTATTTTAAACCGGGTCTTTTGGAAGAGGTCCCCCATACTCTTATGACAGGGCTCGCGCTCCCTAAAGACACTTTGCCGGACCTTCAAAACCGGTTGGCCGAGGCGCTTCCGAACGTGACGGTCATCGATCTTTCTGATGTGGCCGCGTTGACGGGCCGGCTGTTCCATCAGTTGAGCCGCGTGGTCCGTGCGTTGGGGCTGTTCGGTTTACTGTCGGGAATCTTGCTTCTTCTTTCGAGTCTCCTCGCCTCCCTGGCGTCCCGCACCCGGGAAACGGCATTGTTTCGGGCACTGGGCGCGACCCAAGCGCAGGTGATCCGTGTGGCTCTGCTGGAATATGCCATTATCGCAGGAACCGGATCCTTGGCGGCCTTCACGCTGGGCAGTGCGGCGAGCGCTTTGTTGCTCCATCGGGTGTTTGAACTTCGGTTGACCTTCTTTCTGTTTCCCACCACTTTGTTTCTGGGCGGATCTGCGTTGGCGATGGTGTGCCTCTCCTGGACAGTGACTCAGGGCGCATTCCGTACTCCCCCCATGGATGCGCTTCGTCATGAATGAGAATCGATTGCCCGGCCACGGGGGAAATCGCGCGATCTGGGGTCGACCCGGCCCGCCGCTTTTTATGATCGTGGTCCTCTTTTTGATGGCCTGCGGAAAATCGGAACCGCCCGTCGCTGTGCCTGTCTTGCCGTCGCAAGCCGTTTATCGGATTCTTGCATTCGGCGACAGCCTGACCGCTGGAAAAGACTTGGAAGACCCGGACATCCAAGCCTATCCGGCCATTCTTGAACGTCTTCTTAAAGAGGCGGGATATCCCGTCACCGTCACCAACGGGGGCCATTCGGGCGATACCACGTTCGATGCTTTGGCGCGGCTCGATTATAGTTTGGCAGAGAACCCCCAGGTGGTCCTTGTGGGACTTGGGTCCAACGATACGTTTCAAGGGAAACGATTGGAGGACATTGAAAAAAATCAAAAGGATAAAATAGCATCTATGCCGACCGTCACCGTGAGGGGGGTCTCCTCAGACCGAACAATATTCGTTTACACATCCGTCCGCGCCCATTGCAAAGAGGGGATTTTGGGGTGGGTCGGTAAATCCATGGGTCGGCGAATGTGTGTTGGAATGATGCTCTTTCTCGCGGGGGGGGCCCACGCCGCGCGACTGGACCCGGCGGCTTTTGTCTCGGCCAAAGAAGAGATCCGGCGGTTGGCGGTCGAACGAATTCGCTCGTCAAAATCCGACTACGAACGCGCCACGGTGGCGGCGGAAACCCGGTTGCGTGTTTTGCATGAAAGTTATGCTTCGAACGGGGGATCGGCGCCCTCGTCTTTGGAAGGGGACCTGAGGGACCTTCGTGGCGCTTGCCAGAAAATGCAACGGCTGGCGGCGAGCGGCCGTGAGCCGGCCCCCGATGAGGGGGCCAGGGAGATGATTGCACGGAAATGGTCTATTTATCAAACCGGGATCGGTTCCCTTCAACGGCAGGTATTGGAGAAAAAGCGTGAAAAGGTTTCGGAGAGTCAGATCTATTGGACAACTCTTCGAGCTTTTAAAGCCCTGCGAGAGCGCACGGAGATCGCCCTTCTTTTCAATGTTCCCCCGGGGGAACGTGGTTTGGAAGAGGCGATGGATCGCGACGAGGTCTCTCTTCTTAAAGCGTGCGAAACCACGGCAAAAAAAACCCGGGGCACTTCACTTCAAGTGGTCGCGCCCAGCGAACACGCCGTGGCGTCTGAGCCGGAGGCACAGGCTTTTTATCGTTCTTTGGATCAGGTGCCGGACACGCGCCCTTTACGGTCCGGCGCGTTTTATGTGCCCGTGGGATCGCGCACTGTGACGATGCGGGAGGATGGCGCGCGGTTGGTGTTCCGCCCTAAACGCGGCAAAGGCATCGCCTACCTTGGCCAATCGGAGGCGGAGATTCAATACGGGTATCTTGCCGTTGCCCCCGACACGGCCTACTATTTCGAAAATACGGGATCCGAACCGCTGGAATTGGAATATGTTGGGCTCAAACCATGACGGAGGGAAATCCGGTGGATCAATTGATTCTCTCAGGGCTGGACCTGTGGTTGAAGGTGGGGTGCACGGAAGAAGAACGGGCTTTTGCTCAACGGGTGGAAATGGATGTCACCTTGCACCTTCCGTTATCCGACGCCGGCTGGGGGGACAACCTGTTGGCCACGGTGGATTACGCCGAGGCCTGCGCACTCCTTAAGAAAACACTCGAACCGAAAACGTTCAAACTGGCCGAAGCCGTGGCCGAACAAACGGCGGATCTCCTCCTGACCAAGTACAAACTCACGTCGGTCACCGTGCTGGTCAAAAAACGCGCCCTCCCAGGTCTCACCTACGCCGCCGTCCAAATCCAGCGATCGTAATTCTCAAACTGCTAAAATCCCCGTCGTGATTGACCCTGACCATCATTTCAATACCTTTATGGACCTGCTTGAGATTGAGCGGGACGCCGAGAAAGAGGAGAACAAGCGCAAGCTTGACCGTTGGCCCGTGGAGATGCGGGAACAGTTGGGCAAAACCGTCACTCGGCTCTCCATCGAACGGCGCGACGTGGGCGTGGGCGGGTTGCCTCTCCTGGTCCTTTCGCGTCCTTCTCAGGGGGAAACCCTTTCTCCTTTCCACGCCATGGATCAGGGGGATTTGGTCCGTGTGACCTTCTTAAACGGCGATTTTTCGCGTGAGGGAACCCTTTACGCTGTGGAAGATTACCGTGTCACTGTGGCGCTCAGTCATGACTTGGAAGAGGACCCGTCCGGCAAATGCCGCATCGACTTGCTGGGATCTGACGCCACCTACAAACGGATGCGGAGGGCTTTGGACATCGCCCTCCGCCAAGGGGGCCGACTGGGCGAATTGCGGGACATCCTTCTCGGCAACGCTCCGCCGGCTTTCGCCGGCTCGCCCGAAAACCTTGTATTCTTCAACGATCGGCTTAATGAGTTTCAGCAAGAAGCGGTACGGTCGGCCATGGGGGCAGAGGACATTGCCCTCGTTCATGGGCCGCCTGGCACGGGGAAGACGACCGTATTGGCGGAAATTATTCGACAGACGGTGGCCCAAGGGAAATCGGTTTTGGCCACGGCCCCTTCTAATATTGCGGTCGATAACATGTTAGAAAAACTGTTGGACGCAGGGTTGAATGTCGTCCGACTGGGCCACCCCGCGCGAATTTTGGAAAACCTGCGCCACGCCACGCTCCTCGCCCAATTGGACGAACATCCGGACCAAAAGGTGATCCGGATTATGGATCAGGACCGCGAACGGTTGGTGGTACAGCGTCTTCGAAAAAAAGGCAAGCTCACCAGCGATGAAGACAAAGCGATGAAACGGGAGATCAAAGCCCTCTGGAAAGAAGCCCGCGCCATCGAGAAATCCATTTCAAAACGGATTATCCAGAAAGCCGATGTGGTGCTTGCGACCCATGGCGGAATCGGCCATTTGCTCGCTTCAGAGCGATTTGATTTAGTGTGTTTGGACGAGGCCAGCCAGGCCACCGAACCGTTGTCCTGGATTCCGATTTTGTTGGCCGATAAAGTGGTGATGGCTGGGGACCCTCTTCAGTTGCCCCCCACCATCCATTCCCCTGAAGCGGCCGAGCGGGGGCTTAAGACGACGCTCATGGAACGGCTTCAACCGAACTTGCCGGAGAGTTTGCAAACGCTCCTCCGGGTTCAATACCGTATGAACGAAGAGATCATGGGGTTCTCCTCGGCGCAGTTTTATGAGAACAAACTGGTCGCCCATGCTTCGGTCAAGGAGCATTCGCTCCTCGATATTCCCCATATCTCGCCCACGGGCCTCACCGGCGCCCGACTGGTTTTTGTCGACACCGCGGGGACCAATTACACAGAAACCTGGAACGAACTATTGGACAGCCGCGAAAACGAAGGCGAAGCCACGCTGGTTCTGAAACTGTGGAACGAACTGGCTGAGGCCGGCGTCAAACCGCACTGGTCGGCGCTCATCAGCCCCTACGCCGCCCAAGTCCGTCTTCTCCGTTCCCAGGTTCCTCCGGGGCTTGAGGTGGGGACGGTGGACGGGTTTCAAGGGCGGGAAAAAGAAGTCATCGTGCTGTCCCTCGTGCGTTCCAACGACCACGGCGAAGTCGGGTTCCTCTCTGACACCCGCCGCATGAACGTGGCCATGACCCGCGCCCGCCGGCTCCTTATTGTCGTCGGCGATTCCGCCACCATCGGCCGCCACAAATTTTATGAGGCCTTTCTCGACTACGTCCAAACCCACGGTGACCACCGAAGCGCCTGGGAATGGATGAACACGTAAATCCCGCTCTCACCGTGTGGAGGGCCTCAGATGGGTTTTCGGGGAAGAAATCATGAAAGACGCGGCTAAACAACTTGTTCAAGTGGGGAATGCTTTATTGGATAGAACTGCCAAAAACAGGGAAGTTCGTCCCTTGACCGAATCGATCGCCGCGGAATTGATTCAACGTCTTTCTAAGAAATCAAATGAGTTATTCATGCCTTCGAAAATCTAAAACTGTTGAAAAACATATATTTTAAGTGGAACAAAAAATTTACAAAACGTTTACAACTTCTTAATCTTTCCTTCTTCCCTGGTGTGGTATAAATTGAGTGTGAAATTTCACCCCTTCCGCCGTCTGACCGGGGCCGCCGTGAGCCTCGTCTATTTTGCGGTCAACAGCGCCCTGGCCAGTGCGCCCGAAACCGCTTTTTGGACACAACGTCGCCAGGCCGCTCGGGAAAAGAGGACACCCTCTCCCTTATTCGCATCTCTTCCGATGGCGATGCCCGGGATGGGACCCTCCGCGGTCGGAAAAAATATCAGTTTGCAATCTTCCTCAAACAAGATCCCTCAGGAGATCGCGAAGACTTTACCGTCTTCCTTTTTTCAAGAAAACGCCAACATCCTGGCCGCGCTCGCCTCAGCCGACGGAACGATCCGCCGAATCGCCATGCCCCACGGCGTCCCCCCCACTAAAATCATTCTTCATGTTCAAGATGTCCATCTCAACGCCGCCGCCCAATCGAATATCAGCGCCCTGGTCACAGCGGTGGCCGCTCGACAAGCGGTGGAGGTGGTGGGCTTAGAGGGGGCGTTTGGTCCACTTGATTTCTCCCGCTACAGGGCGTATCCACGCCGGGACACAATACGGGAAGTGGCCCGGGCGTTGTTGGAAAAAGGAGACATTTCCGGGCCCATCCACGCCGCATTGTCAGAGGAATCACCTCCCCCCGCCACCATCGGTGTGGATGATGCGGTCCATTACCGCGCGAACGTGGAATCCTATCGCACCGCGGCTCCGCTGCAAGTTTCCGCACTTACCAGCGTGGAAAATAACCAACGCCGCGTGGAGCGAAACAAGGCCTCCGTTTTTTCAGAGGAACTCCGTCACTTCGATGAAAAAGTTGCCGCTTACCAGGATGGTCGCCGCTCGCTGGGCGAACATCTTCAAACCCTGGCAGACCTTCTCCCAAAACAATCTTCGGCTTTAACTCATTTCTTAGAAACGTGGAACATGGAAAAACGCTTGGATTTTGACCGCGCGGAAAGGGATCGACGCGCTTTACTGGACCGGTTGGTCAACGCGCTAGACAAGGGGTCGATGGAGGCGTTGGCCATGGCGGCGGTGGCCTGCCGGGCAGGGTCGCTGGGGCACGTCGATTTTTATCGCCAGCTGAAGCAGCTGAGTCATAAGGCGGGTGTTTCTGTTGAGTCGTTTCCGGCCCTCGCGGAATACATTCGTTATGTCCAATCGTCCGACCGGATCTTGCCGGATGAACTGTTTCAGGAGATGCGTTCGGCAGAGGAGACCGCCTACGCCCGACTCGCCCACACGGATGCCGAAAAACGGCTTGTGGCGGAATCAAGGCGCCTCCATTTGACGAAAAAGTTGGTGGAGTTCAGTTTGACGCCAGAGGAATGGGCCGAATGGGAGACAAAGAAAGAAGGGGACATGACCCCCTTTGAAGCGTTTTACCGGGAAGCCCAAATAAGAGACGATTCCATGACGCGGAACTTCCTGGGTGCCATGGAAAAACATCATGCCAAAACAGGACTCCTCGTCACTGGGGGATTTCATTCGGCAGGAATGGAGGAACAATTCCTCAAGGCCGGGGCCGCTGTTATTTCGTTTACTCCGAGGATCGACAAAATTGACACAGCCCAAGGGTCGGCCTATCTCAATGTTTTTACTCGAGAGAAAACGCCGTTGGACCGAATGTTTCAAGGGCGAACACTATTTTTGACCCCACCCGTCTATCCAGAGACGGTCAGAGACGGGACAGCCCCCCTTGTTGCGGCGGCATTAGAGGCCGCCAACGGGGCTCGAAACGCCGCGGACGGCTCAGTGGTAACGACCTTCAAAAGGCTCTCCTCGGCTCCCGGAGCCGAGGCCGCCACACTCACCACCACCCGCCTGCCCGACAACCAAGTTGGTGTGACGGTAAACATGAATGGCGAGACCACGACTCTTTGGGTGAAGTTGTCGCCGGAAGGGAGCCGTATTCTTGCCTACAATACGGTCCGGCCGGGAGAGGAGCGAACAACGGAGCGAGCCAAACGGGTGTTCGCAATGTGGTTCAGCGGTGAGGCCAGCACCCGCTGGGGTCACGCCTTCGCCGGATTTATGGAATGGAATTTCCTATCGCCCACGTTTGTGGTCCAACATCACCCCACCCCCCCCCGAATGGGTCCAACAAATTCAGAACCGGCGCTGGCTTATTTTTGGGACCGGTTTCATCTTGTCGGCCGCCTTCCTTTTCGCGGTGGCTCTCTCCGCTTGGGCTTTCTCAGGTCCTGTTGTGGTCCGGGCGGTATATTCTTTTATCGCCGCCGTCCCGGTTGTTTTTGCCGCGAAGTTCTTGGGACATTTTTTAATGGACGAAATTCGTTATGGCCGAGGCGAAGCAACGGCCGCGAAAAGGGCAAGGGCGCCTCCCGTTGAGCAGGAGTTAGAGGCCGCCGTCAATTCTCTTGTCACACAGGGTCTGGTCCCCCGCGTGAACGACCGGCCGTTGTCGGAATTGGTCCAAAATCCAAACGAACTCCTGTCCCACTTTCGGCACTATTGTGTTCTACGCTCTCCCTCGGCCATTCTCAGGATCCTGCAAAACCGGCTCTCCCTCATGTCCGGTTCCCAAGATTCCCCTGAAATGCAAAATCAGATTCTCGATTTGTATGAGGGACTGTTTGAACAGGAAACGTACCTGAATCGCAAATTCTCTGGGGAGAACCCCCTCAGTGTCGTCCTTTTCCGGGGTGGCCGCGCGGCATCCTCTCTGACACAGTTGCTATCCAAAGATCCTCGAATTCGAGTGAACGCCGTTGTGGCTGGGTCCGACGCTGGGCGTACCCATCGTGTACCGGCCCACGATTTTGGTATGCCCGGCGTCCCCGATATGGGAAAGGCTCTCCTCGACCTGGCCCAATCGGAACCGATGAAGGATTTTCTGGGGACCAGGTTCCAGTTAGAAAATGGGGAATATAACGATTCCATAGAAGAGGAGTTTATGCGTGATTTTGAGGGTCTCACTGAATATTTAGTCAATCAAAAAACAGATCGCTCATCAACTCACCTCAACGCCTGGTTAAAAAAAATCGATGGATTGCCTGAAGAAGACAGAAGAACCCTCGGCCTATTTTTAGTTCATTTTTGAGGATCATCAAAACCATCCATTCAAACCAAGTGATTGGAAATCCTGCTAGGGATCTGAACCTGCCTCCTTTTCGGTTTAACAACTATCCGCTTCGAAGCATCGCGCTCCAAGGGGCTACCTGGGCTCACCTGGGGGAGGGTTGGCCGGACCCCTGGCAACGCTCCATCACTGAACTTGCGAAACTGTTGAAATTGCGCCCTGGAGACGCTGTCCGAATTGCCACATCCAATCCCCAACATCTGATGGCCCTGACAGCGGATGGGACCATGTTTTTTGGCGAAACGGGGCTTAATGAATACCCCAGAACCGCCGAAATTATTCCCTTGTCGATGGTGGAGCGATTTCCCCCTCTCGATGAGCTTATGGAGGAGTTTACCGAAACAACGGGTCTCACTTTGGAACCGCCGACTAAAGAAGAGTTGGAAACGCAAGGGGTTGATCCCTCTGTTCATGAGGAACTCCTGGCGACAGTCCGTCGCTTGCCTTCGAGCCAAGCCACTCCGGCCAATATTCAAAAAATGGAAGACTTTTTTCGTCATCTCTCTCGGTCAGCTCGAGACGCCCATAACCCTGTGGTGGTCCACCATAGAACGGCGGAGGTGATCCGTAGGGCCCACATCATCCTCTATGGTCCGGGTACCCAGGAGTCCAACATCATTAGCAGTACGTTGCCGCTCGGGATCAACGCCGCCATCGCCAGTAATCCGGAATCGGTAAAAATCTATTGGGTAAACCCAACAAAAGAAAACAAAAAATTGGCATCAAATGGCGCTACCCTGCTTGGGACATTTTATCGCCACCTCAGTAGACCGGGAGAAATGCCCTTAAAAGTCAACTGGTCAAGAGCACCCAATTACGTGGATTACGCGGTTGGGCATGATCCCGTTCGATACCCTGGTTTGGACCCAGATAAAGAGTACAACCGGCACTCTCCTGAAATGATCAAGGCGAGAACCCGAGACCACGTGGTGGGTGTGGCCATCGATCTCGAATCGAAAATTCCTCGCGACCGGCCCGGCGTGGACTACAAACCGCGCCCTCCTGAGTATGGTTTTTTTCATGATCCACTCACGAAAGAAACGGTCATCGCCTTGTATGCGATAAAAGCCGCGGGGGAACAATTGACCAGCGAGGGAAGTATCACCCCGCGAAAAAAAGCCGCAACACCGGTTCTAAAAAAAGAATCGCGAATGATGCACATGAGAATGATTCGGCGCCGAATGGAAATTGCGGGAATTTCGGTTTCTGACCAGGACGCCCTCCTGGCTGAAATGAACGACTTCACCATTAAAAGCCAGCAATGGTTCTATGTTCGGCTGATGCGTCGGTTGGGTCTTCCCATTCAGCAATGGTTGCCGGAATGCCAAAACGCTGAGTGGACGGAGATGACCAGTCGAATGGTAGAACTCCTCAATTCTGTTACGGAAGTCATTTCCCTGGATTACGATGACACATTGGAACCTCGGAACACGGATTTGGGCCCAGTGAACGCACGGCGCCTCGCCCAACGAATTGCGGCGGGGCAGAAGATCACGTTCAATACGGCAAAAACCCCAGAAGAACTTTCGTCGGTGATGAACGCAAAGACAGGGGAGCAAGGGGTTGAGATTTTTGGCCCTTTGCGAGAGGCCCTTGTGGACATAATGAGGGGGGAACGGACGGAACTATCCCAGCAAGAGGCCGAAAATGCCGCGGATGACCTTTTGCACGACATGTTCTTTCTATACATGAATACGGGCGGAGCCCTGGCCCGGCCCACGGTGCGAGGGATTGCTCGTGTGGCTCACTTGCCCTTGGATCCCTATTTTACGGTGGTGTATCCGCCCGAACTAAAGGACAAAATAACGGGTGTTCTAGCCCAATCGTTTGAATTCTTACAATCCAATCTCGGTCCAACAACAAGCATGGCCCTTAAATTCTTTAACGCTTCACTCAGACTCATGAAAATGATTATCCTCCCCTTTGGCCCGAACCAAAAGACCACAAAGAGCGAGCGGGCCCCCATTGCGGAAAAGATTAACGCTCTCTTCAAGGAATACAACATCCCCGCTCGGGTGAACCCTGCAGGGACGACCAGTATTGACGTGAATCAAGTTCTCCCGGGGGGACAGGTTTTGGAAAAGAGCCGTGCCATCCAACATCTTTTCAATCAAGGCCATCGGACCGTCACCTTCATTGACAATGAAATCATTGAGGGAAACGCGGTCTCTGTCCGAGATTTGGTGGTCGAAATGGCCGCGCACCCGGAGCGGCGAGAAGGACGAACTCTGCGTGTGATCCCGGTGGATAAGGGTTTAAACGAATCGAAATTGAAGGCGCAATTGGGGTTAGCAGGGGCCATTGTCCACCGTTTTCCCGAACCTGTGCTAACCCATCCATCGGTTTATCGTCCCTCAAAGATGTCTGGAATCGTAATCATGAATGGATTAACCGAGACGGAGGCAACGGCCGCTTTCCTGAAGAATGCCCCCTACGGACCCCGGCGGGACGGAACCACCGTTCCGAAAGACGGCTTCGCTTATGAAGGTGTTTTGGGATTAAGTTCACGGGGTTGGACTCGCACACTCTTTCGGTTGGACACAACGAATGGCCGCCGGGATAAACGGTATTACAGAGAAAAAGGGCTTTGGTCTACGCGAGAATACCAGGAACATCTTCCATCCCTTCTGAGAGATTCCATGGTGTCTTTTCGTGACAACGCCAAACTCCTGAGAGGAAGAATCGATTCCGTGGTGGTGGTCGTCGCGCCTGGTTTCAAATGGGTCAATCCGCACATTCTTACCGATCAAGTTGAACAACAAATGATTGACCTAAGAATGGGTCAAGTTGATTTTAAATTTCTTAAAACTCGACCATCGATTTCTGAATCTTCTCCTTCGGCCCAACCATTTTCTGTGCGTGAACAAAAATTTAAAGCCCTGGCCCACGGCGCTTTCGCTTTGACCGGTGCCGCACTGGCCATCGGTCACCTCGCCCTTGGGCTTGGTTCGGCCTGGGCGTTACCGGCAGCGATCATCACATTAACGCTCTTTTTTCGCTACGCCTGGAAAGCCGCTTTGGCGCGCAACGAACACCTCCGCCTTATGGCCAAGGCCAGCCAGTGGGATCCGAACAACATTGAAAGTAATTCCTCTGAATCCCTCGCCGCCATTCAATCCGAGTTTAGACGATTTGGTTTTAACCCCACCCCAGCGGGTCCCCTCTCTTTCGCAGTCAACATCAAAGGGAAACAAGTAAACGTTCGCTTGCCCAGGGACGGCAATGAATTTTCCGACCTGTTGTCCCGCAAACGCCTGGCAGAGACACACTCCGCGGGAAATTCATTTGAAATTGTGGTCGCGCCGGGTATCAATCCCGCCCTGATTCCATCTGTTGTCATCACCGAAATTCATCGAGTATCTCCCACGCAAGCTCTTTTAGGCATTTTCAAAAAGGCCATATTGTTCGTGGTAGATCTAATCCACTCCGCGATGGGGGACCGAGCCCAGTTGGCGCGACGGGACATGCGAGCCTTTGGTGTTCCTGTGCTGGAAGAAGAACGACGCCCTGTGTTGGACCTGTTTATGCCGCCGCTGGAAAGTTTGGATATCAACAGCCTGGACGGGCGAGCGGCTCTTCTGTCAGAAATCACTCAACGAATGAACGCTCGCGGATCCTACGCGCGAGAATGGGCAGGGACAGTGGACACGGTGGTTTCATTCCATCAAGTCTTAATGGAAGACATTCCGTCCTTACGTGAGTTCATAAAGAAATGGCCGGGCCAGAAGGCAGAACAGTTCCAAATCGTGCTTGTTCCCGGAGCCAACGACCCCCTGCTCGAAACAGCGTTGGCGGAACTGTCCGGAAAAAATGTGACGGTCTTGAAACATTCGTTCGAATCGTCGGGGGAAGTGAAGATCGATGGGGCCCATTTCCAATCCTGGTCCCAAGGACTGGGCGCCATCGCCTGGTTGACGACAAAGAACCCGCGCGCGGCCCCCATCCTCTCCGATCCCACTCTCCCGCTTCTGATACGGCTATTGGACCTACTAAAATCGGCCCTGCCGTTGACGCGCGCCAATTTAGACGCGACCGCCGCTTTCGCCCGAGCCCTCCTATCCGCCGCCTGATCCTTGGATCAGCCATCGGCTGGAGCTTATTTATCCCTTTGAAGGAATTTTTATTTTTACAATTAACTCAGTCGACTGAGTTAATTGTAAATTAGGAACAAAATTCATAGAATACGGCCATGTCCTTCGTTCGAGAAGATCTGTTCGATGCTCTCTGGAAATCCCTCCGGGGGGAAGCTTTTTTTATCCAGGCGGTGGCGGGACCCCGTCAAGTGGGAAAAACAACGCTGGTTCTGGAAATCATCAATCGGTGGAAAGGACCGACACAGTATGAGACGGCGGACCAACCCGCTCCTCCCGACGTCCATTGGATTGTGGCCCAATGGGAGAAGGCGCGGCGCCTGGTGAAGAAGAGGGACGGCCTCCTTGTCTTGGATGAAGTTCAAAAAATTCCGCGTTGGAGCGAAGCAGTCAAAAAATTGTGGGATGAGGATCGTCGCGGAAACACGCGATTGAGAGTCGTTCTCTTGGGGTCTTCGGCCCTCTTGGTGCAACGGGGGCTGGCGGAAAGTTTGACGGGGCGGTTTGAATTACACCGGCATCCCCATTGGTCCTTTGCTGAATGCCAGGGGTGTTTTGGGATTGGTCTCGAGGAGTATCTGGTTTTTGGAGGTTACCCCGGCGGGATGATCTTGCGTCAAGACCCGGTTCGTTGGGGCCGGTATATCCGGGATGCGGTGATTGAGACGGTGTTGGGAAAAGACGTGCTTCTCCTGTCCCCTGTCCAAAAACCGGCACTTCTACGGCAGACTTTTGGAATGGCGTGCACCCACCCGGCCGAGGTGCTCAGCTACCAGAAAATGGTCGGCCAATTGTCGGATGCTGGCAACACCGTCACCATCGCCCACTATCTCGATCTCCTGTCCAAGGCTTTTCTCTTTTCCCCTCTGCCGCGATGGAGTGGAAGTCGTTTGCGGCAAAGGGGATCCACCCCAAAGATTATTGTTCGGGACAACGGACTCATCAATGCTCTGGCATTTCCCACTCTGGATCGGTCCGGGATAGATGCCACATGGCGGGGACGCTTGGTTGAAAACGCGGTGGGGGCCGCCTTGGCCGTCTTGGCAGATCAGTGGGGCGGCGAACTTTATTACTGGCGCGACCGGTCCGAAGAAGTCGATTTTGTTTTTTCGCTCGGGAAGAAAGTGATTGGGGTGGAAGTAAAATCGGGAACCCATCGGGCGGATTTGAGCGGTTTGACCTCCTTCCAAAAGCAGTATCCACATTCAAATCTGGTTTTGATCGGGGGCGCTCCTCCCCCGTTCCCCGTCCGACATCTCTCTTTGCAAGATTTCTTCAACCATCCGAACTCCATCTTAAGCTGAAAATTTCGGTTGACGGAGCATTCCCGCCCGGCAGGGCTCGAAAATTCTGTTCAGGACCCTGTCAACGATAGCCCCGTGTCAACCGGGGAATCCCGGTTAGAACAAGCCCAGTTCAATCAACCCTTTTTTCCAGGGAAGGCAACGGACGTTATCGATGACCTTTGGGTGGGGATCCCGGGAGAAGCAATACATGTCGGACCGAGGGATGTCGGACCCCAATTTCCGAAAGGAATGAATATCTTCGGGCCTCAGAAATTCAGTCGATTTAATTTCAACCAATGCTTTTTTTCCTCCCGGATGTTCGATCACGAGGTCGATTTCGACCCCATCTTTTGTGCAGAGGTAGGAAAACCTGTCGTCTTTCTTGGCATAGGACGATAATCGAACAATTTCATTGATAATAAAATGCTCAAAGGCCACGCCGTAGGCGTATGTGCTGGGAAGAAGGTTCAGCGATAAGGTATTTTCAAGAGCCCTTTGTACACCGGTGTCGAAGAGATAAAATTTCGGATTCTCTCTTTGTCGTTTCCGGACAGATTCATGGAAGGGCTCCAACAAGAACCCAATGCAAGTGTCCTCGAGTATTTGGAAATAAGATTGGACGGTAGGCACTGAAGTTCCCACATCCCGCGCCACTTTAGAAAAGTTGATAATTTGACCGCTCATCTGAGCAGCCACCAGGAGAAAACGCCGAAAAGGGTCTAGTTTCCGTACCACCTGTTCCTGTGTAATTTCTTCTTGAAGATAAACGTGCGTGTAGGCCCGCAAATAGTCCCGCTTTTCTTCTTCCGTTTCGAGTGAAAATATTTTTGGCAGGGTCCCCCATCGAAGGGCATCAGCGAGTGAAAACGAATCCCCCAGCTCCATAGACGTGAGTGGAAAAAGATAGGTCAAGAAGGCCCGCCCCGCCAGCATATTCGCCCCCGCTGTTTTAAGCTTTCGGGCGCTGGACCCGGTCAGGGCAAAACAAATGTCTCTCGATTCCATTTGTTGGTGGACGATATCCAACAGGGCGGGGATTTTCTGCACTTCATCAATGACCACCCAACGGGTGTGTGGATCAAGGCCCAGAATCTCCTCTTCTAACGCTTTGGGTCGTAGGCTCAGTGTTTGATGCCGTTCCGGGTCCAAGAGGTCGATGTAGAGACAAGGTTTGTCTTTGAGGAATTCACGGAGCAAATGCGTTTTCCCCGTTCCTCTAGGGCCAAAAAGGAAAAAACTGTTCTTCTTCGGGAGCTTAAGTTGTCTGTTAATCATGGTTTAATTTAGTCCGCCTAATTTATACCATACTTTTTGTCTTTTGGGGTGAGTATTGTTTTCGCCCAAAATTCTCCCATAAGGGCCCGCGCAGAAATAAATGTCCATTTTATCCGAGTGGATTTTGAGCTGAGCCAAGGCGCGAGCAACTGTCTTGAAAGTCAAGTGGCTGGGACATGATCAGTAACCTGCCGCCACTTGGTTTTTGTCTTGAGAATAGCGTTGAGAATGGTCAAGAGCTTTCGCATGCAGGCGACCAGCGCCACCTTGGCCCGTTTTCCTGCAGCACGAAGACGTTTGTAGAAGTCTCAGATGATGGGATTGTGCCTGGAGGCAACGAGCGCTGCCATGTAAAGAGACGATCGAACGGCGGCGCGTCCGCCCCAGATCATTCGTCGTCCGCGCAGAGTCCCGCTGTCCTGGTTGAAGGGGGCAACTCCAACGAGCGCGGCGGCCTGCCGACGGTCCAGGCGGCCCAGTTCGGGAACGCCGGCCAAAAGGGCGGCGGAGATGCGGGGACCGATCCCTGGAACGCTCTGCAGGAGAGTGTCTTTTTCGCTCCATAAAGGGCTTTGGAGAATGGCATCGTGAAGCTCTTTGTCGAGACGCAGGAGTTTTTTTTGAAGCCAATGGATGTGAGCCCGGATATCGCGGCGAAGGGCGTCGGGGGCGGAAGGAAGACGGTTGCCTTCGGCGGTAATCATCGCGACAATCTGGTGTCGGCGGGTGACGAGGGCATCGAGGTGGCGCGTGGCCTCGTCGGGCAGAGCACGAACCGGTGGGCGCACCCGCTCGCCAAAGAGAGCCAGAACATCGGCATCGATGGCGTCGGTTTTTGCCAGGCGGCCTGTGGCGCGAGCGAAGTCACGGACTTGGCGGGGGTTGGCGACGACGACAGGGAGCCCGGCGGCGCCGGCAGTGGAGACAAAGAGAACTTCATATCCACCGGTGGCTTCCAGGACGATGAGGGCAGGGTGAAGATTTTTCAAACGATTGACGAGGGCCGTGATGGACGGTCCGTCGTTATCGGTGGAGAAACTGTCACCGGAGGGATGAACGGCAACATCGAGGCGGGTTTTAGACACGTCAACCCCGATGAAAATATCAGAGGGGGTGAGGGATTCACTGATTTGGTTCATGACAACCTCCTGAGAAGCCCTTCCTTGCGGGATACGGGCTCTAACGGCCCTCGCAACTGTTCGGGCTTTCTATGGAATTGGGGGTGTGGCGCCCACGCTCGCGCACGGTCTTTAAGACCAAGGAAGGATCGGGCTACCGCACCAGCCTTTGACAACAGAGAAACATTGCCAAAAGTATATTCATGATACAAGGGAGGAGCATACCGGGAGTCTGTGACTGACGAGCAACGCAGGCGCAGGCCAAAAGCCGCCGGAGAAAATAGATAGTTATTTTTGCGCGGGCCCTAAGGCCTATTCTCCACCTGAGTGGGTTCACCAGCCCAAATCCTTCGATAGGGAACATCTACCGTCTGAGGGGTTTCATCAATTTGCTCAAATCGCGATTTTGAAGCGCGAGCGGCTCGCCCGCACAGGATTCCATTCCAAAGAATGCGGGCGGGACGCCCGCGCTCCTACAGGCCACAAAAGCGAAGGGATGAATCGATCCCATTTATCACGTTGCGCCCGGGCCGCGCGGTCGACCCAACGGGGACCCGCCGGGCAAAGCGAATCATTAGGTCTGGGCTTTTTTTTTGAGGCCTTCCGACGGGGCCCCCTTTTGCGTTCCTAAATTGTCTGTTTTGAAGTTACGGAACAATTCCCCGGACAGCTGGGTCCCGGGTGAAAACGTTTACAATAAATTTACAACTTCTTAAGATGATCTTAAGGTCAGTTGGGTTATAGTATTCACATGGAACCAAAAACAAAAGAGACAATGACGTCCACAACGGATTTGTCTGACGTTTTACAGGAGCGGGCAGGTGGTGATTCGCCACTTGTTCACCGTCGTAGAAACCAAGGAGATTGCGCAATGATGCACACCATCCTGAACCATTTTGTTCGAGATCTTAAGTCGGTGTTCATGCCGTCGTTGGCGGGGGCGAAAAAAAACATGGCCGCTCTTTTGGCGGGAACCTTCATGTACACGACCCTTGCGTCCCCCCTTGTGGAGGCGGGGTTTTGGCAGGACAGGCAGAAAGCCGCCCAGTCCAGAAATTCCTCCAGAACCGGCACCCAATACGCCATGTTGCCCGCAGGCGCGGGAGCGTTGACAGAAGCGCTTCCGTTCCTCGACGGTAAAAACCAAGGCGGTGTTGGTTTGGAGTCCCTCTCGGGGCCCAGCCTTCCATCCGCCCATTCCTCTTTGAGCCCCGAACAGCAGAAATCTTTGCCGGCCTGGTTAAACCATATTTCGTCGGCCCACGGCACTATCTCCCAAGCGTATTTTGCCCCCAACGCTGAAAATCGGCCCCTCATCGTTCACATTCAAGACGTCCACGAACAGCGGGAAGCCCAGATGAACATTTCCGGCTTGATTAATGAAATTGTGGGAAGCGGCGCCGTTTCTCTCGTGGGCCTAGAAGGCGCGACGGGGGCTTTTGATCTCACCCCCTATCGCACATTCCCCAACAAAGCGGTGATCGGCGACGTGGCCGACTTCCTGGTGCAAGAACACATGATCGGCGGGGGTGAACACGCGGGTTGGACCGCGGAAAAAGACCCCACCCTGTGGGGCGTGGAAGAAATGGGGATCTATTTAAAGAACCTCAACTCTTTTAAGGATTCCCTTCCGATTCAGCAACGCGTGCAGGACCGCATTAAGAGTTGGGAATACCGATTGGCTCAGGTGAAACCAAAAGTGTTTTCCCCCGAGTTAAAGGCCTTTGATGAAAGCCAGGCGCGATACAAGAACGGCAGTTTGGCCCTCCCCGAATACGTGGATCTCCTGGAAAAAACGATCAAATTAGATACAACGAAGTTCCCAGCCACAGTGGTGTTTCGCCATTGCCTGTCCCTGGAAAAGTCCCTGAATTTTTCCGACGTGGAAAAAGAGCGGACACGCCTTATTGAAAGCCTCACCAAAGCCCTTTCAGAGAAAGAAATCGCGGCCTTGGTCCAACGCACTCTCCTTTATAAATCCGGCCGTTTAAGTTATGGCGGTTACTACGACTCGCTTCAAACAATTTGCGAAGCGAAAGGCGTTTCCCTGTCGCGTTTCCCCGCCATGGCCGCCTACATCAAATATGTGCTCGCTTCCGAACAAATTAAACCCGAAGCCCTCTTGTCTGAGTTGGATACCCTCCAAGAGAACGCGGCCACCGCCCTTGTTCGTACCCCGGAAGAGCGCAACATCTATGATTTGGCCCAAGACCTCCACAGCCTCACGAGTTTGGCGGCTTTCAAAATGGCGCCCCACGATTGGGCCACGTATCAACAGGCCCGATCGCGGATTATGGACATGGCCGCCCGCATGGACCGTTTGGCCCCTGGCGCCGACAATTATGCCGGCGATTTGCCCAAAGACCTGGTTCCCTTCGAAGGTTTTTGCCACGCCGCCCTCGCTCGAGACAGAACGCTAACCGATAATCTTCTCGCCAAGATGAAAGCCAGCGGCCAAAAGAACGCCATCCTCCTCACCGGCGGTTTCCACACAGAAGGCATGACCGATTTGCTTCGGAAAGGAAAAGTGTCCTACGTGGTTTTCACCCCCACCCTCACCGCAGTGTCCGCCGATTCAAATTATTTAGATTTCTTAAAAAACCGCCCCGCCCTCGAAAAACTGTTCACCCAAGAAAAAATCACAACAAAGGCCCCGATTAATGGATCCGGGGTGACTCCCACCCCTGGTCAAGAACCTGCAGCAGCTGCGATTAATGCAGTGAGTGAAGAAGTTATTACTGCATTGGCGGGCAACCAGGTTACAGAAGCGGTGAAAGCGCTTAGTCCGGCGGTGGTCACGGAGAGCGAGGCCGTCGATGGGTCCAGCGTCTACTCTACTGAGGCCGGGAGGAAAACTGTTTCTGTCGCTGTCAGTGAAGGTCAAACGCCCCCCGCCTCTCGCAGATTAGGAGAATTCGTTGCCAGTTTTTCAGGCAAAGTAGGAAGAAGTTTCTCCGTTTATGTGCGCGACAGCGGGAAAATTTTTTTCCTTAGCCCAATGCTCCTCATGGCGAAGGTGTCCGAGTTCTTTAGTAGAAGCAAGACTGATAAAGGGGATGACGGCAAATTCGCGGGCCAAACCCAAGGAAATCGGAATTTCTTAAAGATGGGTCAGTTGGTAGTCAGTCTCACCGTTGTGGCTGGAATTTCTTTGGCCCTCTTTGGAGCCTCTTTAGCGGCTGTGGGATCATTCGTTGGGTTCGGCCTTTTGGGGGTATTGTTGCACGAACTTGGGGGCCATTTGCTGATGTATAACCGCTTAGGCGGAAAAGACGGACAACTCTCTTTTGGAACGAAAGGTATTTGGGTCCAAACCGGGGACCTCGGGTTCCGCAAAAATGCCTGGGTGGCCATCGCTGGCCCCGCGGCAAACATTTTAATCGCGGCCCTGGCGGGTGTCCTCATTTGGGCAGGCGTTGACAGCTCCGCCTTGCAAGCCTTCGCGGCCACAAATTTAGTTTTTGGCCTGACCGCTCTTGTTCCCTTTGGGCGAGGATCCGACATTGAAAACTTTTTCTCGTTTCGCCAAAAAGCAATAGATATGGAACGTTATGCGGCCAAACCTGAACCCGTCCTCCTAGAAACCGGGGTTCAAAACTACGCTTGGGGACAACAAGGAACAGGGGCGTATATCCCCCAGCTGTTAGGTATCCGGGAAGAAAACAAGCCGTATGCGGAGGTTTGGATCGGAGCCCATCCAGATTTGCCCTCAAAGGCCGTTCTGCCTACGGGCACAAAAATAAAGATGGACAGTTTGGTTGAAGTGGCGGGAAAAAATATTATGTCTCCTCACGCTCGGAACCTTTACAACGGACAACTGCCATTCCTTTTTAAAGTTCTGGCGGCGGGCAAACCCCTCTCCATCCAGGTGCACCCCAACAAAGAGCAAGCTGAATCTGGATTTGCCAAAGAAAATCAGGCGGGCGTTGATTTAAAGGCGGATAATCGAAATTACAAAGATCCCAACCACAAACCAGAATTGATCGTGGCAGTCACCGAATTTTTTGGTCTTCGAGGGTTCAAACCTTTGGGAGAGATTGTCGCGGCGTTTAAGGCCAATCCCGAGTTACTGGTCATTGATGGTGCAAAGGATTTTGTTTTATCTCCGTCGGAAAAAAAATTAAAAAATCTTTATGGGACAATCATGGGGCTCTCCGAGGATGGGGCGGATGCCATTTTGACGCCTCTCATGGCGCGATTGAATATGGAAAATACCACATCGCCTTTCCAAAAAACTTCTCCTGAATATTGGGTCCTCCGTTCCTATGCCGAATTTCCAAAAGAGCAGCATCGTGAAGGGGTATTCTCTGTCTATCTCTTGAACCTGATTCGCTTGAATCCAGGAAAGGCCATGTATTTGAGCGCGGGCGTGCCCCACGCCTACCTGGATGGGGTCGGGATGGAAATTATGGCGAATTCGAATAATGTGCTTCGGGGCGGATTGACGCCGAAGCACGTCGATGTTCCCGAATTGATGAACACTGTCGTTTTCCAAGGCGAACCTCCCGCAGTTCGTGACGGAATTAAAGTATCGGCCACAGAAACAGTTTATCGTGAACCTGGAGACGTACCCGAATTTCAGTTGAGCCGGATTGATATTTCACAAGAGAGCGCGCACATCCAACCCCCAGTGCACGATGTCGAAACATTGATTGTCTTGGAAGCGCAACACCCATTGGTGCTCCGAATGGATGATTCGAGTCAATTAACGCTGACCCGTGGCCAGACGGTGATGATTCCCAAAGGGGTCGGCTACAGATTGATCGCCTCAAAAGGTACCGCGACCCTGTACAAGGCCACAGTTCCAATGCCTCCCTTCGCCCTGGGTGGGATGTCCTGGCAAGCAAAAGAGGAGAAGGCCAAAGGGATTGTCAATGATCTTCTATCCCTCCAGGGCGGTCCCCGAACGGTTCTGGAAGGGGTGCAACGCATAGTCGATAACCTATTCGCTCTTCAGCAAGAGGGAAATTTAGGCGACGTGAGCGATATTGCTGACCAAGTTGACCAAGCGCTTTATGGAAATGGGAATGCGAATATCAAGAGGATTTTTTCTCGCGTCTTCAACCGGAGTTACAGTAACCATCGCCTCCCCAAACCGACTCAGGCCACTCCTATCGCCCAGGGGGGATTGGACATGAACGGCAAACAAGCCGGCGCAGATTCCCTGGCTGATAGAGTTCGCGAGGTGAGCCTGCCCGGTTTGACTAACACAGTTGACCAAACTTTGATACTTTCGAACCGAGAAAATATTGACGTGGCTTTGGAGGTCAAAAGGCCGGACGGTTGGAAAAATGTTGGGATTACGAATATTCGAGAGGGAAGGGATGGGGCCATATTTATTCCGGCGCACTCATTCGTTGAAGACGCAGGGCAACCGACCGTCGTTCGGTTGGTTCGCCTTGATAAAAACACCGCCGCTTCTTCTACTGTGGGAATAAAGATCAGCACGGGCAGGCCGAAACTCATTCCACCAAGTGCTGAAGACACCCTGAAAGAAACGATTAAGTTTAATCCTGTGGCGCCCAAAATCGGGACCAGCGGCGTTCGGGCCGATGTTTTGGACCTGCGAGACATTCAAATTTATGCCGTCGCATTGGCACATATTCGACATCTTAAGAGAGCGGGCAAGTTAGGGGAGGGGAATATTCCGTTCGGGATTGACCTGCGCCCCACGTCTCCTCGGTTATATCAGGCTGTGGCGAAGGCCCTCTCGGATGAAGGGCTTACGTCCCAATATATAGGAAAAATATCTTCTCCGGCTTTGACTCTGTATAACCTGTCACGAAATGTGGCTGGTGTGGAAGCGACAGGCAGTCATATCCCTGCCTACAGAAACGGTTTTAAATTTAATCGATTGGATGGGGAACTTCGCCCAGAGGATAACGATGCAATTAATACGCTGGTTGCCGGCGTTTTGGAGGAGTTGCTTAGCCAGGGAGCATCCTCTTCTATGTTTGATCAGTATGGGTTCTTTAAAAGCGATGTTCAACTCCCTGTTATTCCGGAATCAGACGTGCAGGCAGGGTGGGGACCTTATAAGGGACGGTTTGAAGAGGCCACAAAACGGGATACTCTGCACCGCGATCAAAAGCCTCTTCAGGTGGTGTTCTATCAACATTCGGCTGTTGGCCGGGAGGCCGTTCCCGAAATTCTTGAGAATGCTGGAGCGGTGGTTTATAAAGTTGGAGCAAGCGAAACCTTTGTCCCCATTGATACTGAAGCTATCAATGACGAGCATTTGGCCATGTTGTTGGGTTTTGCCGAGAACCAATGGAAAAAAACGGGTCCTGTGGACGCCATTGTTTCCACCGATGGGGACAGTGATCGTCCCCTGGTGATCGGAGTTGAGAAAAAAGGAATTGTCCAACGCATTTCGGATCTCCTTGTGGGTGTTGTCGAATTGGCATTTGCGATTGTTTCATTTGGTGATCGAACCGAAGCCCTACGCCAGTGGGCGTTCCGTAAATCGTTCCTGAATGTGGAATTTGTGCCGGGCGAGCTGTTGGGAGCGATGGCGGCGGAGTATATGGGCGCGGACTTTTTCGCCACTCCTGTCAGCAGTCACCCTGGCCTTGAAGGTTTCTTTGCTGGCCTTAGCCAAAAAACCAGGGCGCCGATCGACTTGGTAAGAACAAAAATCGGATCTGCCCAAGTGGTGGAGGCCATGGAAACCGCTGAAAATAAGGGGAAATCTAAGGTCATGGGAGCTGAAGCAAATGGCGGGACCCTTCAACAAAGTCGGATGACTTCGCCAGAGACAGCGACATGGGTTGAACCTCTGGCAACCCGAGATGCAACTCTCCCGATCATTGCGGTCCTCGCCATTGCCGCAAGAGAAGGGACCTCCGTGGTGGCATCGGTGAAAAGCCGTTTTAAGGGAAACAAAGGCGCAACAATGATCGACATCGAGGAGAGCGCGGTTGGGGTTACCAAAGGGAAAATAGACCGGTTCTTTGCGACAAATGTGGCCGGAGCTATTGAGCTACTATTCAATCAGGACGGTTCCGTAACTTTAAAGGACAGCGAAAAATCAGACGCTAAAACCGTAGCTACTTGGAACCAAGGCGATGCAAATGCTTCCGCGTGGGCTGAAAAAAGGGCGTCAATTGAGAGGCTATTTGCCAAGGCAGGTTATAAAGGCGGCATTGCCAAAATCAACGTCAGAGATGGGATTCAGGTTCACTTTAATAATGGCGAAATAGGTCATTTCCGTCCCTCGGGCAACGCCTCCCAATTAAGGCTCTACGTCTATACGCCCGGGTCCAAGGGGCGTAAGGACAATATTTTGAAGGTGGCTTACGCCTCACTGCTGAAGGAGTTCAAGGATTTCATCGACGCGCAGGATGTCTCCCAGCCCGCGCAAATTTCCGGGGTTACAAGTAAAACACAAACCGGTTTGGGGACTTCCCAAACGTCCCAAGCTCCACCGGTGGATTCGCCCGAAAATAGGATTAGTCATTTAAAAGGATTACGTGAAATTGCTAGAGAAAACAAGGGCCCGGTGAATGTGATCGCTATTGTAAATGGGGGCGATGGGGAATTCGTGGGCAAGGCTCTCTCCGGTCAAAAAGGGCAGCTTTTTCGGAGTGATGGTAAAACAACGGTCATGCCCTTCGAAGAAGAACCGTCACGGGGGCAGTTCTTTGGATTGTTGGCCGCCATCCGTCAGTGGAAAGATCAACACGATGGCCAGGGGTTGGATAGGGATCATGTGTCTGCGGGGATCATGATGCCAGGGAAAGGTACCCGCATGAGCCCGCTCACCCAATGGGCGTTTGGGATTAAGCCGTTCATCCCGATGCTGATACGGGCGGTTAAAAACGGCCCGTGGCTCTCGGCCGCGGCCGCGTCGATCTTCAGTTGGACGCTTGTCACGAGTCGGCTCGAAGCTCTTGGGTTTCGCGGAATCGCGTGGAAGTGGGGGGACGAGCCACAGATTGCTTCGCGGTTAATGTCTTCATTCAACGAAGACCTCTCACAGACAGACGCCATTCGTGTTGGCCAAGCGACCGTCATGCCGTCCGACATTGAAGATAGGTTGGCGAATAATCAGCGCAATTCCAACGGGGAATTTGATGACCCTGTGTTGGCCCAATTGGATGATTTGGCACAGAATAAAGAATGGTTGGTCATTGACAAAACGACGAACCGCCTTCTTTTGGATCTTCGTCGCCGGCCTTTAGAACAGCTCATTGCCTTAAAGAAAAGCCTTGAGGCGGGTCGGGAACCTGGATCCATTGAACTTTTAACGCATATGGGAAGCCCAGCATTTTCTTACGCACTCATCGAGGCCGCTGACACAGTATATAGCAACGAAATTGCTGATGCAACCCAGAAAATGGACGTCGATGGATTCTTGTTCGCAGCCCTCACAATGCCAAAGGATCTGTGGGACAATGACGTCAAAAGCAAAACAATTGTGTTTGACAAAAAGAATGTTGAAAACAACACTGAATTGGCCGATGCTTATTATGCGAAGGTTCAGCGGTTAAAGGAAGCGGTGAATGTCTCGCGTGGCCGCGATGCCACCGCCGACTTAGATCTCCGTGTTTTGAACATGGGCCAATCCCCCTATTGGGGAGATATTGGGCAATTGGCGAAGGCGCGGGACTCCGTTTCGGTTGTGAACGACCGGGAATCCCCTAATGGGGATTTTGCCCGCCGTCTGGCGATGATCGACGATGTTCAGCCGGACCAATGGGGAAACATTGTTGTTGGGAACAGTCAGTATCCTAAAGACGGCACTGTCAGAAACTCCGTCATCATTGATTCCGTTATCCACGCGGCTGTTCGCGTGGAGGGCGCTGTTCTCGTGAACAGTCAGGTCGGGAAGGCGACCATTGCGGTTGGGGCGGTTGTTTTCGACAGCACCGTGGCCGAGTTAACGATGGGCCCGAAATCCTATGCCCATGGTGTGTTGGCTGGGGTGGGCGAACCCATCTCGGTTCAAGAAAATTATACCCAAACCTCAATACCGAAAGATCCCTCCCGTTTGGATCAAGGGTTTGAACAATGGAAAGCGGATATGGCCGTGGATGTGGGGAAGGATGAAAATTATCTGTCCGCAAAATTCGACAACCCAAATTCCTTCGCAGAAAAGGCAAAACAGATGCGAGGAAGGGAAGTGTCTGTGGCCGACGCGCAAGGTGCTATTGCTCAATACCGCAAGAGTCTTGCCCAAAAATTTGCCCCCAGAACCAAAGCGGCCTCTGTGTCGGACACTCAGAATGTTGTTCCGGCAGTGAAAGTCCTTTCTTTTGCGCTCACAACGCAGGTCACGAGCGAACCCATTGCTTCCGTTTCTCTCTCGGGCTTGATGGTTTCGCTTCTAAATGTTCCCGCAGAAGGGAAGGCAGTTGAACTTCCTGAAGGATGGATCGCAATGCCTGCTCGACAGATGATCGCTTGGTTGGGGTATGCGACGCCTGCTGAACAACAAGCGGGGATTGCTCAGATTTTAAATTATCGAGAAAGAGCTGAATCAATCTTGGCGGCGGTATTGGCGGAAGCGGCGGCGGCCCATGCCAACGGGAAGTCGTATAAGACAGGCAAGGAAATTAATGACGCTGCCATGCACCAGGAAATGCAGGATCTGGCTCGCTTGGGGTTCTGGCTGGGGTTGAACATTGACCAGGCGCAAGACGTGATTGACCGCACCTACAACGCTCACCGGACGATGGAGCGCATTGCTTCTAGTAGGGAAGTGCCAAAAGATACTCAAGGGAAGCCACAGTTGGAAGTTGTCTCGATTAAGAAACCTCTGACTTTGCTGGGGTTATACAATCGGATAGAAAAGGCCATCGCCACGTTATTCGCTGGGATGTTCTTGCTCATCAATCGCGCGGAGGTCGCAATCCCTGTCCTTCCGTTGGTCATGGGACCTGATGGGGTCATGTGGCAACCTGGGACGGATCAGCTGACAATTGACAAGTCAAAATCTCTCATCAATGAAATAAATGACACGTTGGGTGACAATAAGACACCAATAGCCATTGCGGCGTTTGATGGAACATTAACCAGCGATCAGATTAAAGCATTCTTAAGCAATGAGGGCGTATCAACTGAAAATCGCGTGCTAATTCTGGGTAGTGAAATCCCCGGAATACACAACGTTGATGGGACCTTGGTGGATGTTCCCGAAATTTTGAAGCATGTCGGGAAGACCGTTTACGGGTGGGGGGCACTGAAGGCGCATTTCTGGTACCTTCAGATGGCTCCTAAAGTTTACACCAACGAACCGGCGAATCTCGACCTCGGAGAATTCCGAAACATTATTCAAGTCATCTTGATCCATCTCGGTCAAATCAAACCATTGGATCTTGATCAATACAACGATAAAGTCGAGCGTTACCTTAAGGCGCAGGCATAATTCGGAAACCGGGCCCTCTCCCGGTCCTTTGGGGCATTCGTGGGGGGGGGCGTGTGTCGCCTTGAAAGTCTGATGGGGGAGTGGCTGGCCTGTTTCGAACCACATGGGCTGGAAGTCCATGCTACGTTGAATTCAGGAACGGGTGCCCTTCTTGACAGATGGGGCGTTATTTCATTTGATTAGGGGGTAGGCTACGCGGTTTGCCCCCCTTTCTTTCTTTTCGAGGGGAACGACATCAACGGAGTATTCACCATGACATCTGGGATTCGCATTTTAAGTCGGATGGCCCTCGCTGTTTCATTGTTGGCGGTCGCGGTTGTTTCGCGGGCGGCGGCGCCGACGGTGTACCTCAAAGTGGCCACGGCCAAAGTCTCTTCCTTTGATATGACGCCGACCTGGGCGCCGGATCCCAATCCCCAAGCGCTCATCGACGGAAATTTGAAAACCCGCTGGGCCTCCGACGCGAAAGACGGCCAATGGATTCAGGTGGGGTTCGGCGCGCCCCGGGTGGTTTCAGAAATCATTATCCGATGGGAACGCGCTTACGCGGAGTCTTATCAGCTGTACTCGTCTGAAGACGGACGTCAATGGACCCAGGTTTTCCGGCAAGACAAGGGCGTGGGCGGGGTGGAAAAAGTGAAAGTTCGCCCGACCACGGCGTCGTTCATTAAAATGGAAGTTCTCCGTCGGGCAAACCCGAACTGGGGCGTGTCTATTTGGGAGTTCGAACCGTACGGGTTGCAGATAAATAACCCCGAAGACAAACCTTTGGCCGAAGTGTTTCCCTGGCGCGCCGGCGAGGCCGCTCCGGGCGCTGTTCCCGTTGTTCTAAAACCGCCCAAACCGCTCCCCTCTCCAGGCCCGATCACATTGACGGAAATACGACGGGGCATTAATCTCACCTCGTGGCATGAATCCGAACTGGCCACCCCGGCGGCCGACCGCACCCTCGAACATCTTCGGGATAAACACGTGGGACACATCGCGGTTCTCGTCACCTGGTTTCAAGAGTCCCCCACCTCCACCGGGATCGGCCCGGACAATCCTCTGGGCGGGCAAACCCCGTCCGATTACTCCCTCGCCACTGCCATCAATTCGGCCCACGCGCTGGGGTTGAAGGTGATGCTTAAACCCCACCTGGATATTCGTGACGGCACCTATCGAGGCGACTTTTTCCCTGCGAAAGGCTGGTTTCCGAGTTACATAAAATTCATCAAGAGGTACGCGGCCTTTGCTCAAAAATACAATGTGGAGGAGTTTTCCATCGGAGTGGAATTGAAAGGCGCGACCACCTGGGAACAAGACGACCATTGGCGTCAGCTCATCCGCGAGGTGCGCGGCGTGTATTCAGGCCCGATCGTATATTGCGCCAACTGGGACGAGTACAAGAATGTGACGTTCTGGGATGGTCTCGACTATATCGGCATCGACGCTTATTTCCCCTTGGTGGACCAGAATCGTGCCACGCTCCCGCAATTGGTGGAAGGATGGCGGGGTCACGCCAACGACATTCAGCATTGGCTCGAGAAAAGCAAGCTGGGAAAGCCCGTGCTTTTTACAGAATTGGGCTATCCCAGCGTGGAAGGGGCTGGAAAACAGCCATGGAAAGAATCCACGGAGATCAAAGATCGCCAACAACAGGCCGATTGTTTTGAGGCGGCGTTTAGCGAGCTGACACCGCGGGATTGGTTTAAGGGGTTTTATTGGTGGCATTATTTTCCGACGAACACCCGTCCGGTGTCTGAGGATTTAACCATCCGTGGGAAATTGGCGGAAGACGTGATGGCCCGCTGGTTCGAACGGGTGGCGCCGTAAAAGATTTTGGGCGTCCCTGTGGCGCCGACAACTAAGGAGGTTTCCATGATGCATATTCGTCGTGCCGTGATGTTTGTGTTGCCTGTGTTCTTGGTGGGGTCCTCGTTGTTCTCCGCCGAGAAAGCCCCGGCCGCTTCCGAAGCAAAAGCCAAACCGACTAAAGCCGCGAAAGCGCCCAAAAAACAAGATGCCAAAGTCCTTTTTGATTTCGAGACGGATCTCGACGGTTGGCGCATTCCCGATTGGGCCTTCGAAAAATCCGATAATGCCGCTGTTCAGGCGGTCGTTGCCCCAGACCAGGCGTCCTCAGGCAAAAAATCTTTAAAGTTGGGGTCTAAATTCCCTCCTAAGATGTGGAGCGGGTCCTATGTGGAAATCGAACAGGAGTCCGGCAGTTACATGGATTTCAGTCCGTTCCCGACGTTAAAGGTGGACGTTTATATCCCCGCCGAGGCCCCCAAAAAAATGAAGGCCGAAATTATTTTGACCGTGGGCGATGCCTGGGCCTGGACAGAAATGCGCCAGCCCATCGAGCTGACCCCTGGCACCTGGACGACCCTGCAGGCCAACGTGCTTCCGGACAGCACGTCCTGGAAAGCCCGACTCACGCCCGATTTGGTGAGCGATGTCAGAAAACTTGGGGTTCGTGTTTCCTGTAACTCAGGATCCTACGAAGGTCCCGTATACATCGACAACGTCCGATTGGAAAATACACCGGCGAAATAAGAAACCTTCATCAGCCCTTTCATTGGAGATTTTGGGATGAAACGCATTGCGATGGCGGTTGTTGTGGCGTTGTTCTCTGTGCCCTCTGTTTTTGCGGGGGACATGGAGGATCTCGCCACATGGGACCGGGAAGCCGCCCAGCGGTCTTTCTTCGTCCCCGGGTGGGGGCAGTGGTATAAAGGGTACCCCGCCCGGGGAACGTCTATTGCTGTCGCTGAAGGCGTGGCTTTGATCGGGGCCTACGCCAGCTACCAATCGGCACGCCGGACCTATGACGATTACCAAGCCGGGACCGCCTCCTATTCCAGCTATACGCGTCGTGTGGACACGGCCAATTATCTCATGATCGCGGCCGGGATCATCTGGGTCTACAACGTGGCGGATGCCTACACCAGCTCTCCGGCCCCGCGGTTGACCCTTTCCCTGGGTGACGGTCGAATGGCGCGGTTGACTTACCGGATGGAATTTCAATGACGACACTAAAATTGTTTTCAGGTTGTCTTTCCTTACGAGTATGGGGAATGGCTTTTCTTTTGGCGGGCGCTGGATCGGCTTGTAAGTCGAACAATCGTTTTATGGGGGCGGCGCCTTCGACCACGGACCCGTTAGCGGGCCAGGTGACCGGGACGACGGCGCTGGTTTATTGGACCACGAGCGAGTCTATGACCAGTGAGGTTCACTACGGTCTTGACAGCCTTTACGGTTCTGTGGCTGGGACCGGAGGCAGTGCCCGGTTGGACCATTCCATCACGCTGACGGGCCTTTCTCCCTCCACGCTGTATCATTTCAGAGTGAAAAATCATTCTTCTGCCGGCGAGACTTTATACAGTTTTGACCGTGCGTTTCAAACACCGGAGATCGGGGTGACGGCCCCCATCCATGGCCAGTATGGATTTGCCTCCAGCGCGCAAGGGTGGGTGCGCCAAGAGTATATGGACAGTCGCGCTGTCGCCGCCGTTTCTCAAACCGCCGGCACTTTTCAAGGAAGGTCCGGGTTCCTTGATTTGACCTTGGACTTGCGCGGGGGGCACCCGAATTATTCAAAAGGGGAGGCTTTCGTCGAGTTTAAAAATCAATCGCCCGTTGGTGTTCCGATGGGATTTATCGACATTGATCTGCGTCCCCTTTCGGCGTGGGTGTATGCGTCGACAGGCGCCGTCGGGAATGTTAGCCAACCCAACGGGGTTCAACTGTTCGCGATCGATACGTCCGGGCGAAGCGAATATGGGCCGTTCACCGTGATCAGCCAAGAAGCTTGGTTTCAGGTGACCTACACCCCTTTGGGGGGAGGCAACGCCTTCTCAACACCGGGATTTGATTCGACGAAGATTGCATTGATTGGGATCAAGGTGGGTGTCGGGGACTCTTCGGTCGCGGTGTATCAGGGGCCTCTTTATGTGGACAGCGTGGAGTTCTAAATGACGAAAACAAAATGGTTTTTATTGGGAATGGGCGGCGTTTTGTTTTTAAGCCGTTTGTCCCCCTCGGTTAACGCGGGGGCCTGGACGTTGGACCCGGGCCATTGGTATGGGGAGCTGGGGTCGAGCTTTTACTGGGACGATTCGGAGTTCAACGCGTCGGGCAACGAGCAACCGAAGCCGTTCCAGGGGGGCTACGATGAGGTGGCCACGAAGGCCTATGTGGAATACGGTCTTATCCCCCGTTTGAATCTCATTTCGTCCGTCATACACAAGAGAGTCGTTTATACGGACGATTATTCAAAGTTGACGAACTCCGGTTTTCAGGATGGGAGCTTGGCATTTAAGTGGCGGTTCACCGAAAATCCCGTTGTTTTCAGCGGAATTGTTGGGACCTCATTTCCCCTGGGCTATTCCACCCAGCAGGATCCTGAACTGGGCTCGGGGGAATGGAATCCCGAGGCGCGGCTTTCGGTGGGCAAGACATTTGTCCCGATGCCCGAAGCGGCGGACGGGGTTGGTTGGTCTCGCTTCTATGGGAATGCGGAACTGGCCAAGAATAAACGAAGTTTGCTTTCTTCGTTGGAGGGCGGATTTTTCCCCGCCTCGTGGTTTTTCGCAAAAGTTTTGCTGACCAACGCCTGGGATTTTCCGTCCCAGCCGGACGGCCAAGAATTCTCGAAATGGAATTTTTCTTTGAACGTGGCCTCCGACGGCAGTAGCCTCATTACTCGCCAGGGGACCAAAAAGAGCTTCAATCTGAGCCTCGGCTACGGAAACATTTACAAGGGGCGGAACGTGGGATCGGGTTCGGAATGGACCACGTCTGTCTCTATGGGATTTTAACCCGACCGTTAAATCGGGCAACGACGCGTTTTCTAGATCCTAAAGAGTTCCTGTTCTTAAAGTCCTCGGAATTAGTAGTTTCACGGTTTATTGGGCGATTTTGCCGATGGGCGACGATTCCTGCATCGGTTCGGATGGCCTCATAAATGAACCCGCTTCAGGATTTTTAGGAGCGAGATCTTGATAGAACAACTAAAGGTGGAGATCAAATGGGACAAATAAAGCAAAGTGTGCGTGGGGCTGTGTTGGCACTTTTGGCCGGGTTTGTGGTGGGCTGTTCTTCGACTGCCGCACCAGAGAAAAATAAGCTTTTGGTCTGGCATGTGGGGTCTGAGGAAGAGGCGCAAATTATTCAGAAATTGGCGGAAGAAAAATTTACGCCAACGTCCGGGGTTGAGGTTCGTTGCGAATCCATGGCTTGGGCGGAAGCGCACAGTAAATACCTAACAGCCATGGCGGGCGATGTGACCCCGGACGTGGGAACGATGGGTCTGACGTGGGGCACAGAGTTCGGTTCCAAGGGCCAAATGACGGATCTTCGAAAAGCATACGGCGCAGATCTGGAAGTTTTAAAAGCGGCGACATTTCCTTCCATTTGGGAGGCGACAGAATACCGCGGGGCCGTCTATGGGGTTCCCTATGACATGAGCCTCATGTTGATGTACTATCGGAAAGATTTGGTCCCCACCCCGCCTGGTACATGGCAAGAAATGGTGTCCTTGTTGGAGAAGTTGGCACTCAAAAAGCAAAATCTTCTTATGGATTGGGGGTCCATGGATTGGATTGGGTTCGCGCCTTTTCTTTGGCAAGCGGGCGGGGATTACTATAATGTGGATAAAACTCGGTCAACCATCGACCAGCCGGAAGCTGTGACAGCGCTGACTTTCTACGCCGATCTTTATCGTAAATACGGGGTTCCTAAGGCCGGCCAGGGTGTGGCGCAGGGTATGCGGTCCGCGGATTTTCCGGTGGGAATTTCTGGAAACTGGTTGATCAACAGCCTTCCGGTGGACGCTCCTGAGCTGGAAGGTAAATGGGCCATTGCCCCCCTTCTCGCGGGACCGTCTGGGAAACGCACGGGGTTCATTGGAGGAAGGGCCATGGGCATTTTTGCTCGCTCCACCCGACAGGACGAAGCCTGGTCGTTCATTAAGTTCCTTTCGCAGGAAGATGTTCAGCAAGAGATTTACAAAGAAGTGGCCAAGAGCCACAATATTTACATGCCGCCCAACATGAAGGCGTGGGACGCACTCCCTATGTCGTCGGAGATCAAGGACGTTCTTGTCGCTCAGGCGCGTGACGCGAAGGCCCCTCCCTCTGTCTTAGGTTGGAACGACAGCACCCGCTTTGTCGTCGAAGCCATTCAAAAGGCCGTCGTCAAGGGCGGAGACCCCAAAACGCTTCTGGCGGGAGCCGCCAAAGCGATGAACGAAAGGATAGAAAAATAACCATGGCAAACGAAACCGTGTTTACGCGATACAAAAATAATCCCATCATCACCGCCCAGGCGGTCCCCCGGGCCAACAGCATCCACAACAGTGCCATCGTGAAGTTTGGCGATGGCTACGCCGGGGTTTTCCGCGTGGACGAAGTTAATATGCATTATGTCCTTCATTCGGGATTCAGCAAGGATGGGATTAATTGGACCATCAATCCGGAACCGATCAAAATGATCAGCGATGATCCGGAAGTGGTGATGACAACCCACAGCTACGATCCTCGGGTGACCCAGCTAGACGATACCTACTATGTCACCTGGTGCAACGCGGGCGCCCAGGGCCCTTGCATCGGTTTGGCGAAGACGAAAGATTTCAAAACCTATCACCAAATGGAAAATCCCACCGCGACCGCTAACCGCAACTGCGTCATTTTTCCGCGAAAAATCAACGGCCACTTCGCCATGTTACATCGCCCCAGCGACCGAGGCCATACGCCTTTCGGCGACGTGTTTTATGCGTCCAGCCCCGACCTCATCCATTGGGGCCGTCACCGGTTTGTCTTCGGCCCTCGCGGTGGGTGGCAATCCACAAAAGTGGGGCCGGGCCCGGTTCCCATCGAGACCAAGGAAGGCTGGTTGTTGATTTACCACGGCGTCTGGACAAGTTGCAACGGGTATCTTTACTACGCCGGTGGCGCTCTTCTGGACCTCGAAAAACCATGGAAGGTTATTTATCGCACCCAGGATTACCTTCTGGCACCGACGGAGACCTACGAGCGTGTGGGCGACGTGCCCAACGTGGTGTTCCCGAGCTCCGCCGTTGTGGAGGGGGACAAACTCCGTCTCTATTACGGTTGCGCGGATACGTGCATCTCGATGGCCGAAGCCAAGGTCAGCGACATTCTAAAGTTCATTAAAACCCACAGTTTCCCGAATTAATGCAAAAGGTGTGTTTTTTAAAAGGTTCTATGTGGTTCCCCTCTCCCTCTGGAGGGAGAGGGGGTTTGGGGAGTATTTAGCTTGCCCCTTATTGCGGTGTGGAACAAAATGAAAGAACGGGACCCTGCGGGGCGCTCGTTGTTTTTCACCGAACTCCGGAAGATGATGCCCGGCTACCTTTTTATCCTGCCGGCGGTTTTTCTGATTTCGATCTTTGTGTTTTTGCCCATTATCGCTTCTCTCTTTTTGAGCTTCACCCAATACAATGTGCTTCAACCGCCCAAATGGGTCGGTCTCAACAATTACTATCGACTCATTTTTGAAGATCGTCTGTTCTGGATCGCCGTGCGAAACACCGTCCTTTATGTGGTGGGAACCGTTCCGTTGTGCGTCATGATCTCCCTCTTATTGGCGGTCTGGGTGGATTCTGTGAAAATTCGATTCATGAAGTACCTCTTTCGAACCGTCTATTTTCTTCCTACCATCACGGCCATAGTGGCTATCTCCGTTGTGTGGAAATGGTTGTACGCTGGGGGAACTATGGGTTGATCAATTTCGTTCTCCTGAAACTGGGGATCCCCCCGGTGGATTGGTTGACGAACCCGAGCACCACGCTGCCCGCCATTATGGTCATGAGCATTTGGGGCGGGGTCGGCTATAATTTCATCATTTTTCTCGCGGGTCTTCAGGGAATCCCGCGGACCATCTACGAAGCCGCCGAGATTGACGGCGCTTCCGGCTTCCAAAACTTTTGGCACATCACTTTGCCGCTCCTTCGGCCCGCGATCGTGTTTGTGGTCCTTATGTCGGTCATTGGTTCGTTCCAAGTCTTTGACCAGGTTTACATTTTGACCCAAGGGACAGAATACGTCGGCGGGGTGTTGCATTCCGCGCTCACGATCGTCACTTACCTTTACGAGAGAGGGTTCGAACGGTTCGAGATGGGATACGCTTCCGCCATCGCCTACATGCTGTTTTTCTTGATTTTTGCCCTCACCCTGTTCAACCTCAAGTTTCTCCGTTTGAAGGAATAACCCATGGCTCGCCCCTCTTCAACGTTCTTCCCCAGCACCGCCCATATCCGAATCGAGAAATGGGGCAAGGCCTTTATTCTGTACAGCGGGCTCCTGATCGGTGTGGGAATCATGATTATGCCTTTCGTCTGGATGGTGCTGACCTCCATTAAACCGCGGGGAGAGATCTTGAGCTACCCGCCCAGTTTCGCTGTTCACCATCCGACCTTTGACTCGTTTCGAGACCTTTTTCGGTTAGTGCCCATGAAACGATACATCTTGAACAGTGTCATCGTCGCCGGGGCCGTCACCATTTCCAACTTATTTTTCTGTTCCATGGCAGGGTATGCGTTCGCCAAGCATAAGTTTTGGGGACGGGATAAAATTTTTCTTCTCTTGTTAGGGTCCATGATGGTTCCCTGGCAAGTGAACATCGTGCCCGCTTTCGTTCTTATCAAAAAGTTGGGGTGGTTGAGCACGTACCAGGGGTTGATCATCCCTACCATGGCGGGAGCGTTTGGAATTTTTTTAATGCGGCAGTTCATTCGCGAAATCCCCAACGATCTCCTCGATTCCGCACGGATTGACGGATGCTCAGAATTTTATATTTATTGGCGGATCGTCCTTCCCCTCTGTCGTCCCGCCCTGGCGTCCCTCTCCATTTTCATGTTCATGCAACAATGGAACAATTTCGTCTGGCCGTTGATCATCATCCATGATTCCAAAATGCGGACAGTGCCGTTGATCCTTGCCGTTCTCAACGGCCAGTTCGGCGGCAGTTTCGGCCTCCTCATGGCCGGCGCCGTGATTTCCATCCTCCCCATGATGATCATGTTCCTCCTCTTCCAAAAACAAATCATCAAAGGCATCGTCCTCGAAGGCATCAAAGAGTAACTTCCCCCGCATTCCTCCCGTTCTTCTCCGAAAACCAGGGTCCATCGACCGTCTTGACAAGCATTATTTTTTCGTTCAGAATATGAAATATGACAGGCGAATTTAGTGTGGTAGAAAGATTTTTTAAGCTCCCAAAGCAAAGTTTTTTTCTCCTGGGCCCCCGCGGAACGGGGAAGTCCACCCTTGTTCGGAGCGCGATCAAGAAGGCCCTATGGATTGATCTTCTTTCCGAGGAGTCATTTCGAAAATACAGCGCACGGCCGGAATTCATCACCGAAGTTGTCGAAGGCCTTCCCGATCACAGCACAGTTGTCGTTGACGAAATCCAACGAGTTCCGTCGATCCTCAATGAAATCCATCGCCTCATTGAGAAGAAACGTGGTTGGCGATTCATTCTCACGGGTTCGAGTGCTCGAAAACTTAAACGAGAAGGAGCGAACCTTTTGGGGGGGCGTGCTTTGGTTAATGCCCTGCACCCCTTCATGGCGGGTGAATTGGGAAACCGCTTTTCATTGGAAAAAGCTCTTAGCGTCGGCATGTTGCCGCTCATCCACGCCGCGCCGGATCCTGACAAACAACTGGCGGCCTATGCCGGAGTGTATCTACGGGAGGAAGTCCAACGGGAAGGCTTGGTACGAAACTTAGGCGGATTTGCGCGATTCCTGGAAGTCATTAGCTTTTCTCACGGAAGTTTATTGAACGCGACCCGCGTGGCGGAAGACACCCAGGTTAAAAGAAGTTCCATCGAAGGGTATCTGCGAATTTTGGAGGACTTGCTTCTCTCCTTTCAACTCTCCGTTTTTAATAAACGCGCGAAACGTGACGTGATCGCGCACCCGAAATTTTATTACTTTGACACAGGGGTCTTTCGTTCTCTCCGGCCCCAAGGTCCCTTGGACCACGTTTCTGAATTGGAAGGCCAATGTCTTGAGGGGCTGGTCGCACAGCATTTAAGGGCTTGGTGTGCCTATCGAGACCAGGGGGACCAATTGTTTTTCTGGCGCACACGGTGGGGTTTGGAGGTGGATTTTGTGGTCTATGGTCGCCAAGGGATTTTCGCTCTGGAGGTTAAAAATGCGGATCGCGTGCGCTCCGATGATCTTAAAGGATTGGCGGCCTTCCGAGAAGACTACCCAGAGGCGAGGGTCGCCCTTCTCTATCGCGGGAAAAACCGACTATTGGTCAAAGGGATTCCGTGCCTCCCCTGCGAAAATTTTCTAAGAAATCTTGGCCCTCTTTCGCCGGTCCTATCTTAAAAATAAGCCGGGCTGGAGCCGGGCACTCCCAGAATCTTCCCGCCTAAAAAGTCGTTTTTTTTGTCGAGTAGCCCCGGGGGGTGCCCCCCCCGGATCCCTCACGGAATCTTTCTATTACCCACATATCTGAGCCTTCAAGGCGAGTTCCCACCCTTCGGTAAGATCCGTCAATCGTTTCCATCCCCTCCAGAGAGTTAAAGTTCCTGGCATGCCGTCGGATTTACGTGCCAAGAAACCGCCGAGCCGGGCGATCCATACAACGATATCGCCGGTGGTGGGAGCCTTTTTCGGTAGAGGCTTTCCTTATTGATCTTTGAAACAGGACTTTCCATTCGAGGTCGGAAAGCAGGGTCGTGCATGGGGCGTCGGGGTCCGTTCTTGAAATCAGCGTGATCATAAAGAGCCGCCAGGCGACAACGCTCATAACGGAGAGATAACGCATCAGTCGATCGGCTGTCGCGAGCCGGCAATCCTCGACCCTAAACCCGGACTTCAGAACTTTGAAAAACATTTCGATTCTCCACCGCAGACAATACCACCGCACCTTCTCGCAAGCTTCTTGAAAGTTGGAAATGTGGAGGTCGGTCAGTAACATCCATTCGACAGGTTCTTCATTCTCTGGCGGATCGGCTTCATAGGCGTAAACGGCATTCAGCGGTATATCCGGAAGATCAGTCGTGCGGTGTTTGATGTCGTTTCGGGATGGGTTCAAAAGAAAGCTCCGAACTTGACGGTCAGAATGGCCGTTCGCGCGTTCCTCTCTTTGGCATGCGCCGTCGCTTTCCGTTTTGGAATCTCCATGGTGAGAGTTCCTGATACCGGACTGTCGTTCATGAAATTCCAAAGCTTTACGGCATCCTTCTCCGCATACCTGGACTTCTTGTTGATGGGACGATCCACCTTGGCCCGGACCAGCAACGGGGATTGGAGGCGGTGGCTCAACTCAAAGAGGCCGTACATGTCGGCCTCGCGGTCACAAACAGTGACCACCCGGGTTCCCCCCGTTATCGCTTTCGTCTTCTCCAGTGATTCAAGCCATCGGAAACTCTCTTTCTCTTCGATGGGGGTCAGATTGGACTTGTCCAGTCGCCGCCGTTCCGCCGTGCGAAGCTTGCGTGCAAATACCTTCTGATCCAGAAGCCCTAATGGTAGCCCATCGGTTGTCACGCCCAGACACGTATGCATGACCAGTCCTTTGGAAAGAATGTTTTCAACATTCTTCCCTTTCTTGCGCGATATCGTTCCCAAGCCTTTAGTTTCGGTATGGGGGGTATAGATGAAATAACTCGTGTCCTGAATTGCGAGGACCGTCTTGTGAGGTTTTATACGTTCAGCTGTCTTTCGCCGGTGGGCTTCAAGGATGGCGTCGGGCTCGACGTCTTGATTGTTGAAAAACCGGTAGGCCGCTTTCGTTTCCGCCCAGTCTTCGCAGGCCTGGTTGATGGGGCTTTCCGGTGATTCCGAGAATCGGTCGCATATCGATATCAGCCGGTCTTTAAGCCTCTTATCACCCAAATCCGCCCGTGCCATTTCTTCCGCCGCCCATCCGCCGCCCGGTCCGTTTGACATGAAAAGGCCTCCTTGTTTGCAAGCATCCTTGTTGTAATAGATGTATATTATACATCCTTAATAAACAAGAAGGAGTAGCCATGAGAAATCCCATCAACCAACGGAAAAGATTAATGGAGCACCTGGCGGCAACCAACGGCTTTATCAAGGGTTCCATCACCGGGGTCTGCGGCGTTTGTAGGCGGGCTCATTGCATTTGCAAGAGGAAGTCCGGAACCATGGCTTACCGTTTGACTTACAAAGACGGTGGGCAAAAAACGCAGATTGTCTACATCCCGAGGAACAGGCTCGCGGAAATGAAACACCTGATTTCCAACTACGCCAAGATACGAGCAATCATTCAGAAGCTCATCCAGACCAACATCGCCATCTTCAAGAAGGGGTGAGCCGTAACGTTAAAGATGTGGGTAATAGAAAGCTCACGGAATCGGACAGGCGAATTTCCCGTATCCGGCTTTTCAAGTGAACAAGGCACCGAACAGTTCCGCCTCCCGCTTGATCAAGAGGATGGCATAGAAAACGATCGTTCAGCTAAAGTCGCCGGACCAGAGGGCTTTCAGGAAGTCGGACAAGGGAAGGATATCGATGCCCTCCACCTTTCGTGAATGGGGTTCGAGCGAAACGCAAATAAGACGGCGGAACACCCCTTCCTCTTTGATGGCGTGGAGAGACCGAAGATCATGAGGAGAGACGTTCGTTTTGGCTTTGACCTCCAGGGCGATCTGGTCGCCGATCAGAAAGTCGACTTCTAATCCGGACGCGGAGCTCCAGAATGACAACGGTGGGAGCCCATTATAGTCTTGGCGACAGGTGAGCTCGTGGAGGATATACGTCTCAAAGGCGGCTCCGAACTCTGAGGTTCCAGGGTGGACATCGCGACCCTGAAGATGGTGAGCGACCCCCGTGTCAAAAAAATAATATTTTGATGAGACCCGGGGTTTGCGTGATCTCCCTTCCCGCCAGGCCGGCAGTTCTCGAAGGATGAGCGTGTCGCGCAGAATCTCAAAATATTCGTAGACGGTGGTTCGTTTGACCTGGGCGTCGTTGGCCACGTTGGTGAAGTTCACAACGGTTGCGTTGCAGAGGGCCGCCACGTGAACGAATCGGCTGAAGGCCGGCAAATTGCGGACCGCGCCCTCCGCCATAATTTCTTCTTTAAGGTACGTCCCAGTGTAGGCCTCTAAATCCGCCGGGGGATCATCGGAGAGGTAAATGGATGGGATGAGACCGATGGAAAGGGCGCGGTTCAGATCAAAATGATTTCCGAGTTCGGTCGCGGAGAGAGGATGAAGATATTTTGTTCTCGCCCGTCCGCCCAAAAGGTTGACGCCCGTGCGACAAAGTTTGCGCGCGCTGGACCCGGTCATCAGAAAATGGAGCTTTCTTTTCTCAATCAGCCGATGAACTTCGTTCAGAAGCTCCGGAAGACGTTGAACTTCATCGATGACAACCCATTGATCCTGAGGAGCGAGCTCCTGCTCGATCCGACCCGGGTTTTGGCTGAGGGCCGCCAATGTCGCTCCGTCCAGTAAGTCATAGACCCGGGTTTTGGGAAGACTCTTTTGGATCAGGTGCGTCTTCCCGGTTTGGCGTGGCCCAAAAAGAAAATAGGACTTCTTCGCCAAAAGGTCGGCCAAAGGGAGACAACGGGTCAGTTCCAGCGATTTTGTCATATGACGACTCTGTCGTCATATAGCATGCCAAATGACGACAGAGGTGTCAATAATAACCGCCGTTTACAAAATATTTACAATTTCTTAAGCCAATCTTCGGGGTTCTTCTGCTAGCATTTTATCGATGACGACTCTGAGAGAAGTGAAGAAGGCTTTCTTTCTCTTTCGGGCGCACAGCGCCCTCGCGCGGCGGGGGCTGGCGGCTGTTTTGTCGGCGTTCCTTGCGGGGAATTCTGTTGCTTCTTCCGTTGTCGAGGGATCGTTCTGGAAAGACCGGCGCAAGGCAACCCTGACCAGAACCAAAAACCCGCCTCAGTCCATCGCCCTATTGGCATCAACGTCGGATTTTTCTGCCATGGGTCCATCCTCCCTATTGGCGGACCAATCCTTCGATACGCTTTCTCGAGGAACCCCCCCCCCTCGAGTGACGCGGGGTCTTCGTGGCTCAAACCCCGAGCCCCTATCTCCGTCGCTTGCAAAAATACTGCAATCACTTCCCAGTGAATTTGGGTCTGTTCGGTCGATCTCTCTTCCCCCGGGGCCCAGCCAACGGATCGTTGTTCATATTCAGGACATCCATGAAAACATCGAAGCCCAAACCCATATTTCCGGTGCGGTGGGACGCCTCCTTTCGTCAGGCGCCGTGGGGTTGATGGGTTTGGAGGGAGCGTTTGCTCCCCTGGACCTAAAACCGTATCAGCGGTTCCCCTCAAGGGACACGATGCGGATCGTTGCCAACGATCTTTTGGCGCGGCATGTGATTTCTGGCCCCATCCACGGAGGGATGCTTCTCGAAAAGTCCTCTGCACCGTTTGTGGGGGTGGACGACGAAATACATCATCGATTGAATGTGGAAGCGTACCGTCATTCTCTAATAAATCATGCGGAAGACATGAAATTATTGGAAGCGGCCGATCGCGATCTCGCGACGCAAAAAGAAATTATTTTTTCTCCCGCCCTTCAAACGTTTGACCGGGCGCTCCGTGCCTATCGAGAAGGAAAGGTGGCGCTTCCCCATCACATAGAAACACTGGCCGCGCACACTGCGCCCCTTCCCCCCCAGTTAAGACTCTTTCAAAAAGCCGTGATTCTCGAAAAAGAAATTAGTTTCCGAAAAGCCGAAGAGGAACGAACAGAAGTGTTGGAGCGGTTGGTCGAACGGCTCTCGGAACAGGGGTTGTCCGATTTGGCCGCCCAAAGTGCCGCGTTCAAAGCGGGCAGGCTCTCCCAGGGATCTTTTTACGCGTATTTGAAACACCTGTGTGAGTCCAACGGTTTAGCCTGGGAATCCTATTCCGCTCTCCATCAATACATGGCCTATGTCTTGATGGCCCAGAGTTTGAGGATGGAACAATTGCAGGAGGAGCTTTCTCAAACAGCAAAGGCGGTGGCCAACCGTCTGGCCGTCCGGCCGGAAGAGAAGAATCTTCTGGGAGAATCTGAACGGTTACATCTTTTAACCGCATTAACGAAATTTGCGCTCACCTCAACCGAATGGATTGAATACAAAGCTCAAACTTTTTCGACCACGTCCATGCTCCTGGCTCCATCTCAGCGGGCGATTTATGAATCGTTTTATCGCGAAGCCGAAAAGCGCGACACGTCCATGTCGGACCGTCTGCTGGAATCCATGGGGCAGGCTAAATGTCAAACCGCTGTCCTTGTGGCGGGGGGGTTTCACGGTACAGGGATCAAAAAGTTATTGGTGGCGCGGGGGACGACCGTGGTCGAGTTTGTTCCCCGGATCACAAAGATCGAGGCCGTATCGGGATCCGCCTACCTCAGCGTTTTCAGCCAAGAAAAGACCCCCCTGGAACAGTTGTTTTCCGCCGAAAAGCTCTTTGTGGCGAAGGCCCCCATGGCCCCCACCACCGCTTTTCAAGTGACCGGGGAAACCGCTGTGGTTGAACAATCAAAAACCGGCGGAAGGAGCGCCGAGTCGATCGCAAAAGCTTTTCTTTCGGACCGATTCCGATTGCGGATCAAAAAAATCACGACAACGTTCAAAGCGGGAATTTCAAGTGTTGTCTTCCATTTTGCGGACCATGCCTATGAATTCACTTACACCAACGGGCGGGGAAAACAAGAGTTTGGTCAACATCCTGTTTTATCCAAAAGTGATTACCGAGCCAAAATGGCCCGCGAGGCCATTTTTTTTCTGGGGTTACCGGTCGGTGTAATCCTGGGGCATTTGGTCGGATTTTCGATGGGTCTCTCGGGTGGGCCCCTCTTCTTGCTTCAATGGACCGGAGGGATCGCTCTCTTGGGCGTTTCGATCGCGCGCCTCGTTTCCCTTCACGGAGAGAGGGCAAGGCTCGCTCTCCAAGCGATCGGGATTAATCGATCGTTGAAAGAATATAAACAAGATGTGCGCATAGTCCTTTTTGGGTCTGCCTTGTCCTCGTTGACGTTGTTCACCATTGTATTGAAAGTCATGAGCCTGTTGGCTCTGGGAGATGGGTTCTTTTTGGCGCCCTTCGCCACTGGCATTCTTTCCTCCATGGTCGGAGCGCTGGTCACTCACCCAAAGTTAAATCAGTTCATGATTGCCCGTAAGCGTTCGCAGGGGATGGCCAAACCCGATGCGGGGTCCGCCGCAGGAAATTCACCCAGAAAACAGGTGTCAAGTGAAGAGGCTCTCCGGGTGGGTCAAGAAATGATGGCGGATGGGCAATTGGATTTAGCCCCTCTCTGGCGTGTGTGGGATGAAAAAATGGGGAAGGGGGATGTGTTTCGGTACAGTCTCGCCAAAATGAAAAAGCGCATTCTTAACCGTTTCCAAGCGGTCTTTAATCCGGATCGCGCCGGAAAACGCCCCGCGCAAATGCAAACGGCTCGAGTCCTCACGCCTTTTAATCCTTCGGGTTTCCATTTTGACAAAGAAAATTTCAATCCAAATGAAATTCTCGCTGAAAACGTCGAGCTCAAAGGAGACGGCGATCCCCTTTTCGTGGATGTCATAGCAAACATCAATCCGCTTGAACCCCGCCATGTGCTTTTTACCCCGGAACGGTCTCGACGACATTCCCAACAGCTCACTCCCCTGGCGGTGAAAACGGCCCTGCGGTTGCTGGATGGAACAGGGGGAGAAAAGTTGAAGGTGGCCTACAACAGTGTCGGCGCGTTTGCCTCAATCCCTCACTTGCATCTCCAAGGGATCTTAAGCGATGCACTTCCCGTGGAAAAAGCGTTTGGCGGCTCTGGAAATGAAATGTTGAGCGAAATGGATGGAGTGAAAGTGTGGAAATTGCAGAATTGGCCCATCCCCTGTTTTGTGGTGACCGGAGACAGCGAAGCCACCCTGGTGGCAACAGCCGTGTCGCTGGCAGAATCCTTTCAAAATGAAAATCAACCCTTCAACGCTTTATTTGCTCGGGGGCCCCCTGGAGAGGGGAAAAGAATTTTTCTCTTCCCACGAAAAGTGGAAGGTCCCACCAAGTCCGGCACTGGAATTGCTTGGTATGAATGCACGGGGTGCGCCCTGTTTGCGCCAGTCGGTGAACGAACCGCCGTTCAAAGCGAAGACGCGTTTAATGCCGCCACAGACGAATCCATCGCTGAGGAAATGGCGGAATATGCCCCTTTCTCCCAAAGAGCTAGAACCTTACCAGGCCAATATATTAAACAGATCAAAATCAGAATCTCAGTCAACTGGGGGATTGCTGTTAATCAATTCTTCCCCTAGGATTTATCTCCCACGGAACTGGCGGGATTCAGTGCAAAAGGCGAGTCAAATAGGCTTTGATACATGGCGTTCGAGTGAAGCCCAGGAATTATTGACAAAAAGCAAAACCTTTGGACGGGAAAAAATGGAGAATGGCCTCCCGCAGGTAGACCTCAGGGCTCAGGGAACCATCGGGTTTGCTCAAGAGATCCTGACCACTCACTTTGAAAAAGTCAGAAACATGCTTATTGCTCAAGGGAAGCCGGAAGGGAAACCCTATTTTCCCTATTTGTATGAATCTCGCGATCGGGAATTTATCATTGAATCGGACGGGATTAAAATCGTGTTGGTGGATGTGGCAGAACGCGCCGCTTACGATCCATCGCGTCCCCTTTCCGAATTTACTCCTCCACCGCGGGACATTCGGGAAGCGCACCCAGCTGAAAAGTGTCTATTTTGCCGCCTTCTGAATAATAACTCGCCGGAATTCTTTGCGTCGATCCATGGAACAGGGGAAAATGTTTACCGCATGGCGATCAATCTGGGTGAGTATGGGTTCCCCCATTTCCAGTTTATCGCGGAGGATCCTGTTCCAAACCTCTACGATCGAGACAATCGATTTTTGGATTTTCTTCTTTCGGCCCGGGCCCTTGGGCCTGAATTTACCGTCCTGATCAATGGCGCGTTTAGCGGAGCGTCGCAACAGCACCTCCATTGGCACGGAATCAAGAGAAAAGAGGGGGGGCTCTGGGCGTATGTGGATTCTCTCTCTCCGCCGAAGCCAGGGGAGACATTTGTCCGGGAAGAGTTGGAGAGCTACCCGGGCCGTCCGATCTTGTTTAGAGGAAAATCCCCGGACCAATTGGCGGAAACGATCGTCCAAGAAATCAAAGACCTCTACGACGAAAAAACATCGGCGGGAGTGTTTGCCCGGGTTAAACTCGATGGAAATTATGAGGTTGTTGTCGCGCCCACGCGGGGCGAGCGGGTGGTTTCATGGGACGTTATTTTCAATGGGTCGAATGACGAATTTGACAAAAATCGACAAACGCTTAGAGATTTCAACCTTTCCGGGAAAATCAATCCCGCATTTAATCCTTTAACCGACGGCATGGGGGCCACTCATACGCCGGGAACGGTGCCCAATGTTAACTTTGAAATACCGGAGGGGTTTCGCGAAAACCCGGAGTGGCAAACGCGCACCGCCAAACGACTGATCCTCCTGTTCGGCGATTACAATCCGACCCATGGGCGGGAGCCTGATCCCGACACATTCAATGCTCCGCCGAAGCAATCATCGACTCATGAGCGTACAAGGGGATCCTCCCCACTGGCACAAACCTCCCTGACGAAATCAGTCTGGAAGTTCGTCGCGAGGTTGTTTAGGATTTCGCCAGACTCCCCCTCTTTCAGGCAAAAGGAGTTAACTTTTACGGTTTTTTGGGAGTTTTTTCTCCATTGGATGATGCCCTTTTTTCTTGTCTCATGGATGTTGGCCCGTTTCGGGGTGTCCCTCCCGGACATGTGGCTTATTCCCATCTTGGCGGTCATTTTGGAGCCTGTGTTTGTTGGGTCCCATTCAATTTCAGATCAGGGAAAAGAGTTGTCTTGGCTCGCCCATTTTCTCATGGCTTTCTATGGGTTCGGGGGGTTCCTGATGGTTTGGGGAGGATGGGGAATTGTGTTTGGTGTGGCGATGGTCGCTGTTGGGTTACGAATCCACTATCTCCATGACATGTCTCGGGCTTCGCCGCCACCGTCCCCGTTGGGCCAAGGCCAGAGTCAAAACGACACTTCAAAAGTTTTGACTGGGGAGATTGACCTTCGTGCCATTTTGGATCTGCCGAAACCGGTGGATGCGGAACTAAGAAGCGCCACGGCGCGGTTCAGGTTTGTGGGTGCGCTGGGTGAGACGGCTGTGAGAGATCGTTCCGCCGTGACATCCAAAAATTTTCTGCTGAGCTTGATGGACGCCTACGCCAAAGCGGGGGATGGATGGTCAGGGGATCTGGGGCAAGTGGTGAAAGAGGAGAACGCCGGGGTTTGGGTAGTGCCGGTGGGAGCAGACAGAAAGGGGGCGGGCGCTCTGGCGCGGGCCTGTTTGGCGTCTCGCGGTCGCGACACAGAGATTCGGTTTGTCGCGGAAAATGAGGCGGTGGCGTTCGCCCTGAGCCTCTGGAGTTTTGGCCGAAGCCGGGTCCAGGTCCGAACGGTGCCCGGGGCCTTTTCCTTGGGAAGCGGCGACCGTCGAGTCGTTCGTCTTTTGGTGGTCCAGGAAGCGCTGGCAAAGGACGTTGCCCTCCGGCCGGGAATGGCCTGGCGGATCGTCGCGCCGGAAAGCATTGCCATGGATTATTCAGGTTTGTCGGAAAATTCACCACTGTGGAGCGCTTCCGTTGTCTTTATAGATGCCCTCCTCCGGTCATTGCCCGTCTCCGTCGGTCGGCTTCGCGACCTGGACAGCGTGGCCTCCCGTCTGATAAAAAGGATGGCATGACTATCCAAAAACGCAGGGGAAAATTTTTATGGGGTGTTGCCACCTCGGCCTATCAAATCGAGGGAGTTGGGGTGGGAGGGCGGGGAGTCCGTTTGGGACCGATTCTCCCAGTTGCCGGGAAAAATTTCCGACGGAAGTCAAGCGACCGTCGCCTGTGACCACTTTTCAAGGTTTCGGGGAGACGTTGCGCTCATGGCGGAGCGTGGCCTCACGGCCTACCGATTTTCCGTTTCCTGGCCGCGCATTCAAACGGACGGCACATCGCGGTCCCTCAATTCCCGCGGGTTGGATTTCTATGGTCGTTTGGTGGATGTTCTCCTCGCGCACAAAATCACGCCTCTCCTTACTCTCTACCACTGGGAGCTTCCGCAGTTTCTCGAAGATCGGGGCGGATGGAAAAACCGCGACACGGCCCTCCGTTTTCAGGAATTTTCCTCCGTTGTGGCGCGCGCCCTGTCCGACAGGGTTCGCCATTGGATCACGCTGAATGAGCCCCGCGTCGTCCTTGAGCTGGGATATCGAGACGGCACTCACGCACCAGGTCTTCACGAAAAACCGGCCGTGCTCCGTCAGGTGGCCCATCACCTTCTCTTGGCCCATGGCCTGGCGGTCTCGGCTGTTCGTCAAGAATCGCAGGCCCCAGCCCAAATCGGCCTGGCCGATAATTCCGCCGTCAAGATCCCCCACACGTCATCCACTGAAGACACGACAGCCGCTCAGATCGCTTGGCGGGCGGAGAATGCCCTTTGGTTGGATCCGTTGTTCCGCGGACAGTATCCGGAGGGGGGATTGGCCGAGATCATGTCTGGAGATATGAAAATAATTTCAACCCCCGTGGATTTTTACGGGTTGAATGTGTATCACGGGGTGCGTGTTCGCGCCACCCCCGCGGGCTGGGAAACGGTTCCTTTTCCTCTCACCCAACCGCACACCACCATGGGATGGCCTGTTGTGCCAGAGTGCGTTTATCACGGATTAACGGCAATCCACAGGGAGTATCGCCCCGCGTCCATTCTTATTTCTGAAACCGGTTGTGCTTTCCCCGATGTTGTGGATGCGCGCGGGCAAGTTCACGATCCGGATCGCATCGCTTTTCTTCAATCGTATCTGGAACAGGCTGTCCGGGCCAAGAAGGAGGGGGTCCCCCTGGATGGCATTTTTATTTGGTCCCTCATGGACAATTTTGAATGGGAACGGGGATTCACTCAACGGTTTGGGTTGGTGTACGTGGATTATCCCACCCAACGCCGGATCCCCAAATCCAGCGCCCAATGGTTTCGGAAGTTTCGGCAAGAGAATGAATAAGCACCGTTTTGTAAAGGGGAGTCCAATGAAGAAACTGCTCTGTTTTTGCAAGGGGATCAAAATTCTCTCGATACATCTTGCTTTGTTCTTTCTCGTAGTGGCGGCCATGGCTCGGGAGGTGACCTTCAAACCTCCCTCATCGGTGAAGGCCTCCACCGGACGGCTTCGGGGTTTTAACGTGGAGGGGAAGTACGCCCTGGAATGGTCTAACTCGGGGTATGTCCAGTCGGACTTTGACACGATCGCGGAGCAGGGGTTTAACGTCGTTCGTCTTCCCCTGGATTACCGTTGCTATACGCGGAAGGGGGACTGGACTGGGTTCGACGAGGCCAGTCTCAAACAGATTGATCAGGCCGTCGCGTGGTGCATGGCGAGGGGCATCCGGGTCATGCTCAACATTCACCGCGCCCCGGGGTTCTGTATCCATGATCCGGACGGGATCCCCTCCCCGGCCAAGGTGCCCGAGAATCAGCGCGGGAGCCTCTGGACAGACGCCGCTTCCCGGAAAGCGTTCCTGGACCATTGGGCGATGTTTGCCAGGCGTTACAAACGCGTGCCGCCGGGTTATCTCATGTTCAATCTCTTGAATGAACCCACCGGGACGGACGCTCCCACTTACGTGGGGCTCATGGTGGAGGCCGCCCACCGCATCAGGGAAGTTCGGGCCGATCGACCAGTGGTGGTGGACGGGTTGAACGGTGGGGCGGGCCTCGATCCCCTGCTTGTGGAGGCGGCGCTGAAAGAGTCCTTTATCCTTTCCAAGCATTGTTACGAGCCTTTCATGTTGACCCATTATCATGCGCCCTGGATTGAAGGGGCCAAATCATGGCCTGTTCCTGTCTGGCCGCCGATCCATCTTAACAGCTATCTCTACGGGCCCAACAAACAAAAAGACAGTGCCAAACGGACCCTCCGCATCTCGGGAACTTTTCCGAAGGGCGCGACGGTTGCGATCCGAGTTGGCCAGGTATCCATGGACGGGCGGCTGGAACTTCGCGCGGACGGCAAGGGGATCCTCACAAAGGATTTCAAGCAGGGGCCCGGCCAAGGGGAATGGAAGAAGGCTCTGTATTCCAAACAATGGAAGATCTACCAAAATATTTATGACCGGGAATACAGTGTCCAGCTTAAAGCGGCCGCCAAGGAAATTGCGTTTGAATATATTCAGGGGGACTGGCTTACCTTCAGTGAAATCAGCGTGGGGCTTCCCGGCAGAGAGAAGAAGGTCTTCTCCCCGTCTTACATGGAGTGGGGGAAACTGCAGGACTCTTATTTTTTATCGGAGGATATGAAGGACCTTCGGGTGCTTAAGGAGGACCCCAATGGCAATCCCTTGCCTGATGACCCCTTTGCCCTGGGGGAGTGGATCGCCGCGTCACAACGCGGGGTCGAGGTGGTGATAGGCGAGTTCGGTGTATATAATCGTGTTCCCCACGATGTGTCCATGGCCCTCCAAGAAGCCAAGTTGAAAGCCTTTCAGGATGCTGGTTTCAGTTGGTGTCTATGGGCTTTCAAGGGCGAATTTGGTCCCTTCGACCCCAAACGCCAGGGCATCGCTCTGGACAAATACCGGGGGATGGCCGTGGACCGGGACTATCTCAAAATCCTCAAGGAGTATTGATCGGATTTTCCAAAGTCAACAACTTTTCCAAACGCTGGCAGAACCCAAGGCTTCCAAGCTCTTGCGTTGTGTTGCCAATGACATTGCTCCATTTTTAGCGTGTAAAAATGGAGTATGTTCCAGAGACTTCAAGTTCTTCCCCCCGGACATTTGTTCTTTCTCTTCGTCCCGAGAGGGACGGGGAAATCGACCTGATCGTGGATCGACCGGGAGCTCCATTTGCGAAGTCGTCGTGAAGGATATGTGAAGGCTCTGCGGGAAAACAATATCCGGTTTCATCATCGCTCGAAAGGAATGGAGATCCTTCAAATTCGTTGCCCCCAGGATGTGGCGTTGATGGGTCTCGACGGGCTCACTCTGGGAGATTCCGTTCGGCCCCGACTCACCACCTACGCCCAGCCCATGAAAGAAAAGAAAAAAAAGGGATTGATAATTACTCGTCTCAGTGATACCATTTTGATATCAAATCATGGAGGACCTTATGCACGCGCTGAGTCTACGAGGCATACCGGATGGCGTTTACGATCGTTTGCGGGACTGGTCGCGACGCAATCATCGCAGTCTTCACCAGCAGATTCTCGCTATTCTTGAAAGGGAATCGGCGGTTCTCTCTTCAGAAACGTCTTCGCCGGCGCGTTGGCGTCAGCGCCTCCGCGGGAGGCGTTGGGGCCCGATTGTTTCCGAAATCCGTCGAGAACGATCGCGGTGATTGCTGTTGTTGATACGTCCGCGTTATTGCGTCTTTTTATTCCGGACGGGCCCGTCCCGGACGGCCTGGACGATCTGCTGAAAAGCGCGTGGCGGGCGGAAGCCGTTCTGATGGCGCCCGAACTGATGATCGCCGAAGCCGCCCACGTTTTGCACAAAAAGAAAGCGGCGAGGCTTCTCTCTCCCTCGGAATTCAAAGGACTTCTCAATGATATTTTAGAACTGCCGATTCGGCTATACGGTCATCGCGATCTCCTTCGTCTCTCATCGGACATCGCCCATCGTCATCACCTGACCATCTACGATTCTCTTTTTCTGGCTCTTGCCGAAATCCATCGCGCTCCTTTGTTCACCGCTGACGATAAACTTGGCCGTGCCGCTCATCAAATGGGTCTGACTCTGGAAAAGTGAGGACATTACCAAAGGCCTTGCGGAGTGGATACAATAGGTTTGAAATGCGCTCGCTCTCCTTTCAACGCCTGGCGGTCCTTGGTTTCCTATTATTCGCCACAGGGGTCTGTCTCTCCGTGGAAGGTCCGCCATCCCTTTCTGTTCAGTCCCTCTATGCCAGCGCTCTCCGAAACTATTCAGCAGGAATGTATTCTGAAGCGCTGAGTTTGTTTCTACAAGTTCAGGTCGCGGCGGGGCCTTACGGCGAAACGCACGGATACATTGCCCGATGCGCGGAGGCATTGGCCGCGCAACGAGAGAAAGACGCTCTTTCCGAAACGGTGAACCAGGCGCGGGGCATGTTGGCGTTACGGGAATCTGCTCTAAACCACTTAACACGGAAAGGAGGCGTTCAGGTTGACCGCGACGACGAATCCCATGTCCTTCGTTGTCCGGCTGGGCTTTTTGAGGACGGGTCCGTCCGGGACGCACTGACGGCTTTTATCGCAACGGTTCCCGGGGCCTGGGTTACTGTCATGTCGGAGTTCCCTTCAACGGGTGACCGGGGGATCTCCCGGGAGGCACTTTTTCTTGCCGAACGTTTGGTGAGAGAAGGCGGGTTCTCCTCGAGACGGCTCACCCTTCGATCTCTTCCGGGGGCGAGCCCCGGTTTAACGATTTCGGTTTCTCCTCGACAGCCCACCGCCGGATCGGAGGGAATGTCTCTTCCAGGGGTGTTGGTCCGGGCGGACCCGTCGCAATTGAAGTTGGGGTCAGTGGAGGAAATGATGTTTTCGCTTTTTATCCTCGACTCTGAAAAGGGGCGTCGTTGGAATTTGAAATTAATGGATGAACAGGGAGGAGTGTCTCGCTCGTTTGAAGGACCTTCGACCGTCCTCACTCAGGTCCGTTGGGACGGCCACGACGATGAAGGGCGGAGGGCCGCGCCGGGACGGTATGTCGCGCGGTTGACGGTTTCGGGGTGGGGAGAAGACCTTCTGGCCACGGACACTGTCTCCTTCTCCGTCGTTCAGCCCGCAGTTTTGACACGGCCGGCGCCCTCTCCCACAGAACCTTCCTTGCCGGCCCAGAGACAACACCGGGTTGTCATCCGATTTCAAGACAATGCCGCCGTTCCCATTCAACGAGAGCGGGACGTGGCGGCTCGGGTGGCGTACCTCCTTACGATCAATCCGGGCAAAAAAGTTTCCGTGGCGGGAAGCGCTGGGGCCAGCGAGAAAAACCCCCGCCCTCTCGCTGGTCAGCGGGCCGGTTGGGTAAGGGAAGAACTGTTGAGGCTCGGCGTTCCTGAGGGGCGCATTCGGGTGGGCGAGCTGTCTGGGGAAGGCGGACCGGAGGCGGTGGTGGTTTTTGAGGAATCGGATGAAAATATTCCATAAACTTCTGTTGGCTTTTTTGGCGGTGTCGCTCCTCCCGTTGTTCGTGGCGGGGGGACTTCTCCTTCAGGAAATGGAACGATCTCTCCGTCTGTCCGCTCTTTCTCAGCAGGACATTACCGTGCATCGCACGGCCGAGCGCGTGCTTTCTTATTTGGATAATGTGGGGAGTCTTTTGGGTGTTGTTCGCGGGAGCGCCGATTTGCAATCTCCCGCGCGCCGGGCGGCGGCCCTGGAATCACTTCTGAACAACGGCTCCATGTTTTCAGAGTTGGCCTTGCTCGATCCTGCTGGCAAAGAAATTGAACGCCTCTCCCGCTCCCGGGATGGGCGGGGAACCCTTCTTTCGGATGCGCCTTCCGCCGTGCGGGCGGCCCAAACCCAAAACGTCTACTTTGGACCTGTCCAATTCTCAACCGCCAGATATCCTCTGCTTCCCTTTTGCGCACTGCTGGAATTGCAGGGGGGCCGTTCCTCCGGCTATTTGGCTGGCCGACTAAACTTGTTGGATCTCAGCGCCCGGATGCGGGGGCAAGAAATGGGGGAGGGTGCGATCCTTCGGGTTTTTGACGCCCAGGGCCGGCTGGTCGCCCATTCCTCGGACATCGATTATTTTAAAAAAGCGGAAGCAAAACGTTCTCTTGCGTCAGAGGGAGAAAAACGATTGGGAGTGAAAACGGGGATCCCCGCGTTGGGTTGGACCGTGGTGTTGGAACAGCCGGAGCGAGTGGTGTTCGCCTTAGAGAGACGTGTTCGACAGCGGGTTTTATGGGGTTTGGTTCTGGCCATTGTGGCCGCGCTGGTTTTTGGTTTTGCGGTCGCGCGGTCTCTGGTAAGACCCCTGTCGGATATTCGGAAAGCCGTGGAAGATCTGTCTGTGGGGCGGTTTAAAACCGGAGTTGGCGCAACGTCCCGGGACGAGATCGGCGTTGTGGCGGCCCGGCTACGGGAAGCCCAGGGAGTGTTGGAGGCAAAAGTTCGCCAGTCCACGGTGGGCCTCCTGGTCCACCGTATCGGCCACGATCTTCGCCAACCTTTGACCGCCATTCGGGAAAGTCTGGCGGTGGTTCGTCGTCACTCTTCCGGCGCGGACGACGTGGCCCATAAACACCTGAACATCATTGACCAAGAAATCGTTGGCGGGATAGAATCTATAGAGGAACTGCTCACACTGGGCCGTGAACGCCCTCCACGGTTAAGCGTTGTGGCCTTAGGGGCATTCGTGCGGGAGGCCGTGTCCCGCACGCCGGTCCCCTCGGGAATTGATGTGGAGATGCGGGACCCTGTTCCCGGCCTTCAAGTTCAGTTGGACATCGACGAGGTCCGCCGCGCGTTGGGGAACGCTCTTCGTAACGCTTTTGAATCCGGGGGATCCCACGTGGTTGTGTCGGTGGATCCGGTGAAGGAACAGGGATGGATTTCCGTTATTGACGATGGGCGCGGCGTTCCGGAGGAAGTGCGCGCAAAATTATTTACGGATTTTCTGACCACCAAACCCAGCGGGACGGGGCTCGGATTGGGTATCATCAAACGGGCCGTGGAACGAAGCGGCGGGGTTGTTCGGCTTGAAAATAATTCTGCCAAGGGCGCGACGTTGGCGATGGGTTTTCCTTTGAACCATTCGGCGGGCGGAGGAGATCGTGGTTAATCAAAAGTTTCGGCTTATTTTGGTGGACGACCATCCCGCCATGCGGGAATCCATCGCCGCGGCGGTGGCGGATTTTTATCCGCGGCGGTTGGACGTGGTGGCCCAATGCGGGGACGGTTTATCGGCGGTGGAACAGGCCAAAAAGCACGGGCCCGATCTGGTCCTATTGGATCTGGGCCTTCCGGGAAAGAACGGACTTCAGGCCTTGGCGGAAATTTGCAGCGCCTGTCCGGCCACGCGTTTGATCGTGTTCTCCATGCACGATGACCAAGCTCATGTGGTGGACGCGATTCGAGCGGGCGCGGACGATTATCTTTTTAAGGGCCAGATGGGCGCAAAGGAAGTCGTTGACCATGTGGCGCACTGGTTAGAGCGGGAATCAGAGAAACCCGACCGGGTCCGAGGCCATGTGTTTTCCGCCCTGCGCGGATTGGCCGTTGACCGGGTGGCGCGGGGGCTCCCCTCATTGACGGAAACAGAAATTCGGGTGTTGGGGCTGGCGGGGTTTCGGGGATTGTCGATGAAGGAGATCGCCAAGGAGTTAAGTGGTTCCGAAAGGACCATCCGCAAACATTTGGAGAACACCTACGAAAAACTTGGTGCGCGCAACCAAGCCCACGCCGTTTGTTTGGCCATCAAGCTCGGCATTTTGAGCGCGGAGTCCGCTGAACTCGAGGAAGAGAACGGATGATCTTCCATGCACCTATTTTCAAAAATGGTTTCTTTTCCCCCTTGGGAGGGGGCAGGGTGAGGGAATTTCTTTGGGTTCTGTGTTACCTGTGGATCGCCCCGATGGCATTGAGCGCGGCCGATTTTTTAAATGTGGGGTACGGTGCTCGGGCGGTGGCCCTGGGGGAAGCTTACGTTTCTCTTTCCGAGGGCCCCGAATCCTTGCATTGGAACCCGGCCGGTTTGGCTCAATCGGCCAGGCCCAGCGTTCTTCTTCAGGGCGCGCCCCAGGCCAAGGGGCAAGTCAACGATCTTGGGATGGCCTGGCCCGCTGGGGAACGTGGCGGGTGGGGGACTTCCCTTCGGGTGGCGGGGGCCGGGGAAGTGGACAAAACAGATGAAGCGGGAAACGATCTCGGAACGTTTGAACCCCGGGCCCTGGCTCTCTCTGTGGGGAGCGGGCGCACGATGTTTGCCGATCGGGGGGAGGGGGCGGCGTGGGGGGTGGGAGCACAATACGTTCGGTCCACTCTTGTGGATACCGCGGAAACGATGGCTTTTAACGCAGGACTTTTGTCCCCCTCTTTCGCTTCGGGGCGTGGCCGTGCCGGGGTGGCCTATTTCGGCGGCGGGCGACTGACTTACGATCAGGAATCGGATCCCTTCCCATCTCTGTGGCGTGCGGGAGCCTCTTACCGATTGAAAGAGTTTTGGTTGATTGCCGCGGATGCGGGACTCCCGCAGAGGGAACGTTCATTTTTGGGTGTCGGAACCGAATTTCGGATCGCGGCGACCGGCGGGGTCATTTTCTATGAACGGGCGGGATACAATACGCGCTGGCGGGACGGCCTTGGCGGTCCCGCGGGCTTTGCCTTCGGGTTGGGGGCCCACTGGGGTCGTGCCACACTTGATTACGCTTTTCGTTTCCAAGGCGGCTGGGATGCGCACATCCTTAGCCTGTCCATGGCCTGGGGATCCCCGGGGCGATCGTCAGAGGTGCGGGGGCTTCTTCGGGAAGGACATCGCCTGATTTCAAAAAATCGTCCTTACGAGGCCATTTTGAAGTTTAATGAAGCGCTGTCGATCGATCCGGCGAACGAAGACGCTCAACGCGCCATCCGATCTGCCGCCGATGCCCTGAGAACGGCGCCATGAACCACCCGTTTAAATTTCTTGTTTATTTGTTGCTCCTGCTACCCCCCTGGGTCTGTGCGGAACTTTCTGTTTCTTCCCGTTCGGGCGAAGAAGTCTGGCGGCTGGATTGTGGGACGGAAAATCTGCCGCCTTTTCCCCAGGACACCACGGCCCATCCCAGCGATTCAGACGGAAATCTATGGTTACAGGACGAACTTTTTTCCGCCAATTACCGTTGGGGATACGACCATGGGCAACGGGCCAGTTCCAGTCAGGTGATCGTGGGATCTTCTCGGACCTTTGTTTATCAAACCCACCGGTATGGCCAGACAACGATGGGCTACCGTCTGCGTCTTCCCAACGGCCTGTACCAGGTGAAACTTCTTTTTGCCGAAACGACCCACACCATGGCGGGTGCGCGCGTGTTCGACGTGGCGGTGGAGGGAATCCCCGTGCTGGACGACCACGACGTCTTCGCCCACGTCGGCGCGGACACCGCGGATGATCATGTGTTCGGAGCTGTCGTCACCGACGAACAATTGGACATCACCTTCCCCGAAGTGAAGGCGGACAATGCGATGATCGCGGGCATCGAAGTGAAAGCGGTGGATGTTTCGGACGATAGCCTTCTCGATTTTCTGGAGAAGCGCATGTATTACTATTTCGCGAACCACACGAGCCTGACCACTGGGCTCACCCCGGTTTCTTTGGTCAATTGGATGCCGGAAACATACGATGAGGGCGGTTTAGCGGTCTCGGGGCTGGGCATGTCCGTCATGGCCGTGGCGGCCTCCCGCGGGTGGATCTCTGCCGGCGAGGCCATGGATCGCATCAAACATACCCTCGCCACGATCGAACCCCCTTCGGCACGCGTGCGGGGATTCCCTTACGATCGTTATGTCCGCGATACCGGCGCCGTTCGTGCCGGGGCGGAAGTGTCGTCCTTGGAATCGGCGCTTTTTATAGTGGGAGCCATTCAGGCGGGGGAATATTTCCGCGATGCGGATCCCACGATCCTCCAACGAATTATAAATTTGGATGGTGGGATGGAATGGACCTGGTGGCTAAACCGTGCGCGTGCGGGGATCGATGATTCAGGAAACAATTTAGCGATCGCGAAGAGTTGGCGCCCGACCGGGGACGCCGATTTTGTGATCCCCAGCGCGGACCCCGCCGGATTTTTCCGCGCCGAATGGTGGGAAGATTATTCCGAGACACTCCTTGTGGACTTGGCCGCTGTCGGCGCGCCGACCGTGCCTGTCCCGGCATCGGTTTTTCTCAACATGGGCCGTCCTTGGTTATCCCTTTTTAACGAGGACGTTCTTCACGCCCCCGCCCTGTCCCAAAATCAGTATCCCCACCTGTTCTTCGATTTGCGGTCCCGCCAAGATTCCTATGGGATTGATTATTTTGAGATGGCCCGCCGCGCCACCGAGGTCAATCGCCGGGCGTGCCTGGCGGATCCCTCCGGCCGGTACTCCCCAGACCGATGGGGGCTCTCAGGCGCTTACGGGCCGGGGGACGTGTATCGGTTGTATGGCCCCGAACCGAACCCGAACGGCGTTCCGGACGGCACGGTGGACCCCAACGCCGCACTGCTCTCGCTCCCGTTAACCCCGACAGAATCCATGGCGGCTGTGCGGCATATGTTTTTCCAGTATAAACACCACATTTTGGGGCGACACGGATTTTGCGATGGGTTTAATGTGAGCCAGGAGTATCGCGCCGGTAGGGGCGATGGCCTGGACTACGCGGCGGCCATTCTCGCGATTGAGAATTATCGGACCGGCATGCCCCGCGCGCGTTTTATGGCCAGCGCTCACGCCCAGGCGGCGTTAAGCGCGATCGGGATGAACGGTGGCCCATCGGTTCATCACGCCTCAACGGCACTTCAGCCGCCTTCCTTTGCATTTGATAATAATCCCGCCACCGCCTGGGAATCCGCCGAATACGATCCTCAATGGCTTCGTGTTTTTCTGGGAAGCGAACGGACGATCAGCCGTGTCCGGTTGGAATGGACCGAGGCCCGGCCTCGGCGCTACAAGATTCAAGTCTCGCAGGATGGGGAGCAATGGATGACCGCGGCGGAACAGAGCGGCGGATCCGGCGCAGTTCTGGAAACCCTTCGGTTTGATCCGGTCCAGGCGCGGTATGTGCGTTTTTACGGTGAAGACCGCGCTGGGGCCGCCTATGTTCTTCGCGAGATGATCGCGGACACGGATGGAGACACGGGCGTGAAAGCCTTCCCCAACCCGTTCCGCCCTTCCCAGGGGCACCGAGCTGTTACTATTTCAGGCCTGCTTCCCGGTGCCCGCGTCAACCTCTACACTTTTTCCGGCGTTCCCGTCCGTTCCCTGGCGGCGGACGCCTACGGTTCCGCCCAGTGGGACGGCACCACCACGTCAGGCGACTCCGTCCCCAGCGACGTCTACATTGCCCGCGTCGATAACACCACCCAAACCCTCACGCTGGTTGTTCAGAGGTAAGAAACCCCGCTCTTTCGTGGAGGTTAGGCGCTGGAAATAACCGGTTCATTTGGTCGCGTGGATTTTGAGCCGAGCCAAGGCGCGAGGGGAAAGCCTAAAAAAGCACATCTTGAAGGTGGGGGTAACTGACTCTCCCTGGCCGAAACGTCAAGTCACGAAGTCGAGATAGTTTCCCGGGTGGATGACCTGGTAGGAGGCCTCGGGGTAAGCGCCCTTCCATGCGGAGGGTGAGGTTGATTGTGAACGAGGAGACCACTTGCATTCATAAGCGCTTAATTTTCCGTTGTGTTCCTCCACAAAGTCGATCTCCTGTTGAGAGTAGGTTCGCCAAAAGTAATGGGGGCCGGAGATGGCGTGGTAGGATTTTTTCTTTAACCGTTCAACAAAGAGGAAATTTTCCCACAGCGCTCCCACATCGGCGCGATCGGAAAGAGGCTGATACTGGGCAATCACGGCGTTGCGAATCCCATTATCTAAAAAGTAATACTTCTGTTTTTGAGTTATTTCCGATCTCAAATTTCGACTGAACCCACCCAAAGATTTAATCACAAATGCCTTTTCGAGAATATCCAAATAGCGCCCCACGGTCTTCACGTCCATCTTTACATGGGTGGCCAACTCATTCCACGAGACTTCTTGGCCCACCTGGAAGGAGAGTAACTTTAAAAGGTCGAGGATAACCCTGGATCCCCGCAATCGTTCCAATGAAAAAATATCTTTCAGAAGATAAGAGTCAACCAGTTCATCCAACACTTCCCGTTTCGCCCGATCACTTTTTGCGGTCACCACGTCGGGATACGATCCGAACACGAGAAATTCATTCAATCGTTCGTTCAACTCGTGTTTGTTGAGTTGGGAAAGCAGTTCCAGTTGAGCAATCGGGTAAAGGGTGATTAAATGTTTCCGCCCCGTCAGGGGTTCCCCCACGGCCTGGGAAAGAGCAAAAGACGAAGATCCGGTGGCAATGATCGACAATTCGGGGCGATGGTCCGTCAATATTTTGAGCGCTTCACCGATGTGGGGGATGCGCTGAGCTTCATCGATGGCCAGCAGGTCGTAGCCCTCCACAAAGGCAAATAGGGAATTAAAATCCCGTGATCCAAAGAGGAGTTGGGTCCGGAGATTATCGCCCGAATCCAGTTTGGTCCGAAGGGAGGTCTGGGACAGGAAACGCTGAAGCAGAGTGGTCTTCCCCACCCGTCGTGGGCCATAGATCACCAAGACCCGGTGCGGACGAAAAACCTTATTTAAATCATCGTAGTAACGAGGAATCATAGAATAACTGTAACAGAACTCCATAAATTTGTCAATATTTATGGAATCAAATACCATAAATTTATATGCACCTGCTTTGCTCGTCAGTTACATAGTCCTGAGAGGCTCCCTCCTTGTCCGGGGTTGGTTTTCATGCTCGTCCGGGGTGTCCTCCTTTGCCTTCCCATTTGTCCCGCTTTGATGCGACAGAACAAAACCCGCCCAGTTTCAGGCTCAAGACACACCTGTCCGGGGAAAAAATAAGGGAATCCCCCGTTATTGGTAAAATGATTGTGCGAACAATTCATTTTATCAACGGAGGATTCCCGTGGCCCATTATAACACGATTTTAAACCAGTTGTTGGTTCATGTCCCCCGCCCAGAAAATCGGATAAAACCGCTCCTCAGAGGGAAAAAGAGCGAGGAGGCTTCACCAAATTGGTGAAAAATGAGGGGTATTTTTTGAAGGGTCTCTAAAACTGGATTTCGTGTGATTTATTTGTGGATCCCAGGTAGAGGGCAAAGAGGTGAATCCTTCACCCGTCGGCGGAAGAGGTGCCCCGCAGGGTCGGCAGAGGGGTGTGGGTCGATCGCCTGAAGCCCAGGGGGCTGTTTTGGATGTGGAGAAACCGATTTCCATCAACGTCGGCCAAAAAATGGAAAGCGAGAGAGGGTGGTCGCGCATTCTCCGGTCGCGTGCGGGGAAGTCGCCCGGGCCTTCCGTCTTTGACTTTCGACCCGCGGGGAGGCCTGTGAGATCCTGTCTGCCCGCGAGGCCCACCGATCCCCGATCGGCTGTCTGAGGCCCCTCCGGCGGACACGCGATCGCGCGTGTAGAGGATGGACCTGCCCCCCCCCCTCTTTTTTTTAACCCGCATCCTTTTGTGCAGTTTTGCTCGCCCGATTATCCATCGAATGACCACACGAATGGGAGACGTTCCCAAAAAGGAAGAGCGGGAAGATTCGGGATAAAAAAAAATACCTCGTCGACAGACGCGAATCCGAACGACGAGGTGAAAAGATGTTACTAAACGTGCTGGATCAATACAAATTATCGACGACAAAACAGGCGGTGACCTCTTTTGCGGGAGTGCCGCTTCTCTTAGGAATGGCAAAGAGCCTGGGGTTGGAAGAGGCCTTGAATGCCTTGCCGGTGAAGGAACGAGCGCGGGGGTATCGCCCGGCGGAATCGGTTTTTACGTTGATGGGTCTTTTGCAATCAGGGGGGGTGGCCCTGGACGATGTCAGCCTGATGTCCTCAGACGAAGGGTTGCGGGAGCTCATGGGAGAACTCCCCGCGTCGAATACATTGGGGAAATTTCTGAAACGGTTCACGAACCGAACGATCCATCAACTGGGGCGGATACAGTTGGCGACCGCGGTGAAACTGATCCGCGCCATCAAGCTGAACTGGGTGACGTAAGACATTGACTCGTTTTTTCTGACGTCGCAAAAATCGGATGTGGAGATGAACTATGAAGGGGAATGGGGATACAATCCGGTGGCGGTGACGTGTGCGGAGATCAAAACACCGGTGGCGGGATTGTTTCGAGCGGGGAACGCATCGCCGATGGGGAACCTCGCGGGGTTGATAAAACGGGTTCTCCCGGCGCTACAAGGGATGAGGATCCGATTGAGATCGGACAGCGCGGGGTTTCAGGCGGGGGTGGTGCGGGAGTTGAGGAGGGGTGGGGTGGACTACACGATCACGGCGCGCAAGGACAAGGCGGTGATGGAGGTGATTCGGTCCATTCCGGCGGGGGACTGGAAACGCTACGAAGGCGGGGCGTGGGAGAATCGGGAAACGGAGATGGCGGAGACCGTACATGCGTTCGGGGACGCGGATGTCCCAGCGCAGAGGATGATCGCGATTCGGTGGCGTAAAAAAGAGCCGGATTTGTTCCAGGACCCGTATGAATATCATGCGGTTGTGACAAGCTTTGACGGATGGTCGGCGGGGGTGGTGATGCAGTTCCACCGGACACGACAAGATGGCTCGGAGAACGTGAACAAGGAACTGTCGGGTGGAATTGGCTTATCGAAATTGCCGTGCCGGTTGATCCAGGCGAACGCGGCGTATTTTCAGGTAGCGCTGTTGGCGTATACGGTGTTTGCGGCGACACGGCAGTTGGCGTTGCCGGAGAGCTGGCAAAAACTGACGATCAAGACGGTGCGGTTCCGGCTGATTCGACTGGCGGGGGTGGTGGCGCGGCGGTCGCGGTCGATGTGGTTGAAATTGTCGAAAGGGTATCTGTATCGTCAGGAATTCGAGGAAGCGCGGAGGCGCATTTTGGGGTTATCCGCGGAACTCTCCTACGGGTAGATTTGCCCGGCGCCGCCCGGTTCCCGATCGACGGAAGATTTTCAGCCAAGCCCCTGTGGGAATGGCGGAGCGCGCGTAAAAAGGGGGAAAATAGTTCCGATCAACAATCACTGACCGTTCCTGACGGGCGCCAGGCGCCCCGGAGGGATGAGAACGTCGTGTGAAAGGTCACCGGCCGGACACAAGACAGAGGTATCCGGAAGATTTTTGATTTTCTGGGGTCTTCCACGCCCTCAGGTCGGTCAACAAAAAGTTACGGGAGCTTTTGGGTCATAAATATGGTATTGACAACTCCATAAATATCTGTAAAATGGAGTTATGTATTCCAGATTACATTCACCGCCGTCCGACCGGTCCCTGCTTCTTTTAGGTCCGCGGGGGACAGGAAAAACCACTTGGACGAAAACCGTATTACCTGAAGCTGTTCGCATCGATCTCTTGGAATCTCGAACATACGCCTCTCTTCTGGCCGATCCCCAGAGGCTCGAAGCGATGATCCCCCTTGGCAAGCCCTGGGTGGTTGTGGACGAAATTCAACGGATCCCTGCCCTCTTAAATGAGGTCCATCGGTTGATTGAGGAAAAGAAAATAAAGTTTTTGTTGACGGGGTCAAGCGCACGAAAACTTCGAGCCGGAGGTGTCAACCTCTTGGCCGGACGGGCGCTCACGCGGGCCATGCATCCATTGTCGGCGGTGGAATTGGGCGCTGATTTCGATTTATCCAAAGCCTTGCGGGTTGGTTTGTTGCCATCGGCCCAAACAAAAGACGCTGAGGATTATCTGGCGACTTACGTTAAAACATATTTGGACGAGGAGGTTCGCCAGGAAGGTTTGACGCGCAACCTGATGTCTTTTGCCCGTTTTTTGGAAGCGGCCAGTTTTTCACAGGCGTGCCCTTTAAATACATCCGCCGTCGCCCGAGAATGTTCAGTGGATCGAAAAGTGGTTGAATCTTATTTTGTTATCCTCGATGATTTACTGATTGCCGAACGCGTTCCGGTTTTTACAAAAAAGGCGAAAAGGCGCTTGGTGTCCCACTCTAAATTTTTCTTCTTTGATGTGGGCGTATTTCGGACTCTTCGTCCCTCCGGTCCCCTGGATACCCCCGAGGAAATGGAAGGCCCGGCCACGGAGACGCTTCTTTTCCAAAATATTCGCGCGATCAATGATGCTCTTGGGTTGGGATATCGCATTTACTACTGGCGTACTTCCGATGGGACCGAAGTGGATTTCGTTCTTTACGGACCCCGCGGCCTTTTTGGGATTGAGGTTAAACGCGGAAGGCGTTACGACAGAAAATCCCTCCATGGACTTTCCTCTTTTCGAACGGATTACCCGAACGCGAAAACTTTTTTGGTTTACGGTGGGGACCGGCGGTTTCAGGAAGGAGCCCACCAGGTGTGGCCCCTGAAGGATTTTCTTATGGGCCTGCCGGACATTCTCAACGCCTAGAAATCCGTAGGATGAGTGAATTGTGTGACTACCCAGGTCTCCGATCGGTTCACCGTCGGGACCCCCCACCCTCTCCCCGCCCCTCTCCCGTGAGCGGGAGAGGGAGAAAGGTCTGGACCTGGGGAGTAACTGAATTGTTGAATTCCCGAACACTCCTGGGAATATTGCTCCCCAAAACTGTCAAAAAGGCGTAGGCGGGTAGCTCTGGAATTCGCGATCATTGTGTGGAAATCGGATTTCATTTTTTGAGGAGCGCTTGCCATGAAAATTCTTTTTGACTGGTTTCGTGACGTCCGTCGCGTTTTATCTTTTTTCTTCATTTTATGGATGGGCGGGGCCGTTGTGGCGGCTCCTCCGGTCGGCTGGCGCACGGATCCGACTCCGGCTGTGAGCGACGTGGATTTTCTCGCGTTCTCTGGGGTGAACGTCCATTTCGACTATTTCAGTTATGGGTGGGCCATCGGGGGCGTCCCTCCGGGATGGGGGTATAACCATTCTGGGTTCAGTTCGGCGTGGGGATCTCAGAAGTGGCGGGATTGGTTGAACCTGTGCGCGGACAACAACATAAAAGGAATTCGAATCATGTCTCCTTTTGGCGACGGGCGAAACCTTTTTGACGCGGCGGGGAACATTTCCATCGATGAGTCTCGCTTTCGCGCGGATCTGGACGCTTTTCTCCGAATCGTGGAAGAAGTGGAATCACAACGACAGGTGAAGTTCCGCCTTATTTTCACCTTTTTCGATTTTCGCATTGCCGACGGGGAATGGATCGGCGGTGTGGGCGAACACCCCGAGATTTTTGATCCCGCCAACCCCAAGCGCGCCCAATTTTTGAATCTCTTCCGAGACAAATTTTTCAAAGTCGTCTATGACCCGGCTCAGCCCTACGGGCAATGGGGCTTGGTTCGGGAAAACAGGGTTGTCTGGCAATTGGTCAACGAGTTTGTCTCCATGAAACCGGACACCAACGGTCGTTCGGAAGACGAAGCCATGGAAGATCCCTCCTACCGGCAACGCCGCGAGACCCTTTACGGGCAAGGGGAAAGTTTTTTCCTTGTTTTCCGCGACATGATCAAGGCGGTGCGCCCCACCGCTTTGGTGGGGATATCGGACTTGGGGGCGGAAAATACCATTCACCGTTGGCAGAGCAAGGGGTTCGACCTGCTCGATTACCACAGCCATCCGGATTATCTCCATTTCAACGGCAACATTGGAACCACCCTCAAAAACGTGGGTTGGAACGGGGTTCAACCGATCATCGAGGCCGAGGCCTATATCCCCGGTTGGAAATCCGTGGATAAATCGGTTCTGACCGAACGCCTGCGGGCTTCCTTCAA